>CALXSE010000010.1 GCA_944391085.1 uncultured Kiritimatiellota bacterium | reverse complement strand
TCGCCGGGCCAGGTGGAGCCGCCGAGGAGGAGGGGCGCGGCGGGGTCGAAGCCGGCGGCGTCGAGGTAGGCGCGGAGGGCGGATTCCTTCTCGGGGGCGCGGCGGGCGACGTCGAACTTCATGGTGCCGGTGACGGTGACGCGGGCGGGGTCGCACCCGGCGTCGGCGAGGCGGCGGGCGTCGAGGTCGCTCTGGGCGTAGACGTGGGCGAGGCGGTTGAGGACGGGGCCGAACCACCACCGGAGGCGACGGTAGCCGGGGGCGCTGCGGTCGGAGATGCGGGCGTTGACGAGGAAGGCGGGGATGCCGCGGTCGGTGGCGTGGCGGATGATGTTGGGCCAGAGCTCGGTCTCGGTGATGACGTAGGCCAGGGGGTTGACGGCGCGGAGGGCGCGGCGGACGCACCCGGGGTAGTCGAGCGGGTTGTAGATGAGGACGTCGCCGGGCCCGAGGTGCTTTTCGGCCTGGGCCCAGCCGGTGCTGCTGGTGACGGAGAGGACGAAGGCCAGGCCCGGGCGTTGGCGGCGGAGCTCGTCCATTAGCTGCCCGGCCACGGCGACCTCGCCCACGGAGACGGCGTGGACCCAGACGCGCGGCGTGCCGTCGCCCAACCGCTCGCGGATGGCCCCGGGGTAGCGCCCGAAGCGGTCGGCGAAGCGATTGGCGTAGCCGCCGCGCCTGGCCATGCGGACGAGGAACTTGGGCATCATCAGCACGTAGGCGACGGCGAAGAGGAGGTTATAGACGAACCATTTCATGGCGTTCAGCGTTCGATGAGGCGGATGTCCAGCGGGCCGTGCGCGGGGGCGAGGGCGGCGCGGAGGCGGGGCGCGAGGAGGCGCGCGTAACGGAAGCGGTCTTCGCGGCGCACCGCGAGGACAATCCGCCCGCCCTCGAGGGCCTCGACGGCCACGCGGTGGCGCTCGGCGGGGGGGAGGAGGGCATCAAGGGCGGCTTCGGCGTCGTCGAGCGGGGCGCCGCGGAGGCGCTCGGCGAGGGCCTGGAGGCTGGCGTCGACGGCGCGCGAGAGGGGCGGCACCTCGTAGGCGCCGACGGGCCCGGCCATGCCGCGGTCGCGCGGCAGATCGGCCGGGGCGAGCGCGGAGGGGTGGGGGACGCGCGGCGCCGGCGGGGGCGGCTCCCATTCGGGGAGGGCCCGCGCGGCGGGCGCCCCGCGCGTGACGTACGCTTGGGACTTCTTCATCTCTGGCGGCGGCGCCCCCGGCGGCGGTCGGCCGCGCCGGAGGGCAATTCCTTTCACGCCGCCATTGTAGCAAAGCGCCCCACGGCGTGCAGGCCCGGGCGGGTCATGGGGTGGGGCAGGAGAGGGGGCGGATGTGCCAGACCTTGCCTTTGCGGTAGGCCTGGAAGTCGCCGTCAAGGGCGCCGGTGCGGCAGACGCGGTCGCCGAGGTAAAACTCCGCGCTGTAGGGCGGGCTGTTGTTCTCGAAGGAGAGCGTGGCGCGCTCGGGCAGGGCCAGGTACACGTTGACGGGGAACTTGTTGGGTTTGAGCCTGGGCAGGAGCGGCGTGGCGGCGAGCAGGAGCACGGCCTGGGCCAGGGCGACGGCGGGCCACCAGCGGAAGCCGCGCGTGGGCCGCTCCGCCAGCCACCAGGCGAGCATCGGCGCGGCGGGGAGCAGGTAGGCGACGGGGACGCGGGGCGTCAGGCACCAGAAGCCGACCATCGTCAGCGTCGCGATCGCCGGGAAGCAGTCGCGCAGACGCCGCTAGGCCGCCTTGCGGAAGAGGCTCAGGCCCCACGGGAAGGCGACCAGCAGGAGCCACGGCACGGCGACGCCGAAGAAGAACTTGTGCCCCGAGCCGTAGCGGTCGCCATAGGATTGCACCAGGAAGCGCCCGATGTTCTCGTTCAGGAAGAAGTAGCGCAGCGTGCCCGGCTCCCGGAGCTCCATCAGGAGGAACCACGGCAGGGCGAGTGCCAGGAAGAGGAGCGCGGCGGCGAACGCATGGTTCCGGCCCATGCCCCGGGGGAAGCCGTTCAACGCCACCCAGGCGACCGCCGGGAGGCCGCCGAGCGCCAGCGCCACCGGCCCCTTCGTCAGGAACCCCAGGGCCGCGAAGAGGCCGGTCAGCAACGCCAGCGCCATCGAAGGGCGCACCGCGTAGCGCCGGAAGGCAACGAGCATCCCGGTGACGGCGAAGGTCAATGGCATATCCGTCATGCAGACGCCCGCGAGGATCAGGAAGCCCACCATCGTCGCCAGGAGGGGCAGGGGCTTGGTGCGGCCCGCACCCCAATAGAGCAGCGCCAACGTCCCCAACGCAGCGAGGAAGGAGGGCAGGCGCACCGCGAAGGGCGTCCGCCCAAAGGCCGCGCAGGTGAGCCCGCCGGCCTGGAAGGCCAGGGGCGGCTTGCCCGCGAAGGTCTGGTAGGTCCCATGGTGCCAGAAGGCCGGGCGCATGAAATCCCCCGTCCGCTCCATGTTCGCGGCGAGCGTGGCGTAACGGGCCTCGCTGGGGTCCCACACCGGCAGGGCGGCCATGTTCCAGAGCCACGCGCCAAGCAGGAGGATGAGCGGCAGGGCCATGATCAGGGCGATGGCCGGGGTGAAGAAGAGTGCGGTCAAGAAACGCATGGATGGCACCTTTCCTTAAAAGAACGATGCCAAGCATAGCAGGCCGCCTTGGCGTGGCCCTTGCCGAAAGATGACCGTTTGGTTATCCCGCGGCGCCGTCCCGGACCGCCGGGCAGGGGAGTGCCGGGAGCCGCAGGAAGAAGGCGGAGCCGCCGCCGGGGACGGGGCGGAACCCGGCCTGCCCGCCGAGCGCCTGCGCCACGGCCCGGACCAACGCCAGCCCCAGCCCGAAGCCATGCCCGCCGCGCGCGGGGTCTCCCCGGTCGAAGCGGTTGAAGATCCACTCGCGCATGGCCTCGGGGACGCCCGGGCCGTCGTCGGCCACCCACAGGCGCAGGCTCGTCCGCGAGCAGGCGAGGCCCAGCCGCACGTGCCCGCCGGCGGGCACGAACTTGAGGGCGTTGTCGATCAGGTTGGAGAGTGCGCGGCGGACGAGGGGGGCGTTGACCATGCGCCGCCCAACGGAGGCCGGCGCATGGCACCGCAGGGCGAGCCTGCGCTCCTCGGCCACGGGGGCGTAGAGCTCCGTGAGCTCGGCGAGGATGTCGGCGGGGAGGGCCGGGGCCGTCTGCCCGACGTCGATGCCGTGGGTCAGGCGCGCGATCTCGAGGATGGCCTCGATGATTTCCATCATCGCATCGCAGGCCTCGGCCACCTCACCCGGGAGCAGGGCCTGCGCGGGGTCCATCGTCAGCGCCAGCTCGGCGTTGGCGCGGAGGCGCGTGACGGGGGTGCGCAGGTCGTGGGCGATGTTGTCGGTGACGGCCCGCAGGTCGCCCATGAGGCGTTCGGTGTTCTCGGCCATCGCGTTGACGGCGCGGGTCAGGCAGGCCACCTCGGAGGGGGAGCCGGGGCGTTCCGGCGCGCGCCGGGAGAAGTCGCCCGCCGCCATGTCCTCGACCGCCTGCACCGTCTCCCGGAACGGCTTGGAGAGGCGCTGCGCGCAGAACCTGCCCAGGAGCACCATCAGCCCGGCCATCACGGCCACGCCCGTCCCACCCACGGCCAATGCCCGCAGGAGGGCGCGGTCGTTCGTCCCCAGGCCACGCGCCACGGCCAGGATCCGCCCGTCCGGCAGAAACTTGCCGCAGACCCGGAAGCGGACGCGGCGTTTGCCGTTGTAGTCGGTTTCCGGGGACTGGAACCAGAAGCCCCTCGGGTTTGGGCTTTCGCCGTGCATCCCGTAATGGGGCTTCATGAAGACCATCCTGCGCCCTTCCGTCGAGGACGACTGCGCCAGGTAGGTCCGCCGGTTTGGCGCGAGGATGGCGGCGAAGACGCGCGGCGGCGTCTTGGCCAACGCGGCCTCGCCTTCCTGTTCGATCCCTTTCGCCAGGAGGCGCCAGACGTCCTCCAGCTCCCGGTCGAGCCCGTGGCGCAGGATGGACTGGTTGACAAGCGCCATCGAAGCGAAGGTGATCGCCATCGCGACCGTGGCCGCGAGCGTGAAGGCGGCCGTGATCGTGGTGCGGATGCCCACCGGGCGCCTTTTATTCCAGGACATAGCCGAACCCCTTGACCGTGCGGATATGCTTTTGCGCGAACGCGCGGTCGATCTTCTCGCGCAGACGGCAGACGCGCGCCTCCACCACGTTCGTCCCGGGGGCGAAGTCATAACCCCACACATGCTCGATGATGGTGGATTTCGACACCACGCGCCCGACGTTCCGCATCAGGTACTCCAAAAGCAGGAACTCCAGCCGCTGCAACTCGATTGCTTGCCCGGCCCGCGATACCTTCCGCGAGATCCGGTCCAACGTCAGATCCCCCACGCGCAGGATCGTCGGCTCGCGCTGCCGCGTGGCCCGGCGGATGAGCGACTGCACGCGCGCGGCCTCCGCCCGGAAGACTTTGGCCCCGCATTGCGAATCGTACACGGGCAGTCTGGTTGCCCACCGGATGGCCGTGGCCATCGCGGCGCCGCTCAGCGCCCGCAGGGGGCGCCGCTCGATGGCCCCGCCCAGATGGCGCCAGCGGGAGCCGAAGGCGGCCGCCACCCCCGGGCGCCCGGCCAACGCCAGGCAAAGGCCCGCGACATCCGCGAGCGGCGTGGCCAGGTCGGCGTCCAGGAACCCCACCAGGTCGCCTGGCCGGGAGGACGGCAACGCCGCCAGTATCCCGGCTCGGACGGCGCCGGCCTTGCCCTGGCGCCTGCCCAGCCGCAGCACCCGGAACCCTTGCAGGAGCTCAGCGGTCCCGTCCGTGCTCCCATCGTCCACGAACAACAGGCGCAACCAGGGGAACCCCCGCTCGGCCGCGCGGAAGGCCTCGGGGTCCAAGCGTTCCCGTTCGTTGTGGCAAGGCACCACCAGCGTGCATGAAAGCGATTCTGTTCCATTCATGCCCCCATTGTCCCATAGCCACCTCTTTCCAGCCTTGCCGCCGCATTATCAAACGGTAATCTCTCGGGGCATGGCGCGCGCCGGCGATCGCGTCACGCGCGGGCGGCGTCCATCTCGGCGCGGATGGCGCGGGCGGCGGCCGCGGGGTCGGGGGCCTCGAGGATGGGGCGGCCGACGACGAGGTGGGTGGAGCCGTCGCGCACGGCCCCGGCGGGGGTGGCGACGCGCTTCTGGTCGCCCACCGCCGCGCCCGCGGGGCGCACGCCAGGGGTGACGAGGCAGACGGGGCGGCCCTGGGCGGCGGGGATGAGGGCGCGGCCCATCGCGGCGACCTCCTTGGGCGAGCAGACGATCCCGTCGGCGCCGTTTTGGATGGCCAGGAGGCCGAGGGCCTCGACCTGCGCGGGCATGGCGCGGGCGACGCCCAGGTCGCCCAGGTCGCCCTGGTCAAGGGAGGTGAGGCAGGTGACGGCGAGAATCTTGGGGGCGTCGGGGCCGAACGCGGCGGCGGCCTCGGCGGCGGCGCGGATCATGGCCTTGCCGCCGGAGGCGTGGATGGTGGCGAGCTCCACGCCCAGGCCGCCGATGGAGCGGACGGCGCGCTCGACGGTGCGGGGGATGTCGTGGAGCTTGAGATCCAGGAAGACGCGCTTGCCGGCGCCGCGCACGAGGCGCACGATGTCGGGGCCCTCAGCGGTGAAGAGCTCGAGCCCGATTTTGTAGAAGTCCACGGTGTCGCCGAGGGTGGCGAGGGTCTTGGCCACCGCGTCCTTGCCCGGCACGTCCAGCGCGACGATGAGTTCTGCCATTGGTCGGTTCCTTTCTTGGCTTATTGTAGCAAAAGGGCCTCGGCCTCGGCGGGGGTGTGGCCCTTGAGGGCCTGCGCGCGGGCGTGGCGCCAGTAGGCCGGGAAGGCCTCGCAGAGGGCGTTGAGCCTGGCGTGCGGGAGGGAGACGCCGGCCTGGTGGGCGAAGTGGGTGAGGTCGTCGCGGAGCGCGTCCTCGTCGAGATAGGCCTGATAGCGCGCAAGGCCGAGCACGGCGTTGCGGAAAGAGGCCTGCCCCTCGGGGGAGCCCTTCGCGGCGGCGAGGTGCCCGAGCACGGCGCGCTCGGCCCGGGGATCCGTGCAGCAGGGGGCGACCGCGTCGGCGGCGACGGCCCGGGTGATCGCCGCGAGCTCCTCCTGCGTCGGGACGTAATAGGGCAGGTTGGGGTCGAGGTCGCCCCGGAGGGCCTCGCAGGCCGCCTTGGGGTCGTCCGCGTCGAGGAGCGTGCCGTCGACCACGGCGACGCCGTCCTTACCCAGATCTATCGCGGCGAAGGAGAGCCCCTCGGCGTGGTTGATGAGTGCCAGGTAGCCCGCGAGCGTCTCTTCCGGGAACATCCCGGGGTGGTGGGCATCGAGGACCGCTTTGATTGCGGCGAGCGGCGCGATGCCGTACAGCTCCGCCAGCGCGGCGCAGGCGGCGCGGAGCAGACGCTCGCGCGGGCCGTCGAGCCCCAGTTCGCCGAGCTTCGCGCGGAGGGTCTCCTCGTCCCACGGCGCGAAGGCCGCGTCTTCCCGCTCCGCCTCGGCGATGGCTTCCGCCACCTCGCCTGGCGCGTGGCCTTTGTAGGCCGCCCGCCGCTCGCCGAGCGTCCCCTCCGCGCAGGCCAGGAAGGCCTCGGCCCCAAGGCGCGCGTAGTCCGCGACATGGGGGTGGTACAGGTCGATCGCGTCGGCATAGTCGCCGTCGCGCAGGTAGGCGGCGTTGACGATGAGGCGGTCGCGGGCGGTCGACTTCCGCGGTGCGTCCCAAATCTCCTCCTCCCCAAGGATGTAGAACCCCGGGTCGTCCAGGAAGTCGTGCCGCGCCACCTTGGCGAAGGCGAAGAAGGCCCGCTCCGGGACGGCCCCCGGGAACATCCCCTTGAACAACGTCCAGAAATCCGTCAGCGCAAGGACGCCGTACAGGTTCGCCGCCGCCGCGAAGGCCCGCCTCAGCAGCGTTTCCCCCGCGCTGTCCAGCGGGATTTTGCGGTACAGCCGCGCCAACCGCGCCTCGGTGTAGGGCTCCGGCCTGCGGAACGTGCCTTGCCCGGGGCGATCCCCGCGATCTTCCATCAGATAATCGGCCTGTGCCATCTTGGGAAACCTCCTTGTTCGCCCCACAGCATCTCAAATCCGCGGCGCGCCCACAAGCCGCCGTTCGCCCGACGCGCGGGATTTTTGCCGAAGACGAAAAAAAGGCTTGCGTGCGGCAATCCGCTTTGCTATCATAGGCGTCGTTTTCCCGACATGGCGGGTTAGCTCAGTCGGTAGAGCAGCGGAATCATAATCCGCGTGTCGGGGGTTCGATCCCCTCACCCGCTACCATGCGAGAGAGGAAAACAAACCACAGTCCGAAGTGGCGCAGTGGTAGCGCAGGTGACTGTTAATCACTTGGTCGCAGGTTCGAATCCTGCCTTCGGAGCCAATTTTTCGGTGGCCGTGCCCCAGAGGGGGGGTGCGGCCACCGTTTTTTGTTCCCCGGACTTTCCCGGCAAGCCACCCGTCCGGCCTCGGCGCCGACTTGCGCCAGCCCGCCTGCCGCCCCTCCGTCACGCCGCCCGTTGCCAACCGCGGGCGCGGGCATCAGCCCGGGCGCGCGGTCGGCGGCAGGGGCTTGACAGGGGTGAAAAAAGGGTTGCGTTTTGGGAGAGATTGCGATACATTTAGGCGTATGAAATTATTCGCGGCGACTTTCCTGGTGGGCGCCTTGGGCGTGGATGCGGCGTTGGGCTCCGAGACGAACGAGGTGGTTCGGGTGACGGCGGCGCCGTTGCCGAAGTACCGGGCGGAGACGACAGACGCGGGGACGCTGGTGGCGTTGCCGCCGGAGCGCTCGCCCTTCACGGTAGATTCGCTGACGGAGGATTTCATCCGCGAGCGAAACGCGGCCGACCTGGATCAGCTGATCACGTTGCAGCCGGGCATCTATCAGGGCGGGAAGACGGTGATGGCGCGCCAGGCGGGGACGTACACGATCCGCGGCTACTCGGGGAGCGAGGTGCTGTTGGGCGGGGTGCCGCTGACGGGCGGCGTGGCGACCTTCCTTGACCCGACGCTGTTGGAGCGGGTGGACATCGTGAAAGGGCCGGTCGGCGGCGCGTACGGCGCGCAGATGGGGAGCATGGAGGATTTGATGGGCGCGGGCGGCACGGTCATCCTGCAGCCGAAGCGCCCCTCCTTCGAGGAGGATTTCCACGACTTCCTCTTCCGGGGCTCCTATTCCAAGGCCTCCGGGACGCGCCTGAAGGCCGCGGCGGACGTGAACCGCGTGCTGGGGGAGGGGCGCGCGGCGGTGCGCGTGCCGATGGCCTATGAGTGGCGCGACCCGGGGTGGGCGGCCTCCGGCGCGGGTCATGGGAAGACCTTTTCCGCCGCGCCGGGCCTGTCGCTCCGCGTGGCGGATCGGCTGGAGGCTGGGCTTGACCTGTTTTACCAACACAGCGACCAGCCGGCCTTCCAGGGCGTGCGCACGCGCTGGGGCAAGCCTTACGGGAGCGGCTGGGACGACACTTACACGCGCCCCGGCGACCGGATGCGCTTCCAGACCTTCGGCGGCACCTTCCGCCTTGACGGCGACGTGACGGACTGGCTGACCCTGCGCACGCGCCTCTCCTTCTTCCAGAACGAGAACCGCTATGACTACCGCGGGCCCTACTCCAACACCGGCTTCGACCCCGACCCGGCAAGCGGCCAGCGCTATGAGTGGGGCGCGGGGGATCGGCTGTACCGCACCTTCTACGCGGGGCAGGACGCCATTTTCAAGTTCGACACGTGGGGCGTGGCGCACCAGCTCCTCGTGGGGGTGAGCACCACCGTGAAGGAGGGCCAGGGGTGGGGCGGCTTCGTCTCGACGGGGCGCGGCGGCACCGTCACGGAGGAGAACTACCTCGAGAAGATCAAGGCCTCGGGCTATTCCGACACGCGCCAGCAGAAGGTCGGCCTCAGCGTGCAGGATCTGCTGGAGTGGCGCGGCCTCAGCGTTATCGCCGGCGTGCGCGCGGATTGGCACGACAGCGTGAACCACGTGCATGAGTGGACCTTCTCCCCGCGCCTCGGCGTGTCCTATGACATCCTCGAGGCCGGCCGGGCCATCCTCTTCGCCAACGTCTCGCTCACCGAGACGCCGAACTTCAACTACAAGGCCTGGCCCGGCAACGCCGGCACCGCGAAGTCGGATTACCTGGACAGTTCATGGCGTGCCGTGCAGAAAGAGGCCGGCATCCGCGTGAACCCCTCCGGCAGCCTGTGGCTCGCGGCCACGCTCTTCCGCATCGACCAGTCGAACGCGCCCATCGCCATGGACAACGACCTCACCGGGGAGGGCTACTACGCCGACGACGGCAAGACCTATTCGCAGGGCGTGGAGCTTTCCGCCTCAGGCGACATCACCGACAACTGGTCGCTCTACCTGGCCTATGCCTACATCGACTATTACGACAAGACCAACGGGCTGCGCTTCGACCGCTTCCCGCCGCACGCCGTCTCGCTCTGGACCAGCTACAAGGCCCCGTGGCTCTACGACGCCGTCCTCGGCCTTGGGTGCCGTTGGCGCGACGGTTGGATGATGACCTTCCGCGGGCAGCCCGCCGGCGAGGATCAGATCGCCAAGCGCCTCCTCACCTTCGACGTCTCGCTCGACCTGCCCCTCTCCAAGCGCCTCACGCTGGGGCTGGCCGTGCGCAACCTCTTCGACTCGCGCGGCATCGAATCCGCCCGCAATCTCCAGGCCTTCGCCAACGATGGCCGCACCTTCGAGCTCTCGCTCCGCTATCGCTTCTGACATGAACGCCCTCCAAGCCACCGACCTGCGCAAATCCTTCCACGTGGAAGGCCGCGGCCTCGACGTCCTGCGCGGCGTCTCCCTCACGCTGCCGGAAGGCGCCTTCCACGCCGTCATGGGCCCCTCCGGGTCCGGCAAGAGCACCCTGCTGAACCTCCTCGCGGGGCTCCTCCGGCCAGACTCGGGCGAGGTCGCCGTGGCCGGCCGAGCCCTCTCCGGCCTCTCCGACCGCGAGCTGACGCTCCTGCGCCGCCGCGCGGTGGGCATCGTCTTTCAGGACTGCAACCTCATCCCCACGCTCACCGTCGCCCAAAACATCGCCCTGCCCGCGCTCCTCGACGGCCGCGCCCTCCCCGCCGAACGGCTGGAGACCCTCCTGCGGCTTGTCGGGCTGGGGCACCGCCGCGACCAGCCCGCCGACCGCCTCTCCGGCGGCGAGGCCCAGCGCACCGCCATCGCCAGGGCCTTCGCCATGGAGCCGGGCGTCATCCTGGCCGACGAGCCCACCGGCAACCTCGACAGCCCTGCCGCCGCGGACTTCTGCGCCACCCTCACCCGCCTCAACCGCGAGCTCGGCTCCGCCATCCTCCTCATTTCCCACGACCCGCAGGTCGCCGCCGCCGCCGACCGTGTCCACGTCCTGCGCGACGGCCGCATCCTTGGCGCCTTCGAGACCGGCCACGACCCCGCGCGCGTCTCCGCCGACTACCTGGGGCTCATGGCGTGAGCGCGCTCTCCCTGTTGTTCCGGGACGTCCTGCGGCGCGACCGCGTGCGCCTCTCCTGCGCCCTCTTCGGCGTGGCCGCCGCGGTGGCGCTCCTGACCTGGGCCGTGGGCCTGGCCGAGACGACCGCCGCCCAATGCCGCCCGCTCGCCGAGGCCATGGGGCGCCCCTTCGACTGCTGGGTCGCCACGGGGCGGGCCTCCGCCGCGGCGCCCAAGGGCAGCGGGATGCAGACGCTCGCGCACGGCTCGCCGGTCAAGATGATCCCGCCCGCCGTGGCCGAGGCCGTCAAGGCCTCGCCCGACGTCGCGAGCGTCCTTGCCACCACGGTCTTCCGCTGCCGCATCGACTGGCGCCCCGAGGGCCGTCCCCCGCAGGGCCCGGGCGTGGGCGGCGGCATCGCGCCTGTTCGCGACTTTCCCGAATGCCCCTATCCGGACGGCCTGGCCGCGGGCCGCTGGCCGCGCGCCGACGCGCCGGAGCCGGAGTTCGCCATCTCCCCGCGCGCCTTTGGCGAGGGGGGGCTGGACGGTGCGCCGCCGGTGGGCACGAAGGTGCCGGTCGTCACGCCCGCGGGCCGCGTCGAGGCCACGATCTGCGGCTATCTGTCCGAGCGCGTCCGCCCCGTCGGCGGTTTCCCCACGATGTTCGCCAGCGACGCGCTGGCCGACGCCGCGGCCTTGGCCGAGACCCGGGGACGGTGCAACCTGATGCTCATCCGCCTCAAGCCTTTCCGCTCGCCGGACGCCCTGGCCGAGGCCGTCCGAACGGCCGCGCCGGATGACGACGCGGCCACCCTCGTGACGCGCCAGGGGTTGCTTCGCCAGCTCCGCTCGGACGCGACGAACAACCTGCTTTTCCAACTGCCGCTCCTCGTGGCGCTGGCGTGCGTCGCCACGTTCTGTATGATCGTCAACGCGCTCTGCATGGGGCTGGAGCAGAACCGCGTCCGCTACGCCCGTCTGCGCGCGCTCGGCATGACGGCGCGGCAGCTGGCCGGGTTGGTCGCGTGCGAGGCCGCCTTCCTCGCCGAGGTGGGGGGCGTGCTCGGGGCTCTCGTCGGGGTGGTGGTGCTGGCGGCCTTCGTGGTGGCTCACCCGTTGGCTTTTCCGGACGGGCTGGCGGTGGGGTGGGTCACGTCGGCGGCGACTGCGGCGTTGCTGCTGCTTTCGGCGGGCGTCGCGCTCTGCGTGCCCTTGCGCCGCGCCGCGCGGCTCAGCCCCTGCGACCTGCGCGTGCGCCCGGAGGCCTGGCGCGCGGCGCATCCGGTGCGGCGCGGGGTTTGGGCGGTGCTCTGCCTGGCGCCCGTGGCGCTCACGCCGCTGCCCTTCACGCCGAACCCGTGGCTTCGCAGCGCGTGGTTCCTCGTGGCGGGGCTGCCGCTTGCCGTCTTCGGGCTGATCGCCCTGACGCGCCCGCTGCTGGCGCTGTGCGAACGCCTGCTGGCCCGTCCGTTCGGGGCGGCGTTGGGGCTGCGGCACGAGCTTCTGCGCGGCGTCCTGACGCGCTCGGCGGATCGCAACGCTCGCATGGCGCTGACGCTTGCCACGGGGCTCGGCGCTTTCTTCGCCATCCACATCTGGGGCGCCTCGCTGACCGATCCCTTCATCCCCTCGCGCGAATTGCCGCCCGCGATCGTCTCCCTCCTGCCCAACGGCGTGAGCCCCGCCTGCGCCGAGGGGATCCGCCGCGAGGCCGGCCTGCCCCTGCGGCCCTTCTTCGCCGAGCAGTACCGCCTGGCGGACGCGGATTTCGAGGCCCTTGCCGCGCGCGCCGGCCGCACGCCCGCCCAGAACAACGTCCTGCTCATCGGCACCAAGGGGGAGGCGGGCGTCGCCGTCACGGAGATGTTCGCGCGCCAATGCCGCCTGCGCGTCGGCGACACCTTCACCATCCAGCGCAAGGATGCCGCGGGGGCCGTCCATTCGCTCCCGCTCACCATCACCCGGATCGTCCGTTGCAACTGGCACCTCGTCACCGCCCGTGCCGGGCTCCGCGCCCGCAACGGCGCGCCCTTCGGCACGCTTGGGCCGGTCTTCGTGGGGCGCGACGTCGCCGCGGCGTGGGATCCCGAGGCCGCGGCGCGCGTCCGTTTCCTTTGGGTCGACGCGCTGCCGGCGGCGTCTGACGCAGAGGCGCTTTATTCCGCCGCGGATTGGCTTGAGCTCAGGCTTCAGCGGCTGGCCGAGGCCGACCCTGAGCCTTGGCGCGGGCGCGGCGTTGGCCCGGGGGCGGGTGTGGCCGTCCCGAACGCCGCGGTCCATCTGCGCGATGAGATCGCCGAGGGCACGTTGGCGCACAGCGCGGAGCTGTTGGGCGGGTTGGCGCGCATCCCGCTGTGGTCGCTGGTCATCCTTTGCTTTGGCTTCGTCTCGCTCTTGTCGGCGAATGTCCGCGCGATGTCGGGCGAACTGCGCACGCTCCATGCCGTGGGGATGACGCGCGGGCAGCTGGGGCGCTTCCTGTTGGCGCAGGCGTTGCTGCTCTGCGTGGCGGCGGCCGTGCTGTCGCTGGCGCTTGGGCTTTCGGTCGGCTGGGGGTTCACGGGGTGGACGCTGGCGTGGATGCCCTTCGGCGGGTTGCCGACCGTGCTGGCCGTGCCGTGGGGGCAGATAGGGTTGGGGGCGGCGTTGCTTTTCGCGGCGGCGCTCGCGGTCACGCCGTTGCCCATCTGGTTGCTGCTGCGCGCCCTGCTGCGGCGCTGAGGCGGTCAGGGCGTGAGGATGCCGTTTTCCAGGCGCAGCGTCCGCGCGCACCGGGCGGCGGTCTCGGGGCTGTGCGTGATCATCACGAGGAGGGCTTGGCGCTCGCGGGCGAGCTCAAAGAGCAGGTCGAGCACCTGCGCGCCGGTCGCGGCGTCGAGGTTCCCGGTCGGCTCATCGGCCAGGAGGAGGGCGGGCTCGTTCATGAGGGCGCGGGCGATGGCGGCGCGTTGCTGTTCGCCGCCGGAGAGCTCGAGGGGCGTGTGGCGCAGGCGGTCCTGGAGGCCGACGCGGGCGAGGAGCCCCTCGGCGCGGGCACGCATGGCGCGGCGCGAGAGCCTGCCCAGGGCCATGGCCGGGAGCATGACGTTCTCGGTGATGTCCATTTCGGGGAGGAGGTGGTAGGCCTGGAAGACGAAGCCGATGGCCGTGGCGCGCAGGCGCGTCCGCCGCCGCGCAGAGATGGCGTAGAGGTCTTGCCCAAGGACGCGCACGGCGCCGGCGTCCGGCCTGTCCAGCCCCCCGAGCACGTGCAGGAGGGTCGATTTCCCCGCGCCGCTGCGGCCGACGATGGCGAGCGTCTCGCCGGGGCGGGCCGCGAGGCTGGCGCCGCGGAGGATCTCGAGGCGTTTGCCGTGGAGGGCGTAGGCTTTGTGGAGGTCGGCGGCTTCGAGCGCGGGCGCGGTGTCCATGGCTCACTCCTTGCGCAGGGCTTCGACGGGGTTCAGGGCGGCGGCGCGCCATGCGGGCAGCAGCGAGGCCAACGCGCAGAAGAGCACGACCAGGAGGGCCACCTGCGCGATCTCCGCCGGCACCACGCGCCACGGCAGGGCGTCCAGGCCGTAGATGGCCTTGGGGAAGACCTCCACGCCCAGGCGCGCCAGCAGGTCCACCAAGTTCTGGAGGTTGTGCAGCACCAGGAAGGCCAGGCCGATGCCCAGCGCCGTGCCGAGGATGCACTGCACCCAGCCGTAGAGCACGAAGGTCATCGTCAGCTGGCGGGTCGAGAAGCCCAGCGACTTCAGGAGGCCGATCTCGTCGGTCTTCTGCACGGTGATGACGATGATGGTGTTCACCACGCAGAAGACGGCCACCACGCTGATGAAGATCAGCAGGAGCGTCATCATGTTCTTCTCGGTGGCGACGGCATTGAAGATGAGGCTGTCAAGCTCCTGCCAGGTCCGCACCCGGCAGCGGTTCGGGCCGTAGAGGGCCTCGGCGGCGCGGCGCACGCCTTCCACCAGCCCCTCGCCGGGGCGCAGCGCCTGAGGCTCTGCCACGCGCAGGCTGACGCTGTTCGCGCCGAAGTCGAGCCCCGCCAGATCCCGCGCCACCGGCAGGGAGACGAAGACGAAGTTGCCGTCGTACTCCGCCTGGCCCGTCTCGTAGATCCCGCGCACGGCCAGGCGCTCGGGGAAATAGATCTCGTCCTTGTCAATCAGGTTCATCGGGGAGTAGACGAGCAGCTCGTCGCCCACGCCCAGCCCCAGGAGCCGCGCCATGTCCACGCCGATCACCACCCCGTCGCCCGAGAGGTCGAAGTCCCCTTGCCACATCCTGATCGGGAGCATCCGCTGGATCCGCGCCGCGTCCACCCCCAGCAGGATGGGCGCGAGGATGCGCCGGTCGAACTCCACCAGCACGCGCGTCTCGATGCTCGGCGAGGCCGCCTCGACCCCAGGCAGGGCCTCCGCGGCCTCGCACAATGCGTCCACCTGCCCCAGGGCCCCGCGGTAGGCCGGCTGCACCACGATGTGCGGCTTGAAGGCCAGGATCTTGCTTTCCCACGTGTCGCCGAAGCCGGTGAAGACCGCCCGCACGATGATGACGATCGCCACGCCGATGGTCACCCCAAGCACGGAAAGCAGCGTCACCACGGACGCCACCCCCCGCTTGGGCCGAAGATATTTCAATGCGAGGAAGAGCGGAAACATACGCGCAGTATATCAAAAAGCCGGCCGCCGCGGCGCTTCAGGCCCGCCTGTTCGCCTCTTCCCAAGGCGCGAGGCGGCTCTCTGCCCCGGTGCGCTCCGGACGCGGGCCGAGCCGGCGGGGAGGGGCGTTCGCCTCATTGGTAGATGCGGACGTAATCGACCTCGAAGGCGGCGGGGAGGACTGCGGGGTCGAGGGGGCCGCCCCAGTTGGCCTCGGTGCCAAGGGCAAGGTTGAGCTTGAGGTAGTGCGGCTGGCGGAAGGGGTTGGTGCCGTCGGGCTGGTTGACGCGGTCGAGGGCGAAGGTGTAGTAAGGCTTGCCGTCGAAGGTGAAGGTGATCCGTTCGGCGTCCCAGACCATGCCGTAGAGGTGGAATCGGCCGTCCTGGACCTCGGGGCCGGCGTAGGCGCCGGAGCGTTTGTCGGCGGGCATCTCGTAGCGGCCGGGGAAGTGGAGGGTGGCCCAGACGCGGTCGTGGGAGGACCAGACGTATTCCATGATGTCGATTTCGCCGCAGGCGGGATGGCGGCCCCAGACGCCGAGGGTCCAGATGGCCGGCCAGAGCCCTTTGCCTTTGGGGAGGCGGGCGCGGACCTCGACGCGGCCGTATTGGAAGGCGAAGCGGCCTTTGGTGTCGATGGAGCCGGAGGTATAGCGGATGGCGTCGCGGGCGGGGCCCCAGGGGCGGCCCGGGCCGGCGGGGTTCTCGGCGGGGTTGGGGCGGGGCGCTTCGAGTTCGCGCGCGGTGAGGCGCAGGGTGCCGTCCTCAATCCACGTGTTGGCGGGGTCGGCCTTGGAATACCATTGGGCCTCTTCGTTGCGCACCCAGCCCTCCTCGTAGCGCCAGACGGCGGGGTCGGGCAGGCCCTCGCGGTCGAACTCGTCCGAAAAGACAAGCCGCTCGGTGGCACAGCCGGTCAGGAGCGCGAGGCAGGGGAGGAGAAGGGGAAGCTTCATGGGGTCGATCCTTGGGAACGGAACGTCTTTGCGGCGGCGGCCTGGGCGAAGGCGCGCCAGAGAGGACTTTGCCCGCAGTCTAGCAAAGCCGCGCACCTCGCGGCAAGGGTTCCCAAAAAAGACTTGCACACCTGCGTCCTGCAGTGCTATGCTATTGGCACGCCGTGGGAAAGCCACGGCTCCGTTTGCGCTTTGCGCGAAACAGCTGTCTACTGAAACCTAGGAAACTTCATGTCAAGACAGCGTGTTCGGCAAAGTGCGCCATATTTGGCGCACTTTCTTTGCACGTTCTTGACAGGGCTTTCCTAGGGCCTCAGTAGAGCGTAAAAAGGCGGTGCGTCTTTTTATATGGCTGTGTCGGGCGGCGGGAACGGGCGCACACGGGCGCGTGTCCGTGGCGCAACACCGAAGGGGTCCCCCGTCTTTCCCGCCCCGACCTCCTTCGGCCACCCCTCGGGCGGGGAAGGAGAACCGACACACATGAAGAAGACATTTCTCACAGCGGCCTTCGCCGCACTGGCCCTCGGCGCCGCCCAGGCGGTGACAATCGAGTGGGATTGGACGAGTTCGCCCACGCTCCCCACCGGGGACATTAAGGGCAACATCTACACTTCTGGGAGCAACGACAAAGAGGTTTACCTGAAGGTGTCGAGCGCGCCCTCGAGCGCCGTTTCGGCCATCAGCATTGCCTCTTGCGAGAATGCCCTGAACAGTTCGGTCGATTTCACGGATGTCTATCTCAGCATCCGGAACGCTTCCGGTTCGGAGGTGGCGAAATCCTTGCTCGTCGTCACGGCGGACGCGGAATACTCCTCTACCACGAACGGCTCTGGCGACGGCAAGGTGCTCCAGTTCGCCTTCACGAAGGAGGTGTCGCTCCAAGCGGGCTTCACGCTGCATGTCGTCGATTCGGCGGGGACGCCTGTGAACTTCGTGATTGCCGTGACGAACACGGCGGGCGCCGGCACTTCTGGCGTTACCGTCATGCAAGGCACCTCGGAAAAGACCGGTTGGGCGCCTTACGTCGGGTATGGCACGGCAACCATCACGAATATTCCCGAACCGACGGCGCTGGCGTTGCTGGCGCTGGGCGTGGCGGGGGTGGCGCTCCGCCGCCGCGTGGCGTAAGCCTGCCTGACGGCAACAAAAAGCCCCCGGCCTCGTTGTGAGGCCGGGGGCTTTTTTGTGGGGCGCGGCGGGCCGCGGTCATGGATTGGGGCGGGCGCGGAGGCGGAAGAAGCGCGTGGGGGCGGATGTTTTCTCTTTTAAGTTCACCTCGAAGACGCCGGTTGCCTTATCCACGAGGGTCGGCGTTGCCTCCACGGGTTCGAGGGTGCCGGGCGTCGAGCCGACTTCGAGGGTGACGGGGATGTCGCGCGTGGCGAGTTCGGCGGCGGAGCCGTCCGCATCCCCTGCGTCCACCAGACGGAAGCGCATGGCCCCGGGCGCGACGTCCGTCACCTCGATGGCCGGCTCGGGCAGGGGCGCGCTCAGGAGGTTGTCGTTGTACGTGTAGCCGAAGGCGGCGAGGTCCTCGATGCGTTCATAGGCCTCCGGGGCGGAGAGTTCCCCTTCGCTCTCGATGGCGCACAGGAGCCTGTCGAGGTAGACGGCGGGCCACTTGGCTTCGTCCGCGCCGACCTCGCCGCCGTGCGCCGCGAAGGCCGCGAGAAGCGCGAGGAGCGTGGCTAGGTGGCGTCTTTTCATGGGGGCGTCTCCGTTTTCCAAAAGGAAGCCCGAACCGTCATCGTGGGTGGAGGCGGTGGCTTAGGTGTGGACAGGGGAAGGCGTTTGCGTGGGGGCGGTCAGAGGCCGAGGTCGGCGAGGATGTCGGCGAGCTGTTTTTTGATGACGGCCATGGACAGGTGCCGCTCGAAGAAGTCGCGGGCGGTTCGGCGGAGGGCGTGGAGCTCGTCGCGGCGGTCGATCCAGGGGATGACGGCGTCGGCGAGGGCCTGAGGGTCGCCCGGGGGGATGAAGGTGATGGCGGGGCAGTCCTTGGCCTCGGGCGGGTAACCGGTGCAGTATTCGTTGATGACGGGGCGGCAGCAGGCCATGGCCTCGTAGACTTTGTTGCCGATGACGCGGGAGGCTTTCTCAGTGGTGCCGAAGACGCCGAGGACGATGTCCGCGGTGCGGATGACGCGGGGGACGTCGACGTAGGGGACCTTTTCGAGGAAGGTGACGTTGGCGATGCCTTTGGCCTTTTCCTCGGTGGCGGCTTTGTAGGCGCCCCAGCCGAGGAAGTCCCAGTGGACGTTGAGGTGTTGGGTGCGGCGGGCGGCCTCGACGATGACCTCGGTGCCGTGGAGGGGAAGGTAGGCGCCGTGGTAGAGGATGCGCAGGGGGGCCTTGGGGTCGTGCGGGGGGTCGTCCTCGGGGCGTTCGGCGGGCTTGAAGACCTGCTCGTCGGTGCCGGTGAAGAGGACGCGGAGCTTGTCGCGGGGGACGCCCATGTGGGCATGGAAGAAATCGGCGTGGCAGGAGGTGTCGCAGATCATGCGGTCGACGCCGTTGAAGAGCTTGGTCTCCCAGGCGAGGAGGCGCCTGGCGCGGGGTTCCTCGGCCTTCCATTTGCGCTGCTCGAGCACCTTTTTGTCCCAGGCGGAAATCATGGGGTCGAAGGCGATGGGGATGCCGCGGCGGCGGGCCCAGCGGGTGGCGGCGGCGGCGTCGCGCTGGCGGGCGACGGGCACCCAGACGAGGTCTGGCCTCAGGGCCTTGTCGCCGCGGATGAGCCACTCCAGGTCGCCGAGGGCGCAGCAGTATTTGACGGGGAAGAGGCGGACGTCCCAGCCGAGCTCCTTGAAGAGGGCGATGTAGACGCGGTTGCGGGAGTAGGCGGGGTCGAAGCGGCCCCACCAGAGGACGGTTTTCTTCATGGCAAGGGCTCCAGGAGGTCGAGGAGGTAAAGGAGCGTCATGAGGCGCACGTCGAGGGTGTGGCCGGCGCGGTACGATTTGACGGTGCCGCAGAAGCGGCCCCGGTCGATGAGGGCGAGCGCGGCCACAAGGTCGAGCATCGTGCGGTGCCAGACGGGCTCGCAGCTGCGGCCTTCGCCGAGGTCGAACTCGGGGCGGGGCTGGGTGATGAAGCCGCGCCTGCCGTGGATGAGGATGTTGTCGGGGGTGTAGCCCATGTTGCGCGTCTCGGCGAGGAGGCGGCCGACGGTCTTGGAGAGGAGGTATTGGGCCTGGGTGGCGTTGGTGCGGGCGCCGGCGCCGCGGGTGAAGGTCTCGGGCGTGAGGTCCACCTGGATGCGCTGGTCGCCGATGACGGTGTCCCAGGAGATGGCCACGTCCAGGCGCAGGCGGCGGTCGCCGGGCTCGGCGGGGAGGAGGGTGACGAAGTCGCCGCGCGCGCCGCCGATGGTGACGGGCTCGCGGACGGTGACGTAGCGCGCGGGCTTGCCGGTGGGGACGACGCGGGCGCGCTCGACGGCCTCCACGAGGTCAAGGCTGGAGCGGTCGAAGAGCGGCGGGTCGCCGCCGGCGATGGCGAGGCGGACGTTGTCGACGCCGAGGCCCAGGCGGAGGGCGACGATGTGCTCGACCATGCGCAGGTAGTTGTGCGGGGAGCCGGCGCGCAGGACGATGTTGCGGGCGCTGGTCCAGACGTTGCGGACGGAGACCTTGACGTCGAGCTGCTCGCGCAGGTCGGAGCGGTGGATCCACCAGCCGCCGATGGCCGAGGGGCCGAAGGTGAGGACGGGGCGGCGCTTGCGCTCGAAGGTGCCGACGCCCTCGGCGCTGGCCTCGCCCGCGAGGGTGGTCTCGGCCTCGCCGTAGGGGCAGGCGTCGTCGGTGAGGCGGCGCTCGGTGACGGGCTGGGCCTCGAAGCGCGCGTAGGCGCGGCGCACCTGCGCCTCCTCGCCGGCGACCAGACGTCCGATGATGGGTTCTGCCATGTCGTTCCTTTACTTGTAGCGGAGGCGCGAGGCGCCGAGGTACTCGCGCAGGATGGAGTTCGTGGGCACGTCGGACATCGGCATGGAGGCGAAGTTCTGCAGGAAGCAGGAGAGGCGCCGGGCGACGACGAACTCGGGGTGGTGGGGCTTGATTTGGTTGAGCAGGGGCCTGGCGAGGGTCTTCAGCACGGGGATCTCGTAGTCGAGCGCGGTGTTGAAGGCGGCGTCTGCATGGTGCTGGAAGGGGGTGACCCACTTGTCCTCGCCGGCGCGCACGCTGGGCCAGAGGCGGAGCGTCTCGAGGGGGCTGCGGCCGCGGAACTGGCCGTCGCGCACCATGCGGCGCAGGAGGCGGTTGTCGAGGGTGGAGACGCGGTTGTGGCTGTCGATGGCCACCTGGGTGAGGACGTTGACGTAGATGAGGAACTTCTCCTCGCGCGGGATGTCCGGGGTGAGGTCTGGGTTCAGCGCGTGGATGCCCTCGATGACGAGGACGCCGCGCGCGGGGTCCAGCGTCAGCGTCTCGTCGGAGTCGTAGCCTTCGTGCTCGCGGAAGTTAAACTTGCGCAGGGGGATGGCCTCGCCGGCGAGGAGCCGGAGCAGGTCGGCGTTCAGGCGCGGCACGTCCACGGCCTGGAGGCATTCGTAGTCCAGGTTGCCGTGCTCGTCGCGCGGGTTGCGGCTGTCGCCCACGAAGTAGTTGTCCGTGGAGAGCAGGGTGGGGCGCAGGCCCAGCACGCGCAGGTGGGTGCACAGGCGCATGGCGAAGGTCGTCTTGCCGGCGGAGCTGGGCCCGGCCACGAGGACGACGTGCGGCCGCGGCGTGCGCGCGGCGATGCGGTCGGCGAAGCCGGAGAGGCGCTTCTCGTGCAGGGCCTCGACGGTGTTGATGACGTCGGCCACGGAGCCGTCGGCGATGGCGGCGTTGAGCTCGCCGGCGTTGCGGATGCCGATGATCTCGCCCCAGCGCAGGTGCTCGGCGTAGACCTCGAAGAGGAAGTCGTACGGCGGCATGGGGTCGAGCTCCGTGGGCGTCCTGTGGTCGGGGAACTCAAGCACGAAGCCGTCGCGCAGCGGGAGGATGTCGAAGAGGCGGATGACCCCGGTGCGCGTGGCCAGCACGCCCTGGGGCAGGTCGTAGAAGCCTTCGCAGACGGCCATGCCCAGATAGGGCGGGTTGCGGTGCTCCAGGAGGAGCGCCTTGTCGCGTTGGCCGTGCTCGCGGAAGCCCTGGAGCATCTGTTCGTAGCCCACCACGCGGTGGGCGATCGGCGCGTCGCGCGCCACGAGCGCGGCCAGCTGCCCGCGCAGGGCGGCCACTTTGGCCTCGCGCTCGGCCTCGGGCACGTCCCACGACCAGAAGAGCGCGTTGTGGCCGAAGCTTTGGCGCACCCGGCACCGGGTCTCCGGGAAGGCCGTGTGCAGGACCTTGGCCAGCAGGAAGCAGAGGGTGCGGCGGTAGACCTGCCAGCCTTCCTCGTCGGCCAGCGTCAGGGGGCTGATCCGGGCGTCCACCACCATCGGGGTGTCCAGCGGGAGGACGTCGTTGTTCACCAGCGCCGCGATGGTCGGCAGGCCGCCCATCTCCTTGGGCAGGATGGCGCCCAGGTGCGTGCCGTAGGGCACGACGCGCTCGCGCGCTTCGCCCGCGACGGCCACTTCGATGGTGTCGTCCAGGGTCATGGGGCCTCAGTTGGTGATGTCGTCCTCGGTGTTCATCTGGCCGTCGGGGCCGGCGGAGCGGAGGGTGTACTTGCGGTTGCCGTTTTCGGTCTTGTACTCGAAGGGGGCGCCCCAGCCGTCGTTCAGGTCGCTGCTTTTGAGGAGGGGCTCCTCGTCGTTGATGCCCACGGTGAGGTCCTCGAGGCTCTTGGGATAGCCGCGGCCCACCTGCACGCGGTACATCTCGCAGGCCTGGGCGATGGCGGCGATGGATTGGCGGGTGGTCTCGGCGCGGGCGCGTCCGCCCACGTCGCCGAAGTTGACGACGACCACCGTGCCGAGGATGCCCAGGATGGTGATCACCAGCAGCAGTTCCACCAGGGTGAAGCCCGCGCGGCGGTTTTTGCGGTTCTTGCTCATGTCCGTGTCCTTTCCGGGCTCACTGGCCCATTGCCGACGTGGCCGAGAAGACCGCCGAGAGGATGGCGATGGCCACGAACCCCACCACCAGCGCCACCAGCAGAATCAGCAGGGGCTCCAGCGCGGTGGTGAAAACCTTGATGTTACGGTTCAGCTCCGCCTCGTAGCGTTTGCCGATGTGGCCGAGGGCGCCGGGCAGGTTGCCCGTCTGCTCGCCCAGGGCCATCATGTCGGTCATCATGCGGGGGAAGACCCCGCCTTGCGCCAGGGGGCCGGAGATGGTGGTGCCGTCGGTGACGCGCTCGCGCGCCTTCCGGAGCTCCGCCCCGATGACGGCGTTCCCGCAGGTCTCCTCGGAGATCCGCAGGGCCTGGAGCACGTTCACGCCGTTCGCGAGCAGCGTCTGCATCGTGTAGGCCAGCGAGGCGTAGGCGCCGTTGGCCACCAGCCCGCGCACCAGGGGCATCCGCAGCTTGAAGGCGTCCCACCGCATCCGGCCCGGGCCCTTGCACCATTTGCGCAGCAGCGCCACCGCGGCCACCAGGCCGATGGCGTACAGGATGCCGTATTTCAGGAGGCCTTCGCTCATCCCCATCAGCATCCGCGTGGGCAGGGGCAGCTCCTTGCCCATGCTGGCGAAGAGCTCGGTGAACTGCGGCACGATCTTGATCATCGCGAAGATCACCGCCAGCACGCCCATCCCCAGCACGATGCACGGGTACGTCAGCGCCGAGACGATTTTGCTGCGCATCGACTGGTTGCGCTCGTAATGCTCCGTCAGGCGGTGGAGCACCTCCACCATCGCGCCCGAGGCCTCGCCCGCGCGCACCATGTTGCCGTAAATCCCAGGGAAGGTCTCCGTGTGCGCCCCCACCGCGTCGGAGAAGGCCTCGCCGCGCATGATCCGGTCGCGCAGGTCCGCCGCCACCACGCAGACGCCGCTGTTCGGGTCGCCCTGGTTCGCCAGGGAGTTCAGCGCCGCGCCCAGCGTCATCCCGGCCTCGATGAGGTCGGCCAGCTCTGACGTGAAGAGGAGCACCTCCGCCGGCTTCATCTTCTTGGCCGGCCCCGAGGAAAGCGTCCAAAACGAGCCCTTCGCGCTCTTTTCCCCCTTCGCCGGCGCCTGTTCGGCGATGGAGAGCGGCGTCAGCCCCTGGCCTTTCAGCGCCAGCAACGCGCCGCGCCGGTCCGCGGCCTCGACAGACCCCGTCACCTTCGCCCGCTGCCCATTCAGCGCCACGTAGCCAAAACTCGCCATAACGCCCACACTTTACCAAATCCACGCCCCCCAATCAAACCCCGCCGGGCCGTCCCGGGCGGCCGTAGGGGATGGCGGGCAGGGCCTGGCGGGTTGGGCGGGCCCGTGCCGTGCCCCGGGCCCGCCCGGCGGAGGGGTGGGGGAATGTGCTATAATCATGCTTTCGTTTTTCGAGAGGAAGTATCGGCTATGGCTTACCAGAAGATTGTGGAACCGGCGTTCGGCGAGAAGATCACGATGGGCGCGGATGGGCGCCTGCGGGTGCCGGATCGCCCGATCGTCCCGTTCGTGGAGGGGGATGGGACGGGGCCGGACATCACGGCCGCGGCGATGGTGGTGTGGGACGCGGCGGTCAAGGCCGCCTATGGCGACGACCGCAAGATCGCCTGGATGGAGGTCTACGCCGGCGAGAAGGCCAACGCGGTCTACGGCCCGAACACCTGGCTGCCGGAGGAGACGATCGAGGCGTGCCGAGACTGCCTCGTCTCCATCAAGGGGCCGCTGACGACGCCGGTGGGCGGGGGCATCCGCTCGATCAACGTGGCGATGCGCCAGCTGTTGGATTTGTATGTGTGCCTGCGCCCGGTGCGGTGGTTCAAGGGGGTGCCCTCGCCGGTGCTGCACCCGGAGCTGACGGACATGGTGATCTTCCGCGAGAACACGGAGGACATCTACGCGGGCATCGAGTGGATGAGTGGGACGCCCGAGGCGAGGCGGGTCATCGACTTCCTGACCAGGGAGATGGGCGTCACGAAAATCCGCTTCCCCGAGACGAGCTCGATCGGCGTCAAGCCGGTGTCGAGCGAGGGGAGCGAGCGCCTCATCAGGGCGGCCATCGAGTATGCCATCGCCAACGACCGCAAGTCCGTGACGCTGGTCCACAAAGGCAACATCCAGAAGTTCACCGAGGGCGCCTTCCGCGACTGGGGCTACGCGCTGGCCGAGCGCGAGTACGGCGCGCGGAAGATCGGCGAGGGCCCGTGGCGCAGCTTCGCGAACCCGCGCACGGGGCGCGAGATTGTCGTCAAGGACTGCATCTGCGACGCCTTCCTGCAGCAGATCCTGACGCGCCCGGCGGAGTATGACGTCATCGCGACGCTGAACCTGAACGGCGACTACGTCTCCGACGCGCTGGCCGCCTGCGTGGGCGGCATCGGCATCGCCCCCGGGGCGAACATCAACTACGCCACCGGCGCGGCCGTCTTCGAGGCGACGCACGGCACGGCCCCGAAGTACGCCGGGCTGGACAAGGTGAACCCCGGCTCGCTCATCCTCTCGGGCGAGATGATGCTGCGCTACATGGGCTGGACGGAGGCCGCCGACAAGATCATCGCCGCGATGGACAAGGTCATCGCCGCGAAGGTGGTGACGTACGACTTCGCCCGGCTCATGGAGGGCGCGCGCGAGGTGAAGTGCTCCGAGTTCGGCCGTGCGCTCGCCGAGGCCATGGCCTGAGGGGGCGGCACATGCGCAACGTTTGGACGGACAAGACGACGCTCGCCATCTCCTGCGGCAAGGGGATCGTCCCCTTCCTGCGCCGGGAGCTGGAGGAAATGGGCTACGAAATCCTCGGCGACAACGAGACGATGGTGGGCATCCGCGCGAAGAACGCCTGCCGCGACATCATGCGCCTGAACCTCTGCCTGCGCACGGCGCAGCGCGTGCTCTGGCCCTTTGTGCAGGACGTGCGCTGCCGCACGCTCGACGACCTCTACCGCCTGGCCTACTACGCGCCCTGGGAGCAGGTGCTCGACGTCGACCAGCCCTTCTTCGTCAGCAACGCGACGACCAACGTGGACGCCATCCGCGACTCGCGGATGCCCACCTTGCGCCTCAAGGACGCGATCGTCGACCGGATGCGCGCCAAGTGCGGCCGCCGCCCCACCGTGGGCGACTATGTGCCCGTGCGCGTCGAGGCCGACGGCAAGGAGCTGCTGGACCGCCACGCCCCCCTGCGCGGCGCCATGCGCCTGGTGCGCGCCGCCCTCGAGGATTGGATCGCCGGGCTGCCCGCGGAGCAGGAGCGCGCCGAGCTCCTGGTGGAGGTGGACGGCTACGACCTGATGTCCGGCGAGCTGCCCGTCTCCCGGATCGACTTCCAGACCCTCAAGCGCCGCTACGAGCGCACCTTCGGCACGCGCCTGACGGAAGGGACCCCCGGCGCGGCCGTCTTCCTTTGGTGGGAGGGCAGCCACGCAAAGATCTACCTGGACACCTCCGGCGGCTCGCTCTCGCGCCGCGGCTACCGCAAGGAAGGCTGGCTCGCGCCCATGCAGGAGGCCCTCGCCGCCGCCTGCGTCATGGCCACGGGATGGGACCGCAAGGCCCCCTTCGTCGTCCCCTTCAGCGGCTCGGGCACGCCGGCCATCGAGGCCGCGCTCTGGGCCCGCGGCATCGCCCCGGGAACCTTCCGCTCCGACTTCGCCTTCATGCACCTGAAGGGGTGGGACAGCGTCATCCCCGGCGAGCGCGCCGGCGTCAGCGTCCGCAAGCGCTTCGGCGCCACCCCGCACGAGATCTGGCGCGAGATGGTGGCGCAGGCCAAGGCCGCCGAACGCCCCTTCGACGACCCCGACCTCCCCAAAATCATCGGGGTGGACTGGGAGGAGGGGGCCGTCGATATCGCCGACCGCAACGCGAACGCCGCCGGCGTGGGGCAGAACGTCGACTTCTTCGTGGAGGACTTCACGGACACGCCGTTGCCCAAGACCCCCGGCATCCTCTTCATGAACCCGCCCTACGGCGAGCGCCTGGAGGCCGAGGAGGCCCTCGTGCCGCTGTATGAGGGCATCGGCAACTGGCTGCATGACGCCGTCCCCGCCGGCTGGACGGCCTGGGTGTTCACCTCCTCGCGGCCGCTCTCGCTGAAGATCCGCCTGCGGCACAGGGACATCCTGGACTTCAAGAACGGCCCGCTGGATTGCCGCCTCATCAGTTACGACGTCCACGGCCCCCGCGAGGAGGAGCCGCCGCCGGAGGCCCCGCCCGCGCCGGAGGCTGAGCCGCCCCTGACGGAAAGCGGAACGGAGGCGTGATGGCCGCGTTCGGCACCAAGGCCCTGCACCGTCTGCCGCTCTACCTGCGCGTGCTGCGCGAATGGGGGCGGGAGGGGCGTAGCCACGCCTCTGGCGCCGTGCTTGCGGCCGCGTTGGGGCTCGACCCCATCCTCGTGCGCAAGGATCTGGCCCGCACGGGCGTGCGCGGCACGCCGCGCGTGGGCTTCCCCATCGCCGAGCTCGTCGCGGAGCTGGAGCGCCTCACGGGGGCGGCCTCCGAGCAGACCGCGGTGCTCGCCGGGGTGGGGCGCCTGGGGTCGGCGCTCCTGGGGTATCCGGGGTTTCGGAAGCAGGGGCTGCGGATCGTGGCGGCCTTTGACGCGGCGCCGGAACGGTGCAACCTTGTCCTCTCCGGCACGCCCGTCTTCTCCGCGGGTGCGATCACCGAGATGGTCATGCGCCTGGGCGTGCCGCTGGGCATCCTGACCGTCCCCGCCGAGCGCGCCCAGCGCGTGGCCGAGCAGATGGTCGCCGGCGGCATCCGCGCCATTTGGAACTTTACCCCCGCGCGATTGGAAGTGCCGGACGAAGTGCTGGTGCAGCGCGAGGATTTGGCTGTGAGTCTGGCGGTGTTGCTGCACCGCATACAAGAAAGGGAGGTGTGATGTTCACGCTCTTTAAGTACTTGACGTGGCTGTGTATGCCCTATTCGATCGTCATCGTCGGGTTGGCCTTGGCGACCGCGTGGCTGCTGTGGCGCAGGGCCTTCCGGCCCGCGCTCTGCGTGCTGCTCCTGGACGTTGTGCTCGTTGTTTCCGGCCTGCCGGCCGTCTCCGCCGCGGCGGGGTACGCGCTGGAGCGCAAGTTCCCGCCCACGCCCCTGGAGGCCATCCCAAACGCCGACGCGATCGTCGTCCTCGGCGGCGGCGTCTCCTCGGCCACCGAGGCGGTCCCCTATCCCGAGCTGTTTTGGAGCGCCGACCGCGCGATCATGGCCGTGCGCCTTTTCCGTGCCGGCAAGGCCCCGCTCATCGTTCCCACCGGCTCCGGCGCCATCCGGGCGGAGAAGCCCCTCCTGGAGTCGCTCGGCGTGCCCAGCGCGTCGATTCTTTGCGAGAACGAGGCGGTCGACACCGCCACCAACGCCACCAAGACCTTCGCCCTCCTCAAGCAGCGCGGCTGCAAGAAGGTGCTCGTCGTCACCTCCGCCTGGCACATGCCCCGCGCGATGATGCTCTTCAAGGGCGCGCCGGGGATGGAGTTCATCCCCGTGGGCTGCGATTACGAGGGCACGCTCATGGTCACCAACGCCAAGGAACGCAGTCTCCCGTTTTGGATGATGCTGCCCAACCCGGAGTCTGCCGGGCGCCTCGCCTATTACGCCAAAGAGTGGCTTGGCATCCTTTTCTATTCCTTCCGCAAGCCGCCATTGGAGGCCGAGGCCGACGAGGCTTCCGGCGACAAGGCATGAGAGCCTTCCTTTCCCCGCCCTTCCTGAACGGGAACGACGAGCGCGACCTCGTCGCCGAGGCGCTGGACTCCAACTATATCGCCCCCTGCGGGCCCATGGTCGACGCCCTCGAGCGCGAGGCCGCGGCCCGCCTCGGCTTCGGCGGCGCGCTCGCCACCGTCTCCGGGACGATGGCCCTGGAGCTCCTCGCCCGTGCCCTTGACATCCGCCCCGGCGACGAGGTCGTCGTCAGCGATCTTACCTTCATCGCCTCCGTCGCCCCCTT
Source organism: uncultured Kiritimatiellota bacterium (assembly GCA_944391085.1). Lineage (GTDB taxonomy): Bacteria > Verrucomicrobiota > Kiritimatiellia > RFP12 > DVOR01 > Spyradenecus. The sequence continues at coordinate 44,530 of CALXSE010000010.1, read as the reverse complement.
CGCCGACCGCGGCGCGACGCCCATCCTCGTCGACGCCGACCCGGCCACATGGTGCATGGACGTGGCGCTCGCGGCGCGCGCCCTTGAGGAACACCCCCGCGCCCGCGTCCTCGTCGCCACCGACCTTTACGGCCAATCCTGCGACCTTGACGCGCTCATCGACCTTTGCGCCGCCCGCGGCGTCTACCTCGTCGTCGACGCCGCCGAATCCCTCGGCGCCACCTACCGCGGCCGCGCCGCGGGCAAGGGCGCCTGGGCCGCCGTCCACTCCCTCAACGGCAATAAGATCATCACCGCCGGCGGCGGCGGGTTGCTCCTGACGGACGACCTTGACCTGCTGGCCCGCTGCCGCAAGCTCGCCGGGCAGGCGCGTGAGCCCGTGCCCTGGTACGAGCATCGCGCCCTGGGCACGCACGGCCGCCTGGGCAACGTCCCCGCGGCCATCGCCCTGGCGCAGTTCCGCCATTTGGGCGATGCGTTGCGCGACAAAAGGCGCGTGTGGGCGGATTGGCTCTCGCGCCTGCCTTCCTGGGCCGCGCCCATGCCCGTCGCGCCCTATGGCGAGCCGAACCATTGGCTGACCGTTGTCACCCTCGAGGGCCGCGACCCGCTCCGCGCCGTCGAGGCCCTCACCGCCGCCGGGCTGGAGGCGCGCCCCGTGTGGAAGCCGATGCACCTGCAGCCGGTCTTCCGCGGCGCGCCCGCGGTGCTTGGCGGCGTGGGCGAGGGATTGTTTGCGCGGGGTCTGTGTCTTCCCTCCGGGCGTGGTCTGTCGCCCGGCTTGATGGATGAAGCCCTCTCAATCTTGGAGGCTCTGTGATGGAACGGCTGTGGCAATGCGCCGTGTTGGGCGCCGTGGCTTTGGTTTTCTCGCTGTGTCTGACGCCGTTGGCGCGCGGGTTGATGCGCCGCATCGGCGCGGTCGACCAACCCGACGCGCGGCGCATCAACCGCGTGCCCATCCCGCGCGGCGGCGGCATCGGGGTGGTGGCGGCCTTTTACGGGGCGCTCGCGGTGGGGTGGCTTCTTTGGCCGCAGACGTTGGCGGCCTCGGCCTTCGCGCCCATCTTCCCGTCCTTCGTGGCCGCCTCGCTGCTTCTGGTGGGCGTTGGGTTCGTGGATGACCGCTTCGGCGTGCCGCCCCTGCTCAAGCTTGCCGCGCAGGTCGCCGCGGCGGCGCTCCTGTGCTGGGCGGGCGCGCGCCTGACGCTGCCGGCGGCGTGGGGCGACTGGGGGGGCTCGGCGTGGGTCTACGTCCCGCTCACGCTGTGCTGGTACATCGGCGTCGTCAATGCCTTCAACCTCATCGACGGGCTTGACGGGCTTTCCTCCGGGCTGGCCATCATTGCCACCGTGGGCATGGTTGGTGCGTCCTTCTTCGTCATGCCCGGGATGACGCCGGTCGTCGCGGCGGTCTTCGTCGGCGCGCTTCTGGGCTTCTTGCGTTACAACTACAACCCGGCCTCGGTCTTCCTTGGCGACTCGGGGAGCCTGTTCGTGGGGCTTACGCTGGCGACGACGGCGTTGGTTTCGCGCCGCAGCGACGCCTTCCTGGTCTCGATCGTCGTCCCCGTCCTTTGCCTGGGCGTGCCGCTCATCGACACCTGCCTGGCCATCCTGCGCCGCACGCTCCGCCGCATCCTGCGCCGCGCCGAGCCGGAGGCCGCCGGGCTGGGCGGGGGCGCGCACTCCTCCGCCGTGATGACGGCCGATCGCGACCACATCCACCACCGTTTCCTTTCCCTGGCGCACGGCAACCAGCGCCGCGCCGTCCTGGGGCTTTACGCCCTGGCCGTGGCGCTCCTCGCGGTGGCCTTCGCCACGCTGGCCCTGCGCGAGGCCAAGGCGACGGTCTTCATCATCGGCTTTGGCGCCTGCGCGGTCGTCGTCGTCCGCGCCATGACCGCCGTGGAGCTGTGGGACGCGGGGCGCCTGTTGGCCCGGCCGGGCGCCCGGTGCGGCCGCCGTTCCGTCACGTCCATCCTCTATCTGGTGGGCGACCTTGTCTCCATGGCGGCGCTTTACGCGGCCGTCCTCTGGCTTTTCCGCGACATCCTCCCGGGTTACGCCTGGCAGAGGCTGGCGAACTTTTTCCTGGCCTGGACGGTCCCCGTGCTCATCTGCCTGGTGGCGGTGCGCGCGTACACGCGCATCTGGGGCCGCTCCACGCGCAAGGATTCGTTCCTGATCCTCTTCGCCGTGGCCTTCGGCTCGCTGGTCTCCCATCTCTGCCTGGCCTATTTGGTGCGCGATCTGGCCGAGCCCTTGGCCGAGGTCCACATCATTTGGGCCGCCGCGCTCCCTCTCCCTCTCCTTGGCATGCGTCTGGCCAAGACGGCCTTTCTCCAATGGCTTGCCGCCAGCGAGAACGCGCGGCTTTGCCGGCGCTCCCTCACCACGCCTTCCATCCCCCGCGTCCTTTTCTACGGCGCGGGCGTGAGCCTGCGCGCCTACATCACCCTCTTTGAGACCAACGTCACGCGCAACAACGTCGCCCTCATCGGCGTCCTCGACGACAATCCGGGCCTCCGCGGGCGCATTTTCCGCGACCTTCCCATCATTGGCCCCCTCGAGGCCCTCACCGACGACGTCCTGGCCAAACTTCAGCCCACGCGCCTCATCGTCACCACCCCCGCCATCGGCCCTGGGCGGCTGGCCGACATCAAGGCCTTCTGCAAGGCCCATGGCATCACCCTGGCCCGGGTCGCCATCGAGGAGGCCGTCATCCCCCTTTGAGCGCGGCGCGCATCCAGCGCAGGTCGCGGCGGCGCATCGCCCGCCGCCCTTCCGGCGTCGCGTCGTCCGCGCCCGTGAGGTGGTCGCAGCCGTGGGCCACGTAGAGCACGAGTTCCTCGGCCCAGGACGTGCGTCCCAGGCGCTCGGCGTTGCGCCGCGCCTCGTCGACGTTCACGAAGAGCTCCGCCACCAGCCCCGGCGGCTCGAAGGGGAAGGGCTCGTAGCGCTGGGTGATGACGTCCGTGGGGTAGTCGTGGCCCAGGATGCGGCGGTTCATCTCCCGGTTCGCCGCGTCGTGCGTGATGTGGATGGTGATCTCGCGCCACGGCGCGTCCGGCCCCGCCAGGCGCTCCGCGGCCGCCGCGCAGCGTCCCGCCGCGCGCATGAGCGCCGCGCGCGTCAGCCCCGTGGGCAGGCGCACGCCCGCGCAATCCAAAACGATGTCCGCCATCTTTGCTCCTTTTCCCCCCAGCATACCACAAACCCTCCGTCCCTGCCCCTCCCCCCTGATGGACGCGGGGGGACGGGCCACTCTCCCGGAAGGGCGTCGGCCGGGGTTGTGCTATAATTCCCGGCCCTATGAGTGAGACTTTCGATTGGGAGCTGCTGCGGGGGCGGGCGCGGGTGGCGCGCGCCATCCGGGACTTCTTCGACGCGCGGGGGTTCCTGGAGGTGGAGACCCCCGTGCGCATCCCCGCCCCGGCGAACGAGGCCTTCCTGGAGCCCCCGCCCTCGGGCGGGCGCTGGCTGCGCACCTCGCCCGAGCTGCACATGAAGCGTCTGCTTGCCGCCGGCTCGGGCCCGATTTACCAGATGGGCCCCTGCTTCCGCGCGAACGAGCGCGGCCGCCGGCACAACCCGGAGTTCACCCTGCTGGAGTGGTATCGCCCGAATGCCGACATCGCGGCGCTCTACCGGGACGTGGCGGACCTGGTCTCCGCCGTCCTCGGCAGGGCCCACGCCCCGCGCGTCTTCCGCGTGACCGACCTCTACCGCGAGGTCGCCGGCTGGGATCCCCTCGAGGCCTGGGACGAGGATCGCTTTGACGAGGACATGGCGCTGAAGATCGAGCCCGCGCTCCCCCGCGAGGGTCTTGTCTACCTCGTCGACTACCCCGCCCCCGCCGCGGCGCTGGCCCGCCTGGACCCCGCCGACCCGCGCGTGGCCGAGCGCTTCGAGGCCTACCTCGGCGGCATGGAGATCGCCAACGGCTACGGCGAGCTGACCGACGCGGCCGAACAGCGGCGGCGCTTCGAGGCGACGATCGCCATGCGCCGGGCGCGCAGCCTGCCCACCTATCCGCTCGACGAGCCTTTCCTGGAGGCCCTGCCCCGCCTGCCGCCCACGGCGGGCATCGCGCTGGGCGTCGACCGCCTGGCGATGGTGGCCGCGGGCGCCACGGACATCGCGCAGGTGCGGCCTTTCTGCGACCGTTGAGGAGATTCTTTTATGGCAGACGACATCGTCATCACCGGGGCGCGGCAGAACAACCTGAAGGACATCGACGTGCGCATCCCGCGCAACTCGCTGACCGTCATCACGGGCCTCTCCGGCTCGGGCAAGAGCTCGCTGGCCTTCGACACGCTTTACGCCGAGGGCCAGCGGCGCTATGTCGAGAGCCTCTCGGCCTACGCGCGGCAGTTCCTCGACCAGCTGCAGAAGCCCGACGTGGAGCGCATCGAGGGCCTCTCGCCGGCCATCTCCATCGAGCAGCGCGCCAGCGGCAGCAACCCGCGCTCCATCGTCGCCACCGTCACCGAGACGCACGATTACCTGCGCCTGCTGTGGGGCAACGTCGCCCACGCCCACTGCCCCAAGTGCGGCAAGGAGGTCCACCCCCAGAGCGCCGAGCAGATCGTCGACCGCCTGTTGGGGTTGCCCGTGGGCACGAAACTCATCCTCCTGGCGCCCATCGTCCGCGGCCGCAAGGGCCGCCACGAGGAGGTGCGCGAACTGATGCTCCGCCAGGGCTACGCCCGCGCCCGGGTGGACGGGCAGATGGTGGAGGTGGAGGAGGGCTGGCCCGAGCTCGACAAGAAGTGCCCCCACCGCATCGACGCGGTGATCGACCGCGTCGTCCTCAAGGAGGGCCTGCGCGGCCGCCTCACCGACAGCGTGGAGCAGGCCCTGCGTGTGGCCGACGGCCTGGTGGAGGCGCAGGTCGTCGGCGGGGAAAGCACGCTGTACTCCGAGAAGAACGCCTGCGCCGACTGCGGCATCTCCTTCGAGGCGCTCAAGCCGCGCTCCTTCTCGTTCAACTCCCCTTACGGCGCGTGCCCCACCTGCTCGGGCCTCGGCGCGCTGATGGTCTTCGACGAGGATCTCGTGGTGCCCGACAAGTCCAAGCCCCTGCGCGAGGCCATCGTGGGCTGGCGCCGCGGCGGGCACCACCTGCTGATGTACTACAACTGGCTGCTCTACGCCTTCGCGGAGTACTGCGGCGTCGACCTCGACACGCCCTTCGAGAAGCTCCCGCGGACGTTTCGCGACGAGCTGATGAACGGCACCGGCGCGCGCAGCGTCCAGCTCGCCTACGTCATCAAGGGCGTGCTCAACCACACCGACAAGCCCTTCGAGGGCGTCCTCCCCAACCTCCGCCGCCGTTACGCCGAGTGCGACAACGACGAGACGCGCGAGACGCTCAGCCAGTTCCTCGCCCCCCAGCGCTGCCCCGACTGCGCCGGCGCCCGCCTCCGCCCGGAGAGCCGCGTGGCGACCGTCGGCGGGCGGACGTTGCCGGAGGTGATGCACCTGCCCGCGCGGGACGCGCTGGCCTTCTTCGACGCGCTGGCCGAGGGCGGCGGCGGCCCGCTCGTCCCCGAGCCGCTCTCCCCGCACGAGCGCACCGTCGCCGCGGACATCCTCAAGGAAATCCGCAGGCGCATCGCCTTCCTGGTGGACGTCGGGCTGGATTACCTCTCGCTCGACCGCGAGAGCTCAACCCTTTCCGGCGGCGAGATGCAACGCATCCGCCTGGCCTCGCAGATCGGCTCGGGCCTCGTGGGCGTGCTTTACGTGCTCGACGAACCGACCATCGGCCTGCACCCGCGCGACAACGAGCGCCTCATCGACATGCTCCACCGCCTTCAGCGCCGCGGCAACACCGTCGTCGTCGTGGAGCATGACGAGGAGATGATCCGCCGCGCGGACTACATCGTCGACATCGGCCCCGGCGCGGGCTCGCAGGGTGGCCAGGTGGTCTACCAGGGCCCCGCCAAGGGGCTCCCCAGGTGCAGGGGCTCGCTCACCGCCGATTACCTCACCGGGCGCAAGGCCGTGCCCATTCCCGAGCGCCGCAGGCCCGGCAAGGCCTGGCTGACCCTTGAAGGCTGCACGCAGAACAACCTGCGCAACCTTACCGTGCGCCTGCCGCTGGGGTGCTTCGTTTGCGTCACGGGCGTCTCGGGCTCCGGCAAGTCCACCCTCGTCGACGACATCCTCAAGCGCGCGCTCGCGCACCATTTCTACGGCTCGCGCGAGCCTGCCGGGCGCCACCGCCGCATCCTTGGCCTCAAGCACCTCGACAAGATGATCGAGATCGACCAGTCGCCCATCGGCCGCACGCCCCGTTCCAACCCCGTCACCTACACCGGCTGCTTCACCGCCATCCGCGAGCTCTTCGCCCAGACCCCCGCCGCCAAGATGCGCGGCTACAAGCCCGGCCGCTTCTCCTTCAACGTCAAGGGCGGCCGCTGCGAGGTCTGCCAGGGCGACGGCATGAAGCGCCTGGAGATGCACTTCCTGCCGGACGTCTACGTCCCCTGCGAGCAGTGCGGCGGCGCGCGCTACAACCGCGAGACGCTCGAGGTGCGCTACAAGGGCAAGACCATCGCCGACGTCCTGGACATGACCGTCTCGGAGGCGCTGGACTTCTTCGCCCCCATCCCCGCCATCGCCAACAAGCTCGCCACCATCGCCGAGGTCGGCCTGGGCTACATCAAGCTCGGCCAATCCGCCACCACCCTCTCCGGCGGCGAGGCCCAGCGCATCAAGCTCGCCGCCGAGCTCTCCAAACGCGCCACCGGCAAAACGCTCTATATCCTCGACGAGCCCACCACCGGCCTCCACTTCGCCGACGTCCACAAGCTCCTCTCCCTCCTGCTGCGCCTCCGCGACCAGGGCAACACCGTCGTCGTCATCGAGCACAACCTCGACGTCATCAAGTCCGCCGACTGGATCCTTGACCTTGGCCCCGAGGGCGGCGACCGCGGCGGCACCCTCGTCGCCGAAGGCGCGCCCGAGGCCGTCGCCCAAGTCCCGGCCTCCCACACCGGCCGTTTCCTTGCGCCCCTCCTCCACCCCCAGTGCTGAGCCGCCCCGCCCTTACCTCCCGCCGAAGAGCACCCTGGCCGTCCGCGGCGTCCATCGCCGCAGGGCCTGCGCCGTGCAGATGGACGCGGCGGCGGCGACCGCCCAGACGCCCAGATAGTTCGCCACGGAGCCGGGGAAGGCCTCGGGGGCGAACCGGGAAATGAGGGAAGTGAGCGTCTCGTTGAAAAAGAGGTGGAGCAGGTAGAGCGGGAACGCGGAGCCGGTGAGCCAGCGCGGCCACGGCCTCGCCGGGAGAATGGCCCAGACGCCCGCGAGCGTCACGAAGTAGGCGGCTTGCGTTTTGTCGGCGCGGTGGTAAAATGCGCGGGCCGAAAGGAACCTCCATGCGCCGTTACCATCCGAACCTCATGCGCCAATGCCTGTTGCTGACGGGCGGGCTGGCCCTTGCGGGGCTGGGCGTCGCCCTCACGACGTGCGCGGGGCTGGGCACCTCGCCCATCTCCTCGCTCCCCTACGTGCTCACCTTCTTCACGCCGCTTACCTTCGGGATGGCGACCTTCGCGGTGAACATCCTCTTTGTGTTGGGGCAGGTGGCGCTCTTGGGGCGGGGCTTCCCGCCCCTTCAGTACGCGCAGCTGGGCGTGGTGCTCCTCTTCGGGGTGTTCATCGACCTGGGGATGTGGGTGGGCGAGCTGTGGGTGCCGGAGGCGTACTGGGGGCGCGTGGCGGAGGTGCTGGCGGGCAGCGCCGTCCTGGCCGCGGGCATCGCCCTGCAAATCCATGCCAACCTTCTGTTCAATCCCGGCGAGGGGGTGGTCAAGGCCCTTTGCCGCGTCACCCACGCCCGCTTCGCCTGGACGAAGATGGGCTTTGACGTCAGCCTCGTGGCGTCTGCGCTGCTCCTCTCTCTGGCCGTGCTGCGCGCCGTGCGCGGCCTGCGCGAGGGGACGGTGCTGGCGGCCTTTGCCGTGGGGCTTTGCCTGCGCTGGCTGGTGCCTCTGTTCAGGCCCGTCCGCCGCTGGCTGTTCGCCTGAGGGCGTCGGCGTGGTATAATCTGCCCCATGGAAAGCATCTATCTCATCGGCATCGGCGGCGTGGGCATGAGCGCCCTGGCGCAGGCCTTCCTGGACAAGGGCTGGCGCGTGGGCGGCTCCGACCGCCTCCTGGGCATGGGGCAGGAGACGCCGACGCTCGCCACCCTCCGGCGCGGGGGGGCGGCGCTCTTCCCGCAGGACGGCAGCGGCGTCGGCCCCGGCATGACCGTCGTCTACTCCACCGCCATCGAGCCTGACAACCCGGACCTTGCCCGGGCCCGCGCGCTGGGCCTGCGCACGCTCCACCGCAGCGAGGCGCTGGCGGCGCTGGCGGCGGGCCACGAGCTCGTCGCCGTCACGGGCACCTGCGGCAAATCCTCCGTCACCGCGCTCCTGGGCCACCTGCTGGCGGCGTGCGGGCGCGACCCCTTCGTTGTCAACGGCGCGGAGACCATCGGGTGGGACGCCGGCGGCGCGCGCGTCGGCTCCGTCCGCCCCTCGGCCGACCCGCATGGCCTGATGGTGGTCGAGGCCGACGAGTCAGACAAGTCGCTCTTGGCCCTCTCGCCCACGCACGTCATCGTCACCAACGCCTCGAGCGACCACTTCCCGAAAGCCGAGGCCGAGGCCCTCTTCGCCGCCTTCACGGCCAAAGCCCCCGGCGTCGTCGTCGCCCCCGCCGGCGACATCCCGGGCCCGGCGCGTACGGAGGGGTGGGGCGCGCGCTTTGCGTGGCGCGGCCGCGCCTGGGCCCTGCCCCTGCCCGGCGCGCACAACGTCGCCAACGCCAAGGCCGCCCTCGAGATGGCCCTTGCGCTGGGGTGCGGCGAGGAGGCGCTGGCCGCGGCGCTGGGCTCCTTCCGCGGCGTTCGCCGCCGCCTGGAGCGCGTGGGCGACTGCGCCGGCGCGTGCGTGGTGGACGACTACGCGCACAACGTGGAGAAGCTCGCCGCCGCCTGGGCCACCCTGGCCGAGGCCTTCCCCGCGGGCGTCTTCGCCGTCTGGCGGCCGCATGGCTACGCGCCCCTGCGCAAGCTCTTGGACGACCTTGCGGTGATGTTCGACGCCGCCGTGCGCCCCTGCGACCGCCTCCTCCTCCTGCCCGTCTACGACGCCGGCGGCACCACCGACCGTTCCCTCAACAGCGATGCGCTCCTGGTGCGCCTCTCCTGCCCCGCCGAACTGGTCCCCGACCTCGCCGCCGCCGAGGCCCGCCTCCGTGCGTTGGCGCGCCCCGGCACGGCGCTCGTCACCTTCGGCGCGCGCGATCCCGGCCTTCCCGCGCTGGCCCGCCGCCTCGCCGGTCTGCCTGCCTGACGAGTTGTGTTATGCTTCACGCTTTCTTCCATCAGTTTCTGGATATCTGGCTGGACATGGCCCCGTGGCTGCTCGTGGGCTTTGCGCTGGCCTTTCTCATCTCCGTCTTCCTCAACGAGGGGCGGATGCGGCGGCATCTCGGCGGCCCCGGGTGGCGGCCCATCCTCAAGGCCTCGCTCCTGGGGTTGCCGTTGCCCATCTGCTCGTGCGGCGTGCTTGTGGTGGGGCTGGCCCTGCGCCGGAACGGCGCGCGCAAGGCCCCCGTCTGCGCCTTCCTCGCCTCCACCCCCCAGGCCGGCACCGACGCGCTGCTCGTCAGCTGGCCCATCCTCGGCCCCTTCCTCACCCTCGTGCGCTTCGCCGGCGCGGTGCTTGCGGGGCTGGCGGCCGGCGCCTTCGTGCGCTGGTTCGGCGTGGCCCAGCCGCCCCCCCACGAGACGCCCGACCTTGAGGCCGACTGCGCCGGGCTCTGCGCCTGCCACCACCACGACCCCGGCCACCCGCACCATCCGGGCGAGCCGCACCACCACGAACACGCCGACCTCCCTTCCCGCCTGCGCGACGCCGCCCGCTACGCCTTCGTCCACCTCCCCGGCGAACTCGCCGGCCTGCTCTTCGTGGGCGTCGCCGTCGCCGCGGCCCTCGGCGCGCTGATCCCCGGGGACGCGTTCGCCGGGCTCCCGCTCCCCGTGGCCTACCTCCTGGCCGTGCTCATCGGCATCCCCACCTACGCCTGCTCGCTGGCCATCGTCCCCGTCGCCGCCGGGCTCATCGCCGCCGGGCTGTCCCCCGGCGCGGCCTTCGTCTTCATGGCCTGCGCCCCGACCACGCACGTCGCCGCGCTGCTGGTGCTGGGGCGGGCGTTCGGCTGGCGCACGGTGGGCGCCTTCGTCGCCGCCGTCGTCGCAGTGGCCGTGCTGGTCGGGCTGGCCATCGATTTCCCGCTTGCCGGCTTCGTGCGCGTCCCCGGCCTCGCCGGCCACGCCCACGCGCACGCCCACGCCTTCGGTTTTGTTTTCCTCGTCCCCCTGGCCCTTCTCCTCCTCAACGGCCTTTTCCGCATCCACCGTCCTGCCCGCTGATTGTCGGGGCACGATGTGAAAAGCGGGGAAAGCGCTCCCCGCTTTTTGCTATCATACGGGCACGCGATGGGAAAGCCGTCGTTCATTGCGCTTTGCGCAAACAAGTTGTCCTCGACGAAACCTGCGAACTTCATTGCATGGGCAACGTGTTTGGCGGGCGTGCCGGATTTGGCACGCTCCTTTTCACGTACCATGCAAGGGCCTCGCAGGGCCTCGTCGAGGGATGTGAGAAGGAGCGTGTTTTATGGTTGCGGCCGATGAGGCGAAAGAGAGAAGGGGGAGCGTGCTGTTCCTGCTGGGCGTCTGGGGCGTCGGCGGGGTGGAGCGCGTGACGGTGACGTTGGCGAACGCCCTCGCGGCGCGGGGGTGGCGGGTGACGATTGTGGCGTTCCGTTTCGATGACCGGGCGTTGCTGGAGGGGCTCGCGCCGGAGGTCATGGTGAAGGCGCTCGCCTTTCCCGCGACCACGGCGGAGAACGCGAAGGCGCTGCGCGCGCTCTTCCTGGCGCGGGAGGTGGGGGTGGTGGTGAACCAGTGGGGCCTGCCGTGGGGCGTGACGCGCCTCCTGCGGCGGGCCGGGCGCGGGTTGGGCGTCGGGCTCGTTTCCGTGCTGCACAACATCCCGGACAACAATGGACGCATCGCCGCCGCGACGGGGTTACGGCGGTGGCTCTGGAGGCTGCTTTCGGGGTTGAGCCTGCGCTTGGTCTACGGGCAAAGCGACGCCTTCGTGGTGCTCTCGAAGCGTTTCGAGCCGATCTTCCGGCGGATGACGGGGCTGGCGTTCACGCCGCGGCTGCGCACCATCGGCAACCCGCTCACCCTCGCGCCCGCGCCCGCCCCCAAGGAAGACGTCCTGCTCTACGTGGGGCGGCTGGAGGAGACGCAGAAGCGCGTCTCGCGCGTGCTCGGCGCGTGGCGGCTCCTGGCCCCGCGCTTCCCCGGGTGGCGGCTGGAGATCGTGGGCGACGGCCCCGACCGCGCGGCGCTGGAGGCGCAGGCCGCCGACCTGCCGCGTGTGGCCTTCCACGGCTTCCGCGACCCCGCGCCCTTCTACGCCAAGGCCAGACTCCTCCTCCTGACCTCCGACTTCGAGGGCTTCCCGCTGGTTTTGCCCGAGGTGATGGCCGCCGGTTGCGTGCCCGTCGCGCTCGGCACCTATCCGGCGGTCTACGACGTCGTGCGCGGCACCAACGGCGTGGTCGTGGCCCCGCCCTTCGAGGCCGAGGGCTTCGCGCGGGTGGTGGGCGACCTCATGGCCGCGCCGGCGGTCCTCGACGGCATGGCGGGCGTCGCCCAGGCCGACGCCCGCGCCTACGCCCTCGACGCCGTCGCCGACCGCTGGGAGGCCTTGTTCAGGGAGGTGGCTCATGATTGACCTCTCCCGCTACCGCGAGCCCAAGCCCCGCCGCCTTCGCCTGGCGCTCTGGCGCGCGCTCAACGCCACGCTCTTCCCCCTTCTGCCCGCCGGCGGGCGGCGCTGGCTCCTGCGGGCCTTCGGGGCGCACGTCGGGCAAAGCCTCTTCTACCGCTCCGTGCGTGTCTACGCCCCGTGGAACCTGCGCGTGGGCAACCTCTCCTGCGTCGGCCCCGGCGTGGAGCTCTACTGCAAGGCCCCCATCGCCCTCGGCGACAACGCCGTGATTTCCCAGGGCGCCTACCTCTGCACCGCCACGCACGACCTCGCCTCCCCGACCATGGCGCTCACGACTGCGCCGATCGTCGTCGGCAACGGGTGCTGGGTCGCCGCCCGCGCCGCGATTCTCCCCGGCGTTACCCTCGGCGACGGGGCCGTCGCCGGCCTTGGCACCGTCGTTACCCGCCCCGTCCCGCCCCTTGCCGTCGTCGCCGGCAACCCCGCCCGCCCCGTCAAAACCCGTGTCATCAGGACCGAGCCATGAGCAAACTCCACCTTGTCTACGCCGCCGACGCGAATTACCTCTTCCCGCTTCGGGTCGCGGCAAGCAGTGCCATCGCACAGGCCAGCCGGCCGCAGGATTTGGTCATCCATGTGTTGGATTGCGGTATTCCTGATGAAGAGTGGGAACCGTTCCTCGCCTCGGTCTGGAACGGCGGGGAAGCCGCCTTCTTCCGCCACCCCATCGACTTGAACCGTTTCGGAGGATTCCGCGAATGGCACGGCAGTCTGGCGACTTACGCGCGCCTTTGCCTGCCGGACTTGCTCCCGGACGTGCCGTGGTGCGTCTATGCCGACGGTGACACGCTCTTTACGGACGACCCGTTCAAGTTGGAATCGCTCTTTGACGAGGCCTGCGCCATGCAGGGCCACGCCACGAGCCTCACCACACAGCCGGAATGGTTCGCCCGGCACGCCTTCGCGCAGGACTGGGCGCATTATGTCTGCGCAGGATTCTTGCTTCTCAACCTCTCCTGGATGCGTGCGCATGATGCCGTGCGATGGTGCCTCGGGTTTCTGTGCGAGCATCCCGACGCCCCCTTTCCCGACCAAGACGCGCTCAACATCCTCTGCGCCGGGCTGGTGGGTGTGCTCCCCGATGCCTGGGGCGTCTTCAGCGGCGCGGCGTTGGCGTTGACGCGGCCCGGGTGCATCCATTATGCCGGGGAATTGCCGTGGGCCCTGCGCTTTCGGTGGTATGTCGGTTATTCCGACGCCGCGTGCGTCTGGGTGCGGTGTTGTGAGGTGCTGTTTGGCATTCCTCGGCGCTGGAGCACGGGTATTCCCGGATGGAAGTGGCTGGCGGGGCGCCTGCTCAGCCGCTACATTGCGGCCTTGTCCCCCCTCCTGAGCCTCGTCCCATCCGTCCGCCGCCGGTTCCCCAACCTTCGTGCCCGCTTCGCCACGCGCCGCAACCGCTGGCTGATGTCGGGGCGGTTCTGGCGGAGGCCATGAGCCGCGGGCGGAGGCGTCAAGGGAATCTGCGGGCGCCCGGCGGGACGGGGCAAACACCGTAAAGGGAAGCCTTCCCTGCGGCGGGTTTCGCCGCTCGTCCCTGCGCCTTCGCGGGGCGCGGCGTTTCCCGGGTACGTGGGGCGTGGTATAATGGGGGCATGGACAGAATCGTTTTGACGGAAGCGCTGGTGGGGTCGCCGTTCGGGGTTTTGCTGTTGGACAAGGCCGTGAAGGCGGCGCGTCTTGCGGGGGCGGAGGTTTCCGGGGTGACGGTGCCGCGCGGGATGGAGCCGCGGTTGCGGTGCCGTTTCGCGGCCGAGGCGGCGCGGCAGAGGTTGCCGTGCGGGGAGGGGGCGACGCCTGGGTGCGCGGATGCGTTCACGGCGTTCCTGGGGGAGCGGCCCGTGGATCTCCGGGTGCCGGGGGGATTGCACGATTGGCACGCGCACACGCAGTTCGCCTATTGCGGGCGGGGGATCGACCTGATGGACGCGGCGGCGTTGTCGCTGGCGTTGGGGGTGGCGTCGCAGGGGTTTTCGGAGCACGCCTTCGCGCTCTATTTCCCGTCGGACGCGCTGAAGTTCCGGTGGCAGGGGGATGCGGGGTTTGTGGAGCGGGTGTGGGCGACGGCCGGGCGCGGGCGGATGGCGGCGTATCGGGCGTGGGTGGAGGGGCTGCGGGCGTTGCTTGGGCCGCGGGTGCGCTTCGGGCTGGAGGTGGATCTGTTCGGGGGCGGGCGCTTCTGCCTGGCGCCGGAGGACTGGCAGGGGTGGGATTACCTGATCGGGGCGATCCACGAGGTGGAGGGGCTTTCGCCGGGGGCGACGCAGGCGGAGGTGGAGCGCGCGTGGATGCGGGACGTGGAGCGATTGCTGCGGCAGCCGATCCGGATCCTGGCGCATCCGTTCCGCTATTTCCCGTGGGCGGGGCGGCCGGTGCCGCGGGGGTTGTACAGGCCGGTGGCGCGGCTGTTGGCGCAGGCGGGGGTGGCGGCGGAGATCAACCACCACAAAAACCCGTTCGAGCTTGAGTTCTTCCGGGCGTGCCTGGAGGAGGGGGCGGGGATCTCGCTGGGGACGGACGCGCATGTGACGCGGGATATCGCGGACTTGCGGCCCCATCTGCGGACGTTGGCGGAGCTGGGGCTTTCGCCGGGGGATTGCCTGAGCCCGTGAGAAAAAGGCCGCCCGTGGGGGCGGCCTTTTCGTTTGGGCGCGGGGCCTTCGCTCAGCGGAGGATGGTGCGGGTGGTGCCGTCGGCGGCGGTGAAGGTGACGAGGGAGCCGTTCTGGGTGTAGGTGCCGAGGGTGACGCCGTCCTGGGAGAGGGTGACGCCCTGGGCGGTGGGGGTGAGGAGGCAGACCTGGTCGCCGTAGGTGAAGGTGGCGGTGCCGTCGCCGTTGGGGGTGATGGCATAGGCGTTGCCGTTGCCGTCGGTGCCGGCGACGAGCTGGGACATGGGGTTCTCGCCGGTCCAGAAGTCGATGGAGTTGAAGATGAGGGAGTCGGCGAAGAGGCAGATGGGGTAGACGGGGATGATGCAGAGGCCCAGGAAGATGAGCTCGTTGATCCAGATCTCGTCGCTGGCGGTCTTGTTCCACTTGAGGACGCCGTTGAAGAGGCAGAAGGTGTTCTTGTCGCCGATGCAGCCGACGGTGGAGAGGCCGAGGGTGAGGGCGGCGAGGGTGAGGAATGCGGCTTTTTTCATGTCGTTGCCTTTCGTGTCGTTGTTCGGGCCGGGGGGTGGCCCCGGCCCGAAGGGGGGCAGGCTCAGAGCAGGACGGTGCGGCTGAAGCCGTTGGCGTCGGTCATGGTGAGGAGGGAGCCCTGGACGGTGCAGTCGAGGGTGTTGCCCTGGGCATCGGTGAGGGTGTAGGCGTTGTCGCCGGTGCGGGTGAGGGTGTAGGTCTCGCCGGTGGCGTCGCTGGCGAGGAGGGCAGTGTTCTCGCCGGTGCGGGTGAGGGTGGCGTCGGCGGTCTTGACGGAGATGGGGTTCTGGCCGATCCAGAACTCGACGGAGTTGAGGAAGACGGTGTCGACGACCCAGGCGGCGGCGTAGATGGGGAGGATGCAGGCGACGAGGTAGCAGACTTCGTCGGTCCAGGGGTTCTCGAAGTCGGTGTGCCAGCGGTGGACGGCCTGGACGAGCTGGAAGGAGCCGGTGCAGCCGGTGGCCATGAGGACGAGCGCGGCGGCCGCGCCATAAACCATCTTCTTCATTTCTCTTTTCCTTTCTGCGGGTGGGTCTCGCAAAACGCCATTAGTATGCCATACTTTCGGCGGTGGTTGCAACTAGCGCGCGGCGAGGAGGTCGGCGTAGAGGGCGAGGGTGTCGGCGGCCATGCGTTCGGCGGTGAAGCGCTCGGCGATGTGGGGGCGCAGGGGGCCGAAGGACGCGCCGCGGATGCGGAGCAGGGCCTGGGCCAGGGCGTGGGGGTCGCCGGGCGGCACGAGGAAGCCGTCCAGGCCGTCGCGCACGATGTCGAGGACGCCGCCGTGGGCCGCGGCGACGACGGGGGTCTCCATGGCGAGGGCCTCGGCGACGGTGCGTCCGAAGCTCTCGGGCTTGCTGACGTTGCAGGAGCAGAGGACGTCGGCCAGCGCGTCGATCTCGGGGATGTGGCTTTGGCTGCCGGCGAAGACGACGCGATCCCCCACGCCGAGGTCGCGGGCGAGGGCCCGGAGCTCGTCGAGATAGCCTTCCTGGTGCTTCTGCGGGCCGCCGACGACGAGGGCGGCGAGCTCGGGCCAGGCGTCCTTGAGCTCGGCCACGGCGCGGATGAGGACGTCCACGCCCTTGAGGCGGGAGACGCGCCCGACGACGAGGGCGACGAACCTGCCCTCCAGCCCCCACCGCCTGCGGAAGGCGGCCTGCCACGCGGCGTCGAGCCGGGCGGGGTCGAAGGTCTCCAGGTCGACGCCGCGGGGGATGACGGAAAGGCGCGCCTCGGGCACCCACGGGTAGTGCTCGCGGACGAAGGCGCGCCCGGCGGTGGAGACGCAGATGACGCGGTCGGCCCGCACCATCACGCTGCTGTAGGGCCCGGGGTGGTTCAGCCCGTGCATCGTGGAGACGGTGGGGAGGCCGAGCGGGCGGTTGGCCCAGAGCGTGAGCCAGCCGGGGACGCGGCTGCGGAAGTGGACGAGGTCGGGGCGGATCGCGCGGAGGGCGCGGCGGAGGGCCCAGGCGCGGAAGGGGGCGGTGAGCGGGTTCTTGGAGCGGACGTCGAGCGCGACGTGCCGGCCGCCGTCGGCCTCGATCTGGGCGACGCGCCGGCCGCCGGCGGAGATCACGACGCTCTCGTGGCCCGCGCGGACGTAGAGGCGGTTGCTGTCCACCACGCCGCGCTCCACGCCGCCGTCGTTGAGCGAGGGCAGGATCTGGACGATTCTCACAGGAGCCCCGCCTGCTTGCAGGCGAGCCACGTGGTGTAGCCGCCGGAGAGGTTGCGGACGTCGAAGCCCCGTTGGGCCAGGATGCGTTCGGCGAAGTAGCCGCGCTGCCCGACCTTGCAGAAGACGGCGATGGGCCGGCCCCCGGGCAGCTCGCCGAGCCTGCCGCGCAGGTCGCCGAGGGGGATGTTCACCGCGCCGGGGATCGTCCCCGCCGCGAACTCCGCCGGCTCGCGCACGTCCAGCAGGAAGGCGCCCTCGGGGATCTCCCCGGGCGTGATGGGGCGGGTGAGGCCTTCGGCGGCGTTCCCGGCGAGCATCCCGAGGATGTTCACGGGGTCTTTGGCCGCGCCGAAGGGAGGGGCGTAACAGAGGTCGAGCCCGGCGAGCGCGGCGGCGGGCAGCCCCAGGCGCATGGCCGTGGCGATGACGTCGATGCGCTTGTCCGCCCCCTCCGGGCCGACGGCCTGCGCGCCAAGGATTTCCCCAGCCGCGCCGATGACGAGCTTGAGGTGCAGGGGCGCGGCGCCGGGATAGTAGCCCGCGTGGTTCAGCGGGTGGGCGTAAAGCACGGCGCAGGGCGTGCCGGCGGCCCTGGCTGCGCGCTCGGTCTGCCCCACCGCCGCGGCGCCTTGCGCGCCGAGCTTCACGATGGCCGCGCCCTGGGCGCCGCCGTAGGCGACGGAGCCGCCGAGCAGGTTGGCCGCCGCGACGCGCCCCTGCTTGTTCGCGGGGCCGGCGAGGGCGATGGCGGCGCCCGCTACCGCCGCCGCGTCGCCGGCGGCGAGGATGTCCGGGTCGGAGGTACGCAGGCAGGCGTCCACCGCGATGTGGCCGCGCGGGCCGAGGGCGAGCCCGGCGGCTTCGGCGAGGGCGCTGTTCGGGCGCACGCCAAGGGCCATGACGACGAGGTCGGCGGGGAGGGCGGTCCCGTCGTCGAGCGTCGCGGCGCCATCCGCCCAGGCCGCGGCGGTGCGGCCGGCGTGGACGTCCACGCCCGCGGCGCGGAGGGCGTCTTCGGCCCAGGTGGCCATCTCGGGGTCGAGCATCGCGGGGAGGAGGCCCGGGGCCTTCTCCACGAGGGAGGTCTTGAGGCCGCGGCGGGCCAGGTTCTCCGCCGTCTCCACGCCGATGGCCCCGCCGCCGACGACGAGGGCGGACCTTGCGCCCCGCGCGGCGGCGATGAGGCGATCCATGTCCGCGAGCGAGAGCAGCGGGAAGCGGCGTTCGTCCGGCAGGCCGGGGAGGGGGATTTGGATGGGCAACGCGCCGGTGGCCAGGAGCAGGCGGTCGTAGGGCAACGCTTCCTCCACGCCGTCTGCGCCGCGCACGGCGACGGTCTTGGACGCGCGGTCGATGGCCGTGGCCTCGCAGCCCACGCGCACGTCCACGTCGAAGCGTTTGCGGAAGCCCGAGGCCGACATCACGAGCAGGTCGTCCCGGTCCGGAATGACGCCCCCCACGTGGTAGGGCAGGCCGCAGTTGGCGTAGGAGATCGCCGGCCCCCGTTCGATCAGCGTGACCTCGGCGGTCTCGTCGAGCCTTCTGAGCCTGGCCGCGGCGCTCGCCCCCGCGGCCACGCCGCCGATGATGACGATCTTCATGGAGTGCTCCTTTCGGTCACGAGGGGGAGGGGGCCTGGGCGGTTGGCGCGCCCGCGTGCCAGGCCGGCCCGCCGCCAAACCGCCGGGCGTGCGGGGTCAGGCCTTCCAGACCTGTCCGGGCCTGGTGGGGAGGGCGGCCATGGCGTTGCGGGTGTCGACGATGAGGTCGGCATGGGCGGCGACGAGGGCGTAGTCGACGTCTTTGTGGGCGGTGGCGATGAGGACGCAGTCGTAGCCGGCGAGGGTCTCGGGGGTGAGGGGGACGGACTTGCGGCCGGCGAAGTGGGGGTGCTCGCGGGTCTCGCGGATGGTGGGGAGGTAGTCGTCGTGGTAGTCCACCGTGGCGCCGCGGGCCTCGAGCTTTTCCATGAGGATGTAGGTGGGGGACTCGCGGTCGTCGTCGACGTTGGCCTTGTAGGAGAGGCCGAGGATGAGGATTTTGGAGCCTTTGACGGCCTTGGCGCGGTCGTTGAGGGCCTCGGCGACGCGGTCGACGACCCAGTCGGGCATGGCGGTGTTGACCTCGCCTGCGAGCTCGATGAACTTGGTGTACTGGCCGAACTCGCGGGCCTTCCAGGTGAGGTAGAAGGGGTCGATGGGGATGCAGTGGCCGCCGAGGCCGGGGCCGGGGTAGAAGGCCATGAAGCCGAAGGGCTTGGTGGCGGCGGCGGCGATGACCTCCCAGACGTCGATGCCCATGGCCTGGTAGACCTGCTTGAGCTCGTTCACGAGGGCGATGTTCACGCAGCGGAAGGTGTTCTCGGTGATCTTGGCGGCCTCGGCGGCGCGGCAGCTGGAGACGGGCACGAGGGTGTGGATGGCCTTGGCGTAGAGCTTGGTGACGGCCTCGAGGCAGGCGGGGGTGTAGCCGCCGACGACCTTGGGGATGGAGGCGACGACGCTGTGGGGGTTGCCGGGGTCTTCGCGTTCGGGGCTGAAGGCGAGGTGGAAGTCCGTGCCGGCCTTGAGGCCGCTGCCCTGCTCGAGGACGGCGCGGAGCTCGCCGTCGGTGGTGCCGGGGTAGGTGGTGGATTCGAGGCAGACGAGCATCCCCTTGTGGAGGTGGGGGGCGATGGCCTTGCCGGTGTCGGTGATGTAGGAGATGTCGGGCTCGCGGTTTTTGTTGAGGGGCGTGGGCACGCAGATGATGACGGCGTCCACGCCGTCGCAGGCCGCGAAGTCGTCGGTGGCGCGGAAGTGGCCTTCTTGGATCTGTTCGGCGATGCTTTCGGCGGGGATGTGCTTGATGTAGCTTTGCCCGGCGTTCACGGCGTCGACCTTGCGGCGGTCGACGTCGATGCCCGTGACGTCCACGCCCGAGCGGGAGAATTGCAGGCAGAGCGGCAGCCCAACGTAACCCAATCCAACGACGGCGATCTTGTCCATGTGCGCGATCCTTTCAGCAACGTTGCCGTTAGTATAGCACAAAGCCCGCGCCGCCGCGGCGGCGCGGGCTTTGCGTGGGCGCGCCGCTCATTGGACGGCCACGCGGCGGCCGGAGAGGGTGAGGCGGCCGGCGGCGAGGAGGCGGAGCGCCTCGGGGTAGGCGAGGTGTTCCTGTTCCTGGATGCGGGCGTGGAGGGTCTCCGGGGTGTCGCCTTCGAGGATGGGGACGGCGCGCTGGACGATGATGGGGCCGCTGTCGGTGCCGGCGTCGACGAAGTGGACGGTGCAGCCGGCGACCTTGGCGCCGTAGTCGAGGGCCTGCTTCCAGGAGTGGAGGCCGGGGAAGGCCGGGAGGAGGGCGGGGTGGATGTTGAGGACGCGGCCGGGGAAGGCGGCGAGGAGGCCGGGCTTGACGATGCGCATGAAGCCGGCGAGGACGACGGTGTCGGCGCCGGCCTCGCGGATGGCGTGGATGTAGGCGTCCTCGGCGGGGCCCTCGAGCTTGGTCTTGAAGGGGGCGGCGGAGAGGAAGCGGGCGGGGATGCCGGCGCGGCGGGCGCGTTCGAGGATGAAGGCGCCCTCGACGTCGGCCAGGACGCAGACGACCTCGGCGTCGAGCGTCCCGGCGCGGATGGCGTCGAGGATGGACTGCATGTTGGAGCCGGAGCCGGAGCCGAGGACGGCGAGGCGGAGTTTAGGCATGGGGGGCCTCCTCGGCGGCGGGGCGGGGCTCCTCGGCGGCGGGCTTCCAGTCTTCGGGGAGGGCGTCGAGGACGGTTTGGATGACCTGCTCGAGGGTGAGGTGGGTGGAGTCGATGACGGTGACGCCGTCGGCCTTGCGGAGGGGGGCGCAGGCGCGGGAGGAGTCGATTTTGTCGCGGGCGAGCAGGGAGGCCTGGACGGCCTCGACGGATTGGTTGGCGACGCCGTTCTGGACTTCCTCGCGCTGGCGGCGTTGGGCGCGGACGGCGGGGTCGGCCTCGAGGAAGAAGCGCGCGGGGGTGTCGGGGAAGACGGCGGTGGTGATGTCGCGGCCCTCGACGATGATGTCGCCGAAGCGGGTGAGGGAGCGGAGGATCTCGGTGATCTTCGCGCGGACTTCGGGGACGGTGGCGACGGGGGAGGCGTGGGCGTTGATGCGCGGCTCGCGGAGCTCCTTGTCCGGGCGGAGGCCGGCGACCTCGTAGACGATGCGGCCGTCTTCCGGCCTGCAGTCGATCCGGAGGGCGTCGGCGAGTGCGGCGACGGCCTGCGGGTCGGCGGTGTCGACGCCCTGCTCGAGGCATTGCCAGGTGACGATGCGGTAAAGGGCGCCGCTGTCGACGTGGAGGAAGCCGAGGCGTTGGCCGACGGCGCGCGAGACGGAGGATTTGCCGGCGCCGCTGGGGCCGTCGACGGCGATGACGCGGGGTGTCTTCATGGGGAGGGCCTTGGGTTTGGGGGCGGGGCGCTCGCCGGTCTTGACGAGCGCCTCGACGTCGCGGCCGTCGGCGGTCTCGACCTCGAGGAGGTAGTCGACGAGCTGGGCGAGGCGCCCCGCGTTCTCTTCGATGAGGCGTTCGCCGCGGCGGTAGGCCTCCCGGAGGAGGCGGGTGACCTCGGCGTCGATGGTCTGGGCGGTGGCCTCGGAGTGGTCTTGCTTGCGGCCAAGCTCGCGGCCGAGGTAGACCTGTTCCTCGTTGTCGCCGAAGGCTTGGAAGCCGAAGGCCTCGCTCATGCCGTAGGCGCAGACCATCTGCCGGGCCAGGCGGGTGGCCATCTTGATGTCCTGCGAGGCGCCGGTGGAGAGGTCGCCGGTGAAGCGTTTCTCGGCGATGCGGCCGGCGGTGAGGACGACGAGCATGTCCTTCATCTCGGCCTCGGTGCGGTTGAGGACGTCGCGCTCGGGGAGCGTCATGGTGGCGCCGAGGGCGCGGCCGCGGGGGATGATGGTGACTTTGTGGAGGGGCTCGGTGTGCTCGAGGAGCACCTGGGCCAGGGCGTGGCCGCCCTCGTGCCAGGCGGTGATGCGGCGGTCGCGGTCGGCCATGGCGTGGGAGCGGCGTTCGCGGCCCCAGAGGATTTTGTCGCGGGCCTCTTCCAAATCGGCGTGGCAGACGTCTGCGCGGCGTTCGCGGGCGGCGAGGAGGGCGGCCTCGTTGAGGAGGTTGGCGAGGTCTGCGCCGGAGAAGCCGGGGGTGCCGCGGGCGATGCGCTGGAGGTCGACGTCGGGGCCGAGCTTGACCTTGGCGGCGTGGACCTTGAGGATGGCGAGGCGGCCCTCGATGGTGGGCAGGTCGACGACGATCTGGCGGTCGAAGCGGCCGGGGCGGGTGAGGGCGGGGTCGAGGACGTCAACGCGGTTGGTGGCGGCCATGACGATGACGCCGGTGTTGCCCTCGAAGCCGTCCATCTCCACGAGCATGGCGTTGAGGGTCTGCTCACGCTCATCGTGTCCGCCGCCGATGCCGGTGAAGCGGGTGCGGCCGATGGCGTCGATTTCGTCGATGAAGAGGATGCAGGGGGCGTTCTTCTTGGCCTGGGCGAACATGTCGCGCACGCGGCTGGCGCCGACGCCGACGAACATCTCCACGAAGTCCGAGCCGCTGATGCTGAAGAAGGGCACCTGGGCCTCGCCGGCGATGGCCTTGGCCAGGAGGGTCTTGCCGGTGCCGGGGGGGCCCATGAGGAGGATGCCTTTGGGGACGCGGCCGCCGAGGGCCTCGAAGCGTTTGGGGTCACGCAGGAACTCGACGATTTCCTGGACCTCCTCCTTCGCCTCGTCGACGCCGGCGACGTCCTTGAAGCGCACGTTGGCCTCGTCCTTGCTGAGGAGACGGGCGCGGGACTTGCCGAAGGAGAAGGGGCCGCCCTCGCCGCCCATGCCGCGCATCTGGCGGACGAAGAGGAAGTAGAAGAGGGCGAACATGAGCGCCAGGGGCAGGAGGGAGAGCAGGAGGGTGCCCAGCCAGTTGGTGCGGTTCTCCTGGCGGGTCTTGACGCCGGCGTCGGCGAGGCGGTCTTCCACCTTGCTGACGTCGAGGATGTTCAGGCGGAAGGGCTCGCCGCGGAGCGCGGGGGCGCCGTCCGTGCCGGGCTGGGTGGCCCAGCGGCCCTCGAGGAAGGTGGCGCCGTTGTTCTCGCGCACGAGGGTGACGTCGGTGAGGGCGGTGTTGCCGACGACGGTCTTGCCGTCCTGCGCGTAGGCGCGGCCGCCTTCGACGCGCTGCCAGAAGGCGAGCTGGGAGAGGGGCTCGTCCCCCCCGCCGCCGAGGGCCGCGCCGAGGGGCGCGGGGGCGCCCGCGTTGCCGCCGCGGAAGATGCCGACGAGCGAGAGGATGAAGACGGCCAGGAGCACCCAGACGATGACGGGGCGCTTCCAGTTGTTGGGGCCTTCGTCGCCGGGCTTTTGGGGGGAGGGGGGCTGTTGCTTGGGGTCCGGATCGGCCATTTGGGCTTAGCTCCTCTGCACGTCGCGCCCGCGTTCCTGGGACACGAGGATCTCGAACATCTGGTCGGACTGCTTCTTGCACGCGCCCAGGATGAGGCCCACGCCAAAGGAGAGCAGGCCGGCGATGGCCAGGAAGCCCGAGAAGATCTGCGTGGGGATGCGCGGCACCAGGCCGGTGTCGAAGTACTCGGCCAGCACGGGGACGAAGAGGCCCGCGGAGGCCAGGAGCAGCACCAGCCCGACCGTCCCGAAGAAGAGCTCGGGGCGGTAGAAGCGGAAGAGGTTGAAAATCGTCAGCAGCACGCGGATGCCGTCGCGCACCGTGTTGAGCTTGGAGAAGGAGCCCGCCGGGCGGTCGCGGTACTGCACGGGCACCTCGATGAGGCTCATGCGCTTGTCGAGGGTGTGCAGGGTCATCTCCGTCTCGATCTCGAAGCCGTTGGCGAGGACGGGGCAACTTTTGACGAACATGCGCGAGAAGGCGCGGTAGCCGGTCATCACGTCGTGCACGCGCTGGCCCCACAGCAGGCGGATGAGGGTGCAGACGAGCGTGTTGCCGAAGTTGTGCCCGGGGCGCTTGTTCTCGGTCATGTAGGTGGAGGAGAGGCGGTCGCCGTTGACCATGTCGGCCTCGCCGTCGAGGATGGGCTGGATGAGCTTCTGCACCTCGTCGGCGGGGTAGGTGTCGTCGGCGTCGACCATCACGTAGACGTCGGCCTCGATCTCCTGGAACATGCGGCGCACCACGTGGCCTTTGCCCTGCTGGACGACGCGGCGGACCTTCGCGCCGGCGGCGCGGGCCAGGTCGCCGGAGCCGTCCGTGCTGTTGTTGTCGTAGACCCAGATGTCCGCGTCCGGCAACTGGGCGCGGAAGTCCCTCACCACCTTCTCGATGGTGAGCGATTCGTTGTAGCACGGCAACAGGATGGCGACTTTCGGCATGGCGATCTCCTGGAAATCTCACTGTTGAAACCTCCACTATACCAAAAACGGCCCGCGTTGTCCCCCGCCCCGCGCCGCCGCCGCGGCAGTGCCTCCTGACGCCCGCAGGGTTAGAGCGGGTGTAACGGCTGCCATCAGCGGACTGTAGACGCCATTAGAGCGGCTCTAAGCGGAAAAGGGGGTTGACAGGCGGATGGGGCGGGGGTTATACTGGCGCCAGAAATCGAGGATTGGCCATGGCCGAAGAACGGAACAAGCAGGGCAATCGGGAGGCGCCGGCCGGCGTGCGCTACGTGGTGCACCCGACGCCGCCGGACGCGCAGGGGCGGCGGCAGTGGTGCGCCCACCCGGTGACGCGCAAGACCTATTCGCAAGAGGAACTGGCGGCGTATGTGGCGGCGCGGTCGCCGTTGCTGAACGCAGCGACGGTGATGTTCGTGCAGCAGGAGGTCCATGAGGCGGTGAAGGAGATCCTGCGGCAGGGCGACAGCGTGGCCTTCCAGAACCTCTTCACGATGCAGCTTTCCATCTCCGGGACGTTCGAGGAGGGCGGCGCGCCCGACCCGGAGAGGGGGAACGTGCTCAAGCCGCGCGTGCGCATCGCGCCGGCCTTCATCAAGGAACTCAACAAGGGCATCTCCTTTGTGCCCAAGGAGGCCGCGCCATGAGGATGGCCCCGTTCGCATTGCTGGCGCTGTCCGGGCTCACGGCGTGCGCGCCGGGCCTGGGGGAGCGCCTCGGCTCGGCCCGGGCTTACGCCGACGGCAAGGCCGCGGAGACGGAGGCCTTCTTCCGCGAGCACGACGGGCCGCTGACCCTGTCCGAGTGCCGGGGCTGGGCCCACGGGCGCACGCTGAAGCTGACGCAGGCGCGCCTCGACGCCCACCTCGCCGAGATCCAGGGCACGGCGGCCTTCTCGGCCTTCCTGCCGCAGGTGGAGCTGACCTATGGCCGCAGCGGCACGGACTCGACGCTCCGCACCAAGGTCGCCTCCCTGGGCCTGACCATGCAGATGCAGGACAGGTGGGTGACGGAATCCGCCCTCACCATCAGCCAGCCGGTCTTCGCCCCCAACGCCTGGCTGCTCTGGCTGGCCGCCCGCCGCGGCGCGGAGCTGCAGGCCCTCACGGCGGCCCGCAACGAGGAGATGCTCGACGTCCAGGTGGCCACGCTCTTCTACCAGGCCGCCGTCGCCGGGCGCACCGTCGCCGCCTACGAGGCCCAGGCCGAGGCCTCCGCCGAGCTGCTCCGCCAGGTGGGCGCGCTCGCCGGGGAGGGGATGGCCCTGCGCGGCGAGGAGGCCCGCGCCCGCGCCTTCCACGCCAGCGACCGCTACAACGCCCGGGTCGCCCGCGACAACGCCTTCGCCGCCAAGGCGAACCTGCTGGATCTGCTGAACCTCCACCCGCTCTCCGGCGCGGCGCCGGCGCTTGACGGCGACTCGCTCCTGCAGGTGCGCGCGCTCCCCTGGGGCGTGATGGGCGCGGACGGCGCCTGGGCCCCGCGGAGCCGCGCCGAGGCCCTCGCCGCGCCGCTGGAGGAGTGGCTTTGGACGGCCCTCGTGGCCCGCAAGGAGATGTGGGCCGGCGACCTGGCCATCTCCCTGCGCAAGGTCGAGGCCCTCGCCGCGCTCGCCCACTTCCTGCCGACCCTGTCGCTCAACGGCGGCGTGGCCTACAACGGCAGCGACTTCCTGGCGCCGCACAATTACCTGACCGGCGCGGTGGGCGGCGTGATGAGCGTCTTCGACGGCCTGCGCTCCATCGCCGACTACCAAAGTGCCCGCGCCCGCGAGGAGGCCGCCTACGCCCTGCGCGAGGACGCCGCCGCCACGCTCATGGTCTCGGTCTGGCAGGCGTGGGTGAATTGGCGCCAGGCGCGCGACCTCAAGGCCGTCGCCGCCGCCGCGCGCGAGGCCGCCGAGATCGACTACGCCGAGACCAGGGCGCGCTACGAGAACGACCAGGAGACGCTCTCGGAGCTGCTCGACAAGTTCTCCGCGCTCGAGCAGGCCCGCATCGACGCCATCGCCTCGGAGTACGCCGACGCGCTGGCCGAGTATGTCTTCCGGGACACCGTCGGCCTGGGCTGGGGGGACGCGGTGCCCGCCTCCGGGAACGGCCCGCTGCTGAAGGATTTGGAGGTGCCCAATGAATAAGAACCGCCTTTGCCGTGTCCCCGCGGGGCTTTGCCGCCGCATGGCCTGCTTCCTGCCCCTTGCCCTCCTGCTGGCCGGCTGCCGGCAGGAAGAGGCCGCGCCGCAGGCCGACGCCCGCCCGCGGGTGAGGGTGTGCGCCCTTACGCCGGGGGTGGCCTTTGAGGACTACGCGGTGGTGCAGGGCTCCGTCCGCACGAAGTTCACCGCCGCCGTCGCCTCGCGCCTGCCCGGCACCGTCGACGAGGTCTTGGCGGACGAGGGCGACGTGGTGAAGGCCGGGCAGCCCCTCTTTCAGGTCGACCGCGTGAACCTCGAGAACCAGGTCGCCATCGCGAAGGACGACCAGGCCGTCACCCGGGCCGCGCGGGAGGAGGCCCTCGCCGCCCAGGCCGAGGCCGAGGCCGCCCACGCCAAGGCGCAGACCGACGCCGAGCGCTTCCGCCGCCTTTACAACGACAGCCGCTCCGTCACCAAGGACGCCTGGGAGAAGGCCGAGCTCCAGTTGCGTTCCGCCGCGGCCGCGCTCGCCCGCGCCCGGGCCGCCGTCGCCTCCGCCGACGCCAAGATCCAGCAGGCCGACACGGCCCTGCGCATCGCCGAGAAGAACCTCGCGGACTCGCGCGGGCTGGCGCCCTTCGACGGCGTCGTCACGCAGAAGCTCCAGGACCGCGGCGACTACGTGGGCGCCGGCACCCCCATCTTCATGCTCGACGACCCGCGCGTCCGCGAGCTTTGCCTGACGCTGACCGCCGACCGCTATGCCGACGTGGCCGTGGGCAGGACTGTGGTGGCGGCGGATTTCGGGCAGGAGCTGCCCGTGACCTACAAATCGCCCACCGTGAACCCGGTGACGCGCACCTTCGAGCTCCGCGCCGTCATCAAGCCGGATCCAGCCGTCGCGCCGGGGATGCTGTGCGGGGCGCGCATCGTCTTCGCGCGGCGCACGGGCTTCGGCCTGCCCGCGGGCGCGGTGGCCCTGCGCGGCGGGCGCGAGGTCGCCTTCGTCGTCGGGGAGGGCGGGGAGATCGCCTCGGTCGAGGTCCGGAAGGGCGCGACGGCGGGCGCCATGGTCGAGGTGCTCAACCCCGAGGCCTTCGAGGGCAAGCGCGTCGTGGCCGAGGGGATGCTCCTGCTGAACCCCGGCGACGTCGTCAAGGCCGTCGAGTGAGCGCGGCAGGAAGGAGGGCGACATGTTTCTCGCAGACGCATCGGTCAAGCGGCCCATCGCGATGAGCGTGCTCATCATCATGCTCTCGTTCCTGGGCGTGATGTCCCTTCGCAGCCTGGGCAACGACCTGCTGCCCACCGTCGACATCCCTTACGTCACCATCTCCGTCACCTATTCCGGCGCCTCGCCCGACGAGATCGAGACCTCCATCACCCGCAAGATCGAGGACGCCATCTCCCAGGTCGAGGGCATCAAGCACATCACCTCCACCTGCCTCAACAACTTCACCCAGGTGCTTATCGAGTTCGAGCTCGACCGCGACGTCGACGTCGCGGCCACCGACGTCCGCGAGAAGATCGACCTGATCCTTGACGACCTCCCCGAGGACGCCGAGGAGCCGGAGATCCTCAAGTACGACATCAACGCCACCCCCGTCGTCACGATGGTCCTCAAGGCCAAGGGCGACACGCTCAAGGGCGCGACCCCGGTGCAGACGGCGGAGTTCATCGACGAGCTCTACGACTACGCCGACGACAAGCTCTCCGACCGTTTCTCCTCCCTGGCCGGCGTGGCCAGCGTCGACCTCATCGGCGGCATGGAGCGCGAGGTGCTCGTGGACGTCGACCGCGACAAGCTCGCCGGCCGCGGGCTCTCCATGGCCGACGTCGTCCAGGCCGTCGGGCAGGGCAACGTCAAGATCCCCATGGGCCAGATCGACGCCGGCGACCGCGAGATCTCCCTTACCTTCGACGGCGAGCCCGACGAGCCCGAGGGGCTCGGCGACATCCAGGTGGGCGTCGTCCAGGGCCAGCGCGTCTACCTCCGCGACGTCGCCGACTTCCGCTTCGGCACCGAGCGCGTCACCTCCCGCTCCTTCTACGACGGCGAGCCCTGCGTCACCATGAAGGTGACGAAGAAGGGCGACGCCAACGGCACGCAGGTCGTCGCCGAGGTCGAGCGCGTCGCCAAGGCGCTTGAGGGCGCCCTCCCCGGCGGCATGGAGCTGGTCTGGTTCCGCGACGACGGCACCTACATCAACGCCACGGTCCGCGACGGCTTCGTCTCCGTCTGGCAGGGCGTCCTCCTCACGGGCCTGGTACTCCTGCTCTTCCTGGCCGACGTCCGCACCGCCTTCGCGGCCTTCGTCTCCATCCCCGTGACGATGCTGGTGACGGCCGGCGTCTTCCCGCTCTTCGGCTACACCTTCAACGTCATCACCATGTGCGCCGTGGGCATCTCGGTGGGCATCCTGGTGGCGAACTCCATCGTCGTGCTCGAGAACATCGGCGCGGAGTTCGCCAGGCGCCGCGGCACGAAGTACGAGGTCGGCCTCGTCGTCGCCTCCGCCACCTCCTACGTCGCCCTGGCCGTCGCGGCCTCGGCCCTCACCAACGTGGTCGTCTTCCTGCCCATCGCCACGATGTCCTCCCTCGCGGGCAAGTTCCTCTCGCCCTTCGCCGTGGTGGTGACGGTGGCCACCTTCGCCTCGCTGCTCATCTCCTTCACGCTCACGCCCATCCTGGCGATGGTCACCGTGAGGTGGGGCCAACGGTGGGTCAACCCCGCCCTCGCCCGCTGCCTCCGCCCCTGGGATTGGTGCTACCGCCGCATGGAGCGCGCCTACGTCAAATCCATCAAGTGGGTCGCCCGCGCCCCCTGGGCCTTCCTCGGCGGCGCGACCGCCCTCACCGTCCTGGGCTTCGCCTACTTCCCCAGGCACGTCGAGATGGACTTCGTCTCGGAGATCGACCAGGGCGACGTCACCGTCCGCCTCGAATATCCCGCGGACTACAATCTGCAACGGAGCGTCGAGCGCACCACCGCCATCGCCCGCCGCATCCTCGCCGCCGAGCCCGCCGTCACCCACTCCAACATCAACTGCGGCAAGGTCCAGGGCCAGATGGGCACCGTCTCCGAGGGCCCGTACCTCGCCGAGATCAACCTCCGCCTCACCCCCATGACCGAGCGCCCGGACGACCCCATCGGCGCCATCCGCGCCCGCCTCCGCACGCTGTTGCTCGACGAGCCCGACTGCATCTACTCCGTCCTCATCCCCTCCGCCGCCGGCGGCGCCAGCCAGGACATCGTCCAATACGTCAAGGGCCCCGACCTTGAGGTGCTCGACCAGGCCGGGCTCAAGATGCAGAAGGCCTTCGCCGCCGACCCCGTCAACACCGACGTCGCCTCCTCCATCCGCCCCGGCCGCCCCGAGGTGCGCTTCCTCCCGGACCGCGCCGTCCTCCACGACCTCTCCCTGCCCGCCGCCACCCTCGGCCAATCCCTCCGCGCCAACGTCGCCGGCCTCGAGGAGACCGTCTACAAGCGCGGCGACCGCTCCTACGACATCCGCGTCCGCTACAGGCAGCTCGACGGCGAGGGGCAGCTCGCCGCCATGAACCTCCCCGGCCCGGACGGCCTCCCCTTCGCCGTCGGCGCCGTCGCCGAGCTCCGGGAGGGCCTCCAGCCCACCATCATCAACCGCTACGACAAATCCCGCACCGTCGTCCTCTACGCCAACGCCTCCCGCGGCCACGGCATGGGCACCGCCCTCGCCCACCAGGCGGAGGACATCCGCGAGAACCTGCCCCCCGGCTGCACCGCCTCCATCGGCGGCATGGCCGAGAAGATGAACGAGACCTTCGCCGAGTTCGCCACCGTCACCTTCGTCGCCATCGTCCTCACCTACCTGCTCCTCTGCGCCATGATGGAATCCTGGATGCAGCCCTTCATCATCCTCCTCACCGTCCCCTTCTCCTACCTCGGGCTCTACATCGCCCTCTGGCTCACCGGCGAGAGCATGTCCATGTTCGGCCTGCTGGCCGGCGTCATGCTCGTGGGCGTCGTCGTCAACGCCGCCATCCTGCTCATCGACGAGATCAACATCATCCGCCGCGCCTTCGGCACCCCCAAGCACATCGCCCTCATCCGCGCCGCCAAGCGCAAGTTCCGCCCCATCCTCATGAGCTGCGTCGCCGCCCTCTTCGGCATGCTGCCCATGGCCACCGGCACCGGGCTGGGCTCCGAGCTCCGCGCCTCCATCGGCATCGGCTCGGTCGGCGGCATCATCCTCTCCTCCCTCATGGCCCTCTACTTCATCCCCGCGGCCTACCTCATCCTCACCCGCAAGGGGGCCTGACGCGCCGCGCCCGCCCCCGCGCGCCCGGCCGCGGCAGGGGCGCCGCCTCCCCCGCGATGCCCGAAAACGAAAAAGGCCCCCGGATGGGGGCCTCTCCGGTGTGCGGGCGGGTCACTCCGCGGGGGCGAAATCGGCCTTGCCGACGCCGCAGGTGGGGCAGACCCAGTCATCGGGGAGCTGCTCGAAGGGGACGCCGTCGTTCTCGGCGGGGTCGTACACATAGCCGCACACTTGGCAGACATACTTCATGGGTGGGTTCCTTTCGGGTTGTGGGTTGGGCCCAGTATAGCACAATTCCTCCGCCTGGGCGCGCCCCGCCGCGGACAGGCGCGTTTGACGGGGGGGTGGGGGAAGCGGTATAGTATGGCCCATCCCCTGCGGGAGAGCCGCAGGGGTCAACGTGCAGCACGCACGAATGATTTGCTCGAAGGAAAGTCCGCCAGACTAAATGAGAGAGCAAACGTTCGGGTGTGGCATGCGTGGATACGTATGCCCTCCCGTCTGTTTCTCTCATGCCCTCCTGGCGGACGGCACCTTCGGAACAGACGAGGAGGGCGCCTTTATGCCACGCAGGAAGAACGTCGATGCCGCCGGGCCGCAGGGCGCCGAGGCGGACACCTATTTGCACGCGGCGCACAAGCGCCCCCTCCTCCCCTCGGCGAACGAGAGCAGCAGCCTCCACGAGGCCGAGCCGCCCGCGGCCTATGAGATCGACCCGCACGACATCCCGCGCCTGTGGTGGTACCAAAAGGGCGGGGACCGCGTGGAGGTGCCCACCTTCACCATCCACCAGCACGAGGCCGTGAACCCCCTGCGCATCCTTGGGGCCCTCCGGCGCGACGACGGCCAACTGCCGGTGCAGCTGGATCTCTTCGGCCTGCCCGAGGCCGACCGCCGCCGCCTGCGCGCGGAGGAGATCTACGCCTACAACCACGCCACGCAGTGGACGAACCGCATGATTGCGGGCGATTCCCTGCTGGTGATGAACGCCCTGCTCCAGCACGAGCGGCTGGCCGGGCAGGTGCAGTGCGTCTACATGGACCCGCCCTACGGCATCCGCTTCGGCTCCAACTTCATGCCCACCATCCACAGGCGCGACGTGAGGGACGGCAAGGACGAGGACATGACCGCCGAGGTGCAGATGGTCACCGCCTTCCGCGACACCTGGCAATACGGCATCCACAGCTACCTCTCCTACCTCCGCGACCGCCTGATCCTCATGCGCGACCTCCTCGCGCCCAGCGGCTCCCTTTTCCTCCAAATCTCCATGGACAACGTCCACCGCGTCCGTTGCCTCCTCGACGAGGTCTTCGGCCCCGACAACTGCGTCTCCATGATCACCTACGCCACCACCAGCGGGCTTGAATCGACGACGCTTGACCGTACAGGGGATTACATTCTTTGGTATGCCAAGGACATCTCCGCCGTCAAGGTTCACAAACTCTATAAAGAAAAGGTTCTTGGCGGTGATGGGGCGAGCGACTATAAACGTGTGGAGCTTCCCGATGGGCGACGGATAACGCTCACGGAGTGGGAAAAGGAATTTGGGCGCCCGGTTACGGACGCCGACCTGAAACGGTCAGGTTGTCGAGCG
Organism: uncultured Kiritimatiellota bacterium; assembly: GCA_944391085.1. Lineage (GTDB taxonomy): Bacteria > Verrucomicrobiota > Kiritimatiellia > RFP12 > DVOR01 > Spyradenecus. The sequence goes on along the minus strand of CALXSE010000010.1, from coordinate 12,407 downwards.
TATACGCTCGCCGACCTGACATCCCAAGGCTCGGCAAACGAGACGCAACCCTTTGAGTTTGAGGGGAAGACCTATTTGCCCGGGAATGGCAATCATTGGAAGGCAAATTATCCGGAGGGGATGAGACGGCTTGTCGAGGCGAAGCGCGTTGAGGCACGAGCGAACTCGTTGCGTTACATCCGGTATTTTGATGATTTTCCCGTCATGCGGTACACCAATACCTGGTCTGACACGGGGATTGCGGGGCGGCCGGGGGATAAGGTCTACGTGGTTCAGACGTCGCCGAAGGTCATCGAGCGTTGCATTCTGATGACGACGGAGCCGGGGGACTTGGTGCTGGACCCGACGTGCGGGAGCGGGACGACGGCGGTGGTGGCGGAGGAGTGGGGGCGGCGTTGGATCACGATCGACACGAGCCGGGTGGCGTTGGCGCTGGCGAAGCGCCGGCTGATCACGCAGGTCTACCCGTGGTACAAACTGGCGGACGAGGGGCTGGGCGTGGACGGCGGGCTGGTCTACAGGACGGTGCCGCACGTGAGGCTGGGCGACATCGCCAACGGCGCGCCCCCGCGGGAGGAGACGCTGTGGGATCGCCCGCTGGTGGAGAAGGGGAAGGTGCGGGTGACGGGGCCCTTCACGGTGGAGGCGCTGCCCGAGCCGGTGGTCGAGCCGCTGCGGGAGGCGACCCCCGAGGCGGGGATGGCCGCGGGGAAGAGCCTGGAGGCGTGGGTGGCGGAGCTGCGGACGGCGGGCATCCAGACGGGCGCGCAGGGGGAGCGGCTGCGCTTCAGCTCGCTGGAGGTCTCGGGGGCGCACACGTGGTTCCACGCGCGGGGGGTGACGGAGGACGGGCGGGAGGCGCTGGTCTGCATGGGGAGCGCCTCGGCGCCGCTGAGCCCGGCCATCGTGCGCGGCGCGTTGGACGAGGCGGAGCTGGTGTATCCCAGGCCGGGGCTGCTGGTCTTCGCGGCCTTCCAGTTCACGGCGGAGGCGGCGGCGCTCATCGCGCAGTGCCGGGTGGCGTACGCGCGGGTCCTGGCCGTGCAGATGAACACCGACCTGCAGATGGTCGACCTGCTGAAGCGGCAGTCCCGCAACCAGAGCTTCATCCTGGTGGGCCAGCCCGACGTGCGGCTGGCGGTGGGGGCGGACGGCCGGCTGACGGCGGAGGTGCTGGGCTTCGACTATTACGACCCCGTGAGGCAGACCATGACCTCCGGCGGGCCCGAGCGCATCGCCATGTGGATGGTGGACGGCAACTACGACGGGCGGTGCGTGAACCCGCAGCAGTGCTTCTTCCCGGGGGCGGACGTCTGGAAGCGGCTGGAGGCGACGCTGAAGGGAACCCTCGCGCCCGAGCGGCTGGAGGCCTGTCGGGGGACGCGGAGCCTGCCCTTCAAGCCGGGGGAGAACCTGAGGGTGGCGGTGAAGATCATCGACGACAAGGGCTTTGAGAGCCTCCGCGTCTTCGCCCTGACCGAGGCGGGGCGGCCCCGCGGGGAGTCCGCGCCATGAGCCTGATCCTGAACAGCCCCTACGCGGAGCCGACGCTGCATTGGGAGCACCGGGCGGGGACGCTCTCGCTGGCGAGGGCCGAGGGGCGGCGGGCGCCGGGCTACACCAAGTTCAACACCAAGAGCCGGGGCGACGGCCTCTTCGTGCCGCTTGGGGCGGTGGAGGTCATCCGCGGGCGGGTGCGGGCGTGGCGCGGGGCGGGGTGGCCCGGCGTGACGCCCATCACCCGCCGCCTGCTGGAGCGGTGGCACGGGGCGGGGGAGGAGGAGGGGGTGATGGAGCCGCGCCCCTTCTTCTGCCAGCTGGAGGCCATCGAGACCCTGATTTGGCTGACGGAGGGCGCGGAGGCCGACCGGCAGGGGCTCTGGGGCGAGTTCGAGGGGCGGCTGCGGGGCGACGGCGGGCCCTTCGAGCGGGTCTGCACCAAGCTCTGCACGGGCGGCGGCAAGACGAAGGTGATGGCCATGCTCATCGCCTGGCACGCCTGCAACAAGGCGAGCTACCCGCAGGACAAACGGTTCTGCCGGGACTTCCTGGTCGTGGCGCCGAACCTGACGGTGCGCGACCGTTTGGCGGGGCTGGACCCCGCCGCGGGGGGCGGCGAGTATGGCGGGAGCCTGGTGCCGGCGGAGCTGGAAGGGGCGCTGTCGCAGGCCCATGTGCGCATCCTCAACTGGCAGGCCCTGCAGTGGGAGGACGCGGAGAAGATTAAGAAGAGGCGCGGCGTGGACAGGCGCGGGGCGCTGAGCGACCGCGCCTATGCCCGCGCGGCGCTGGGGCCGGAGCTTGCCAAGGCCCCGCGCATCCTGGTCCTCAACGACGAGGCCCACCACGCCTGGCGCCTGCCGCCAAAGGCCAAGGCCGGGGACTACCGGGCCGTGGGCGAGGAGAAGGACGAGCACACCGTCTGGGTGGGCGGGCTGGACCGCATCCACCGGGTCGTCCCCATCCTGCGGTGCCACGACTTCTCGGCCACGCCCTTCATCCCCTCGGGCAAGATGGGCAAGGACGACTTCCTCTTCGGGTGGATCGTCAGCGACTTCGGCCTGAACGACGGCATCGAGGCGGGGCTGGTCAAGACCCCGCGGATGCCCTACGACGCCGCCGGGCCCATCGCCCCGGAGACGGGCCTGCCCGAGCTTTACGACCTCTACGAGGCCAGGGGCGTCAAGGAGGCCATCGCCGAGGACGTCGACGAGTCCGCGCCCCTGCCGCCGGTCCTGGCAACGCCTATTCCCTGCTGGCGGCGGATTGGCGCAAGACCGCGGACGCATGGAAGGCGCGCGGCATCCCCCAGCCGCCGGTGCTCATCAGCGTGGTGAACAACACCCGCACGGCCGCGCGCGTCGAGGCCCACTTCAGGTCCGGCGGCAACGCGACGCTGGGGGAGGCGGGGGAACTGTGCGACCCGGGGCGGCTCCTGCGCATCGACTCCAAGGCGCTGGAGAAGGCCGGCGCGGCGGGCGAGGCCCTGCGGCGGCGCGTCGCCACCGTGGGCAAGCGGGGCGAGCCGGGCGCGGACGTGGCGAACCTTGTCTCCGTGGCGATGCTCTCGGAGGGATGGGACGCGCGCACCGTGACGCACATCCTGGGCCTGCGGGCCTTCACCAGCCAGTTGCTCTGCGAGCAGGTCATCGGGCGCGGCCTGCGCCGCGTGAGCTACGACGTCGACCCGGGGACGGGGCTGCTCCGGCCGGAGTATGTGCAGGTCGTCGGCGTGCCGTTCCGCTTCCTACCCTCGGAGGGCGACGGCGGGGGCGAGCCGCCGAGGCCGACCTATCCCATCGCCGTGGCGCCGGGGCGCGAGGCCGCCGAGATCGCCTGGCCCAACATCGTCCGCATCGACGCGGTCGACGACCCGGAGCTGACGCTGGACAACGTGGGGGAACTGACGCTCGAGCCGACCCTCACGGTCTCCGCGCAGATGGCGCAGACCCTCGGCGAGTGGATGAAGGTGGAGCCGGGCGACCTGTACAGGCTGGACATCGCCGCGATGGCGCCGCGCCGGCAGACGCTGCTCTTCACGATGGCGAAGGCGCTGCTGGAGAGCCCGGCGTTCGAGGCGAAGCGGCGGGCGATGGCCGTGCCGCGGCTCTTCGCCGCGTTGGTGCGGCTGGCCGGGGACTTCCTGGCGTCGGAGAAGTGCCACTGGGGCGAGAACCTCTTCTGGCAGAAGGTCGACCTCGACACCCCGGAGGCGCGCTTGGCCTACGCCTACCAACTGGGCGTGGTGGTGCGGCACCTGCTCGCCCACCTGACGCCGAAGGAGCGGCAGGTGCTCTCCGTCGTGCGGGACAGCCGCGCGCCGACGCTCTCCACCGCCAGGATGCGCACCTGGCACACCACCCGGGAGCCCGTGCCCACGGGCCCGAAGAGCCAGATCGACGCGGCGGTCTATGACAGCCCGTGGGAGCGGAGCGTGGCCGAGCGGTTGGCGGGCATGGAGGCCGTGCGGGCCTATGTCCGCAACGACCGCCACGTGGGGCTGCGCGTCCGCTACGTCTCGCAGGGGCTCGCGCGGCTTTACATCCCGGACTTCGTCGTGCGCCTGGCGACCGGCGAGACGGTGGTGCTGGAGGTCAAGGGGCAGGACGACCGGACGGCGCGGGACAAGCACGAGGCGCTGAAACGCTGGTGCGACGCCGTCACCGCGCTCCACGACTTCGGCCGCTGGCGCGCCGCCCGCGTGATGTCCGCCACCCCCCTGGCCCTGCACGGCGCCCTGGGCGTGTAGCCCCGGGGTCAGCCGAGGCGGTCGCCGGTGGCGGGGTCGAAGAGGCAGGCGTGGGCGTAGTCCGGCAGGAGGAAGCGGGCGTCCCCGTGGCGGAGGGGGGCCTCGGCGGGGATGCGGGCGATGAGGGTGGGGCAGCCTGGGGGCGTGAGGTGGGCGTAGGCCTCGGCGCCCATGCGCTCGACGAGGTCGACGGCCGCGGGGAGGGCGCCGGGGGCGGGGGCGTCGAGGAGGGTGAGGGCCTCCGGGCGGACGCCGAAGAGGACGTCGCGCGGGGCCTCCGGCAGGGGCCAGCCGGGGGGCGGGAGGAGGTCGCCGGCGGGGGTGCGCAGGCGCCCGGCCTCGGCGCGGGCGGGGAGGACGTTCATGGGCGGGGTGCCGATGAATTCGGCGGAGAAACGGTTGCGCGGGTGGTTGTAGAGGGTGATGGGGTCGTCGATCTGGCGGATGCGCCCGGCTTCCATGACGACGATGCGGTCGCCGAGGGTCATGGCCTCGGTCTGGTCGTGCGTCACGTAGAGGATGGTGGCGCGGAGGCGGAGGTGGAGGCGGTGGATCTCCTGGCGCATCTCCACGCGCATCTTGGCGTCGAGGTTGGAGAGGGGCTCGTCGAAGAGGAAGACCTTGGGCTGGCGGACGATGGCGCGGCCGAGGGCGACGCGCTGGCGCTGGCCGCCGGAGAGCTGCTTGGGCAGGCGCGCGAGGAGGGGCGTGAGGCCGAGGGTCTCGGCGGCGGCGGCGATGCGGGCGTCGATCTCGGCCCGTGGGGTGCGGCGGAGGCGCAGGCCAAAGGCCATGTTCTCGCGCACGGTCATGTGGGGATAGAGCGCGTAGTTCTGGAAGACCATCGCGATGTCGCGGTCTTTGGGCGGCAGGTCGTTGACGCGCCGCCCGTCGATGGCCACCTCGCCCGCAGTCACGGTCTCGAGGCCCGCGACCATGCGCAGGGTGGTGCTTTTGCCGCAGCCCGAGGGGCCGACCAGGACGAGGAACTCGCCGTCGCGCACCGCCAGGTCAAAGTCCTCCACGGCCACGGCCCCGTTGGGGTAGACCTTGCGCAGGTGGCTTAGGGTGACGGTCGCCATGGGGGAAGGAGGGCGGGGTGGGGGCGTGGGGGGCGGAATGCCTGCCGGGCGGGCGGCCGCGGCCTGCCCCCCTGCCGTGCGCCCCCGCCCGCTGCCTTACGAGCCGGGGTGGACGAAGGGTTCGCCGGCCTTGCAGAGCGGGCACTCGGCGGGTTCCCAGGTCACCGGCTCGATGTGGAGGAGCGCGAAGGTGGGGTAGTCGAACCTGGCCTTGCCGCCGGAACGGTCGACGAGGACGAGGACGGCGGCGACCTCTGCGCCGGCGGCCTTGACGATGTCGATGGTCTCCTGGACGCGGCCGCCGCGGGTGATGACGTCCTCGGCGACGACGTAGCGCTGGCCGGGGAGGAGCTTGAAGCGGCGCATGGTGAGGGCGCCCTCGGCGTTTTTCTCGGCGAAGACGCACTGCGTGCCGAGGGCCTTGGCCACCTCGTGGCCCACGAGGATGCCGCCGAGGGCGGGGGAGATGACGCCGTCCACGGGGCCGATGTCGGCCTCGGCCTTCATGCGGCGCACGAGCTCGGAGCAGAGGGTTTGGGCGTGGCGCGGCCAGCGCAGGACCTCCGCGCACTGGAAATAGCGGTTGGAATGGAGCTTGGAGCGGAGCTCGAAATGGCCCTCAAGCAACGCCTTCGTCTCTTTGAAAACGGCAAGCACTTCATCGTCTGTCATGGACGTCCCTTTCACTGATGCCGCAAGTATACCACATCCCTGCCGCCGCTCCAACCGCCCGCCGGCGGGGGAGGCTTGCACTCGCGGATTGGATTTGTTACAATCCATGCCGTTTCCACAACCCAAAAGGAGAGAGACATGAAGAAGTACGTTTGCCCCATCTGCGGTTACGTCCATGTGGGCGACACCCCGCCCGAGAAGTGCCCGCAGTGCGGTTGCGCCGGCGCCAAGTTCATCGAGAAGGTCGCCGACGGCAAGATGGAGTGGGCCGATGAGCATCGCGTGGGCGTCGCCAAGGGCGTCGACCCCGAGATCCTCGAGGGCCTGCGCATGAACTTCACCGGCGAGTGCACCGAGGTGGGGATGTACCTGGCCATGGCCCGCGTCGCCACCCGCGAGGGCTACCCCGAGGTCGCCGCCTTCTACCAGCAGGCCGCCTGGGAAGAGGCCGAGCACGCCGCCAAGTTCGCCGAGCTCCTCGGCGAGGTCGTCACCGACTCCACCAAGAAGAACCTCGAGCTCCGCGCCGCCGCCGAGCAGGGCGCCTGCGCCGGCAAGCTTGACCTGGCCAAGAAGGCCAAGCAGCTGGGCCTGGACGCCATCCACGACACCGTCCACGAGATGTGCAAGGACGAGGCCCGCCACGGCGCCGGCTTCGAGGGCCTCCTGAAGCGCCTCTTCGCGTGAGCGCCCCGATGACCGACCCGGCCACCCAGGATCTCGCCGCGACGCTCCGCGCGCATGGGCTTTCGCCCTCCGCGCCGCGCCTGGCCATCCTGCGGTGGCTCCTCGACCATCCCGAGCACCCGACGATCGACGAGATTTACCGCGCCCTCCATCCCACGATGAGGAGCCTCTCGCGCACCACGGTCTACAACGTCCTCCACGCCTTCGTGGGGCACGGCCTGGCCGCCAAGGTGCGCACCGAGGATCTCGAGCTGCGTTACGACGGCTGCGCCGCTCCCCACGCGCACTTCAAGTGCACGCGCTGCGGCGCCATCCTGGATTTGGGAGGGGTCCCCGGCAACCTCGCCAGGCGCGTCGGCCTGCCCGCGGCCTGCCGTGCCCAGGCCGCCGCCGTCACCTTCTGGGGCCTCTGCCCCAAGTGTGCCGACTGAGCGTCGGGCGGCGCGAAAAGGCCCCGGCCGTCCGGCCGGGGCCTTTTGCTTATTGCCCGGGCGAGACGGAGAAGTGGAAGAGGAAGGTCTCCTCCGCGGGGGGAGAAAAGCGCACCGTCACCGTGCCGCCCCCGGCGCCCTCGGCCCTGGCCGCAAGCGGGCCCCGCCGCGCCGCGGACTCCTGCACGACCGTGTAGGCGTTGCCTTCGGCGAAGGTCGGCGTTTGTCCGTCCCCGCCGCGCACGGCCAGCGTTGCCACGACCTCGGTCCCGTCCCAGCGGATGTCCGAGATCCCGAAGTCATAGGCCACCACCACCCGGCCCTCCTTCACGGTCGGCTTCAGCCCCTCGAAGCACGCCAGCGCGTCGCTCAGCTCCGCCGTCGGCCTCTTTTGGCCGCCGTCGGCCGACCGCGCCACCACCTCGACGGGCCCCGTCAGCCCCGCCTCCTCGATGGCGCCGAGGATGGCCGCCGTCGCCTGCGCCGAGAGCGTCGGCGCGGCCCCCTCCTCCGCATCCGGGAAGACCAGCTCCGGCCCCGCCGCCTGCCCGGCGAACGGCGCGATGCGCACCGTCGGGTCGCCCAGGAGCGTCAGCGACGTGTCGCCCGCGGCTTGGGAGAAGGCCTCGCCGACCGTCAGGGACGGGTCTTTGACGAGGGCCTCCGCGACCGCGCCACAGGCGTCATGGAGCGTGCCGCTTGGGATGCCGTTCGCGCCGATCGTGGGCGTGTAGCTTTCCGTGGGCAAAATGGCCGCCAGCGTCCCGCCATTCGGGTTGAGCACCAGCAGTTCCCCCACGCTCGGCGTCTCCTTGCCGCGTGACAGGGCCCCGCTCTCCCCGATGGGCGCAAGCGTCAGGGAACAGAGCATGGGGACGCAGTCCGCGGTGAGTTTGGCGCTGTCGCCGCCGGCGACGATGATGCCCAGATCCGGGCTTCCCGCGCCTTCCGCCCAGAGGAGCGCGGCGTTTGCGCCCGCGATGTCGCCACGCTCCGGCGCGGTGCCTCCCGCGGGGGCGGCGCCGTTGCTGTAAAGCAGGATGTCCGGGAAGGCTTTCGCGTTGGCGTCGGTGAAGTGCGTGTACCGCTCGCAGAGGGCATAGAGCGTGGTGCCCCGGCTTTGCGTCGTGTAGTAGAAAGTCCATTCGGGGAAGCCATAGGCCGTCGTGCTGTTGTCATAGGTCTCTTGCGTGCCGAAGGACTCGCCCATCAGGATGAGGTCGCCCGGCGCATGGCGGAGCCCGGCGCGGCGGAGTTTGGCGACGTAGCCCTGCAGGCAGGCGAGGTCGGTTACGTCTTCGTATTGCTGTGTGCCGCCCGTTTTGCCGACGTCGACCACCGTGCCCATGGAGACGGTCTCGCGGAGGGGAAGGCGGCCGACGTGGAATCCCGCGAGGCGGTCGGAGGAACCGTCGAGGGGCGGGAGCTCGTCGGCGGAGAGGCCGAGAAGCACGTGGCTGCATCCGGCCTGGGCGATGTAGTCGGCGGCGGTTTGGCCCTTGCCGAGGTTGCCGAGGGCGGCGACCATGACGTTCCAGCCGCCGCCTTCGGGGGAGGAACGGAAGGCGGCGTAGGCTTCCCAGAGGCCGCTTTCCTTGCGGTCGGTGGTGGTGAGGACGAGCAGGTTGCCGTCCGGCGTGTCGGGGAGCGCCTCGGCGGGCGCGCCGCCCACGTAGAGGTCGGGGGCGGTGGCGTGGCTGGCCACGAGGCGCAGGCCGTCCGCGGTCGGCTCCACGGCGAAGCCTTCCGGAACCTTGAAGGTCACGCCTTCGGGCAGGGCGGTGACGCCCTTCACGAGGAGGCCGGAGCGCTCGCCCTCGACGATGATCTCGCTACCGGCGGAGAACGTTCCCGAGACAGTGATGGGCGCGTCTGGGGTCAGCCGCGCGCCGGAGAGGAGGGAGAGCCCGCCGGTGAAGACGCCGCCCTCCAGGCGGATGCCGGCGTCGACGGCGGTGGGCGCGGAGACGGTGTCGTGGAAGGCCGCCGTGCCCGTGCCCGTGATCAGGAGGGAGGCGCCCTCGGCGGCGGAGACGGGGACGCGGACGTCGAGGCGGACGTCGTTCTTGAAGGTGAAGGTCGTCGTCCGGGCGCTCGCCGCCTGGCGTATCGTGAGCCGGGGGTTGACTGCGCCGGAGAGGGCCTCGACGGTGGAATCCGCCGTCACGGAGACGGGCGTGGAGAAGAGGTCGAGCGAGCCGAAGTTCCCGTCCTTGTCGCCGAGCTGGACGGTGCCGCCGGCGAGGACGAGCGGCCGCCGGAGCGTGTCGCGCTTGGCCGCGCACAAGACCCCGCCGGGCCCGATGGTGAGGGTGCCGGCGGTGAGCCCATAGCCCGAGACGTCGCCGTTGGCGAAGTGGAGCTCCGCGCCGCCCCGGACGGTGAAGTCGCGCGGGAAGGCGGAGTCTGAGCCGTCCCCGACCTTTGGCGGCACATAGCGGAGGTTCGGGCCGTCGAACGTGATGGGGGCGTATTGCTTGAGCGTGACCCAGGTGAAGCTGTGCTCTCTCACGAGCGTGAGGGGTTCGTTGACGGTCAGGGTGTCCACGCGGACGTCGGCCGTGACGGTGGCCGTGACGTCGTTCCCAACCGTCAGGTATTTGCCGTGGACGCTGGCGCCGATATCTGCGGTATTTCCTGTTAGTTTGTCGGGGGTTGGAAAGGAAGGGGCTGTAATCAGTTTATTGAAAGTATTGTATGACGGGTTTCCTGCACAAAACCCCTTCAACGTCTCGTCCGAGGAAAAGACAAGGAAGGGCGCCTCCGGGTGGACCGTAAGGTCTGCGGGGCCGGAATCCAGGCGTGGGTCCGCGAAGAAGAGGGTGCATGAGTCCGCCTTTTTGAGGAACCAGGCCGAATACTCCGGGTTGTCGCTGTGGAGGCAGAGGATGTCGTTGCCGGCGGTGTCGGCGGCGGCCTTTGCGGCCTTGAGGTCTGTGTGGATGGTGGGCGTGGGGAGGGTGGAGGGGAGTTCAAGCCGCCGTTGGCAATTGTCGATGGCCTCGCGCAAGGCGGCGATTGGGACGCGGAGCGCGGGGAGCCCGGGGACGGCGTCGCTGCTGGTGCCGGAATGCTGTTGGGCGGGGAGTTCGGCGGAGGTCTTTTCGCACGTGACGGTCATGGGAGTGCCGAACCAACCCCAGAGTCCATAACGGCCCTGGAGGTCGGTGGCGGTCTTGGCGACCTCCTGGCCGTTGATGGAGAGGGTGACGGTGGCGAAGGGGACGGGGTTCCCCGCCGCGTCCACGACGGTGCCGAGGACGGGGAGGGCGGCGTCGGAAGTGATGCCCTCGGGCGCGGCAGGCACGATGCCGGTGACCACGGAGGCGAGCCGTTTGTAGGTGTAGCCGCCGGGGATGGGCATCTCGGTGGGCACGTCCATCCACGTGGGGGCGGCGCCGTAGCCGCCGAAGACCTGCGTGAGCGGGGCGCCGCTTGCGGCGGTGCCGCACCCGGTGGCGACGACGGCGTGGCCGCCGCCGTCGCGCTCGATGCTCATCGCCACGGGCGAGCCGCATCGGAGCGAGGCCCAGACGGCGGCCGCCACGTCCGCGTCCGTCGTGCCCTCGCCGAGCTCCACGTAGTAGGCGCTGGCGTAGCCTGTCTGCGGGGCCTTCAGCGCGGCGGCGAGGTTGACGAGCGGCGTGGTGGAGGAGCCGCCTTCCTCGTAATGGATCTGGGTGAGCAACCCGAGATTGTAAAGGATCGTCTGGGCCGTGCGGCGCCCACGCGCGTCAAGCGGCTCGGGAGACAGCCGCGCCCAATCGAGGGCCTCCGTCCGCAGTTCGCGCTTGTCGGAGACATACGCCCGCTCGCCGAAGGCGGCGGGATGGCGGAACCACTCCATGCAGGCCGCGCCCGCGACGGCCACGCACCCGGCAGGGGCGCCGTTGCCGTACTCGTCGCGGACAACCTGGTTGTAGAGATGTGCCTGGTTCCAGTGCTTGGGGAAGCCCGGCAATTGAGCGATGAGGTCGTCCGGCCCTTGCGCCAAGGCGGTGCCGGAGAGCACAAGTGCGCAGATGGAAAGTAACTTCTTCATATTCCTACCTTATCAAATCCGTCCTTCCCTGTAAACAACCCGCCTAGGTGCGCTCCAGAAATGTGAGGGGCACGTTGTTTCGTTGTCCTGTGTAAAACGCTTTCATTTCTGTCCTACTGTCAACGGTACACTTGCCTTTGGCGCACCTCTGTGTATCTGGACATCGACGGCATTGTCCTCGGTGCGGACTTCATAACATTTTTCTGGCAGACCATAAACATTTACACTCTGATGGCTCGTGGAGAATGTGTTGTTTTCCAGGTAATTTGGGTCGGAAAACATTAGCTTTTCAAGCTCTGGCGAAAGGAACTCATTCCACTCGTCTGTATTTTTGATTAGCCTTTCAACTTTTTTCACAAGGCGAAGATTGGAAATGCCTTCTGTATCGTCATCTGGCATCACTATGAACAAATAATCTCTCGCTCGGCTGATAGAAACGTTGATTATGTTACATTTATTCAAGAACATTTCTTTTGAACAAGAAATCGTTGGAGGAGTGTTGAACACGGCAAAAATTATATCGCATTCATCTCCCTGGAATCCATGAATTGTCCCTGTCTGGACGTCAACCTCAGGCGGTAGTTCCCTCGAGGCAAGGAGTTTGTCAATGATGTCTGCCTGCGCACGGTATGGCGCAATTATTCCAATCCTAAACAAGCTCCCAGGATTGTTTCTGGAAATTGCTCGGGATAAATAACAAACGTATTCAAAAGTGAATAGGGCAGAGTATACCTGATAGGCACTGCTGTGTTGTAAGCGTTTTGCCCTGTAAATACTTTCATATCTACTTACAGGATATTTGATGAGATTTAATGTTTTAACTCCAAGATCTTCGCCGATATTGAGTTGATGCTGGCTGTCCGCAGTACGATGATGTTTCAAGACTCCTGCGTATACGAAATTACTAAAGATATTGCCAATAGTAGGAACACTTCGATATTGTGTGGTTAACAGTTCAACCTTGTATTGGTGCGGCTTCGTGTTAGGGTTTGTAAACGAATTTAGCTCCACCATGGTGTAAATGTTTTCGTTTTTCCAAAGTTCAATAGAGGTAATAGGCTCGATTTGGAACGGATCGCCTGCAATGATAAATTTCCTAGGCGTCTTTTTATATAGCGGAAATATAATGTTTGCAATAGGGATCATTGAAGCTTCGTCGATCACAATGTAAGCAATTTCCTTTGACAGTAGGCTACATCAGCCTATCAGATGTTCTGAAAAATGTAGTTGAAAAAGCACTGTGT
>CALXSE010000009.1 GCA_944391085.1 uncultured Kiritimatiellota bacterium | reverse complement strand
TCCTTGGTGATCTGGGGCGAGCCGAACTTCTTGTCGATGATGACGTTGCGGCCGGAGGGGCCGAGGGTGGTGGCGACGGCCTTGGTGAGCTTGCTCACGCCGGAGAGGATGGCCTGGCGGGCGTCGCCTTCGTACTTCATTTGTTTGGCAGCCATGGTGAAAACCTTTCAGAAATTGGCGGTTTGATTGCTTACGCGTTTGGTGTCCGGCACCGGGGGGCCGGTTCAGCCGAGGATGCCGAGGAGGTCCTCGGAGCGGACGATCTGGTAGGTGACGTCGTCCAGCTTGATTTCGGTGCCGCCGTACTTCGGGAGGAGGACGGTGTCGCCGGGCTGGACGTCGAAGGGCACTTCCTTGCCGTCTTTGTCGCGCTTGGTGCCGACGGCGATGACGGTGCCTTCCATCGGCTTTTCCTTGGCGGTGTCGGGGATGATGATGCCGCCGCGGGTGACTTCCTTCTCTTCCTTGGGTTGGACGAGGACGCGGTCGCCGAGCGGGCGGATGGCGGGTTTCTTGGACATGGTGGTGTATCCTTTCTTGAAGTGGTGGTTCGGCGCCGGGGCGCGGAGGCGCCCCGGCCGGGTGGGTCAGTTCATCTTGAAGTCGGCGTCCTGGACGTTGTCGTCCTTCTTGGCGCCGCCTTCGTTGGGCTGGGCGCCGGCGTCGCCGCCGGGGGCCGCGCCCGCGCCGGGCTGCTGGTACATCGCCGCGCCGGCGGTCTGGAGCACCTGCATGAGGGCCTCCTGCTTGGCCTTGATGGCCGCGTCGTCGGTGCCCTTGAGGGCCTCCTTGAGCTCATTGACGGCGGCCTCGACCTTGGCCTTGGTGTCGGCGGGGATCTTGTCGCCGTTTTCCTTGAGCATCTTTTCTGCCTGGTAGGCCATCTGCTCGCCCTGGTTGCGGGCCTCGACGGCGGCCTTGCGGGCCTCGTCTTCCTTGGCGTAGCGCTCGGCGTCCTGGCGCATCTTCTCGATCTCGTCCTTGGAGAGGCCGGAGGAGGCGGTGATGGTGATCTTCTGCTCCTTGCCGGTGCCTTTGTCCTTGGCCGAGACGTTGAGGATGCCGTTGGGGTCGATGTCGAAGGTGACCTCGATCTGCGGCACGCCGCGCGGCGCCGGCGGGATGCCCTCGAGGGTGAAGCGGCCGAGCAGCTTGTTGTCCGCGGCCATCTTGCGTTCGCCCTGGTAGATTTTGATTTCCACGCCGGGCTGGTTGTCGGCGGCGGTGGAGAACACCTCGCTCTTGCGGCAGGGGATGGTCGTGTTGCGGTCGATGAGCGGGGTGGCCACGCCGCCGAGGGTCTCGATGGAGAGCGTGAGCGGGGTGACGTCCAGCAGGAGCACGTCCTTGACGTCGCCCTTGAGGATGCCGCCCTGGATGGCCGCGCCCATGGCCACGACCTCGTCGGGGTTGACGCCCTTGTGGGGTTCCTTGCCGAAGATTTCCTTGGCTTTTTCCTGCAGGCGGGGCATACGGGTCTGGCCGCCCACGAGCACCACCTCGTCGACCGCGGAGATGCCGGCGTCGGCCATGCATTTGCGGCAGGGCTCGACGGTGCGCTCCACCAGGCCGTCGGCCAGTTGCTCGAGCTTGGCGCGGGAGAGCTGGACGTTCAGGTGCTTGGGGCCCGTGGCGTCCATCGTGATGAAGGGCAGGTTGATGTCGCTGGTCTGGGCGCTGGAAAGCTCGATCTTGGCCTTCTCGGCGGCCTCCTTCACGCGCTGGATGGCCTGCGTGTCCTTGCTCAGGTCGATGCCGGTCTGGTTCTTGAACTCCTCGAAGAGCCAGTTCATCACGGCCTGGTCGACGTCGTCGCCGCCGAGCATCGTGTCACCGTTCGTGGCCTTCACCTCGAAGACGCCGTCGCCGATGTCCAGCACGGAGATATCGAACGTGCCGCCGCCGAAGTCGTAGACGGCGATCTTCTCGTCCTTCTTCTTGTCCAGGCCATAGGCCAGCGAGGCCGCCGTGGGTTCGTTGATGATGCGGAGCACCTCGAGGCCGGCGATTTTGCCGGCGTCCTTCGTGGCCTGGCGCTGGGAGTCGTTGAAATAGGCCGGGACGGTGATGATGGCCTGCGTCACGGGCTCGCCCAGGCGCATTTCCGCGTCGGCCTTCAGCTTGGCCAGGATCATGGCGGAGATTTCGGGCGGGGAGAAGGTCTTGTCGCCCACCTTCACCGCCGCGTCGCCGTTCGCCGCGCGGACGACCTCATACGGCACCATCGCGATTTCCTTCTGCATCTCATCGAACTTGCGCCCCATGAAACGCTTGATGGAATAGATCGTCCCCTTCGGGTTCATCACCGCCTGGCGTTTGGCCGGCAGGCCCACCAGACGCTCCCCGTTGGACGTGAAGGCCACGATGGAGGGCGTCGTGCGCTGGCCTTCCGCGTTCTCCAACACGCGGGCCTCGCCGCCCTCCATCACGGCCATGCACGAATTCGTCGTGCCCAAGTCGATACCAAGAATCTTGCTCATTTGTCGGTTCCTTTCTGCGCGGAATCGCCGCGTCCTGACGCCACCAATTGCAACTCACGTGCCAAACCTCAGCCACGCCCAAAAACCATCCCCTCCGGCCCCCACCCTGCCAAAACCGTGCCAACCCTGCCATGCACACTGCCACGCCTGATGCCATCACACCCTGCCAACCGGGCCCCGTCCGGAAACAGCCGGTCTCTTCCCATGAGGGGCGTCCTCTGGGGATGCGGCCTGCCTCCGTCTCGCGCAGGCGGGCAGATGGGATAAGCGGCAATAAAAAAGCCCCGGCCGAGGCCGGGGCTTTTGGACTGGTGGGGCGCCTTATTTGACTTGGAAGGGTTCGAGGTGCCAGATGTCTTGGGCATATTCGCGGATGGTGCGGTCGCTGGAGAACTTGCCGGCGGAGGCGACGTTCATGAGGGAGGCTTTGTTCCAGGCGGTTTGGTCGCGGTAGAGGGCCTCGATGCGGTCTTGGGCCTTGATGTAGTCGGGGAGGTCTTTGAGGAGCATGTAGTAGTCGTTGTAGTCGAGGAGGTTTTGGAGGAGGGGCTCGAAGACGCCGGGGGCCATGAGGGAGAAGACGTTGCGGCGGATCATGTCGAGGGCGCGCTTGATCTCGGGGTTGCTCTCGTAGATGGCCTTGGAGTTGTAGGTGGGGCGGAGCTTGGCGACTTCCTCGGTCTTAAGGCCGAAGATGACGATGTTCTCGTCGCCGACTTCCTGGGCGATCTCGACGTTTGCGCCGTCAAGGGTGCCAAGGGTGATGGCGCCGTTGAGCATGAGCTTCATGTTGCCGGTGCCGGAGGCCTCGGTGCCGGCGAGGGAGATTTGCTCGGAGACGTCGGCGGCGGGGATGATCTTCTCGGCGAGGGAGACGCGGTAGTCGGGGAGGAAGGCGACGGCGATGCGGCCGCGGACGAGGGGATGGGAATTGACGACGCTGGCGACGCCGTGGATGAGGCGGATGATGAGCTTGGCGACCCAATAGCCGGGGGCGGCCTTGGCGCCGAAGACGAAGACGCGGGGGTAGACGTCAAGGTCGGGTTTCTCAATCAGGCGGTTGAAGAGGATGATGATGTAGAGCACCAGGAGCAACTGGCGCTTGTACTCATGCAGGCGCTTGACCTGGACGTCGAAGATGGCGTCTGGGGAGACCTGGAAGCCAAGGGTATTGAAGATGGTGTTGGCGAGGATTTCCTTGTTGGCGCGCTTGATTTCGGCGAAGCGCTTAAGGAAAGCCTTGTCGTTGACCTTGGCCTTGAGTTGGGAAAGCTGGGAGAGATCGGTGACCCAGCCGCTGCCGATGGTCTCGGTGATGAGGGCGGCGAGGCGGGGGTTGGCCTTCAAGAGCCAGCGGCGCTGGGTGATGCCGTTGGTCTTGTTGGAGAAGTGGGTGGGCATGATCTCGTAGAAATCCTTGAAGATGGTCTTCTTGAGGATCTCGGTGTGGAGGGCGGCGACGCCGTTGACGGCGGAGGTGCCGACAAGGCACAGGTTCGCCATGCGCACGAACTTGTCGCCGCTTTCGTCGATGAGGCTCATGCGGGCGAGACGGGCGACGTCGCCGGGGAAGAGGGTGGCGACTTGCTGGAGGAAGCGGGCGTTGATCTCGTAGATGATCTGCATGTGGCGCGGGAGGACGCGCTCCATGAGGGGGACGGGCCACTTTTCGAGCGCCTCGGGGAGGACGGTGTGGTTGGTGTAGCCGGTGCAGGCGCGGACGTAAGTCCAGGCGTCGTCCCAGGTAAGCCCCTCGACGTCAACGAGGATGCGCATGAGCTCGGGGATGACGAGGGTGGGATGGGTGTCGTTGAGCTGGATGAAGACGTATTTGGGGAGGTGGCGCCATTCGTGGCCTTCCTCGCGGAAACGGCGGAGGATGTCATGGACGGAGGCGGCGACGAAGAGGTATTGCTGGCGCAGGCGGAGCTCCTTGCCGGCGGTGGTGGAGTCGTTGGGGTAAAGGACCTTGGTGAGGTTCTCGGCGAGCACCTTGCTTTCGACGGCCTCGACGTAGTCGCCGCGGTTGAACTCGTCAAGGGAGAATTCGTTGGTGGCCTTGGCGCTCCAGAGGCGGAGGGTGGAGACGGTCTTGCCGTTGTAGCCGACGATGGGGAGATCGTAGGGGACGGCCTGGACCTGCTGGGCGGGGACCCAGACCCATTCGTCGCGGCCGGTGCGGCCGGTGTAGTGTTCGACGTGGCCGCCGAAGCCGACGAGGCAGGCATATTCGGGACGCTGGATTTCCCAGGGATAGCCGTATTTCAGCCAGTTGTCAGGCTCTTCGCGCTGTTCGCCGTTGATGATACGCTGGCGGAAGATGCCGTAGTCGTAGCGCAGGCCATAGCCGGTGGCGGGAAGGTCGAGCGTGGCGAGGGAATCCATGAAGCAGGCGGCGAGACGGCCAAGGCCGCCGTTTCCGAGGCCGGCGTCCATCTCGTAGTCGCGCAGACGGTTCCAATCCAGGCCGAGGGAATCCATGGCCTCGCGGCATTGCTGCTCCAGGCCAAGATTGATGACGTTGTTGCCGAGGAGGCGGCCGATGAGGAACTCGAGGGAAAGGTAGTAGACGCGGCGGACCTTGGCGGCGCGGTAGGCGTCCTGCGTGGCCATCCAGCGGTCGACGATGCGGTCGCGCACGGCGTAGGCCAGGGCCTTGTAGCAGTCGCGCTCGGTGGCGCGGTCTCCGCTCTTGGCCAGGGAGAAGCGCATGTTCCAGAGGAAGTCCTGGGCGAGGCCTTCGGCGGTGAACTCGGCGGAGGGGTGATTGTCGGGGAGGCAGACCTCCACGGCGGCTTTTTCCTTGTTCTTGGTGGGCGTGCTCATAGGGGTCTCCTTGAGATGAAATCAGTGTTTGACCTTGCCGTTGCGGGCCTCGTTGACGCGAAGCCTGCGGCCCATGACGGTCTTGTCGTGAAGGGCCTTGATGGCCTTCTCGGCCTCGGCGCGATAGACCATCTCGACGAAGCCGAAGCCTTTGCTCTTGTTGCTGAAGCGGTTGGTGATGACGCGGGCGCGGCGGACGGTGCCATACTTGGCGAAGGCCTTCTTCAGCTGCTCGTCGTTCATGTCGTAGCTGAGGTTGCCGACGTAAATCTCGATGCGCTCTTGGGGGCCCGAGGGCGCCTTCTTGCCCAGGCCGATGAAGGAGAGGAGGGAATTGAACAGGCTCATGCGTGCGGTGTCTTTCTGTTTGGATGCGGCCGGGCCCTCAGCGTTCGCCGAGGAAACCCGAGAGTTTCTTGATGCGGGTGGGGTGGCGCAGCTTGCGCAGCGCCTTCGCCTCGATCTGGCGGATGCGCTCGCGCGTGACGTTGAACATCTTGCCCACCTCCTCAAGCGTGCGCGAGAAGCCGTCGGTCAGGCCGAAGCGGTAATCAAGCACCTCGCGCTCGCGGTCGTTGAGGGAATAGAGCACCTCGCGCAGGCGCTCCTTGAGCAGGGTAAAGGCGGCGGCGTCCTCGGGGCGCTCGGCGCCCTTGTCCTCGATGAAGTCGCCGAAATGCGCGTCGTCGCCGTCCCCCACCGGGCTTTGCAACGAGATGGGTTGCTGGGCCATGCGGCAGACGCTGCGGACGCGCTCCACGGGCACGCCCATCTCCTCGGCCGTCTCTTCGGGGGTCGGCTCGCGGCCAAGCTCCTGCAACAGCTTCTTCTGCACGCGCAGGAGCTTGTTGATGGTCTCAATCATGTGCACGGGGATGCGGATGGTGCGCGCCTGGTCGGCGATGGCGCGGGTGGCCGCCTGGCGGATCCACCACGTGGCATAGGTCGAGAACTTGTAACCGCGCTTGTACTCGAACTTTTCCACCGCCTTCATCAGGCCGGTGTTGCCCTCCTGGATGAGATCCAGGAAGCTGAGCCCGCGGTTCATGAACTTTTTGACGATGGAGATGACCAGGCGCAGGTTCGCCTCCACCATCTCCTTGCGCGCCTGGGCGCCCTCGTGCAGCGCCTGGCGCAACACCTTGAAGTTCTCCGTGAAGCGCTCGGCGGACATGCCGAAGGCGCTCTCGCACGCGGCGCGGCGGGCCTCGGCATCGGCGACGCGCCTGGCCTTGTTCTTGCTGTGGCCGGCCTTCTTGGCCTTCTTCAGCATCTCCGTCGCGTCGCGGTAAGGGGCGTAATACTTGTCCTGCGCGTAGGAACAGATCGTCTCGAGCATCTTCTGCTTGAAGTTGAGCGCGTCATACTTCTCGCGCATCTCGGCGCAGACTTTGTCGAGCTCGGCCTGGGCCGCGGCCACGGCCTTGGCGTTCTTCGGGTCGGCCGCGTCGAGCGCCGCGTAGGCCGCGACCATCCTGTCGGCCAGGTCGGCCAGCTCGCGCTGCACCGGATGCATGGCCTCGACGTAATGGTCGCGGCTGTCGGTGTACTTGTCCGAAACCACGCGGTCAAAGCGCTCGCGCCCCACCTCCAGCCCCTCGAGCACCCACGCGTACAGGCGCGGCGCCACGGGCAGGCGGTTGAAGACCTCCACGATGACCTTTTCGCTGGCCTCGATGCGCTGGCAGATTTCCACCTCCTGCTCGCGCGTCAGCAACGGCACCTGGCCCATCTGGTGCAGGTACATCCGGATGGGGTCGTCGATGTAATCCACGCGCCCGGCGGCGGCCTCCTCGTCGCGCTCCTCCACCGCGTCCTCGAAATCCTCCTCCGGCACCACCTTCACGTTCATGGCGCCGAGCAGGTTCAGGTAAAGGTCGACCTCCGTGTCCTTGATGACCTCTTTGGGCAGCAGCTCGTTCACCTGCTTGATGGAGAGCACGCCGCTCTGCTTCTCGGAGAGCGCCACCAGCTGGCGCATCCGCTCGCGGCACTCCTCGCGCTCCTCGAGCGCGTCCAGATCCTCCAGCACGCGCGCCTTCTTCGCCTCCTCCTCGGACTGCGTGAAGACCGCGCGCAGGCCGGACCCCTCGCGCAGGCCGCCCAAGGCGTCGTCGCCGCCCTCAAGCGCCTCTTCCTCGTCCTCGATGCCCCCTTCCTGGTCATGGCCGCCCTTCAGCACGCCGCTGTGCTGCGCGTGGTCGTAAAGCACGCCGCCCACGTTCTCGGAATCGGTGTAGCCGCTGAACTCCGCCTCCAGATCCTTCAACGAATCCGGCTCCGGCTCGGCCTCCTGCGCGGCCTTGAGGGCCTCGTCCTCGGCCTCCTGCGCGGCCTTCGGCTTCCGCCCGCCGCGGCGGCGCTTCTGCGACTGCGCCTCGGCCAGCGTCACGGGGCCTTCGTCCTCGACGGGCTCCGCGGCCTTCGCGGGCTTCCGCTTCTTGGCGGCCTCCCCCTCGCCTTTCGCGGGCGCGGCCTTCGCGGACAGCTTTCCGGGCGTGGGCGCCTCCGTCTTCTTGGCGGGTCTCTTTGCCGACGGGGTGGACTTTTTGGTCATGCTGGTTGTCGCGTCTTGCTTCTTCGCCATGGCTGGGTGTGGCTCCTTGGGCTGTCTCGCGGATGCCGCCACGCATTGCGTGGTTCAAGTTGCGTATAATTTTACCAAAAGTTTCACCAAAAGCAAGGCTTTTTTGGCCTAATTGAAAAATAATCCTCCCGCCGCGGAGAGCCCTTCAGCGGGCGTCGTCCTCCAGGGCATGTTTGGCCCTGGCCAGGCGCGCGTACAGCGCGTCAAGCGCCTCCGGCGTCAGCCCGGCCGCCGGCACGCGGATGGTTACCGCGGGGGTATGCTCGTCGGTGGCCAGGCCCAGCTCCGTCACCGCCACGCCCGGGGGGAGCGCCGCCGCCGCGCCGAGCAACGCGTGCGCGTCCTCCGCCGTCGCGACCGGCGGCAGTGCCAGGGGCAGGGTCAGGGCCGCCGTCTCCCGCTCGCACGGGGCCTCCGGCGCGTCCGCCAGCTCCAGGCACCCCGCCCCCAGCGCGTCGCGCTCAAAGACCCACATCCCGCCGTCCCCGCCCACGTAAAGCTCGTCCACGCGGAGGCACCGGGCCAGCCAGGCCCGCGCGGCGCCAAGGGCCGGGAGCAGGCTTTCGGGGAGAGGGTCGCTCATGGTTCGCTCCTTGCTTTGATCAGGGGCAGGATGGCCGTGCGCAGCGTCTCGTCCAGGTCGAACAACGCAAACCCCCGGCAGCCGGCGCGGCGCGCGGCGTCGATCTGGCGCAGCGTCTCGAAGGGCGTCAGCCGGCTCTCCGCCGCCGTCACCCCCACCCCGCTGACGATCCGCGCCGCCAGCCTGGGATCCGCCGTCTGCGTGCCCAGCCAATCGGCCAGCTTCGCGGGATCCTCGGTGTAGTTCATCGGCAGGGCCACGTCGATGAGGCCCATGCGCAGCCACGAAAGCCAATCCTGCCCCACGCTGTCCACGCATGAGGGATACTTGCCGTAGACCGCCGCGCTCAGCTGCACCCCGGGCTTGTTCGCCCGCAGCCACGTGCGCACGGCCTGCACCGCGTCGGCCACCTGCGCGGCGCGCCACCCCAGGAAGTCCTGCCGACGCGCCCCGTCCGGCTGGGAGACGCACCCGGGCCAGCCGGGCGCCCGCCCCCGAGCCGCCTCGAAGCGCGCCCGCGTCCGCGGCCCCAGGCTCTGCGGCAGGCCGGGGAAGCGGATGAAATCCAGGTGGATGCCGTCCACCCGATAGCGCGTGGCGATTTCGCGCACCGCCGCCACCAGCCGCGCCCGCACCTCGGGATGCGAGGGATCAAGCCAATTCAACTCCTTGCCGGAAGGCTCCTGCAACGTCCAGCCGCGCCTCTGGAAGTCCTTCACCGTCGCCGCCGAGGCCGCCCGCTCGCACGAAAAGGCCAAGATCCAGGCATGGACGCGCAGGCCGTTCCGCCGGCACGCCGCCACCGCCTCGGCCAGGCAATCGGCCTCGCCCTTCCGCGCCAGCACCTGCGAGGGATAGAGCGCGAAGGCCGCCCCCGCCACGTTCACGTAGACGTCCGTGATGCCCGCCGCCGCCAGCGTCCGCGCCGTCCGCTCCCAATCCCCCGGCCACAGCCCCATCCCCGAATGATCCCACACCCCGCGCGTCTCGCCGCGCCGCGCCGTGAAGGTCTGCGCGTAGACCCGCGCCGCCAGGTCGCGCAAATCCAGGGCTGCCTGATACGCCCCGATGCCACCCGCCTCCAACGCCGCTTCCGCGGCCTCACGCTGGGCCTCCAACAGCCGCGCCGCACGCTCCAAGCGCGCCCGCTGTTCGCTCCCGCGCGGGAACCGGCGGATGCGCTCGCGCAACGTCCCGTCGCGCAGCGGCGCCGAGGCCTCCGCCAAAATCCGCCGGCCCGCCGCCGCCCAGACCCCCGGCGAACGTTCCGCCGCGATGGCCAGCAGCAGGCGGCGCTTCCCTTCTTCGTCGCCGTCGCCCGTCAGCACATGCGTCATCCAATAATGGCCGCCCGCCGTGCGCCACCACGCCACCCCCGCGCGCCGCCCCCGCACATCCACCCACCACGCCATCGGCGCCGCCCCCGAGCCCTTGGCCGGGCGCACCTCGAAACGGTTCTCGCTCGTCTGCGCGATCGTCTCCGGCGCGCCCTTGGGCCGGTTCGGCAAAAAGGCCATCGACCGCCGCGGGCCGTCCTTCTTGTAACCCACCGGCTCCAGGCCGAAGAGCCGCGCCAGCCCCGCCGAGCCCGAATAGCACACCACAAAGCGCGTCCCCGCCTCCATCCCCCGGCGCACCTGCGCCAAAAAGGCCGCGTTGGGCGTGTAGCAATCCACCAACACCGCCACGCCGTGCCCATCCCCCCCGCGAAAGGCCGAATCCGCCACCAGATCCGCCTCCACCCCGGCCTCGGCATACCACCGGCGCACATGGCCGGCCAATGCCCGCGCAAAGCCCCGCTCCCCCGCCGAGACCGCGTCCACGGCGTACACCACCGCAACCTCCGCCCCCCGCAGGCCAACCGCCGGCAGGAACAGCAGGGCGACAAGCAGCAAAAGCGCCCGCAAGGGCTTAGACCTTGTGGCGGTAAATGATGCGCCCCTTCGTCAGATCGTACGGCGAGATTTCCAGCGTCACCTTGTCACCCGTCGCGATCTTGATGAAGAACTTGCGCATCTTCCCGGAGATATGCGCCAACACCTCGTGGCCGTTCTCCAGCCGCACCCGGTACATCGTCGCCGGGAGCACCTTCATCACCACGCCATTCACCTCAATCGCGTCATCGCTCGCCATAAACAATCCTTTATGAACCAAAGATTGCCCTCATTTTACCACACCAGCCCCCCACGACGCAAACCCCGCCGCGCGGGAAACGCCCCGGCCTCCGCCCCGCACGTCGAAAGACGCCGCAAGCCCCTCCCCCGCCCCAGACGGGAGGCCGGAAGGGATCGGGGCGGGAAAGCGGGGGCCCCTTCGGCTTGTGCGCCACAGACACGCGCCCATGTGCGCCGCCGCGCCGTCCGGACAAGGCCAAGAAAAGGCGCACCACCTTCACCTGTAATCCCTTGCGGCCCTGAGGAGCCTTGTCCGGATACATGCCAAAGGGATGCGCCAAAAGTGGCGCACCTTATTTGACGCGGGGCCCGGACAATGAAGTTTCTCAGGTTTCAAGGGAGCACCTGTCGCTTAAAGCGCAGTGTCGCTGCGGCTTCCCGCGGCGTGCCAATACGATAATACAACACCCCCACCCCAAGGCAAGTCTTTTTTGCGACGCCCGCGGGCGGCGCACAGGGCCGCCCCCGCTTTGCGCCATGCACCCCGCCCTCGGGAGAGGCGTTCCTGGCAGGAGACTTCCCGACGGGCTGGGCGGCGTCGCCGGGCCGGCTTCGGCCAGGGCCCCCGTGGACGGTTTTGACGGCCCCAGGGGGCTCCGCGTGTTGGGGAAATATGGTATACTAGCGCGCGATTTTGGTTTCCAATGGGAGCATGAAATGGCTAAGTTGACCGCCGATGCGCTGCGCGAGATGTACCTGAAGTTCTTTGAGGGCAAGGGGCACACGATCATCTCGGGCGCCTCCGTCATCCCTGAGAACGACCCGACCGTCCTCTTCACCACCGCCGGGATGCACCCACTCGTGCCCTATCTGCTTGGCGAGCCGCACCCGGCTGGCCGCCGCCTGACCGACGTGCAGAAGTGCGTGCGCACGGGCGACATCGACGCGGTGGGCGACAGCGCGCACCTCACCTTCTTCGAGATGCTCGGCAACTGGTCGCTGGGCGACTACTTCAAGAAAGAGGCCATCGCGTGGAGCTTCGAGTTCCTGACCACCAAGCTGGGGCTGAAGCCCGAGGATCTCTATGTGACGGTCTTCAAGGGCGAGGAAGGCATCCCGCGCGACGACGAGGCCATCGCCTGCTGGAAGGCGCAGGGCATCCCCGAAAGCCACATCTTCCCCAAGGGGCGCGAGGACAACTGGTGGGGCCCGGCGGGCGTCACCGGCCCCTGCGGCCCGGACACCGAGATGTTCCTGGACACGGGCAAGCCCGCATGCGGGCCCGACTGCGGCCCGGGGTGCCACTGCGGCAAGTTCATGGAAATCTGGAACGACGTCTTCATGCAGTACAACAAGACGGCCGAGGGCACGTATGAGCCGCTCAAGCAGCACAACGTGGACACCGGCATGGGCGTGGAGCGCACCATCTGCATGATCAACGGCTACGCCGACGTCTACGAATCCGAGCTCTTCCTGCCCCTGCTCGAGCGCATCCGCGCGCTGGCCACGGTCGACCTGCCCGAGGCGCGCCGCGTCCGCGCCGAGCGCATCATCGCCGACCATATGCGCACCGCCACCATCATCCTGGGCGACCCCAAGGGCGGCGTGAAGCCCGGCAACGTGGGCGCGAACTACGTCCTGCGCCGCCTTATCCGCCGCGCCGTGCGCTACGGGATGGATCTGGGCCTGCCCGCGGGCTTCACCGAGCAACTGGCCGACCTGGTCATCGGCGTCTACAAAGGCTTCTACCCAGAGCTGCTGGAAAAGCGCGGCGCCATCGTCGCCGAGCTCACCGCCGAGGAAAGCCGCTTCGCCAAGACCCTCGCCCAGGGCCGCCACGAGTTCGAAAAGGTGGCCGAGGTCATGGCCCAGCACGGGCAGACCCAGATCTCCGGCAAGACGGCCTTCAAGCTCTACGACACCTACGGCTTCCCCCTGGAAATCACCCAGGAACTCGCGGCCGAGCGCGGCATGACCGTCGACGCCGACGGCTTCGCCAAGGCCGAAGCCAAACATCGCGAGGCCTCCAAGCAGGGCGAGGGCGTCTTCAAGGGCGGCCTGGCCGACCACTCCGAGCAGACCACCCGCCTGCACACCGCCACCCACCTGCTCCACAAGGCCCTCAAGCTCGTCCTGGGCGACCACGTGAACCAGAAGGGCTCCAACATCACCGCCGAACGCCTCCGCTTCGACTTCTCCCACCCCGAGAAGATGACCAAGGAACAGCTTGAGCAGGTGGAAGACCTGGTGAACGAGCAAATCAAGCGCGCCCTCCCCATCACCTGCGAGACGATGTCCATCGAGGCCGCCAAGGCCGGCGGCGCCACCGCCCTCTTCACCGCCAAGTACGGCGAGCAGGTCAAGGTCTACACGATGGGCGACTTCTCCAAGGAGGTCTGCGGCGGCCCCCACGCCAACAACACCGCCGAACTCGTGGCCTTCAAAATCCTCAAGGAGGAAAGCTCCTCCGCCGGCGTCCGCCGCATCAAGGCCATCATCGGCGAGCCCGCCCTTGAGAAGCGCCGCGCCGCCGGGAAGTAAGGCAAACGGCGAAAAAAGGCCGCCGGCCCCATCGGGTCGGCGGCCTTTTTGCCACCCTCAGCGCTTCGCAAGAAGCGACTGGATAAGGTCGTCCCACTGCTCCCAGATATGGGGGGCGGCATACGCGTGGCGCGTGAAGGAAGCCGCGCGCGCGCCAAGGTTGACACGGAGCGCGGGATCGTCGATCAGCCGCTGAAGCCGTTCGGCGAAGGCGTCCGCGCCGGGGGCGGCGAGAAACCCCGTGGCGCCGTCCACGATGAGGCCGTTCACCCCCGGGGCGTCGGCGAAGCCCACGCACGGCAGGCCACACCACATCGCCTCGGCCAACGCCAGGCCAAAGCCCTCCACCAGCGAGGGATAGGCGCAGATGCCGGCGCGCAGGAGCAAGGGGCGCGGGGCGCGGACAACGCCGTGGAACTCGACGCGCCCGGCGATGCCGAGGGCCTCCGCGCGTTCGCGCAGACGCCGCTCCCAGGCGGGCGTGCCGGTGCCGCAGAGACACAGGCGCCACGCGTCGGCGCGGCGCAGTTTGGCGAAAGCCTCGAGAAGCTCCAGATGGTTCTTGTCCTTGCTGAAGTAGGCGACGTAGACGATGACCTTCTCCCGCGTGGCGGGATCGGGGAGCGGCTCGTCGGCGGGCCACTCGATGGCGTTCCCGATGGCGACGACGGGCGCCTCGGTGTACGGCCGCAGGAGGTCGCGGAA
Organism: uncultured Kiritimatiellota bacterium; assembly: GCA_944391085.1. Classification (GTDB taxonomy): domain Bacteria; phylum Verrucomicrobiota; class Kiritimatiellia; order RFP12; family DVOR01; genus Spyradenecus. The sequence continues at coordinate 60,138 of CALXSE010000009.1, read as the reverse complement.
CGACGGCAGGAGCACCTGGCAGGCGGCGGCGCGGCGGACGGCGGCGCGGAACCGCGCGGCGCGGCGATACTTTTTGCCCCGGAAAAAGGTGGGCGGGTAGACATGGAAAAGCTGGAGGAGCGGCGCGGGGAGCGGCCCGGCGTAAGTCAGCTCGGTGCCTTCGTTCGAGCCGGAGGAGAGGATGAGGTCCGGGCGCAGGTGGTTCAGGCACGCCTGAAGGCGAAGGCTGTCGCATCGCATCAGGTCAAGCCCAGGCAAGGCGCGCAGCAGGCGCTCGCCGCAGGCCGAGCGCAGAAGCAACTTGTTGAGGAACCTGGCGAAGGGGCGGCTGCGCCCACGCGGCACGCGGTGGCAGGTAACGCCCGGCGCGAGGGTAACGGAAAGCGGCTCGTCGGGCGATTGGCGCGTGACGACATGGACGTCGTAGCCGCGGGCGGCCAGGGCATTGGCCAGCGCCGCCGTCACGCGGTCGGCGCCGCGGCCGGAACGGAGGTAGTCCTTGTACAGGGCGAGCTTGGCTTTTGGGGGCGTCATTTCGCGGAGACATCCGAAAGGCCCTGACCCAACATCAGCCGGGCGGCCTCGGCGGCTTCGTCCAGCCGCGCCTCCAAACGGGAGGTGCCCTGGCCAAACTGGGTAAGCAGGCGGGTGCGCCGAACGCTGTTGGTGAGGGTTGCATCATCGGCGAGGGCGTCGGTGTACGCGGCGAGGTCTTTGCGGATGGCCTCGATATCGACCATCGCGGCCTGATATTTCGCGGTGATGGCGGCCTGGACGGTCGGGCGCCAATCCTTCCCCGCGGGCGCCTCGGGCACGGGCATCGAGCCATCGGCCACGCGGTGGGCGTCCTCGTAGATGACGCGATAAAGCGCGTCGACGCGCTCGGACAGCGCCTGGAAGCGGGCGACGGCGTCCGGCGCCTCCTTGGGCTCCACGGCGCAGACGATGACGCTGGGCACGCACGCCTGGGCCAGCCAGCGGTCGAGCGGCGTGGCGGCGGAAACGTCCACTGCGGGCGCGGGGGGCGGCTGGGCGCCACGCTCCGCGGCGGCGCATCCGCCCAGCAGGGCGGCGGCGAACAAGGCACTGGCAAGCGGCAAGGCGTTCATGGGGTCCTCCAAGTCAACAGCCTTAGCATAGCCCAAACGCCTCCCCTGCGCAAGCCCAAAGCGAAGGCTCTGCTTACGCAAGGACGCAGGATGGCGGAGGAGGCTCAGGCGCGGCGGGATTTGCGCTTGGAGGCAGGCGCGGGGGCAATGGCGCGGATAAGGTCGATGAACTGCGAGAGCTCGTCGAAGGCGGAGTAGACGGAGGCGAAGCGCACGTAGGCGACGGGGTCCAGGGCGCGCAGGCGCTCCATCACCAACGTGCCGATTTTGGCGGAGGAGACCTCGGCGGCGTTGAGGGCCTCGACGTCGTCCATCACGTCGTCGATGAGGCGGTCGATGGCGTTGCCCGGGATTGGGCGCTTTTGGCAGGCGATGGTGAGGCCGCGGGCAAGCTTCTCGCGGTCGAAGGCCTCGGTGCGGCCATCGCGCTTGAGGACGCGCGGGAGGTGGCGCTCGAAGCGCTCATAGGTGGTGTAACGGAAGCCACAGGTGATGCACCGGCGGCGGCGGCGGATGACGGAGCCCTCCTGGTTGGCGCGCGTATCCACCACCTGGTCGTTGTCGGCGTTGCACTTGGGGCAGCGCATGGGCGCCTCAGACGATGGCGGTGAGGGCGGCCTGGGCGATTTCCGCGCCGTCGGTGCCCTCCACCTTGGCCACGTGGCTCGGGTCGATGAAGCTCCACTTCCCGGGGGTCTTCTCGGCGGAGAAGACGACCACGGGGAGCGTTTTCCCGACAGGGAGCTTGCGCAGGATCTCAAGCACGCCGTCCGCGGCGAGGCCCTCGGCGTCCATCGGCAAGACCAGCCCCGCCGGGTGGCGGGCGATGACGGCCTCGACGGCCTCGGCCCCGGTGCGCACGACCTCCACCGAGAAGCCGGCCTTGCCAAGTGCCTCGCGCAGCGCGTTGGCACGGATGGCGTTGGCCTCGGCCAAAACCACCAGGCGGCGGACGTCGTCCCCCACCACCATGGTGTCGCCGCGCGGCAAGGCGCTCTCGGAGAAGAGGATCCGCTGCACCTCGGCCAGGAGCTCGTCGGGGTCGGCGGGCTTGGTGACGAAGCCGGCGATCTGCTTGTCGGCGAAGAACTCGGCCATGTCGCCGCGCGCGGTAAGCACGAGGACGGGCACGCGCGTACGGCCCAGGCGGTCGGTGATGCGCTCAAGGAAGCCGGTGCCGCCCATCCCGGGCATCCCAAGGTCGAGGATGGCCAGGTCGGGCAGGGACTCCGTCATCAGGCGCAGGGCCTCCTCGCCGGAGGCGGCGCAGGTGACCTCGTAGCCCGCGCCAATGAGGAAATCCCCAAGCATCATGCGGATGTTGGGGTCGTCGTCGATCAGCAGCAGACGTTTGTCCATGGGCGCCCCTTTCGTGCGTTCAGTCGGCCAGGAAGGCGCGATACGCGCGGTAGGTCATGTAGCAGTCAAACTTCGAGGCGGCCTCCCACGGCGCGTGCATGTTGAACAGCGGCACGCCGAAGTCCACCACGTCCATCCCGTAGCGGGACATGAAGAGGGCGATGGTGCCGCCGCCGCCCTTCTCGCAACGGCCCAGCTCGCCGGCCTGCCAGGCGACGCCGGCCTCGGCGAAGATGCGCCGCAGGTCTGCGATGAACTCGGCCCGGGCGTCGTTGGCGCCGCTCTTACCGCGCGCGCCGGTATACTTGATAAGGCAGCCGCCGGCGTTCATCCTGGCCATGTTGTTGGTGGAATCGGCGTTCGGGAAGTGCGGGTCGCTGGCGGCGCAGACGTCGGCCGAGAGCATCCGGCTGGCCTCAAGGGCGCGGCGTACGGCAAGCTCGGGGTTCGGCGTCCCCTGCCGCGCGATGAGCTCGGCCACGGAGTTCTCGAAGAAGGTCGAATCCATGCCCGTCGCGCCGATGGAGCCGACTTCCTCCTTGTCGCAGAGCAGCACCATGCCGGTGCGGCGCGGGATGGCGGGCAAATCCATGAGGGCGCGGAGCCCGGCATAGGCGCAGACGCGGTCGTCGTGGCCGTAGCCGACGATCATCGAGCGGTCAAGCCCCAAGTCGCGCGGCATCCCGGCGGGGACGAGCTCGAGCTCGGCGGAAAGGAGGTCCTCCTCGGTCACGCCGTAGTCTTTCTCCAACAGGCGCAGGATGTTGCGCTTCACGGCCTCCTTGGCGTCCTTGTCCGCGCCGGGGTCGGGCAGCGAGCCGATGAGCACGTCCATGTCTTCGGGGTCGAAGGCCTCGGAAACCTTCTTGGCGGATTGCTCCGCGCCGAAGTGCGGCAGGATGTCCGTGATCTGGAAGACGGGGTCGCCGGGCTTGTCGCCGATGGCGATTTCCACCTTCGAGCCGTCTGGCTTGACGACGACGCCGTAGAGCGCCAGGGGGTGGACCAGCCAGTGGAACTTCTTGATGCCGCCGTAATAATGCGTGTCGAAGTACGCCAGGCCGCCCTTCTCGCAGAGCGGCACGGGCTTGAGGTCGATGCGCGGCGCGTCGGTGTGGCCGCCGATGACGTTGAGGCCGGCGGCGACGGGTTCCTGGCCGATGACGGCGGCCATCAGCGTCTTGCCGTGGTAGCCGCGATAGACCTTGTCGCCGGGCTTGAGCGTCTCATACGCGCCCAGCTCGCGGAAGCCGAGGGCCTCGATGCGGCACACGGCCTCGGCATAGGCGCGGCGCTCGGTCTTGGCCACGCCCAGATAGCCGGCGTAATCCTCGGCATAGGCCGCGCACGCGGCGGCATCCTGCGCGCCCATACGCCCGGCGGCGTTCTCGCGCTTCACGGTTCCCTTGATTTCTTCCATGGCAAAGCCTCCTTGCTGTCAAAAGCCGGTTCGATAGATGTCCATGACCTCCTCGGGCGAGGGCATGGTGCGGTAGCGGCGCACCAGATCCAAGCGGAGCGGCTCGCGGGTGAAGCGCATCAGCTCATCCTCGCTCGGCGCCTCGGGGGTCGCGTTCGTCACGTCCAGCAACGCGTCCACCAGCCCATGCAGCTCATCGGTCGAACGCAGGGATGCGGCCTCGAGCAGCCTCTCGGTGAGCGCGGCGCACGGGCGCGCCATAAAATCCAGATAACCCGCCAGCAGGATGCCGTTGGCACGGCCGTGCGGGATGCCCTTGTGGTAGGTAAGCGGGTAGCCCATCGCGTGGACCAGGCCCGTTCCCGTCTGCGCGATGACGACCCCGGCCACCGTCGCGGCGTACTGCAGCTGCACCTGGTTCACGAAGGCCCCGTGCGCCATCCGCACCAGTTCCGGCACGATCGTCCGGATCGCCTCCGCCGCCAACGCCTCGGTCAGGCGCGTCGAACGCGGCGAATAGGCGCCCTCGATGGCGTGCGAGAGCGCGTCCAGCGCCGTGTCGCACAGCACCTGCGGCGGCAGGCTCTTCAGATAGCGCGCGTCCAGCAACGCCACCTTCGGGAAGAGCCCCTCGCCCGAGACGTTGACCTTCGTCTTCGCCTCATGGTTCGTGACGATGGCATAGGGCGTCACCTCGCTGCCCGTGCCGCACGTCGTCGGGATCGCCACGATGGGCAGCACCGCGTCGCCCGGCTCGGGCCGCATCCGAAAGAACCGCTCCCGCGGCACCCCCGTCGCCGCCGCCCAGGCGATCGCCTTCGCCGCGTCCAACGCCGACCCCCCGCCGATGCCCACCACAAAGTCGCACCCCTGCTCCCGGGCCATCGCCACGCCCGCGTAGACCTGGTCGGCGTCCGGGTTCGCCCGGATGCCGTCGAAATGCGCCCACCCCGCGCCGCGCGCCTCAAGCGCCGCCTGCGCATCCGCCAACGCCCCCGAGGCCGCCGCCGCGCCCCGGCCCGTCACCAGCAGCGCCTTGCGGCCGAGCGCCCATCGCGCCGCGGCCGAGCGCACGCACTCGGCACCGGATTCTATCGTCGTCGGGAGGAAGAAACGCAAGCTGTCCATAGCACCTCGGTTGCACCTGAAATTATCCCCCATTATATCAAAAAAGGCGCCCTGGGAACCCTCTTTTCGCCGTCCGGCCCAGGGTGCGGGCACCCCCTCAGCGCGCGGGGAAATCCTCGGGGAACCGAAAGTCCGAGAAGGCGGTTTGCGCGGCCAGCGCCTTGGCCTGCGCGCGGCGGTACGCGCCTTCGAGCGTTTTGACGAAAGGTTCCTCGCCGCGCCAATAGGGCAGCGCCCCCAACCGCCGCGGCACGGCCCCCGCGTCGGCGCTCGGGTGCAGGCGCGCCACCTCGGCCTCCGGCACGACGCGCGGCACGTCGGCATCCGGGGGCGCAGGCGGCTCGATGCCGCGAAAACGCAGGAGCAGCGCGGGGTCGGCGGCGGTGGCGTCGGCGAAGAGGCAGAGGACGGCGGCAAGGTGCTTGCAGGGGCGCGCCCAGTCCTTACAGTCGCACCGGAGCCTCAGGTCACGCCGGCCTTCGGGCAACAGGCTGAGCCCGGCCTGGCGGAGCGCCTCGTCAAAGGCCAGGGGCAGGGCGTGCGCGGCAAGCTGCGCGGCCAGGAACGGGCGCGCGCGCAAAATCTCCCCCACGGCGGCGGCGTCAAGCGGCGCCATTTCCACGCGGGTGTGATAGGGCGCGGCCTCCGCGCCCTGCACCTCGGCCTCGAGCAGCCCGGGCAGGACGGAGAGCGCACGGATCTGCCCCTGCTGGGCGTAGTTCCGGCCGCGGCCGAGGCGCGCGCCCATGCGCATCCCCTCGAGCCAGGCCAGGAGCCTCCGGCGCCACCAGGCCTCGCGGCGGCCGCCCTGGAGGCGGAGCCCGCCGCGGACGGCGCGGGCCAGGCGTGGGGCGTAGGCGTTGGCGCGGCCCATGGGCTATTCCTCGCCGATGGTGCCCGCGCAGAGAAAGTCAAAGGAGACAAAGTCGCCGCCGGTCTCCGCGTCCTTGGGGAAGATGCGGAGGGTGAAAGGGCGGGTGGTGCCGTTGGCGCGGACGGTAACGGAGAAGGTTTCGGCGGCCTGCTTGCGCGCCTCCTCGCCCACCTGCCCGGCGACGCGGCGGCCGAAATCGGCCTTCTCGCCGGCAAGGTTGCGGCCCTGGGTGATGGTGTCGTCGTAACCGACGAAGGCGAAGGCGACGTCTTTGTAGCGCTTGGCAAGGCCAAAGGTGGAGACGTCCCCGCCCTCGATGTCGCCCTTCGGCTCCCGCGCCCCGCCGTCCTCCGCAGGCGCCGCCTCTTCTCCCGCACCTGGCGCCTCCTCGCCTTCCGCCGCGCCCCCGGGGGTCAGGCGGATGAGCCCGGGCGCGAAGGTGAGCGTGACGGGCCGCTGGGTCTGCACGGCCACGTTATGGGCATAGCGCATCAGGCGGAGGGAATCCTTCGCCGCCATCGACACCTGCATCGAGGCCAACCCCGAGAAGGACGGCACCACGACCAGCGCCATCATCCCCAGAATGCCCAGGACAATCAGCAGCTCGATGAGCGTGAAGCCGGCGCGGGCACTCATGCGAACAGCTTGACCACCACCGCCACCGCCAACACCACGATCAGCGCGACGATCAGCACGATGGCCAGGTTCAGCGCCTTTTTGCTCTCGGACTTGCGCGCGAAGCCTTCCACGGGCTTACCGGAGGCCACCGTCGGACGCATCACGATCGTCGTGCGCGGGATGGAATCGACGCTTTCCATCTGGCCGGGCTCCGCCTCCGGCACGTCGTCACCGCGGATGGAGAGGGCGATGTCGCCCAGGGTGACGACGTCGTTGCGGCGGATGGTGGCCATCGTGATGCGCTGGTCGTTCACGCGCGTGCCGTTGGTGGAATCCAAATCCTTCACGCGCCAGCCGCCCTCGCAGCGCTCAATGATGCAGTGCTCCCCGGAGACGGAGGCGTTGGCGATGACGAAATCGTTGGCGCTGTTGCGCCCGATGCGGATCTGATCCGCCGTCCACGAGTAGGTCTTGCCGATTTCCTCGCCGTTGAGAATGGTGATGTTTGGCATAATCGATGCGCTCCTTCGTCAAGGTACGTCAAGAGTATAGAAAAGCCTTCCCCACGCTGTCAACAGGCCCCATCCCCCGGCGCGCCATCGGCGGCAAACGGCCTTTGGCCGCAAACGGGAAGCTCGGGATGTGCTATAGTGAGGAAGGAATGTTGCCGAAAGGATGGTGCGCATGAAACGAATGACACTGGCGATCGTCGGGTGCGCGGCGTTGAACGCGCTGGCCGCGCCGCAGACGCTGGATTTGGCCGGGCGATGGGAGGTGCGGTTGGGCGAGGGCGCCCAGGCCGCGCCCATCACCCTGCCCGGGACGCTCGGGGACGCGGGGCTGGGCCCGGCGGCGGAAAAGGCCGTCTACGGCGCGCTCACCCCGCGCCATCAATACGTGGGCCCCGCGACGTACACCAGATCCTTCACGGCAACGCCGGAGATGACGGGCGACTACGAGCTGTTCCTGGAGCGCGTGATGTGGAAGAGCGCGGCGTCGCTGGACGGCACGCCGCTGGGCGAGTGCGACTCCTTGGCCGCGCCGCACACCTATGAGATCCCGGCGAGGCTGCTGACGCCCGGGACGCACACGCTGACGCTGACCATCGATAACTCCCTCATCCACCCCATCGGCGAGAAAAGTCACAGCTACGGCGACTCGATGCAGACGCGCTGGAACGGCGTCATCGGGCAGATCGTCCTGCGCCCGCGCAACCCGCTGCGTCAGGCCCGCGTCTTCGCGCCCTTCGGCGACGAGGTGACGGTGCGCCTGCCGAAGCTGACCCATCCCGTCTCGGCGGACGCCGGGCCGCAGATCGAAGGCAAGCCCGTGACGGCGGAGGTGGAAGGCGAGCAGGCCGTCCAGGTGGCCGCGAGCGCCGATTCCATCACCCTGCGCGTGCCGGGGGCCAAACCGTGGAGCGAGTTCGACCCGCGGCTCTACACGCTCGTCCTGCGGTGGAACGGGCTGGAACACCGCATCCGCTTCGGCTTCCGATCCTTCGAGGTGCGGGGCAACCGCGTCTTCATGAACGGCCGGCCGCTCTTCATCCGCGGCAACACGGAGAACTGCCACTTCCCGCTCACCGGTTACCCGGCCATGGACAAGGCCACATGGCTGCGAATCTTCTCCATCCTCAAAGGGCAGGGCGTGAACCAGATCCGCTGCCACACGTGGGCCGTGCCCCAGGCCGCCTATGACGCGGCGGACGAGCTGGGGCTGCTCGTCTCGCCCGAGATCGTCTGGATCGACGGCTGGATGACCAAGGACTACCCCTACCTCAAAGGCATCGGCAGGGGGCCGAAGGAAGTGGACGATTTTGTCCACAACGAACTCTTCCGTATCCTCGACGCCTACGGCAACGCGCCCTCCTTCTTCTCGCTGAGCGTCGGCAACGAACTGGGAAGCTCGGACTTCGAGCTGCTGGGCAAGTGGATGAAGGCGTGCAAGGCCTACGACGGGCGCCACCTCTACGCCGCCTCCTCCGCGCGGAGCGTCTCCCCCGGAGACGACTTCTTCGTGACGCACAACTACCCGGGCGTCGGCATGGTGCGCGAACGCCGCCGCGACGGGACGGACTGGGATTACGAGGATGTCTACCGCCGCACGGCGCTCCCCACCATCGCCCATGAGATCGGCCAATGGCCCGTCTTCCCGGATTTCGGCCGCGAAATCCCCAAGTACACCGGGCTCCTGCGCCCCTGGAACCTTGAGGGCCTGCGCGAGGACAGCGCCAGGGCCGGCGTCCTGCGCTTCAACGAGGCCTACGCCCGCGCCTCGCTCATGACCAACCGCCTGATGTACAAAGACGAAATCGAAAGTTTCCTGCGCACGCCCTCCTGCGCCGGCCTCCAGCTCCTGGGCGTGCAGGACTATTCCGGACAGGGCGAGGCGCTCATCGGCTGGCTCGACTCCTTCTATGACGAGAAACCCGGGGCCGAGCGTGCCGTGCCGGTGGCGGATTACTTCGCGCCGGTGGCCTGCCTCGCCCGTTTCCCGAAGTACGTCTGGCGCGCCGATGAGACCTTCACCGCCAAGCTCGTGGTGCACAACTACGGCCCCGAGCCGCTGGAAGGCCCCTTCGCCTGGTCCATCCCCGCCCTTGGGCAAAGCGGCAGCTTCAGGCAGAGCGTCCCCGTCGGCGCCGTGCGGCAGGTAGGGCAGATCGCCATCCCGCTCACCGGTGTCAAAGCCCCCGCCAAAATCGAGCTCGTCTTCGGCAAAAACCGCTGGCCGCTCTGGGTCTACCCCGCCGAGATCCCCGCCGACGTGCCCCAGGGCGTCCTCCTGACCGACGACCCCGCCGAGGCCAAGGCCGCCCTCGCCAAAGGCGGGCGCGTCCTCTTCGACGCCCACGGCTGCGCCGCCCCCGACGCCACGATCTTCTCCTCCTTCCGCCCCGTCTACTGGGGCACCACCTGGTTCCCGGGCCAGCGCCAGACGACCCTCGGCATGGTCGTGCAGGACAAGAGCCCCGCCTTCGCCGCCTTCCCCACCGAGGATTGGCAGGACTGGCAGTGGCAGCACCTCGTCAACGGCGCGGCCACCTTCCGCATCGCCGGCGCGAGCGCGGACTTCCAACCCCTGGCCATGCCCATCGTCGACTTCCACAAACCCGCCCTCGCCGGCCTGCTCTTCGAAACCGCCGTCGGCCCCGGCAGGCTCCTCGTCTCGGGCATCGACCTCTCCGCCGACCGCCCCGAGGCCCGGCAGCTCCGCCGCTCCCTGCTCGACTACGTCGCCTCCGACGCCTTCGCGCCCAAGGCCGCCATCGAGGAAAAGGCCCTCTGGGCCCTCTTCCACGACGTCCGCGCCGACGCCGCGCCCCGTCCCGCGCGATACAAAGACGCCGTCGTCTACCTCGAATGCGCCGCCTTCCTCACCCAGCGCGGCAGGGATGTGCCCTGGTCGAAGAAGCGCGACCGCGCCGAACTCGTCGCCGGGCAATACACCCTCTCCGGCAAGAACGTGCGTACCTGGGCGGACGGGGACGGGCAGTACTGGGTCGGCGACGAGCTTGTCCTCACCCTGACGGACTGCTCCAACGTCCGCGGCAAGCTCCTCGTCCGCTTCCGTGACCCAAACAACAACGGCCGCACCGCGAAAGGCACCTTCGACGGCGGGCGCGCCTTCACCGTCCCGCCCCACGCCAAGGGCAAAGACAACCCGGACGGCGCCTACTGGCTGGAGCTGCCCGTGGACATGGAGGACTTCCTCGACGGCAAGCTCGAGCTCCGCATCCAGAAAACCTCCGGGCCCAACGTGCAGATCGACCGCGTCATCGTCATGCCAAACGAGGCCTGAGGCGCCGCCGAAGCCCCCGCGGCCGCGGGGGCTTCTTTATGCCCGCGCCCCCCGCCGCCCGGCCAGCGCCCACGCCGCCGGCACAAACACCCACGCCCCGATCGCCGCGACGGCCAGCGCCGAGGCGCGCCCCACCCACGCCGCCGCCTGCGGGTTCCGCCCCAAGAAGGCCGAAAGCCCCCCGCCGGCCAGCGCGCACATCCCCATCACCGCCGCCGCCGACAACAGGAAAAGCGCGCCAAGCCCCATCAGCCCCAACGCGCGCCGGCGGCATCCCGGCGGCAGGAAGCGCGGCAGGAAGGCCACGAAAAAGAGGATGACCTTGGGGTTCGACAGGTTCAGCGCCACGCCGCGCAGCCAGAACCCGGCCGGCGACCCGGCCTCCGCCCGCGCAGACGCCATCCCCGCGCCCCACATCCCCCACGCCACGTAGAAGAGATAACACGCCCCGAGCAAGGCGATCGCCTCCGCCGCCCGCGGCCAACGCTCCACCACCGCCGCCACCCCCAGCGCCGCCAGGGCGATATGCACGCACAGCCCGCTCATCAGCCCGGCCGTCACGCAAAGCCCCGCCCACGCGCCAAAGGCCGCCGACTGCGCCAGCACAAAGCAATTGTCCGGCCCAGGCGCCAGCGCCACCAGCAGGCAGACGCCGACGTAACCGAGCAGCCGCCTCACTCGCCCTCCCCGAAGAACCCATGCGCGGACAGCCAGTCGGCCACCACGCCGCGCGGCAGCCCCATCGCGTTCGTGAAGCTCCCCACCCGCCCCGCGATGAGCAGGTCGCCGCGCTCGTTCACGTCATAGGCGCCCGCCCGGTCGATGGGGTTCACCAGCGCCAGATAGGCCTCCACCGTCCGCACGTCGTATTCCTTGAAAAGCAGGCTCGTCGCCTCGATGCGTAGCGACGGCTCCTCCGCCCCGGGGAAGCGCATCGCCACGCCGGTGAAGACCGTCTGGACCTTGCCGGCGTAGGAAAGCAGCCATTCACGCGCCTGCCCAAGGGTATTCGGCTTGCCCAACACCCGCCCCTCGAAGGAGACCACCGTGTCCGCCGCGATGATGGCCGCGCCCGGGTGCGCCGCGGCGACGGAGAGCGCCTTACGGCGTGCGTTCACCCCCACCGTCCCCGCCGGGTCGTCGCGCAGCCGCATCTCCGGGCACTGCGGCAGGCTCACCGAGAAACGCACCCCCAACATCCGCAACACGGCCTGACGCCGGGGGCTTGCCGAGGCCAACACTATCGGAATCCGTTCCATGCGCCAGACTATACCACAATTCCCCCGGCGCGGCCCCGCGGGGCGCTCACTCGCCGCGCAGATGGGCCTCCGCGCGCCGCAGCAGGGGCGCAAGGACGCGCGAGGCCACGACGACGCCCTCGCAGAAGGGCTTCTTGGCGTGACGGGCGGAAATGGCGGCCTGGTCGGCGCGGTAAAGCTCGAGGGCCGCGAGGGCCTGCGCCCGCGGTGCCTTCCCGGCGAGGGCCTCCATGACGGTGGCGCCCGTGAGGCCGAAGCGGGTGAAGAGATCCGCCCAATCCTCGACCTCCTCCACGAACCGCCTGTTCGCGCACTTGGCACGGATGTCGAGCCCGGCCCGGGCGATCCGGACGAACTCGGCCTCGAGCGCCTCCAGATCCCCCGCCGCGGGGGCCGTGCCGGCGTCGAGCGCCTGCGTCACGCGCCCGGCGACCGTGACGAAGGCGACGGATTCCTCGCGGTTGAAGCCTTCCGCCTTCGGCCCCTGCGCAGAGTTGTGGTCGGCAAGGGTCTGCACGGCGGCGGAGACCTCGGGGAACAGGCGGCGGATGGCGTCGCGCCACGCCAGATCGGAGTCGAAGTCATCCGGGTTCCACGCATAGGCCGCGACGCCGAAAAGCGGCACCTTCGAGGCCTCGGGCTTGTCCATCGGGTTGGAGACGAAGCCGCCGTAGCGCGGGCCGTTGGTGGGATCGTTGCCGTAGCAGCGCCCCATGAGCAGATGCGCCTTGCAGTAATCGCACACGGGCCAGTTCCACCAGATGAACGGCTTGCGCCGGATGCGCGGGGTGACGTGCTCCACCGTCCCGCGCGTGATGTCGGCGCAGACCGCGTCGCCCGTCCACATGATCTGGATGTCGGGGTCAAGCCCCTCCCCCAGGCGCTCCAGGTAGGTTCCCTTGGCCCACGCCGCGGCGTAATCGGTGGGGCACATGATCAGCGGCGCGACGTCGCCCTTCCTGCGGACGAACTCGCGGTTGAGCGTGTTGAGCAGGGCGATTTGCTTCTCCGCCCGGGCGCCCTCCCCGCTGATGTCGTCGAAGAAGACGGCGAAGGCGCGCACGCCCAGCGCGTACATCATCTCGAACTTCGCCAGGCAGGCACGGATGTCGCTGTCGTCCGCCCACTGGATGTCCCGGCCCGGATGGACGGCCCAGACGAAGTTCACCTTGTTCTCCCGCGCCGCGCGCGCCAGCGCCGCGATCTCTTTCCCCTTCGCCTCCGGGTAAGGGTCGCGCCACTTCGGCCCGAAGCCGTGATACGGGTCATCCTTCGGCCCGTAGAGATATGTGTTCATCTTCTGCGCGCCCATGAACGCGAACATCCGCCGCCGCGCCTCGAAGCTCCACGGCTGGCCATAAAACCCCTCCACCACGCCGCGGAACGGCACGTCCGGCCAATCCCGCACGCGGGCCGGGCGGAAGGCCTCCCCCGCAAGCAGTTGCCGCAACGTCCACACGCCGTAGAAAAAGCCCCGCGCGTCCGCCGCCGCGAGCGTCGCGCCCCGCTCGCCCAGCTCCAGCGCGTAACCTTCCGCCGGCAACGCCCCATCCACCCGCCAGGCCAGCGTGAACGGGGCCCCGGCCTCCACCGCGACGGCCTCTTCCAAGACGCGCCGGGCATCCGCGTCGAACCCCTCGGCCGGGGCAAGCGCCACCGCCCGGGGCACGGCAAAGGCTCCCTCGGCGAAGGTCAGCTCCTGGGGCGTGGGCCACACGCGGACGGGCTCTGCGAACAGCGCGAACGCGCAGGCCGCGACCAATGCGGAAACAGTCATCTTGGCCATCTTGGATCCTCTCTGAAGACAGGGTCGTTACACGTTCTTAAGATAACACATCCGCGCCGTTCCGGCCTCACGCCCCACACCGCGGCCTACCCTGCCCATCCCGGAACGCAGGCCCGGGATTTGCTACCATAACGCCAAAGGAGCGCCACATGGCTTTGCAAATCCCACAGATCGTCGACCTCGCCAGCGCCTTCTACGGCTCGGCCGTCCTCTTCGCCGCGCTGGAGCTGGATCTCTTCACCGCCCTTCAAGAGGCCGAGCCCCCCACCCTTGAAGCCCTCGCCCAACGCCTTGCCCTCGACCCCCGCGGCCTGCGCCTCATCCTTGACGGCGCCGTCGCCGTCGGCCTCCTCACGAAGGCGGAAGGCCGCTACGCCCTCACCCCAGCCTCCGCCGACACCCTCGTGCGTGGCGCCCCGCACGACCTGACGCGGGCCATCGCCTACAACCGCGACGTCTACCCCGCCTGGGGCCGCCTGGCCCAGCTCGCCCGCACCGGCCGCCCCGTCGAGCCCCCCGCCCTCCACCTCGGCGCGGACAAGGAACGCACCCGCCGCTTCGCCCTGGCCATGCACGGCCGCGCCCTCGGCATCGGCCGCGCCATCGTCCCCCTCCTCGACCTCCCCAAGGGCGCGCGCGTCCTTGACCTTGCCGGCGGCCCCGGCACTTACGCCCTCCTCATGGCCCAGCGCGACCCCACCCTCACCTGCGACACCGTCGACCTCCCCGCCATCGCCGAGGTCGCCCAGGAAATCACCGCCCCCTGCGCAGGCCGCGTCCGTTGCCACGCCGGGGACTACCACGTCGACCGCTGGGAACCCGCCGCCTACGACGCCGTCACCCTCTTCGGCTGCCTCCACCAGGAATCCCCCGCGGCCATCCTCGACATCCTCCGCCGCGCCGCGGAGGCCCTCAAGCCCGGCGGCGCCCTCTACGTCCTCGACCTCATGACCGGGCCCGACCACACCACGCCCCCCTTCTCCGCCCTCTTCGCCATCAACATGGCCCTCACCACCGAACACGGCTGGGTCTTCTCCGACGCCGAGCTCAAAGGCTGGATGGAAGCCGCCGGCCTCACCGGCTTCACCTGCGCCCCCGTCCCCCCGCCCATGCCCCACGCCCTCGCCCGCGCCGTCAGGCCGGACTGAGGCGCGGCCCCGCCACCAGGCAGCCATCGGCCGCCCCTGCCCCATGTCCGCCGAAACTCCCTCAGGCCAGGCCCTTGGGGCGGGCAGCCTCATCCCCGAACGCCCATACCACGCCCACGCACGCGACGCGGGCAAAGACCACAGCCAAACCCCGGGAAAGACTTCCGGAAAGCGGATGTGGTACACTATCGGGCATGAAAGAAACGAAGAACAACATGCTGGTGCCCATCGTGGTGGAGCAGACCGCGCGGGGTGAGCGTTCGTACGACATCTATTCGCGCCTCCTGCAGGATCGCATCATCTTCCTGGGCGGCCCGATCGACGACAACGTGGCGAACCTGGTCATCGCCCAGCTGCTCTTCCTGCAATCGCAGGACGCGAAGCGGGACATCAATTTCTACATCAACTCCCCCGGCGGCGTGGTGACGGCCGGCCTGGCGATTTACGACACGATGCAGTTCCTCACCTGCGACGTGGCCACCTACTGCGTGGGTCAGGCCGCCAGCATGGGCGCGGTGCTCCTGGCCGCCGGCGCGAAAGGCAAGCGCTACGCCCTGCCCAACGCGCGCATCATGATCCACCAGCCCCTCGGCGGCGCCGAGGGCCAATGCACGGACATCCAAATCCAGGCCGCGGAGATCCAGCGCATGAAGCAGACGCTCAACGAGATCCTCGCCAAGCACACCGGCCAGCCCCTCGAGACCATCTTCAAGGACACCGACCGCGACAACTTCATGTCCGCCGAAGAGGCCAAGGCCTACGGCCTCGTGGACATGGTGGTGGCGAAGGCCTGAGCGCCCCGCCAGGCGACAAAAAAAGCCCGCCGGGAGACCGGCGGGCTTTTTTTGTCACGGCAGGACTCACTTGCCTGCGGCGACGATGGCGGCGAAAGAATCGGCCTTCAGGGCCGCGCCGCCGATGAGGCCGCCGTCGATGTCGGGCTTGGCCATGAGATCGGCCGCGTTCTCGGGCTTCATGGAACCGCCGTACTGGATACGCACGTCGTCGGCCTTGGCGGGGTTCATCTTGGCCAGGGTGGCGCGGATGAGGGCGTGGACCTCCTGGGCCTGGGTGGAGGTGGCGGTCTTGCCGGTGCCGATGGCCCAGACGGGCTCGTAGGCGATGACGATGCGGTCGAAGTCCTCCTGGCAGCCGGCGAGGTCGGCGGAGACCTGACGGACGATGACCTCCTCCATCTTGCCCTCCTCGCGCTCCTCGAGGGTCTCGCCCACGCAGACGATGGGGGTGAGGCCGGCGGCGAGCGCGGCCTTGAGCTTGAGGTTCACGGTCTCGTCGGTCTCGGCGAAGTACTGGCGACGCTCGGAGTGGCCAAGGATGACGTACTGCACACCCAGATCCTTGAGCATGGCGGCGGAGATCTCGCCGGTGTAGGCGCCGGCGTCCTTCCAGTGCATGTTCTGGGCGCCGAGGCCGATCTTGGAGCCCTGGAGGGCGGCGGCGGCGGCGGGGATGTCGGTGAAGGGGACGCAGACGACGACCTCGACGCCGCAGTCGCCGTCGTTGGTGGCGGCGCGGATGCCGGCGATCAGGTCTCCGGCCTCGGAGGCGGTCTTGTTCATCTTCCAGTTGCCTGCGACGATTTTGGTGCGCATGGGGATGTGTCCTTTCTGGGGCTGTTCAATCCGTGACGGGTCTCTTTCCGACGCAATCCTGGGGGCAATGTTCGCAATCGCCGTCGCAGGCGTCGTCTTCCTCGCCCGTCGGCAAATCATTAAAGCACTTTTCGCCGATTTCCTCAAGCCGCAACGCTTGGGCGACGGAGAAATCGGCGAAATCCGTGCCGGCGGGGAACTCAAGGGCGTAATAGGCGGAAGGGTCGATCTCGGCGAACTCCGTCCACGCGAAACCGAGGCCCTCCACGGGGCGCGGGGTGAGGCCGAGGCGGGCATAGAGGGCGGGGCCGACGCCGTCGTCGCAGTTCAGCAAATCGAGCAAGTCCTCGCCGGAGCAGGCAATCTGCCATTGGCCAAGGTAACGGAGGTCGAGGAGCCCCTCCTCCCCGTCATCCTCGGCGGGCTGGGTCTGTGGGTCTGTCATGGCAGGTATTGGAAGTAAACGACACGGTCGGGCAGCTCGCCATAGGCGTCGCGCCAGACAAGGGCGACGGCGCGGGCGGTGGTCTGCGGCTTGTGGGCGGCCAGGTCGCGGTTAGAGCTGTAGTTGATGGTGTCGGCGCGCAGGATATAGAGGAAAAGCTGCTGACGGTCGCCGAAACAGGAGTTGCCGACCGCCACGAGGGTGGTAAGGTCGTTCTGCCCCAGCTTGTCGCCGTCATGCTTGCCGTTGTAGCCCTGGAGCTTCGAGGTGAGGCTGACCTCGGCGTCCTCCTGGAAGATGACGTCCTCGACGGTCGTGGGGCGGGTGGGCTTGCCCGTCACCTGCTGGCCGCTTTCGTCCGCCTCCGCAAGGACATACTCCTGCTCCCAGGAGTCGGTGCCGATTTCGCCGCTCGCATCGACGTCGACGGGGAAGAGGTAGTTGCGCACGAACTCGTCGTATTTCGAGGTCGTGGACGCCTCGTCGGAGCCGCCGCCCTGGGCGTCGTCCGGCTTCAAGACCTCAAGCTCGCCCAACATCTGGTCGGAAACGCGCGCGGCGGCGACGGCCTCTTCCAGACGGGTGTAGGTGTTGGCGGCGGCCTTGGTGATGGTGTCGGGGATGCCGAGCATGGCGAACTGCTTGAGGCGCTGGCCATAGGTGTAATTGTCCATGCCGGCAAAGGCGTTGACGATGCCGCGGTGCTCCTCGGGGAAGTTCTCGCCGCCGAAGCGCCCGAAGCGCGTGGTCAGGCCGACCATCCGATCGTAATCGCCGAAGGCGCCGTCCTCGAAGTCCGCCACGGGGAGGGTGCGGTAGAAGGAGGCCTTGCCGACGGTGTCGTAGTAGCTCTGGAGGGAGGCCCTGCGGTAGCCGGCGTCGTCGAAGGTGCCGGTGGGCGTCCATTCGTTGCGCGTGTAGGGCACCGGCAGGAAGCCGACCTCCTCGGGGAGGAGGAGCTGCCCGGAGTTGTTGTAGCCGTAGCGGACGTCCTGCGGATCGAGGCCCCACGAGAACGGCACAAGGCCCGTGCCGCCGCCCTCGCCGTTGTGCGCCTCGGCGTAAGCCTGCTGCACCACGGAGGCCGCGGAGGAAGAGGTCTCCACGGTTGCGTCTTCATAGAAGAGCCAATGCGGCGAAGAGAAGGCGGCCAGGAAGGCGCCGTTGCCGGAAGCGAGGCCATAGTTCGCATCGGAGGGATCGTCGGAGACCCCCTTCATGGGCGAAAGCCAGTTGTAGCGCGGGTCGATGGTGAACCAGGCGCCGGAGGCGGGCGAGGCGACTTGGCAAGAGGACTCGTCGGGGGCCTCCTTGGCCGGGACGACGTCGAATTGCTCGCTCAGCTGGCAGCTCTCGGGCTCAAAATCGACGGTAAGGTTCTCGACCTTGGAGGTGGCCTTGTAGGGTTCCTCGGCGGTGCCGGCGCCCTGAACCTCCGCCCACGAGAGGTCAAAGGTCGCCGTGAGCGTGCGCGAAACGCGGAAGTAATGGCCGTCATAAGAGGCCATCCGATTGACGTCCTGGCGCAGGTCGAGGGTGGCGGGGTAGTCCGTGCCTTCGGCCGAGGGCGGGGCGTTGTAGCCCTTACCCGCGGGGCAGAGGTCGACGACCGTGCCGCCGGAGGTGGCCTTGACGCGGAAGACGAAGTCAACCAAAAGGTTGAGCGTCACCTGCGAGGCCGTCGAGGAGCCTCCCCCGCCCCCGCCGCCGCCCTGGCCGCCCTGGCCGCCCTGGCCGCCGCCACCCACCGAAGGCGCGGACATCTCGATTTCCGTGCCTTCAATCGTGTAGGAGCCGATGGACCCGGAGGTCGTAAGCGGGACGTTGGGGGCGGCCGTGTAGATGTTCTCGCCGGGGTCTTCGCCGCCGGGGACGGTCAGCGCGTCCGCCGTCGTGAAGGGGGCGGCCTTGGCGGCGCCCGTGACGGCGTTGGGCTTAAACGTCGCGCTGCCGGCGGGGCCCTGGGCAAGGGCGGCATAACCGATGGCGAAGCCTTCCAGCTGGAAGAGCGTGTCGCCCTGCTCGCCCTCGGCGCACCCGGGGAAATAGGTGCGCAGCGCGGCGGAGAGGGTGGCCGGCGGGAGCTCCAGGGTCAGCGTCTCATCCACGTTGAGCGTCGTGAGCTCGTCGATGTTCTGGACGGCCTTGGAAGCCTTGCCGTCGAAGGCCTCGGTGATGGCCGTCTGAAGCGCACTCTCGAAGGCCGCGCCGCTCTTCCAGTCGGCGTCGGTGTAGCCGATTTCGGAGAGCATGGGGACAGGTTCGACGGTGGGCATGGCGTTGTTGAAGGCCTCCTGGGAGGGGGCGCTCTCGTAGTCGCTCGGGACGGTGTCCTTGTCAAGGTAATCCATGAGCATCTGCACGAGGGAATCCGCCGCGGCGTTGTCGCCGAGCGCATCTTCGGCGCCGAAGTAGGGCTGGAGCTTGCTGCCGGGGGCAAGGAGGCTGGAATCGGTGTTCACCTCGTTGCAGGGGATGGTCTCGACGGAGCTGCCGCCGGAGGGCGTGGACTGCGTGACGCTTTTGCCGCTCTCGGTCTCGCGGCCGACGTCGGGCCAGAAGCTGTAGACGGTGAAGGGGGAGTAAGCGTCGAGCCCCTCCGCGTCGATGGCGTTTTCCCACGAGTAGGGGAAGAACCCGCCCGTGCCGCGCCATAGGTAGCCCGAAGAGGTGGCGCGGGCGGCGTAAAGCGCCAGGTCGGCGCCGGAGGCGAAGAGGGGCAGCCCGTCGGCGTTCACGTTCTCCTCGAAGAGGGCATAGTCGTCGTCGCCGTCGGTATTGAAGGCGAACTCGCTGGCGGTGAGGCCGATGCCGCGGTTGGGCGAGAAGGAGCCGACGGCGTTGATGTCGAGGCTGTCGGACAGGTTGACGACGGCCCAGGCCATGCGGCCGATGACCTCCTCGCTCACATTCTTGGTCTGACCGTCAACGGAGACCTCGCGGGTGGGAGTGGCGACCCTGAGCTGCTTCCAGTTGGCGCAGTGGTCGAAGTTGTAAGCCTCTGGGCGCTGCCCGTCGGCGACAGGGTCAGCGTTGTTCTCCAACGCCTCGTAGACGGCGTAAGCGAAGGCCGGCGGCACGTGGCGGAGCACCGCGTCGTCAAGCAGGTAGGCGATGCTCTCCTCGTTGCCGTCGTCGCGGGAGGCCATGACGCGGGCATAACGATCCGTCCCGCCGTCGGAATAGCGGAAAGGGGCGAGATTGCGCGCAGTGCGGACGGAAGCGTCCGTGAGCGGGTCGCCGTCGTCCTCAAACTGCTCGGAAAGCGCGGCGTCGACGGCGTAGCGGGCCTCGGAGAAGACGGTGGCCAACAGCTCGCGGGCCTGAAGGCCGGTGCGGTAGGCGGCCGCGGCGCTCTTCTCGGTGCGCATGGAGATGGAGAAGGCCACCGCACTGATGAGCAGAAAGCCCAGGAGGCCCAGCACAATCAGGAGGGCGGAACCGCGATCGGAACGTTGGGGGCGTCGCATGGGAGGAACCTCCGATCAGTTGGCGGAGCCGGAATTGAGGGGCTCCAGCGCGCGGTGGCGCCCCTGGATGGGCAGGACGATCTCGTAGGCCTCGTCCTGGACGTCGGAATCGGATTCCACGTCGACCTTGCGCACGCGGATGACGTAGGGGTTGCCCCACGGGTCGACGATCCGCCCGTTGCGCAGGGAGTCCTGGTTGGCCTGGTAATAGGCGTAGCCGGCGTCATTGTTGCGGGTGGTGAGGTTGCTGGTGAGGGCGCTGGAGATCTCGCCCGTGCCCTCGGAGAGGCCGAGCTCGCCCAGCGGGTCGCTGCCCTCGATGGCGGAATCGTCGGAGGAATCGAACTCCGTGAGCAGGAAGAGGCGGATGGCGTTGCCCAGCTCGCGGCTCTCGGCGGTGGCGCGGGCGATCTGGGCCGTCTCGTAGGCGGACATCGAGGAGGTGACGAAGGTGGCCGCGAGGATGCCGATGATGGCCAGCACCACCAGCAGCTCGATGAGCGTGAAGCCCGCGCGGGCGTTGGTCTTGGCGCGCATCATTTCTCCTCTCCCTCCACCCAGGGGCGGATGTCGTCGTCCGTGTCCCATTCGCCGTCTGGGCCGGCGGAGCCGACGTAGATTTCGTAATCGTTCACGGAAAGCGCCCCGGCGGGGGTGACGACAACGCGGATGCCGGCGGCGTCGCCGTCGCCGGAATAGGCCGAGGTGAAATCCTCCGCCGCGACGCCCTGGATGGTCTCGAACTCGATCCTGCCGGTGCCGAGCTTGAAGACGCTCTCGGTGTCGGTGGGGGAGCCGGCGTCGTCGAAGGTGGTGACGGTGCGCGTGACGGAGCCGCTCCCGGCCTCGTACTTGACGAGCGCCAGCTCGCGGGCCACCTTGTCCTGCTCCTCGTCCCAAAGATCCGGGGCCATGAGCGCCCAGAAGGTGAGCGCGGTGTTGGAGGCGAGGCTCTCGGTCGGCTCCGGGAGGCCCGCCTCCAAGGCGCGCTGCTGGAGGCTCGCGTCGTTGGCGGCGGGGCCGATGGCGAGGTTCGCCGGGTCGACGATCATGGACAGGTCGCGCCCGATGGCGCCGGCGACGGCGCGGACGTTGCCCTGCTCGGTGGCGCGGCGCAGGCCGAGCGACCACGCCAGGCTCGTCTGCTGGAAGACGCCCGCCACGATCAGCACGATGACCACGAGGATGGCCATCGCCACCAGGATCTCGATCAACGAGAAGCCGCGGCGCAGGGAAGGGTTGGGGAACGTTCTCATCGCTGGGGCCTCCCTCAATCCGCGTTCCGCCCGTCGAGCGTCACGGTCAGGCCGTAGCCGGTGGCGTAATACATGGCGCGGGGGTTCTGCTTGGGGTTCTCGGCCGTCACCAGAAGGCCCAGGCGGTAACACTTCAGATGATCGGCGGAGATGCCCTCCGGGGCGTCAAGCGGGGTCATCCAGGCGCGGTAGTAGACGCCGGACTGATCCTCGTCGTAGTCGGAGCCGTCGTTGTCCGCGTCGCCGGCGTCCTCGTTGAGCTTCAGCCCGCCGGTGACGTCCATCGCCTCGGCGAGCAAATCCTCGAACTCGCCTTTGTCCGCGGCCTGCTCGGCGGCGATCCTGACCGCGCCGACGAAACGGTCGGCGAAGGCGGCCACGCGCATCTCGTTGCGGGCCTCGGTGCTGTCCCTCAGGCCCAGGGGGAAGAGCCCGAGGAGGGCAAGCGCGCCGCCGGCAAGGACGAAGATGGCCATGTTCACCTCAATGAGGGAGAAGCCGGCCCGGGCAATGCGGGAAAGTCTGCTCATCATGCCCTCCTTACTTGATGGTGACCGAACCGTCGGTGGCGACGTCGATGGAGAAGCTGGGGGCGTTGTTCCCGCCGCCCACCGACATCGAGGCGGAGACGGTGCCGCCTTTCCGGACGAGGCCGTCCGGCGTGAAGACGAAGGCTGTGCGGTCGTTCGAGAAGGCGAAGCCGCGCGGGAGGGAGTAGGTGCCCGTGACGCGCACGCCCAGGGGGAAAGGCTGGCTCTCGCCGCTGGAACGGTCAAGCTCGGCCACGTAGAAGCCCAGCTTGTTGCTGCCGGTGTTCATGTTCCCGGCGTAAACGAGATTGAGCGTCTGCCCGTCGTAATACTCGTAGCTCAGGCGCGAAATGGCGTTGCCGTCGTTGGCGTCGTCGGAATCGTCGGAGAGCAGGTTGTCGTCTCGGGCGACGGCCGAGACGCGCATGAACGGGCTGCCGCCCACGCCCTGATCAGGCTTGTCAAGGTTGAGGACGCGCTCGCGGACGGTGAGGGTGCTCAAGAGATCCCGCTGGAAGCCGAAGGGGGCGGCGAGCTTGTCGCCCTGCGGCCAGACCCGCCCGACGTAACGGAAGAGGGCGAAGCGCCCCTGCTCCACCTGCTGCGTGGCGCCGCCCACCTCGATCTCGGAGTCCACGTTGTAACAGATGACGACGTGGGGCTTCTGGGTGATGCAGGCCTGCTGGCGCGCCATGAGGAGCACGTCGCGCAGCTGATTGCGGCTGCGGGTGAGGTTCTCGGTGCGCGAGGCGCCGAAGAAGGCGGTGGCCGAGATGGTGAGCAGGAGCGCGGCGATGCCGACGACCACCATCAGCTCGATCAGCGTGAAGCCCGCCCGCGGCGCCCGGCGGGCGGCGGCAAGTGGGCCTGCGAAAGCGGTGCGCGGCATCCTGCGGCTCCTTTCCAGTGCCTCAGTTCAGGCGAATGACCCTGCCGAAGTCGCCGTCCGAGGGGACGGAGACTTCGTAACGGTCAAGGTCGAAATCGAACTCGATTCGGATCGGCGCGAAGGCGTGCGCGCCGCTCAGGTCACTGTAACGCGAGACCTTCGTCTCGCGCATGGTGATGGGGAAGCCGATCATGGCGTCCCGGCCGATGTTGCCGTCGGCGAGCGCCTCGTCGAGCTTCCGCGCGAAGCTGCCCTCGCAGACGTAGAGGGCGGAGGAATCGGTGATGTAGGCGCGGCGGCTGTCGTCGCGCCCACCGTTGGCGTCGCGCCCCAGGAGCAGGAGGATGAGCTCGGCGTTGGGGGTGTCGGCCCGGTTGGAGGAGCTGACGGTGCCGAAGACGATGGAGTCGTCCCCGCTGCCGATGGAGGTGCCCTCGGGGATGGGATACTCGTCGTTCTCGGCCTTGTAGGCGGCGATGGCGTTTTTGACGATGCCGGCCATGGCGGTGCGTTCGGCGTTGTCCGAGCCGCGCAACAGGCGCACCGCGGCAAGGCTGGCCATGCCCACCAGCACGCCCAGGATGGCGATCACCACCAGGAGCTCAACCAGCGTGAAACCCGCGCGGCGTCTGGCGCCGCCCAACCCGAAACGAAGTCCCTGCGTCATGTCCCTGCCCCTTTCGCTCACTGCCAGCTCTTCGCGTAAACGATGCCGTCGCGGCGGTCGTCCTCGTCCTCACTCCAGCACCAGACGGCGGCCGCGGCGCGGATCTCCCCGCCGCCGACCTCGGAGGGCAGCGAGATGACGCCGTCGCCGTCCTCGTCCAGGACGAATTGGTAAAGGTGGTCCCGGATGTCGCTGTCGGAGCGGCCCTCGTCGAAAAACCGCAGGCCGACGGGGTCAAGCAGGCCGAAGGCCAGCTCCGGCTCATCCTTTTTGTTGCGCTCCAGGCCGGAGGCGTTGTCCGCGCCCGAGGAGGTGTCGAGGTAAAGCACGTCGAGCAGCTTGGCCTCGCCGAGGATCTCGCACATCTTGGTGTCCATCGCCTGGACGGAGGAGGAACGGATGGCGTCTGGCCAGAAGCCGAGGTCATCGTGATAACGCGTCCAGGCGGCGGCGATCTGCGCGCACACGTCGGCGGCGTTCTTCTGGCGGGCGCGCTCCATGAAGTGGCCATAGCCCATGAGCAGCGAGGAGGCCAGGATGGCGATGATGACGATGACCCCCAGCAGCTCGATAAGGGTAAAGCCGGCACGGGCGGTGTCGCGAAAGGCGGTTTTCATGGCGCTCCCCTCAATCCTCGTCTTCGTCGGTGCCGGTCCCGGCGCCGGTGATGTCGTCGCCCGTGCCAAAGACGCCGTCCGGGCCGGCGGAGACGATGGCGCCGGTGGCGACGTTGTACTTCAGCTCTTTGTCCCACGCGTCCCGCTGCGCGCCGGCGGCGTAGGTGCGCGTCCCGCAGTAGTTGCAGAAGGTCTCGGTCTCGTAGACCATGCCGTCGGCGGCCAAGCGGCGCCAGACGCGGTTGATCCGGTTCAGGTTGCTGTCGGCGGCCTCGAGGCTTTGGGCCTTGCTCCAGTCGCTGGAGCGGTTGCCCAGCTCACGCTCCCAGGCGGGGTTGTCGTCCTGCCCGGAGGGGTCGGAGAAGCAATCCTCGTAATGGCTGGCCATGTTGGTGTCGGCGGCCTTCTCGTACATCTTGCTGGCGCGCGGGATGAAGTGGGAGGCGAGCCCGAAGGCCACGCCGTCCCTGCCGCGCGAGTTGCCGCACTCCTCGCAGGTGCCGCCGTCCTCGATCTTGAAGGTGAAGTTCAGCGGCGCATAGCCGTCGTCGTCGGGGTTCGTCACGCGCGGATAGGCGCCGTAGCAGTTCCGGTAATCCTCGAGGAGCGAGGCGATGGCGTGGATCTGCGCGGTGGTCTTGGCGATGTTCGCCTGGTCGTTGCCGGCGCCGAGCATCATGAAGACGCCGCCGGCGAGGATGGCCATGATGACGACCACGGCCAAGACCTCGATGAGCGTGAAGCCCCTGCGGGCGCGGATTCCTTTCTGACGTCCCATCCTAGGCCTCCTCGCTTAGGCGGCGCCGCCGCCGATGGAGCCGATGATCGAGATCAGCGGCATGAACATGGCCACCACGATGCCGCCGACGACCACGGCCAGGAAGATGATCATGATCGGCTCGATGACCGAGGTCATCGCCGCCACCGCGTTGTCCACCTCGTCGTCGTACGTGTTCGCCACGCGGATGAGCATCTCGGGCAGGGCGCCGGTCTCCTCGCCCACCTCCACCATCGAGACGACCATGGGCGGGAACTCCCCGCTCGCCCCCAGCGGCGCGGTCATCCCCTCGCCCTCCTTCACGCTGTCGTGCACCGTCTGCAGGGCCTTGGAGATGACGCTGTTGCCCGTCGTCTCCTTGACGATCGCCAGCGCCTGCAGCACCGGCACGCCCGAGCTCAGCAACGTGCCCAGCGTGCGCGTCAGGCGCGCCACGATCGTCTTCTGGTTCAGCTGCCCGAAGCCGGGCGCGCGCAGGGCGAAGTAATCCCACGCCCGCGAGCCGATCGGCGTCTTGAAGAAGATTTTCAGCAGCACCACCGCGCCGAAGATCGCCGCGAAGAGGAAAAGCCAATACTGCTGCACCCACTCCGAGAAGGCGATGACGAAGGCCGTGAGCGCCGGCATCCCCTCGCCGCCGAGCAGGTCGTCGAAGATCTGCTGGAACTTCGGGATCACCGCCAGCATCAGGAAGACCACGATGCCCACGGCCGCCACCAGGACGACGATCGGGTACGTCATCGCGCCCTTGACCTTGTTCTTGATTTTCTCGCCCTTCTCCATGAACTCGGCCAGGCGGTTCAGTACCGTCTCCAGCACGCCGCCGGCCTCGCCCGCGCGCACCATGTTCACGTACAGGTGGTTGAAGATTTTGGGGTAGTTCGCCAGCGACTCGGAGAAGGTGTTGCCCGTCTCGACCGTGTCGATCATCCCCGTCAGCGCGTCCTTCAGCGTCTCGTTCTGGCACTGGCGGTGGAGCACGCGCAGGCCGCGCAGGAGCGGCAGGCCCGCGTCCACCAACGTCGCCAGCTGGCGCGTGAAGACCATCAGGTCCTTCGCCTTCACCCGGGGCTTGAAGATTTTGGGCAGCTTGATTTCGATGTCGCCCGCGCGCTTCTTCTTCGGCTTTTCCGCGGCGGGCGGCGGCGCGGCGTCCTCGCGCACCTGACCGATGGCCTTGGGCGTCAGCTTCATCGCGCGGATCTTCTCGATCGCGTCGCGCTGCGTCTCCGCCTCCACCGTGCTGGTGACCTCCTGGCCCTGCGAATCCACCGCCTTGAATCTGAACTTCGCCATCGTTCCGTCCTCGGTTAAACCACCGGGCTCCCGCCCGCTCCAACGTTGCGAACAGTATCATACACGACAGCCGCCCCCCTCTGCAAGCCTTTTTTCCCGCCGCTCACCTCCCGGGGAGGAGCCCCTCCAGCCGCGCCAACACGCCCCGGGGCAACGCCACGCAATAGGCCCGCAGCACCAGCGACGGATAGTTCAGGTACCGCGCCAGACGGTTCGGGTTCGCGGCGTTCCGCGCCCAGCCCGACCACGCCTTCGGGTCGTAATCCGGGCCCATCCGGAACTCCTCGTTCGGCCCCGGCGGGAAAACCGCCAGCTCCTCAAGGCTCATCCGCCGCACCTCCGCCCCACGGAGCGCCGGCACCTGCCGGGTCAGCAGGCGCAGGTTGAGCAACACGATCTGCGAGCGATCCCCAAACGTCGCCGGGTCGATGGAAGGGTAACCATGCCGCGCCGCGGCCTCCAGCGAGCGGTCGCCGCCATACGTGTACATGCGCAACACCTTCGGCGGCGACCGCCGCAACACCTCGCGCATCTGCTCCGCCTGGTCGATCTGGATGGCGGCGTAAAGCGCCGCCCGCCCCCCGACCACCCCCACCGCCGCCGCCAACGCCCCCCACGCCACGGCGCGCCCCGCCCGCGGCAAGCGCCGCGCCGCCCAATCCGCCGTCGCCGCCACCCCCAGCGCCTTCACCAACGCCACCCACGGCGCATACCGCAGAAAGCCGAAATAGACCGCCGGGAAGGCGAAAAGCCCCACCGCCGCCGCCACCCAGACGAACCGCAGCCGCCGCCCCCCAAACAGCGCCACCGCCGCAAAGGCCGCCAACAGCCCCCACCGTTCCCCCGCCGGCAACGGCGCGGCCTCGCACGCCTCGGGGTTCGTCTGCCACCACACGTAACGATTGGGGGCGAAGTCCCCGCGCCCCAGCCGCCACTCATAATAACGCGCGGCCAGCCAAGGGGAAAGATAGGCGTTCACAAAGCTCCCCACATGCCCCATCGCCTGAGCGTCCGCGTTGCAGATGGAGAAATCCTCCGTCAGGTCATGGGCCGGGAAGCGCGCCTCGTCGGCCGAGACCATCGGATAAAGCGGGTGCCCGTAATGCCGCCACGACGTCAGGTACGGGTTCGCGCACACCACCAGGAAAAGCGCCATCAGCACCCCGCCAAACGCCGCCAGCCGCGGCACCGCCGCCCAGCGCGCCCGCCACAGCAAAACCGCCGCGAAGCACGCCCAAAAGACGAAGCAGGCCAGCAACCCCACCTGCTTGGACACCATCATCCAGAAACTCAGGCAAACCAACGGCAACGCCACCCCGCGCTCCCCCGCCAACGCCCGCGCCATCACCGCCAGCACCCCCACCCCGCCCAGGCAGACCGCCGCGTCCGTGATCCCCCCATGCGCCGGTGCCCACGCC
This sequence comes from uncultured Kiritimatiellota bacterium, assembly GCA_944391085.1. Lineage (GTDB taxonomy): Bacteria > Verrucomicrobiota > Kiritimatiellia > RFP12 > DVOR01 > Spyradenecus. The sequence continues at coordinate 32,654 of CALXSE010000009.1, read as the reverse complement.
CATAGCAACACCACCGCGACCAGGCACATCCCCCATCCCATCGTCCGCAACAGCCGCGCCACCTGCCCCGCCGCCGCCAGAAAGAGAAAGGGCCACAGCGGGAAAGTCAATGCAAAGGGCGCGCCCGTAAAACGATACGCCGCGGCATTGAAAATCCATACGCCCTTGGGAAAAGCAAGCACATGCCACAGGCGCATCTCCCAGGGCTCCACGCCCATCGACGCGGCCAGTGTTTCCGGCGTCGGCGCGTAAACCGGGTTCCATCCCTCGATCAGGAGCCGGATGGCCGGAAAATGGTAAACCACGTTGTCCACTCCCCCCTGCGAGACCACGCATCCCGCCGCCACCCAGATCCCCGCCAACACCACCGCGAAGGCCCCGCACGCCGCAAGCCGAGCGCGCATCCCCGCCCCTCGCCAGAGCGCCAGCCACGCGAACGCCGCCGCGGTCGCCACCCACCACTGCCACGCGGCCACCCGTCCGCCACACAGCAGCGCCAACGCCGCCAGCACCGTCACCGCGACCGGGAAAAACAGAACAGCACACTCGGCCCGCCGGACCGGCTCCCTCAACCGGGCGACAGCCTCGCCCCAACGTCTCCATGCCATAAAAAGGCCCTCCCGTCTGTTCCAACACGGGCGTCTGGTAGGCCTTGAGAGAAACAGACGGGAGGGCATATGCCAACGCATATGCCGCACCCGAACGTTTGCCCTCTCGATGTTTACCAGACTTCGTGTTGAGCAAAACATTCGTGCATGCGCACGCATGCCCTGCGGATGTCTCCCGCAGGACGCCACATACTATACCACAAACCCGCTCAAACGGGAAACGCCGCCGGTGGCCGTCAACAATCCCGCAATGTCCTTACCACGGCCACGGCGCGGAAAGCATCAAGTTCGCGGCGGAAAGACCGAGGGGACAAGACGGCCCGACGAGGAGGGACACCCTTCCCTCTTTTTTATTTACGCTTGCCTCAGAGCCCAAAGGCCGCGGCGTAACGAACCACGCCGGGAAGCTCGCCCACGTCAGCGCGCAACCGAACCGCCATAAAGTTCTCGTCCGCCACCTCAAAGGGCGCCCGTATCCCAAACCGCGAGGCGGGGGCGTAACCAAAGCGCGAATAAAACGCGGCGTCGCCTAGGACGACGCTGTACCCAAACCCCATCTTTGCCGCACGCCGATGCCCCTCGCGCACCAGCGCCGAGCCGACGCCCCGGCGCTGCGCCTCCGGCAACACCGCCAACGGCGCAAGCGCCAGGACAGGCACTTCGCCAATCGCCGCGCGGGTGAAGAGGATGTGGCCGACGAGTTTGTCTTCCTGGCAGGCGACCAACGCCAATTCCCGGATATACGCCTCCCCCTGCCGGAGCGCGACGACCAGGTCTTGCTCCGTGCCATCACGGTGCTTTGCGCCGGCGAAAGCCTCCCGCACCACCCGATAAACGGCAGCGTCATCCGCCGGTCCCTCTTCCCTGATTGAAACGGGCACCTTCCCTCCCACGCCTTTCTCCGATCCCCCGCTTATGGCCCTATGAAACCACGGCTGAGCCAAACCGCCTGGATGCCCACACTCTCCCACAACCGGAACGAGAAGTCAAGCGCATGGCCGCCCCAGGTCCGCCCGGGAATGCCGCACAGTATGCCAGGTCAAGGGGAAGGGCGAGGGGAACCCCGTGAGACTCGCGACAATTTGCGGCTCCAGGCCGATTTTGGTATCATTCATGCTTCATTTTTCAGACCCAAGGGTGAGCGCGATGAGCAAATTGAAGACGGAAGACCTGCTGTTGGCGGCGAACACGCTGCGATGCCTGGCCATGGACGAGGTGCAGGCGGCGAACTCCGGCCACCCGGGCGTGGCGCTGGGGTTGGCCGACGTGATGGCCGCGCTCTGGCTGGGCCACCTCAAAGTCTGCCCCGACGCCCCCGAATGGGTCGACCGCGACCGCTTTGTGCTCTCCGGCGGGCACGCCTCCAGCCTGCTTTACGCGACGCTCCACCTGGCCGGCTTCGGGGTGTCGCTGGACGACCTCAGGGCCTTCCGCCAGCTGGGCGCGCGCACGCCCGGCCACCCCGAGCGCGGCGTCACGCCCGGCGTGGAGACGACGACCGGCCCCCTGGGCCAGGGCATCGCCGCGGGCGTGGGCCTGGCGCTGGCCGAGCGGATGCTCGCGGCACGTTTCAACGCCGAGGGCCGCGCGCTCGTCGACCACCGCACCTGGGTCACCTGCGGCGACGGCGACCTGGAAGAAGGCATCTCGCACGAGGCCTGCTCGCTGGCCGGCACGTTGGGCCTGGAAAAGCTGATCCTGCTCTACGACTCCAACGGCATCACCATCGAGGGCGCCACCGACATCGCCATGGCCGACGACGCCAAACGCCGCTTCGAGAGCTACGGCTGGCGCGTCCTCTCCTGCGACGGCCACGACTTCGACGACATCGAGAGAGCCCTGCGCAAGGCCGGCAAGCCCATGGGGAAGCCCACGCTCGTCATCTGCCGCACCGTCATCGGCAAAGGCTCGCCCAACAAGGCCGGCTCCGCCTCCTGCCATGGCGCGCCGCTGGGCGCGGACGAGGTATGCCTGGCCAAGCGGGGCCTCGGTTTCGACCCGGAGCAGGCCTTCGCGGTGCCCGAACAGGTGCGCGGGCTCTTCGCCGCGCGCGCCGAAAAGATGCGCCGCCTGCAAAAGAAATGGGCGCGCGAGGCCAAGGCCGCCTTCGCCGCCGACCCCGCGCTCAAGGCCAAGTGGAACGCCTTCCAGGCGCAGACGGTGCCCGAGGCCTTCGCCGACCTCATCCCCGCCTGGGGCGACAGGCCAATCTCCACCCGCGCGGCCTCCGGCAAGGTGCTCAACGCCATCGCCCCCGCGCTCCCCTGGCTCGTGGGCGGCTCGGCCGACCTGGCGCCCTCGAACATGACGACCCTCACGGGGTTGGGCGACGTGTCGCGCGGGGATTACGCCGGGCGGAACCTCCACTTCGGCATCCGCGAGTTCGCGATGGCCGCGGTCATGGGCGGCATGGCCGTCCACGGCGGCCTCCGCGTCTACGGCGGCACCTTCTTCGTCTTCTGCGACTACCTGCGCCCCGCGCTCCGCGTGGCCGCGCTCATGGGCGCGCCGACGATCTGCGTGCTGACGCACGACAGCTTCTACGTGGGCGAGGACGGCCCGACGCACGAGCCGGTGGAGCAGCTTCCCGCGCTCCGCGCCATGCCCAACGTCTGCGACCTCCGCCCGGCTGACGCCACGGAGACCGCCGTGGCATGGGAGGTCGCCCTCCGCCGCAAGGACGGGCCTACCTGCCTGATGCTCTCGCGCCAGAACCTTCCCGTGCTCGACCGCGCCGCCCTGGCCCCCGCCGAGGGCCTCAAAAAGGGCGCGTACGTCCTCTGGCAACGCGACCCCGCCCGGGAGCCGGAGGCCATCCTCATCGCCTCCGGCTCGGAGGTCGCCCTGGCGCTGCAGGTGGCGCAGGCCGACGCACGCAACCTCCGCGTGGTCTCCATGCCCAGCTGGTTCCTGTTCGCCCGGCAGGACAAGGCCTACCGCGACGAAGTCCTCCCCCCCGCCGTCGCCAGGCGCCTCGCCGTCGAGGCCGCCAGCCCCTTCGGGTGGGAGCGGTACGTCGGCGCGCAGGGCCGCGTTTTGGGGATGGATGGGTTCGGCGCCTCGGGCCCCGCGGAGGTCTTGGCCGAACACTTCGGCTTCACCCCCGGGCGCCTCGCCGCACTGCTCAACGACCTCTTGGCCTAACGGCCGCCTTTGCCAAGGAGGCACACGATGGACACGCAAACCCCGGACCAATACCGCGCGCAGCGCCTTGCCAACCGCGCCAGGCTCGCCGAGCTGGGCTACGCCCCCTACGGCCACGCCTTCGCCCGCACCGGCACCCTCAGGGAGACCCGCGAGCGCTTCGAGGAAGGCAAGGCCGTCGCCGTCGCCGGGCGCATCCAGACCAAGCGCCGCATGGGCAAGCTCATGTTCATCCACCTCAACGACGGCACCGACGCCTTCCAAATCCTCCTCAAGCGCGACGGCGTCGGCGAGGAGGCCTACAACGCCGCCAAGCTGCTCGACCTGGGCGACATCATCGGCGTCAAGGGCGCGCTCTTCACCACCCAGGCCGGCGAAAAGACCGTCGACGTCGCCTCTTGGGAGCTCCTCTCCAAGGCCGTCCGCCAGCCGCCCGAGAAATGGCACGGCCTGCAGGATCAGGAAGAGCGCTACCGCCGCCGTTACCTCGACCTGATGTCCAACCCCGAGAGCCGCGCCCGCTTCGACAAGCGCCACAAGATTCTCCTCGGCATCCGCAACTACCTCGCCTCCAAGGGCTTCGTCGAGGTTGAGACGCCCATCATGCAGGCGCAGGCCGGCGGCGCCGCGGCCAAGCCCTTCGTCACCCACCACAACGCCCTCGACCGCGAGATGGTGCTGCGCATCGCCCCCGAGCTTTACCTCAAGCGCCTCCTCGTCGGCGGCTTCGACAAGATCTTCGAGCTCGGCAAGGACTTCCGGAACGAGGGCATCGACCGCACGCACAACCCCGAGTTCACCGTCCTGGAGGTCTACGAGGCCTACGGCGACCGTTCCTCGATGAAGGCCCTCATCGAGGGCCTGCTCCCCTACCTCTGCGACACCGTCCTCGGTTCCCGCCAGGTGCCCTACGGCACGGAGGGCAAGACGCTGGACTTCGAGCCGCCCTACCGCGAGATCTCCCAGCGCGCGCTCATCGAGGAGCGCATGGGCGCCGACTGGTTCGCGCTCGACTATGAGGCCGCCCGCGCCCGCGCCGCCGAGGCCGGGCTCGAGCTCACCCCCGAGATCGTCGACCACCTCACCCTCTCCCACGAGGTCTACGACAAGCTCATCGAGAAGACCCTCTTCCAGCCCACCTTCGTCACCCGTATCCCGAAGCAATACGTCCCCCTCGCGAAAGCCTGCAAGGACGACGACGCGCTGGTGGACGTCTTCGAGTTCGTCGTCGCCGGCAAGGAGCTCTGCCCCGGCTACACCGAGCAGAACGACCCGGACGCCCAGCGCGAGGCCTTCTCCCGCCAGGTCGAGGCCGACGCCGAGCCCACCGACCTGGACTTCGTGGAGGCCCTCGAATACGGGATGCCGCCCACCGGCGGCCTGGGCCTGGGCATCGACCGCCTCGTCATGCTCCTGACCAACACCGAGGCCATCCGCGACGTCATCCTCTTCCCCCAGCTCAAATCCGAGGCCTGACGCCCCGCCAGTCTGCAAGAAGGCCCCCGACCGCGCGGTCGGGGGCCTTCTCTTTTATGTATGCCGCCGCTCAACGATAGAGCGCCGCCGCCGTCATCGCGAGATAACCCTCCGCGCCGAGCGTGGGGAAGGCCGCCCGCACGGCAGTCTCAAAGGCCTTGGCGTCTGGCGCCTCCGCGGCGATCGCCTTGACGCGCAACAGATAGGCGCGCTTGGCGGGGATCGCCTCGGGGCCCTCCGGCAGATGGTGGGTGGAAAGGATGAGACGGACGCCCGCGGCCTCCAGCGCGTCGCACTGCGCCAGCGCCGCGTCGATCGCCTCGCGCGAGGGCAGCAGGCTGTGGCAGTCCGCGCCGAAGAGGTGGGTGGCCGAGAGTCGCGCGGCGGGAAGCTCCACGGCAAAACCATAGCCCTCGTCGCGGATGACGAAGTCCAGGCCGCCGAGGCTCAGCGCCCCCTCGGGGATGACCCGGCCAATCGGACGGGGCTGGAGAAAGGCCCCATGGAAGGCCTCCTTGAAGCCCTCGGTGATGCCATGGATGGCGCCGCCGGGGGCGAGCGCCGCGACGGTGCGGGCCGTGGCGAGCGTCTCGCCGAGCTGGTCGGCCCCGCCCACGTGATAAGGGGTGAGCACGCCGAGGATAGGCTTGCCGAGCGCCGCCAGATAGGCCTTCCAGGCGTCCACGTCGGGCTGAAAGGCGGGCGCCTCCAGGCAGACCAGGCCCTCGGGCCCCTCGAAGGCAAAGCAGGTGTCGGCCAGCGCGTCGCCCGTGTCGCAGACATGGAGCACGCAGCCGGGGAGTTGGATCGTCGAAGTTTTCATCGTTTGTCCTTTCTGTTAGAATTGAAGAAAACGCGGCTAGGATAGCGCACCCCGCGCCAAGCCGCCAGTAGGCACCTTTTTGTTACCACCGCGAGACCCGGAAATGGTGAAGAAATCGGAACTCCCGCCCTGCCCCATCGCCGTCACGATCGGGCTTGTCGGCAGCAAGTGGAAACTCTTCATCCTGCGCGAGCTGATCCTCTCCGGCCCCACCCGCTTCGGCGCCCTGCTCCGCGCCTGCCCCGGCATCAGCAAGAAAGTCCTCGCCGAGAGCCTCCGCGCCCTGGAGGCCGACGGCCTCCTCACCCGCACCGTCCTCCCCGGCAAGCCCGCGCCCGTCGAATACGCCCTCTCCGCCCTTGGCCGCGGCCTCCTCCCCCTCTTCGACGCCATGGCCGCCTGGGGCGAGGCCTACCGCCGCGCCGCCGAATGAGTTTGCCCCTCATGAGAGGAGCCGGCCAAACCCCGAAAGCATCAAGGCCCGAACAACACCCCCCTTACGGGAGAAGCCGTCTGGTTTGAGCCATGCGAAAACGTCCCCTCGCGGGAGGGGCCGGCAGGGAACACCCTCAACGAATCCTGAACCGATAGCCCGGGAGCGCGGGGCCGAGGGCGCCGCGCAGCCCTCCGAGCGCTCGGCCGTCAAGCCCCGTCTCCGGGCAGGTGTGGCGGCCTTGCTCGTCGCAACGTTCCTCAGCGTTGGGGCGCCATGCCGTCCCGACCTCGGCACGGTGGCCGCCGAAATCCAAGTACCAGGCATCCATCGGAAGCGTCCCCGCGAAGGTGCAGTGCGTCCGATCGCACCCCTGAAGGGTGGTGTCTGTGCCCGGGAAGAGGCAGCAGACGAGCACGCAGAAGGAAGCGGCCTTGCCGTTTTTGCCACCCTGGAGGACGCAGCCGCGCAGGGTGGGCATCATCCCCCCGCCCGTGCCGCTGGTGGAGGTGACCAGGCTGTCGGCGGCCCCCGCGCCCTCAAGCCAGAGGCCGTCGAGGGTGGCGTCGCTCCCGATATCGAGGTACGCGCCGTCGGCGAAGGTCAGGCGCGTGGGGCGGTTCAGGGGGTCACGCGCCCCCGTGGCGGGGTCGTAGCCGCCTTGGAGGGTGAAGCCGACGGGGATCTTCAACGTTTCAGAAAAGACGTAATCGCCGGCGGCCAGGTGGATGGGGTGGACGGCGTCAGCCTGTTCCAGCGCATCCTTGAGCGAGGCGGCGGTCTCCCAGGAGCGCCCGTCGCCGACGCCCTCGGCGGTCACGAAGATGGCGTTGGGCGTCAGCGAAAAGTCCGCGACGGCGCCGGCGTAGGCCAGCTCGAAGTGGGCCGCCTCGCCCTCCCCGGGCTTGTCGTCCTTGTGCGCCTCGTCCCAGGCTTTCTGCTTGGCCTTGAGCGTCGGGTCGTCCACGTGGCTTTCGACCGTGACGGTCTGCGCGGGGGCGTCGGCGTAGCCCTCGACCTGGACGGAGAGGATATAGCGGTCGACGGGATAGGGCACGGCGGGGTCGACCACCGCGTCGGCGGAAGGTTTGGGCAGGCCGGTGAAGACGTAGCAGCCGTTCGCGTCCGTGGTGGCGGTGTCCTTAATCTTGCCGTCCGCCGTGGACAAGGTCACCGTTGCGCCGGGAACGGGCACCGCACCGTCGGTCGCCACGCGCCCGACGATGACACCCCTGAGGTCGGTCGGGAAGACGTTGGGATAGAAGGCGAAGCCCTCGGTGACCAGTTGATCCAAGTCCCACCAGCGCCCACTGGCGCTGCCCCACCCCTTGTCCACGTGGAACCACTCCTTGCCGTCGGCGTCCACGCCCCAACCGTCCGCCACAATGATGTGGCCGTTGATCGTGAGCGGCGTCGGCGCCTCGACCTGCGCCCCCACGCGCAGGAGGCGGCGCATCAGGTCGGGCCAATAGGGCACCGTGACGCCGTTGCGCCTGATTTTGCTGTACATCGCGCCGTCCGCGAAGCCGCAGTAAGCCTTGAAGTCCTCGACCCTGATGGTCCCCGCCGCCCCCAGTTTGGATTGGTAGTTCACCTTCCCGAGGAGGCCAAGGTTCCACATCAGCCGCGCGACGGGGATGTCCTCCAGGCCGTCCGCCGCGCCGAGCGTCTTTTTGCCGCGCACCGCCTCCCAGTCGTACGCGCCCGGCCACGATGCGCGCGGCACGTCCTCCAAGCCATAGCCCACGGAACCCTCGAAGGGGGTCGGCTCCCAGCCCTGCTTGGGGACTCCGTGGTTGAGCGCGTGATAGACCAGCACCTGCCCCCACGCCAAGGGGTCGCAGCCGCAGACCGCGCCGTCGAAGCCCGACCTGCCCTCGCCATCCACATAGCCGCTCAAGTCTTTCTTCCCCACATAGGCGTTCAGCTCGGCAGTCTGGTTCCAATCAGTCGCCTCGCAGCGCGGCTTGACGATCACGAAGTCCGGCGCGTCGCCCTGCGCCAGCTCCGCGGCCATGCCTATGCCCGCCCAAACCACCGCGCACAACGCGGTTCCCAATGCAAGAGTCTTTCCCATGCCAATACGCTAGCAAAGAAATCCTCAAGACTCAAGCGCCTCCCGTCCTCTGCCCCTCTACCCAGAACACAGCGGCACGCTTATAAAAGCGGGAGAGAAATGTTGGCATGTCCCTTGTTGGATGTCATAAAGGAATCCACCCATAGACGAAGCCAAACACTTCCTCAAAGAACACCTCGCACGGCAATGCTTGGATAGCACTTCTCCCCGTCGTTGGCTGGATTGTCTTCCTCATCCTTAAGACACTGGAGGATGGTTGAGACCTCGCGCTCCCTTTTTCGCCCTCCGCAAGTAGATACGGCGCCCGGCACGGTCGAATTGGCCGGGGGCCGCTTTTGGTATGCTATGCGTGATGAAACGCTTGGCGGAGGTGGCGCCGAAGGTCGCGAAGCTGCTGGAGGGAATCCTCCCGCGGCAGGCGCGCGTGTTCGCGGTGGGGGACGTGCCGATGCCGGTGGCGGCGATGGCGGCGAGCCTCCTGGGGGAGGGGCGGACGCTCCTGGTGACGCCCTCGCCGGAGACGGCGGATCAGGCCCTGGCGGACGCGGCGGCGCTCCTGCCCGGCGTGCCGCTCCTGCCGCTCGCCCCGGCGGACGACGAGGAGGCGCTCCTCACCGGCGGGCGGATGGCCCAGGTGCGCGACATCCTCGCGGCGGAGGGCCACTGCCTCATCGTGGCCTCCATCCACGCCCTGCTCCAGCCGGCGCCGGACCCTAAGGCCCTCGACAGGGCCAGCCTGAGCCTCCGCCTCAACGCGGACTTCCCCTTCGACACGCTGGCCGGGGCGCTTACGGGCCTGGGCTACACGCGGGAGGAATTGGTGACCGAGCCGCTGACCTTCGCCCTGCGCGGCGGCATCCTCGACGTCTGGCCCGCGGGCGCGGCCCAGCCCGTGCGCGCAGAGTTCTTTGGCGACACGGTGGACGGCCTGCGGGCCTTCGACCCCGCGACCCAGTGCTCCGTGGCGAGGCTCGAGCGCCTCTCCCTGCCGCCCGCCCCGTCGGCCAAAATCAAGTCCGCGCAGCTCCTGCCGCAGCTCAAGGGCGCCTCGCTCTGGGTGCAGGACGCGCCCGCCGTGGAGGCCGCGCTCGCGCAGCTCCCGCTCGTCTCCCAACGGCAGACCAACGCCGAGTGGCTCGCCGCGCAGGCCGGGGCGCTGGGCGGGCGCGTCTGCTGGGCGGGCGAGCCGCTGCGCGGCGGGATGCCCGCCGTGGCATTGGTGGCCGAGCCCATCAGGGGCGTGCGGGATCTGGCCGGGAACGGCCGCGCGAACCACCCGGATTTCTACGCCAGCCTGCGCAAAACCCTGCTCACGGAGCTGGACGCCGAGGCCCGCAGGCGGCGCACGGTGCTCGTCTGCGCCGAGGGCGCCGCCGCGCGGGAGCTGCTGGCCCGCGAACTGCCGCCGGACACGAAGGTGAAGCTCCTGCCGGAGAGCCTCTCCGAGGGGTTCACGCTGGCGAACCTCAGGTTGACGGTGGCGGCGCAGGGCGACCTCTACCCGACGACCCGCTCCTGGCGCGCCGCGCCCCGCGCCAAACCCATCGCGGGGCAGCGCCTGGAATATGCCTTCGACGTGGAGCCCGGCGAGCTGGTGGTGCACCTGGAGCACGGCATCGGCCGCTTCCTGGGGCTGAACGAAATCGAGGTCGACGGCCGCCGCACCGAGGTCTTTACCCTGGAATACGCCGGCGGCGCGCGCCTCCACGTGCCCACCACCCACGCGCACCTCCTCTCGCGCTACATCGGCCCGGACAGCCGCAAGGTCAAGCTCCACGCGCTCGACGGCAAACGCTGGCGCAGCGAGAAGGAGGCCGCCCAGCGCGGCATCGAGGATCTCGCTGCCGGCCTCCTCGAGACCCAGGCCCGCCGCCGCGTGATGCCCGGCTTCGCCTTCGACCTCTCCGACCCCTGGATCGCCGAGTTCGAGGCCCTCTTCCCCTGGCAGGAAACCCCCGACCAGGCGCGCGTCATCGCCGAGGTCAAGCGCGACATGGCCGCGCCCACCGCCATGGACCGCCTCCTCTGCGGCGACGCCGGCTATGGCAAGACCGAGGTCGCCATGCGCGCGGCCTTCATCGCCGTCGCCAACCACAAGCAGGTGGCCCTCCTCGCCCCCACCACCGTCCTCGCCGAGCAGCACTTCGCCACCTTCTGCGACCGCATGGCCCACTTCCCCGTGCGCATCGAGGTGCTCTCGCGCTTCCGCACCCGCGGCCAACGCGAGAAGACCCGCGCCGCCGCCGCCAAGGGCCAGGTGGACATCCTCATCGGCACCCACGCCCTCCTCACCGAGAACATCCCCTTCCAGGATCTCGGCCTGCTCATCATCGACGAGGAGCAGCGCTTCGGCGTCGCCCACAAGGAACGCCTCAAAAGCCTCCGCGCCCTCGTCGACGTCCTCACCATGAGCGCCACCCCCATCCCCCGCACGCTCTACCTCTCCCTCACCGGCGCGCGCGACCTCTCGCTCCTGCGCACCCCGCCCAGCAACCGCGTCGCCGTCGAGACCCTCATCCAGCGCGACGACGACGCCACCGTCGCCGCCGCCATCCGCCGCGAGCTCGCCCGCGGCGGCCAGGTCTTCTACCTTTACAACCGCGTCAACACCATCGGCCGCGTCCACGAGCGCCTCCGCCGCATCGTCCCCCAGGCCCGCGTCCTCGTCGCCCACGGCCGCATGGACGCGGCGACCCTCTCCCAGACCATGGCCGCCTTCGCCCGCGGCGAGGCCGACCTCCTCCTCTGCACCACCATCATCGAAAGCGGCATCGACATCCCCCGCGCCAACACCATCCTCATCGACCGCGCCGACCGCTTCGGCCTCGCCGAGCTCTACCAGCTCCGCGGCCGCGTCGGGCGCTCCGCCGCCAAAGGCTTCGCCTACCTCCTCCTCCCCGGCGAGGGCCTCATCGACGCCGACGCCCGCAAACGCCTCCAGGCCCTCAAGCGCCACTCCGGGCTCGGCGCCGGCTACGCCATCGCCCTGCGCGACCTTGAGATCCGCGGTTCCGGCAACCTCCTCGGCGCCGCCCAAAGCGGGCACATCGCCGCCATCGGCTTCGGCCTCTACTGCCAGCTCCTGCGCCGCACCGTCGCCCGCCTCAAGGGCGAGGCCCTCCCCGCCCTCGTCGACGTCGAGCTCGACCTCGACTTCCTCGACGCCTCCCCCGGCGCCGCCGGCCCCGACGCCGCCGCCATCCCCTACCTCTACGTCGAGGACGACGCCCAACGCATGAACGTCTACCGCCGCCTCGCGGAAGCCGTCTCCATCCCCGAGGTCGACGCCCTCCAGGACGAACTCGCCGACCGCTACGGCCCCCCGCCCCCCGCCGCCCGGCGCGCCCTCCGCCTCGCCCGCCTCCGCATCCGCGCCGCCGCCGCGGGCGTTGCCAAGATCGAGGCCCGCCGCGGCCTCCTCACCCTCTACGCCCGCCTCAACCACGCTCCCGTCCGGCACTTCTCCCACCTCCCCGTCCCAGACAAGCCCGCCGACCTCCTCCTCGACTGGCTCGACGCCCTGCTTTCCCGCCTCCCCCGACTCTCCTGACCCCTTGGATGTGATGGCCAACACCAGCGGCGAGGAGGAGAGACAGGGTTGGTTCCGCCGAGAGGGCGTGTTAAACTATGGGGCATGAAAACCGACGCTCTTCCTGAGTTGCTCGCGCCGGCGGGCTCGTTCGACGCCGCGCTGGCGGCCTTCGCCTATGGGGCGGATGCCGTCTACCTGGGCCTGAGCCGCTTCTCGGCGCGGGCCGACGCGGCAAACTTCTCCGAGGCGGAGCTGCGCCAAATCGTGGCCTACACGCACAACAAGGGCCGCAAGGTCTACGTGACGCTGAACACGCTCCTGGAGACGCGCGAGCTGCCGGAATTGGCCGGGCCTTTGGCGGTGTTGGACGAGGTGGGCGCGGATGGGCTGATCGTGCAGGACTTGGGGTTGGCGGCGTGGGTGCGGCGGGCCTTCCCGCGCCTCCCCCTGCACGCCTCGACGCAGCTGGCCTGCACGTCGCTGGCCGGGGCGCGGGCGCTGAAGGCGCTTGGCTTCGTGCGGATCGTGACGGCGCGCGAGCTGCCGTTGGCGGAGGCGGCGGGAATCGGGCGGCGCGCGGGCGTGGAGATCGAGGTCTTCGTCCACGGCGCGCTGTGCTACAGCCTCAGCGGGCTCTGCCTCTATTCCTCGCTCACCACGGGGCGCAGCGGCAACCGCGGGCGGTGCGCCTACTGCTGCCGCCAGCCCTTCGCGCCGGAGGGCGGCGAGGCGTGCCACCCCTTCTCGATGCGCGATTTGGCGCTCCTCGACGAGGCGCCGCGCCTGCGGGCCTCGGGCCTGGCCTCGCTCAAGATCGAGGGGCGCATGAAGAACCCGCTCTACGTGGCCGCCGTCACCGACCTCTACCGCCACGCCCTCGACGGCGACCTCCCACCCGAGGCCCTCCGCGCGAAGGCCGACGACCTGCGCACCATTTTCTCGCGCCCCTGGACGCACCTCTACGCCGACGGCCCCGCCGCCCCGGAAACCATCATCGACGCGCGGAGCGTGGGCCATCGCGGGCTGCCCATCGGCCGCGTCCTGCGCGTGACGCGGGACGCGGACGGGACGCGCTGGATGGCCTTCGACGCCGCCCGCGCCATCGAGCGCCACGACGGCCTGCAGATCGACCTGCCCGGCCGCCCCGTGGGCTTCGCCGTGGACCGCCTGCGGGACGCCCATGCCAAACGCCCCGCCATCACCCTGCCCGCCGGGACGCGCGTGGAGGTGGCCCTGCCGCGCGAGGTGGGCGAACTGCCGCGCGGCGCCGCGGTCTGCCACGCGGCCTCGCAGGCCGTCCGCCGGGCCTTCCCCGTGCCGCGTCCCCGTGCCACCGAGCTCCGCGCGCCGCGCCCGGCCGACCTCACGCTGACCCTCGCGCCGGACGCGCTCACCCTTTCCGGGAACGGCGCCGAGGCCCGCGTGCCGGCGACGCTCGGGCCCGCCAAGAACCCTGCCGGCACGCGCGCCGCGGCGGAACGGCACCTGGCACGGCTGGGAGAGGACGGCTTCGTCCTGCGGTCGCTGACGGTGCACGACCCGCAGGGGCTCTTCGCGCCGCCCTCGCTCCTCAACGCCCTCCGCCGAGACTGGGCCGCCAAGGCCGCCGTGCCAGCGCCCAGGCCCGCGCCGACGCCGCCCGAGGGGCCGGCCGTCCGCGCCGTCCGCGCCCCGGCGGAGGCCACGTGGTCGGTCAAGGTCTCCGTTCTTCAATCCCCCCGTGTCCTGGGCGGGGAAACGCCGCGAGAGGCGGTCGTGGCCCTGACGGCGGATGCGCCGGGGGCGGCGCTCGCGGCCTGGCTCGACGCCGTCCCGCGCGAACGGCTCCGCCTGGCGCTCCCCGTGGCGATGCGCGACGCCGACCTCGGCCCGCTGGCGGCACGGGTGGGGGCGTTGGCCGACCGGGGGTTCAGGCGCTTCGAGTGCGCCGACCTGGCCTCCTGGCAGCTGCTGCACGATTTGCAGCCCGCATGCGACGCCTTCGAGATCTCGGCGGACTGGACGTGGTACGCCGCTAACGCCGAGGCCGTCCGCCTGCAGCGCGCGTGCGGCCTCGCCTTCGGCGTGACGGGGCCTGAGGCGAACCTGCCCAACCTGGCGACGCTCCCCGACGACCCGCCGCGCGAGGTGCTCGTGGCCGCCTACGCGCCGCTCTTCATCGCCGAGACGCCGCCCCTGCTCCCCCACCCCGAGGGCGCGCGGCTGCGCGACCGCGGCGGCGAGCCGCTGCGCGTGGCGCGGTTGGGGCGGCACTGGGTCACCTTCTCCGAGCGGCCGTGGAGCGCCGCCGCCCATGTGCGGGGGCTGCTGGGGGCGGGCTTCGGGCGTTTGCGCGTGGATCTCTCCTGGGCCGGGGCCGAGGCGCCCTGCGCCGCATGGCGAGACCTGCTTGCGGCAAGCACCCCCCTGCCGGCGCACTTCGCCGGGCCCAGGCTATGAGCGCGCGTTCCGGTTGGTGGCCCTGCCTCTTCGCCGTCGCGGTCTGGGGGGCCACCTTCGCCACCACCAAGCAGCTGCTCGGCTCCCTGCCGCCGACGGAGATTTTGCTGTCGCGCTTCGTCGTGGGTTACGCCGCGCTGTGGACGCTCGCGCCGCGCCGCCTGCCGTGGATGGGGTGGCGCGTGGAGGCGCGCCTGGCGCTGGCGGGGACGCTGGGCATCGCGCTTTATTTCCATTTCGAGAATCTGGCGCTTGTCCACGCCCGCGCCGGGATGGTGGCCGTGGTGGTGTGCGTCTCGCCGTTGCTTACCGCGCTTTTCTCGCGGGCGTTGGGGCGCGTCGCGCGGCTGGGTGCTTGGTATTGGTGCGGCTTCGCCCTGGCGATGGGCGGCGTAGCGCTGACGGTGACGGGCGGGGATGTGGGAGCGCTCCGCGGGGCGTGGCAAGGCGCGGCGTTCGGCCTGCTGGGGGCGCTTGCATGGGCGTGCTACACGCTCCTGCCCCTGCCCCAAGGCGTGGACGGGCTGGCCGTGACGCGGCGCACCTTCCTCTGGGGGCTGCTCGCCATGGCGCCCCTGTGCCTGCTCGACGCGGGGGCGTGGCGCGCCGCGCCGTTGCTGGCGTGGCCCAACGTCTGGCGCCTGCTTTTCCTGGGGATCCTCGCCTCGGCGCTCAGTTACGCGGCCTGGAACCGCGCCGTGGCGCGTCTGGGCGGCGTCCGGGCGACGCTCCTGCTCTACCTGATCCCCGTCATCGGCGTCCTCGTCGCGGCCGGTGTGCTCGGCGAGCCGCTTGACGCCCCCACCCTGCTCGGCGCGGCGCTGACCCTCTCGGGCGTCGCGCTCTCCACCCACGCCGCCCGCCGATAACGACACGCAAGGCCGCGAAGGGGCTTGCGCGGGGGAGGACAATGGTATCTTAATGGCACGCCGTGGGGCAGCCACGGAATGTTTTCGCTTTGCGTAGACAATTCGCTCCAACAGAAACCTAGCAACTTTCGGTCAACGGGCGATGAGTCTGAGCGAGGCGTGCTTATCTGGCACGCCTCCTTTGACATGTTCGTTGACGGGCTTTGCTAGGGCCTCTGTTGGAACATGAAAAGGAGGCGTGTTTTTATGCGTGGGTTATTCAGTGGGTTGCGTCCGGCGCTTGTCGTGCTGGAACGGATGGTTTTGGCGTTTCCGCTGGCGGTGGTGCTGTCTGCGACGGCTGCATTCTGGTTCGGCGGGCGCTGTTCCGCCTGGCAGTTCGCGCTGGGGCTTGCGGCGGCGTTCGCGGTGGCCGCCGCGCAGTCGCGGTTTGCCTGACGGGCACGGTTGTCCGGGATGGGCCTCTTCCTGCTTTTCCTGGCGGCCATCTGGGTTGTTTCGGGGTGCCTGGCGCTGGGTGGAATCGACAACATGGGTTATCACATACCAGTGACGCGGCTGCTGATGGAAGGGTGGAACCTGGTGCGGGCCTCCACGCCGGAGGCGTTGGCCGCGGCGGCCGGCCTTCCGCTGGAGGAAATGCTGCGTTGGCACGTCCTTTACATCACACGCCCCGTCGAGATCTTCAACGCCGTGTTCGCCACCTTCTCTCAGAAACCATTCAACGTCAGCTTCGCGTTAACGCCATTCCTATTGTTGCCGGCCCTGGGGGCGTTCTGGCGGTTTGGGCGCGAAAAGGGCTGGAACCATTGGGTATGTGGCTTGTCGGCCCTGACGCTGACATCGCTGTTTTTTGGTTCCGGGTGGGGACTTCCTGGCGCGGTCGATTCGACCGTCGCGTTCACCGGCGTGGGCGTGATGCTGTCCATGGCGCGCATTTTGCACGGGAAGCGCGCGTGGGGAACGCTGCTGATCTTCTCCCTGTGGATGATGGTGGCCAAGCAATCGTCTTTGCTGACGTGCTTTGTCTTTTGGTGCCTGTTCGCCGGCCTTGGGTTCTGGCGCTTTCGCGAAAACTGGCGGCGTTGGGCGGCGCAGCTGGCATTCTGTGGGGTCTTGCTGACGGCGGGGCTCTGCTGGGTTTGCACGGCGCCTTACCTGACCTCATGGGCCAAGGTCGGCCACCCGCTCTACCCGGCCTATACGGCGGACGAGGCGCGTTTCCCGGCGTTCGACATCACCGCCAACTTCCACGACAAGAACGCGGACGCCCAGGCGATGGGGTATGTGGGGCTACTGACCAACGCCTACCTGAGCCCGTCCCTCACCCGTGCCTATTACGCATGGAAGCTTGACCGGCCGGGCTTCAAGCCGTGGTGCCGCGTGTGGAATGCATGGAATGGCTCGGACGGTTCCCAACCAATGCCCGGGACTGAGCGGATTTTGTTCCTGGTTGCACTCGTAAGTCTTCTGCTCTTTGGCGGCCGGGACATGCGCTTGCCCCTTCTCTTCTGCGCAATCGGCGTGGTGGCCTTCCCTCCGGCCTACGTCGGTTATCTGCGCTATGTGCCCTGGCTCTATCTCCTGCCCGCGCTGGCCGTCGGGTGCTTCCTCTCCGATTTCCCAAGACGGTGGAGGCCGTTGGGATGGGCGCTTGGCGGCATCTTGGCCGCTGGGGCGGTAGCCAAAGGCCTGTTCTTTGCGGCGCTCCCGATCGACCACGCCTACGAGCTGAAGTCAGCCCTCCGCGAACCCGTCCTCCAGGCCCTCTGTCTCTTCAAAGACGACGGCGTAAACAACGCCATCCGCCTGATTCACCGGCAAACACCCGCCCTGCGGGAACTGCCGTTGGTCGAGGCAGGAACGGTTTCACCACGCAGGCGCGACTTCGGCTTCCCCTACGTTTCCGCCATGCTCAACGAGAGGATCGAGCCGCCGCTCTCCTACCACCATGCCATCACGCAGTGTCCTTCCCGCACGCAGCGTTACGCACGCTATCTCCTCTTCGTGCCGCAGACGTATCTCGTCGCCCTCCCGCAGTTGCTGTGGTGGCGCATCGGGGAACTGTGGGAGGCGTGACGATGTTGTATAATGGGCGCGTATGGCCCCGGTCTTCCACTTGGCGTTCCTGGCCCTGCTGGCGCTTTGCGCGGCGGGGCTGTTGGTTTGGCCGACGCGCGGGAAGGGGTGGCGCGGATGGGGGCTGGCGCTTTGCTTCGCGGCGGGGTTCGCGGCCCTGCTGGCCCATCAGGCGGGCTGGCAGTTAAGCGGCTTCGGCTCGACGGCGTTCCAAAAGTTCCAACGGCGCTACGACACGCGCCCGGCGACGCTCGAGCGGACGGCCGAGGGCCGCGGGCGGCTGCTTGACCGCAACGGCGAGGTGCTCGCCGCACCGCTCCCGGGTCGGCGGTGGGGGCACGAGGCGCCGCTCGGCCCGGCGGGGCTGCACGTCATCGGCTATTCCTCGCGGACGTATGGGCTGACGGGGTTGGAGCGGGTGTACGACGCGCGGCTCTGCGGCTTCGCGACGCCCGAAAGCCCGCGCGACTGGCTCCGCCGCGCCGCGCCGCAGGATGTGCGCCTGACGCTCGACGCACGGCTCCAGCGCGAGGCCTTCGACGCGCTCGGCGGGCGCAAAGGCGCGGTGGTGGCGCTGAACCCGCGCACGGGGGAGATCCTGGCCCTCGTCTCCAGCCCTTCCGCGGACGAGGACGACCTGCCGGCGGCGATGCGGAACCATGCGGACGCGCCGCTCTTCAACCGCGCCACGCATGGGCTTTACCCGCCCGGCTCGGTCTTCAAGCCCTTCATCGCCGCGCTGGCCGTGCAGGAAGGCAAGGCCGGGCGGTACGTCTGCCCCCCGCAGGGCTGGGCCCCCGCGCCCAACACCCGCCCCATCGGCGACACGCACCGCCACGCGCCCGACGAGGCGACGCTGGATCTGGGCACGGCTTTCGCCGAAAGCTCGAACATCTGGTTCGCGAAGGCCGCGCGCCAATGCGGGTGGGAGGCCTTCCGCGCGGCCGCTGCGCGCGGGGGCCTCGCGGAAGGCTTCACCCTGGCGGCCTGCGGCGAGCGCGCGTTCGACGCGGAGGCCGGGCGCGTGCCGGATTTGTCCAAGCGCCCCAACCAGTTGGCCTACGTGGGCTTCGGTCAGGGCGAACTGCTGCTGACGCCCCTGCACGTGGCGGCGCTGACGGCGGCCTTCGCCAACGGAGGCGTCCTGATGCCGCCCCACCTGGGGCCCGGCGCGCCGGAGGCGCCGCGGCGCGTCTGGCGCGCCGACGTGGCGGAGCTGGTGCGTCACCTGATGCGGCGCTCGGTGGAGCGGGGGACGTCGCGCGGCGTGGCGATGCGGGGCCTGCGGGTATGCGGGAAGACCGGGACGGCGGAGACCTCGGGGCGCGACCATGCGTGGTTCACCTGCTTCGCGCCGGAGGAGAACCCGCAGATCGTGGTGACGGTGCTGGTGGAGCACGGCGGCTTCGGCGCGCAGGCGGCGTTGCCGATCGCGAAGCGCCTGCTCGAGGCCTGGCGCGCGGGCCGGGAGTGAGTCACGCGCCGGGGGCGGTCGCCTCGACCGCTTTGGCCTTGGGCTCCAGCCGCTCGATGTTCTGGGTCAGTCGGCGCCAGACGGCATTGGAACGGATGGCCGCCTCGTCATAGGGATGGGCGGCCTCCCAGCTTTTTTTGGCGGCCTCGAGGCGCTTGATTTCCTCGCGTAGGCCGGTGGCGGTGTAGCGGAGTTCCTTGCGCAGATCCTGGTATTTGAGGCGCTCGGCGTTGGTGCGGGCGCGCTTCTGCGCGGCCTCGTAACGACGGTCGGTCTCCGGGATGTCGGCAAGCTGGGCCTTCAGCTTGGGGAGCGCCCCGGCGGGGGACTTGGCCAGGTGGCGCTCGCGGGCGCGCGCCTCGAGCTTGGCGCGCATGGCGACGGCCGAGTAATAATCGCCCAGCGCGCGGCGGTTGCCGCTGTAGGCGACGAAGGCGTCGACGTCCGCCTTGATCTCGGGCGGCGGCGCAAGGAAGACGCGGCAGTCATCGCCCAGCAGTGCGCATTCGGGTTTCTTCGGGCGCTTGTCGAGGCAGACGTAATAGGCCGGTTTACCGTTGGCGGAGATGGCTTTGAGGACGACGAAGACCTCACCGCCGGGGATTTCCGCGACGACCTTGCCGTCCTTCCCGTAAGCCTTCGCCTCCGGCGCCGTGACGACGCCCCAGCCGATCTGCCCCGCGGCGTTCGGCTCCGGCGCGGCCTTGGGGGCGGGCGGCGGTTCCGGCGCAGGGGTGGGCTCGAGGGCCGGGGCGGGCGGCGCAGCCGGCTCCGGCTTGGGCGCGGGCGGCGGCTCGGCGGGGGCCTCGGGCTCGGGTTCGGGAATCGGGGCGGGCGGCTCGGCCGCAGGAAGCGGCTCGCTCCGGGACACGCCGGCGAGGGCGTCCCAGCGTTCCGGGGCGAACGTCTTGAGGGCGATGGCGCCGCCCAGGGCAAGGATAATCAGGACAAGGATGGTGCAGAAGGCTCTCATCGCGCTTAGTTCCTATAGAAAACGACCGTCCCCGGCGGGACGCGCCGCATGTCGATCTCCCCGGAGGGGCGAAGCGGCTGGCCGGGAATGAGATAGAAGGTGTCCGGGGCGTCCCATTGCGTGGGGCAGATCTGCGCGGGCAGACGTCGGCTGGTGACGGGGCCGCCTTTGGCATAGCCGACGAGGATCTTGGTGCCCGGCGGCATGGCCGCAAGGCTGCGCTCGGTAAGCCGCGAACCCTGGACGGAGCCGCCGGTGGGGCGGATGTACCACGTGTCCGGCGCGAAGACGGCCTCGCCGATGAGGCGGCGCGGGTGCGACCCCTTGGCGAGCGTCTGCACAGGCGAACCGGCGGCGTCGGCGTCGCCAAGGATGACCTTGGTGCCGACGACCAGTCCCTCCCAGTCCCTGACCTTGTCGCCGGGCAACCGCCTGCCGTCCGGGAAGACATAGGTGGTGGAAGGGGCGTTGTAGGCATCCCTGGCGACGTCCCAGGCGGTCTGCCCCTTTTTGATGACGTAGGTGCGCGGGCCGGCGGAGGCGACGACCCTTTCCGCCGCCGCAGCGGTGGAACGGGGGACCTTGTAGGGCAACAGTTGTTCGCCGTTCTTGGCATAGAGCACCTGCGAGAGGTAGACGTCGCCCACCACCAGGCGCTTGGCGCGCACGTCCGGGTCGACGAGCCACCGTTCCTCCAACCCCAGGAGCCTGCGCACGGCGGGCACGGCGTAGCCCATGCCGCAGCGCTTGCGGCCGCGGTGGCTGCGCGGGTGCCAACGGTTGGGCGTGCCGTAGGCCACCTGGGCGTGCGGCATGACGTTGGCGTCCTTGATGCCGTAAATCTTCTGCAACGTCAGCACCAGCTCGCGGAGGGCGACGTATTGGCGGGAGGTGAGGGCGCGGTCATGATAGCCCACCACCTCGATGCCGATGGAGACGTCGTCGAGGTTCCTGCGCCCACGCCACATGCTCACGCCGCAATGGTAGGCCACGCGCGAACGCTCGACGATGCGGTAAACCTTGCCGTCGCGGTCGACGCAATAATGCGCCTCGCCGTTTTTGGAGAGCTTCCGGAGCGAGGGCTTCGCCTCGCCCTCGGTGGTGTGGAGGATGATGAACTGCGTCGAGGCGCGGCGGGCGCGCTCGCGGGTGCGCGGCGAGGCATAGGCGTCGCTGTACGAAAGCGCATGGCAGAGCCCACACGCCATCGCCGCAAGCAACGCCAATGCCAGGCGCCTCACAGTTCGCCTTGCAGGCGCGCGTCGGCCTCTTCCACCTTGCGCGCCATCTCAGCCTTGTAGGCATGGAGCCGCTCGCGCAGGGCGGGGTCGCCGAGCGCCAGGATCTGGGCGGCCAGGATGCCCGCGTTCGTGGCCCCGGCGTTGCCCAGGGCCAGCGTCGCCACCGGGATGCCCCCGGGCATCTGAACGGTCGCCAGCAACGCGTCGAGCCCGTCGAGCGCGCCGCCCTTCATCGGCACGCCGATCACCGGCAGGGTCGTGTGCCCGGCGACGACGCCGGCCAGGTGTGCGGCCAGGCCGGCGGCGCAGACGAGCACCTTGAGCCCGCGCCCCTCGGCCTCCGAGGCATACGCGGCGGCGCGCTCGGGCGTGCGGTGCGCGCTCATCACGTGCGCCTCGAAGGGCACGCCGAACTGCCTGAGCACGTCCACGCACCGCCGCATCGTGCCCCAGTCCGAATCGCTGCCCATGATGATGCCGACCAACGGATTGTCCATGACGTTTTCCTTTCAATGAAGATGCTTGAAGGCCTTGGCCGCGATGTCGCGGCGGAAGTGGGCCCCCTCGAAGCGGATTTCGGCGACGCCCGCGTAGGCCGCGTCGACCGCGCCGCGCAGGTCGTCGCCCAGCGCCGTCACGGTGAGCACGCGCCCGCCGGCGGTGACGACCTTGCCGTCCTGCTCCGCCGTGCCGGCGTGGAAGACCAGGCATCCCTTGGCCGCGGCCTGCCCAAGGCCCGTGATTTCCAGGCCCTTCGGGTAACTTCCCGGATAACCCGGCGCGGCCATCACCACCGTCACCGCCGCGCCCTTGCGGATGCGCAGCGCGGCCGGGTCGAGCCGCCCCTCGGCGCAGGCCAGGAGCGTCCCGGCGAAGTCGCCCTCCAGGCTCGGCAGCACCACCTCCGTCTCGGGGTCGCCGAAACGGCAGTTGAACTCCAGCACGTTCACGCCCTTGGGGCCGATCATCAGCCCGCAGAAGAGCACGCCCCTGTAGACGATACCGCGCCGGCGCAGCTCCGCCAGCGTGGGCAGGACGACGCGGTCGCGCACCTGCGCCATCACCTCGGGCGTCGCGATGGGCGCGGGGGTATAGGCGCCCATGCCGCCGGTGTTCGGGCCCTCGTCGTTGTCGTTCACGCGCTTATGATCCTGCGCGGCGGGCAGGAGCGCCACGCGCTCGCCGTCGCACAACGCAAAGACGGAGGCTTCCTCGCCTTCCAGGAACTCCTCGATGAGCACCTCCGCGCCGGCCGCGCCGAAGCGCCCGCCCTCGAGCATGTCGCGCACCGCGGCCTCGGCCTCCGTGCGCGTCTGGGCGATGACCACGCCTTTGCCCGCCGCCAGGCCGTCGGCCTTGACGACCACGGGGAGGGAAAACCCGTCGAGCCCCGCAAGGGCTGCGGCGCAATCGGTGTAGACGCGCGCACGGGCCGTGGGCACGCCGGCCTTTTCCATGACCTCCTTGGAGAAGGCCTTGCTCCCCTCCAGGCGCGCGGCGGCCTTGCCGGGGCCGAAGACCTTCAGCCCCTCGGCCTCGAGCAGGTCGGCCAACCCCGCGCAGAGCGGGGCCTCCGGCCCCACCACGACCAGGTCCGGGCGGTTGGCCTTCGCCCAGGCCACGAGCCCCGGCAAATCCTCTGTTCCGATCGGCACATTGACGGCGAGGGCCGCCGTGCCCGCGTTGCCGGGGGCGCAGAAAAGCACATGCCCCGCCGCGTCCTGCGACAAACGCCAAACGATGGCGTGCTCCCGCCCGCCGTTTCCAACAATCAAGATCTTCATGGCATTAGGATACCACATTCCGCCCGCCCTTTGCCCGACCACGGAAACAGGCTGACGGCCGCCCTGGGAAGCGGCGGCCCGTTTCCCCTTTCAGGACGGCGCGGGAAGCGGCCCGGCGGGGTCAGCGAAGCTCGGGGGGAAGGGTGGCGACAAGGCGTTTGAGGTCTTGCGCGGCGTCCTTGGCGCAGACGAGGGTGGCTTTGGCGGTGTGGACGACGATGAGGCCCTCCACGCCAAACAGGGCGGTGGGGCGCCCGACGCCCTCGGCGGCGACGATGTTGCCCTGGGCGTCAAGGGCATAGACGGGGGAAATGGCGACGTTGCCCTGGGCGTCGGCCGGGAAGTGGCGGGCAAGGGCGGGCAGGGAGCCGACGTCGTCCCAGCCAAAGTCCCCGCGGACGACCACAAGATTGTCACTCTTCTCCATGATGGCGTAGTCGACGGACAGCTTGGGAAGCGTGGGGTAAAGGCGCTCGAGGGCGTCCGGGCGCTCGACGAGGGGAAGCCACTGGGGCGCATGGGCGCGGAAGGCGGCGGCCATCGTGTCGGCGCGCCAGACGAACATGCCGGCGTTCCACGCGAAGGCCCCGGTGGCAAGATAGCGCTTGGCGGTCTCGAGGTCCGGCTTCTCGACGAAGCGGCGGACGCGGCGGACGCCGGGGGCGACCTCGTCGGCGGCCTCAATGTAACCGTAGCCGGTGGCGGGAAACGTGGGGGCGATGCCGACGGTCGCGATGACGGGCGCGCGGGCGGCCTGCCCGGCGGCCAGGCGCAAGGCGTCGCGGTAGGCGGCCTCGTCGGCGATGAGCGGGTCGGCGGGAAGGACGAGGGCGACGCCCTGGGGGTCGTCGCGCGAGACGATGCCGCAGGCGAGGGCGACGGCGGCGGCGGTGTCGCGCCCGATGGGCTCGCCGATGACGTTGTCCGGGTGGAGCTCCGGCAGGGCGTCACGGGTGGCGGCGACGAGATCCGCGGAGGTGATGACGCGGATGTTGGCCTCCGGAACCAGACCATGCAGGCGCCCGACGGCCTGGGCCAAGAGCGGCGTGCCGCCGAAGAGGGCGCAGAACTGCTTGGGCCGGGCAAAGGTGGAGAGGGGCCAGAAGCGTTCGCCGCGGCCGCCGGCAAGGATGAAGGCGTGGAGTTGGGGCATGGGGGCCTCCCGTCAGAGGATGAGCATACAGTCGCCGTAAGAGAAGAAGCGATAGCGCGCGCGCACGGCCTCGCGGTAGGCCGCGAGGATGCGTTCGCGCCCGGCAAGGGCGGAGACCATCATGATGAGCGTGGATTGGGGAAGGTGGAAGTTCGTGAGCATCGCGTCCACCGCCAGGAAACGATAAGGCGGATAAATGAAGGCGACGCTCTCGCCGGAACAGGGGACGACGCGCCCGCCGTTGGCGGCGGCGACCGTCTCAAGCGTGCGCACGGAGGTGGAGCCGACGGCGATGACACGCCCGCCGGCGGCGCGGGTCTCGTCGATGGCCCGGGCGGTGGCCTCGGGGACATGGTAGCGCTCGGCGTCCATGCGGTGCTCCTCGACGCGCTCGGCCTTGACCGGGCGGAAGGTGCCGGGGCCGACGTGGAGGGTGACGAACGCACGGCGGACGCCCCGGGCCTCGAGTCCGGCGAGGAGGGCCTCGGTGAAGTGGAGACCGGCGGTGGGGGCGGCGACGGCGCCGACCTCGCGGGCGTAGACGGTCTGGTAGCGCTCGCGGTCAAGCCGGGCCATCGCGGGGTCGTTGGGGTCGCGCCGGATGTAGGGGGGGACGGGGGTGAGGCCGTAACGCCCAAGGATGTCCATGAGCGGGGCGTCGCCGCGGAGGCGAACGCGGGCCCGACCCTCTTCGCCGCATTCGAGGACGTCGGCCTCGAGATGGCCCGCGGCCAACCGGATGACGTGCCCAGCGCGGGCGCGGCGCCCGCTTTTGCAAAGCGCGCGCCAGAGGCTGACGTGGTCGGGGCCTTCCTCCTGGTCGCAGTCGGTGAGCAGGAGCTCGGCCGCGCCGCCGGTGTCGGCCCACGCGCCAAGGACACGGGCGGGGAAGACGCGCGTGTCGTTGAGCACCAACAGGTCGCCGGGCCGGAGATACTCGCCGATGTCGCCGATGGAACGATGCTCGAGGCCGGGCTTGGCGCGGTCAAGCACCATCATGCGCGAGGTGCCGCGCACGGTCGGCGGCGTCTGGGCGATGAGCTCCGCGGGCAGGTCGTAGTCGAAGTCAGCGGTCAGCATGGGCGGGTTCCTTGGGCAGCATGGCGCCGAGCCAACGCTCGGCGGCGGCGTCCCCGGCGCGGGCGCGCAGCGCCTCGCCGAAGAGGCGGACGGCCACGGGGTGCGCGGGAAAGGCCCGGAGGCAATCGTGGATGTCGCGCTCGGTGGGGTCGCGTTGCAGCACAAAGCCCCAGACGGCGGATTGCATCGGGTCGGCGATGAGCCAGGCGCGGGCAGAGGCAAGGGCCTGGGCGGGATCCTCCTTGGCGACGGCCTCGAGCGCACGGATACGCAGGAGTTCCCGAAGGTAGGGGCTTGCGGCGAGACGCTCGGAGAAGGCAAAGTCCGAGACGAAGGCAAGCGCCTGGCGGGCGCGCCCCTCGGCGACAAGGTGGCGGAGGTAGGCGTAGGCGTAGGCGAAACGGCCCTGGCGGATGAAATAGGCCCCCAGGTCGTTGAGCCGCTGGGCACGGGAACGATGGCTGAGGTTGTGGTAAAGCATGGAAAGGCAACCGCCGAGCTCGCGGTCGGACATCAGGCGGGCCTCGTATCGGGCAAAGAGGGCCTCGGCCTCGTCGCTCCACGGATAGACGCAAAGGAAGAAGGCGACGTCCTCGTCCGTGGCGGCGCTCCGCTCAAGCAACTGGGCGGCCTCCCCCTGGGGCAAGCGAAGCAGGGCGATGAAACGCTCTTGCTGGGAGAGATCCCCGGGGTCCCCGCGATAGAGGCGCACGAGCTCAACAAGCGTCTCCTCGCGGCGATCGCCTTCCAACGCCCGAAGACGCCCGGCGGCGCGGAACCCGACGGTGCCCACAGGGCCGAACGTCTGCTCGAACGCCTCGGCCTGGGCCGACGTGGGGGCGATCAGCCATGGGTCATTCTCGCCCAGCCGACGGGCGGCGCGGCGCTCCTCCGCGGTAACGGCGGCCTCCGGCGAATCGGACAGGGCGGCCAGGCTCAACGTCGCGCCCAGGTTCCCCGGGTCAAGGGCCAAGGCATGGCGCAACAGGCGGGCGGCCTCCAACGGGGGCCTCCCCCAGGCGGCCCCCGCCCAACCACGTGAGGCCGCGGCGCGGAGCTCACCCAAGAAGCGGCGGCCCGCCTCCGTCCGCCCATACGTCGAGTCCCCGACCTGGGCGGCGACGGCCTCGACAGCCGCGGCGTCATCGGCGCCAAGCACCCCCTCACGGAAGCGCCCCGTGGCGTCCGTGGCGATCAGGAAGCGCCGGAAAGGCGCTCCGCCAAGCTCGGCCGCGGCGTCAAGGGCCGGGTCCGCGGCACGGGCCTCGGCAGGTGCCAAGGCATCCACCGCGGTCTTGAGGTCAACCACGGGGCGCAAGGGCTCGCCCCGCTCCTGACGCCAAAGGAAAAAGGGCGCAAGCCACGCATCCGGCGCAAACCATGTCTCCACCGAGGCCGGCACACGCGCGGCGAGCGGCTCCCAAACCCCGCGCAGGGTCTGCCGCGCGTGCCGCCCCGAGGCCTCCGGCCCGATGCGCCAAACCTGCGCCGCCGCCAAGGCCACCGCCACGACCGCCACGCCGACGTCCGCCACAAGGTGCACAACCCCCACCGACCATGCCGCGCGCGCGTCCATCCAATGGCGCACCCACGAGCCAAGCAGAAGCCCCACGTCAAGCGCCAGCAACGCCACGCCCATCGCCATCAGGGGCGTCGGCTCGGCCATCCGCCCCCACAGCTCGAACGGCCACCGCGCCAAGGAAAGCCCCGCCAGCGCCACAATCGCAAGCTGCCCCACGAAGGGCGCGCCCAGACGGAAGAAGGCCCGCGGGAAGGTGCCCAGCAACAGCAGAAGCGCCAACCCGAAGAGCGCAAGCGCCGAGACGCCGTCGAAGGTCGTCAGCAGCTCCCGCGCGGCGGGCATCGTCAACGTCTGGATGCGCGTGCACCAAAAGAGGAAAAGATTGTCCGGCAACTGAAGCCCCAGCGAGACGAACCACGCGGCCGCCGAGGCAAGCGCCCCCGCCAGCCCCAGCACGATGCCCCCAACAATCCATGGCAGGTAGGCCGTGCGCCCCTCCACCCCCTGGCGGAGCAGGATGCCGCCGCCAAGCAACAGGCCCATCGCCGCCAACGGGGCCGCCCCTGGGTCGTCCGCGAAAAGGAAAACCGCCCCCGCGAAGAGCAACCCCATCCCCAGCCGCCTCCGGCGCGACGGCGCCTGCCCCGTGACATAATCCTCGGCGCACTTGCGGCGCAGGGCCATGGCCAACGCCAACAGCGTCGTGCACAGCGCCACCATCGGCGCGGCCGGGAGCGGGCGCGTCCCCAGCGCCCACACCGGCAATGCGGTGGCGGCAAGGGCAGAGGCGACAAAGCCGGACAAAAGCGCCGTCCCGGCCATGTCGACGCCCGCACGCGGCACCTCCTCCTCACTCAGGTCAAGCAGATCGAGCGAGGCATGGCGCACGCCCTCCACCGCCGCCACGAAAAGCATCGCCACCGCCCACGCGCCCAAGGCCGCGGAAAAGACGCCCAGCCCGACCGGCCCAAGCAGCCGCAGGGCCAGCCCCATCACCGCGGTGTCGAAAGGCTCGAAGACCGGCCCCTCGGCCTGCCCCGGGAAGCTGAGCGCCGCCACGAACGCGGCGGATTCCCCGGGATAGGGCGCCCAGGCCCCCGTCAAAAGGAAAAAGGCAAACGCCGCCGCGAACACGGCAACCAGCCACGGCAAACGCCTATATTCGGTGAACAGTCTCATCACTTCTCTCCACAAAGACGCAATAGTATACCGCATTCCGCCTCCCACGCCAAACCAAACCGCGCGGAAAGCCGCGGGAAGCGGGAGGACCGACGCCTGAAGGACGCGCCCCGGCGCTCATTGGCGCGCCGCGAGGGCGAGCATGGCGCCCGTGATTTTGGAAAGCTGCCCCGGCGTGACGACGTAGGGCGGCATCGCGTAGAGGTTGCGCCCGAAGGGGCGGAGCCAGACGCCGCGCTCGACGAGGAAGGCCGTGGCAGACGGCAAATCGACCGGACGCCTGAGCTCAATCACGCCGATGGCGCCGAGCACGCGCACGTCGGCCACGCCCGGCAGGCCGCGCGCGGGGGCGAGCTCCTCGCGCAGCTGCGCCTCGATGGCCTTCACCTTCGCCTGCCACGGGCCGGCGAGCAAAAGGTCGATGGACGCGTTGGCGATGGCGCAGGCCAGGGGATTGCCCATGAAGGTGGGGCCGTGCATGAAGCATCCCGCCGGGCCGGAACAGACGCGCTCGGCGACGGCGGCGGTGGCCAGGACGGCGGCGAAGGACATCATGCCACCGGTGATGGCCTTGCCCACGCACAGGATGTCGGGCTGGACGCCGGCGTGCTCCCAGGCGAAGAAGGCGCCGGTGCGGCCGAAGCCGGTGGCGATCTCGTCGAAGATGAGCAGAATGCCGGCGGCGTCGCAGGCGGCGCGGAGGGCGCGAAGATAGGAGGGATGATAAAAGCGCATCCCCCCGGCGCCCTGGACGATGGGCTCAAGGATGACGGCGGCGAGGGTGGCCCTGTGTTCCTCGATGAGGCGGGCCATGGGCGCGAAGTCGGCCGGGTCCCAAGGCTCGTCGAGGTCGTGGATGGGCGCGGGGGCGGGGGCGAAGCGGCGGCGGGGAAGCGCGGGGCCGAAGAGCGTGTGCATGCCGGTGACGGGGTCGCAGACGCTCATGGCGTTCCACGTGTCGCCGTGGTAACCGGAACGGATGGTGAGGAAGTCGGTCTTGGCGGGGTCGTACTGGATGGCCATCTTGAGGGCGACCTCGACGGCGACGGACCCGCTGTCGGCATAGAAGATCTTGTCCATCGCGGGCGGCGCAAGGCGCAGGAGGCGCTTGCCCAGGTCAATGGCCGGCTGGTGGGTGAGCCCGCCGAACATCACATGGCACAGCTTGGCGGCCTGCTCCCGCGCGGCCTCGACGAGGACGGGGTGCGAATAGCCATGGATGGCGCACCACCAGCTACTCATGCCCTCCACCAGGCGCCGGCCGTCGGCGAGAATGAGCTCACACCCCTCGGCGCGGGCGACCTTGTAGGTCGGCTGAGGCGCGACGGTGGAGGTGTAGGGGTGCCAAAGATGATCGCGGTCGAAGGCGTCAAACAGGATGTCGTTCATGATTGCAGCAATTTCCTGAGGCGCGCGACGAGCGCCGGGCGGCTGTCCGCGACCTCGATTTTCACGGGAAGGGAATCGGCGAAGACGGTGCCGTAGCGCTTGGCCACGATGCGCGTGTCCGCCACCACCACGATGCCGCGGTCGGCCCGGTTGCGGATGAGGCGCCCGAAGCCTTGGCGGAAACGGATGACGGCCTGCGGCAGGGAAAGCTCGGCGAAGGCGGAGCGCCCAGAGGCCTCAATCTGCTCGCACCGCGCCTTCTGCAGGGGATCGCCGAAGGTGCCGAAAGGCAGGCGCGCGATGACCACGCAGCTGAGCGCGTCGCCCACCACGTCCACGCCCTCCCAGAAGCTCTGCGCGCCGAAGAGCACCGTCGGGCGCCGCTGCGCGCGAAAGGCCTCGGTCATCGCGTCGCGGCCAAGCGCGGGCGACTGCGCCAGCAGGTCGATGCCCTTGGCCGCCAGATGCGGCGTGAGCAGGTCGGCGCAGGCACGGAGCATCTCGTGCGAAGTGAACAGCGCCAGCGAACGCCCCCTGGCCGTCGTGAAAAGGCTGTACATCAGCCGCGAAAGCTCCAGCACGTAATCGTGGCCCGTCGTCACCTCCGGCAGGAAATCCGGCACCGCCACGCAACACTGCCGCGGGTAATCAAAAGGGCTCTCGGCCACGAACTCGTCCACCCGCCCGGCGACATCCGG
The DNA here is from genome assembly GCA_944391085.1 of uncultured Kiritimatiellota bacterium. GTDB lineage: Bacteria > Verrucomicrobiota > Kiritimatiellia > RFP12 > DVOR01 > Spyradenecus. Next base: position 2,681 of record CALXSE010000009.1, on the reverse strand, counting down.
AAAGGAGAGGCCCAGCCGCGCGCGGATGTGCCCAAACCCGCCGTAGATGCGCAGCGTGGCCGAGGAAAGGACGAGCGTGGACTTGGTCTTGTAAAGCAGCCCCTGCAGCTGCCGCGCAATGTCCAGCGGCGCGGCGGTGAGCGCACAGGCGCGCGAATCCGCCCCCAGGCGCGCCATCCAATAGACCATCCCGGGGTCGGCGCCGCCCAGGATCGCCGCCATCGTCTGGCCGAACTCGGCAAGCCCCTCGGAGGTCGCCTTGAGCACGCCCACAAGATCCTCGTACGGATTCTCCTGGCCCGCGGGCGGGGCCTGCTCGGCGACGGCCGCGAGCAGACGGTCGAGCAACTTGTGCGCCTCGGTGAGGCGCTCGGCGATGGCGTCGCGCCGCGCCTGGATCTCGGTCTCAGGGACGATGTCCTCCGCCGGGATGAAGGCCGCGCCGCGCAGGCAGACCTCGCGCCGCAGCTGCGGGTGGCCACCGGGCAGGTCGGGCTTCGAGGCGTCCGGCACCGCGCGGTAACGCACGGTCGTCTCGGTGGTGCGCGCCAGGAACCCATGGAGCGTCTCGAAGAGCGCCGTGCCGGCCTTCGCCAGCTCCACGCCGCATTGCCGCAGCCGCGCCAGCAGGTCGACCAGCGCCGCGCGGCGCTCGTTCGTCAGCTTCGCCACGTCCACAAAGTCCACGCGCGCCTGATGGAAGAGGCTCCCGGCCTCGCGCCCGCGGCTCGGGGCGAGTTTTTGGCAGAGGTCATAGAGCGTCAGGGGCGAGAGCTCGCCGGAAAGGAAAGTCGTCGCCGCGGCCTCAAGGTTGTGCGCCTCGTCGAAGACGACCTGCGCGTGCGGCGGCAGGAGCGAGCCCGGGTTCGTCAGCTCCGCGAAGACAAGCGCATGGTTGGCGATGACAAGATGCGCGCGGAGCGCCCGCTGGCGCGCCGCCTGGAGGAAGCAACGGCGGTAGAAGCGGCAGCTCTTGCCCGTGCAGGCGTCGCCCTGGCACCCGAAGTGGTGGATGAAGGCCTGGTCGCCCCGCGCGTGTTCGGGCCGGAAGGCGTCCAGGTCGCCGTCCGGCGTCGCGGCGGCCCAGGCCACGAGGTCGGCGAAGAGGGGCGCCTCGGCATCGCGCAGGTTCTCGTAGCCGCCCTCGACGTAAAAGCCCAGGCGCTTGAGGCACAGGTAATTGCCGCGCCCCTTCAGCACCGTCACGTCGAGCGGCACCCCCTTCGGCAGGAACGGCGCCACGATGCGCCGCACCAGGGGGATGTCCTTCGTCAGAAGCTGGGTCTGCAGGTTGCGCGTGTTGGTGGAGACGACGATGGGCAGGTTGTTCGCGCAGGCCCAGAGCGCGCAGGGCACCAGGTAGGCCAGGCTCTTGCCCACGCCCGTCCCCGCCTCGGCCAACAGGAAACGCCGCCCGTTGAGCGCCTGCGCCACCGCGCGCGCCATGGCCGTCTGCCCCGCCCGCGGCTCATAGCGCTCAAAGGCCTTCTCCAGCTCGCCGCCCGCGCCGAAGATGGCGTCCAGCGCGCTTTCCTCCACGGGGAGCCACTGCTCGGGCTTCGTCAGGTCGCGCGGCTTCGTGCGTTCCCATTGCGGGAACTTGGCGTACCAGGCGCCCGGCTCCTCAAAGAGGCGCTCCTTCTGCGCCGCCGCGACCGCGTCCGCGAAGGCCCCGCCCACGTTCCGCAACGCGGAGGCCATCGTGTCCAGCGCCCACGCCGGCAGGCTCTCCAGGGTCGGGGGCAACTCACCCCTCCCGCTGCACGTAACGCACGGCCTTGATGGAAAGCGCCCGCCGCTCCCCACGCGCGAGCTCTACGATCGCCCCCTCCAGCTTCGCCGGCCCGGCGGCGATTTCGAACCTCGCCGGCACCCCCGTGGTGAACTTCTTGAGCACCGGCGCCAGCTGCCGCCCGATGACCCCCTCCGAAGGCCCCGTCATCCCCAAATCCGTGATATAGGCCGTGCCGCGGGGCAGGATGGCCGCGTCGTTCGTCTGCACATGGGTGTGCGTGCCGAAGACGCACGTCGCCCGCCCGTCCAGCCAATGCCCCAGCGCGATCTTCTCGCTCGTCGCCTCCGCATGGACGTCCACGAACACCGGCACGTTCGCCGGGATCTGCCGAAGCGCCCGATCGACCGCATGGAAGGGATTGTCCGCCGGCCCCATGAAGACCTGCCCCAGCACCGACACCACCCCGATCGGCCCCAGCGCCGTCTCGGCCACCGCCGCCGTCGCCCCGGGCGTCCCCTCCGGGAAGTTCGCCGGGCGCACCACCTGGCGCAGGGCGCCGATTTCCGCGTCAAAGCCCCGCTGGCCCCACGTGTGGTCCCCCAGCGTCAGGAGGTTCGCCCCGGCGCCCAGCAGCTCCTCGGCCAACGCCCTGGTGAGGCCGTTGCCCGCCGCGGCGTTCTCCGCGTTCGCGATGACGGCGTTCACCTCGCCGGCGCCCAACAGCCTCTGCGCCACCGCCTTGAACCACGCCCGCCCCGGCGAGCCGACGATGTCGCCAACCAGCAAAACCTTCATCCGAGCCTCCTTCTTGAAACCCGCCCAGTATACCAAATCCCGGCCCCGCGCTTGGCGCGCGTCCGCGGACAAAACAGGGCAAACGCATCTAATTTCGCTGAAGATTCAAGAGGAATTCGAGGTAGTCGGGGTCCAAGGCGGCACGCATGAT
>CALXSE010000008.1 GCA_944391085.1 uncultured Kiritimatiellota bacterium | reverse complement strand
CGTAGGGCAATCATCCGCGACAGAAATAGCATAGTATAAGTTTTGCCGCATCCCGTTGCACCAAAATACGTGCCACCCTTGCCATCTCCTTCTGGTCGAAGATGCTGCTTAATATTTTCAAGCATTTTATTGGCTCCGAAAAACTGGGGATAACGACAAACAATAGCCTCGCTTTTCTTGCTATCATCTGGATAAAACACAAAATCACGCAACACACGAAGAATACGCTCTTTTGCAAAAGCCCCTTCAATCATGGTAAATAGCGAGCTTACACCGTTTGAAACTTTATCTTGGTCATTGGCTTTATTCCAGGCATAATAGTATGGATAGGGCGTAAAGATACTGCCCATTTTTGTGTTGGCTCCATCGCTGATGACTGATAAGAAGCAATACTTCATCAGTTTTGGAATATCTCGGGTATAGCGAATAGTAATCTGTTCCCAAGCGTCATGGATATTCGCATCCTCATTGATTGCTGACTTAAACTCAAAAATGGCAACCGGGATACCGTTGATAAAGACGAGCAAGTCCGGTCTGCGCAGACGCTCGCCCTGGACGGAGTACTGATTCACCACTTTGAAAATGTTATTCTCCGGGTGGTCGAAATCAATGTAATCAATATGAAGTGCCACCTTGCTCAAATCGTCCCGCTGCAGATCAAAGCCTTCATTAACTAGCCAAAAAGCAGCACGGTTTCCCTCATAAAGCGGAGACGCTGGGACGAGAGCCAACTGATTAATGATCTTCTGTGTCTCGGTTTCGCTCAAGCCTTCATGGGCATACTTTTCCTGTAAGAAGGAACGCAGGTCATCTTCCAGCAGAATTTCTTCATACTGCCGGTGGATTTTCTCTCCGTGGACATAGATATATCCTTGCTGCTGGAATATCTCAATGATAGCCGCCTCCAGCTGTGCTTCCGTAAATTGCGATTTTACAAATTCATAGTCCACGTGATGACCTCCCTTACTGCAGATATTGGATTGCCAGAGCAATTAAAGATAGGCAACGATTAAAGAAGTAGTCATAATAGCGGATATCAGTAATTTCAATCTTGTCTGTTTCGTGGTGCCGAATCCTAAAGTTATTGCCAAGTTTGGTTAAAGCAGTAAATTCTGTATCGAATAGCGTTATATAGTCGTCCTGTCCTCCTGACATATCATTCACGATTTTGGCAGCAGAATCCCGCTTGTTCAGTGCCGTATAATAGGTTTTGAGTCGTTCAAATGCATCCCAGATTTTCTCTGTAGCATCTCGAATATCTGCCGGATAGGGGCTCTTATGAAGAAGAATTGCTTCCTGCAGAAGTTCCAACGTTCCGGGTTCCTTTACAGTGGCTATCGTAGCTTCCACTTCTGGAGTAAGCGGACTGTTTTCAACGATGCGCTCCACCCGCAAATCGGCTTTTAAAGAATACAACAGCCCGGTCTTTTGGAAGATGCGGTTGATTTCATCCCGAAATTGGGCGCACACATTCCGGCTATTCTGACAAGTCAGATGATGGTGGCCCCAATAGCTATGGAAACTACCAACAACTACATCATGTACATTCTCTGCAAAAAATTCAATAAAATCGAGCAATGCATACTGATCGTACTTATCCTGGCTGTCCCCATTAAAAACATTATGGCGAATAGCCGGGACGGCAATGCGATCAGAATCATCCCTATATAAAGTCGGAATCTCATACTTCAAATCTAAACTAAACTGCTCCTGGTCAATTCCACAACACCCCTGCCCATCGGGGCATTGCGCAGGATACTTCCACGCAAGGTTATCATAGTATTTCTCACAGCAATGGAGTAGCAGAGCGTACTTCTCTATGGATATATCGTAAGTTTTAACGACAGGCTTTCTCAGGCCGTGACGTTCTGTGTAATATGCCATATAAGTCTCCTTTTAAGTTGATGTTTCTTCAACCGAGCCTTTGATTAAGATGGGACAAATATCTTTTATTTGTAGTTTTAGTTGTTCGTTAATTTCTCTGCGAAGAGCATACGCGTTATAGATATTTACAAGTGATATCTGCTCATCTAAATCCGGCACCGGAATTTCGATTTCATAAAACCTTGGCAAATCTAAGTTTGCACGAACACTGGCATCACTCATAAACCAACCGAGGCGGTCACTTTCTGGGCGAGAGAACCATAGTTGAATGTATTCCTCTAGAATTGTGTCAGTTTTCTTCTGTAACACGGAATATGCAGGGGATACAGCAATTGGTCTATCTCCGCCATATAATGCAATTCGGATGCACTTGTCACGTCCAGTTTGCATAGCACTATATGCAAATTGATTTTTATAAACCAACTTGTACTTTAACAAATCTGAGCTGCTTGCTACAGATGGCATAAACTGCTTTGTAATATTGATGCCTTGTGCATTATCGCATATTCCCTCACTATTGCGAACATCAACTTCCTCAAGCAGATCCCCCATAGGCATCTTTTTCTTCGTATGCTTGAAATGATCTGCCATAGCAAAGCATGTCAGCTTCAAATCCTCTAACCCTTGCTCATAATACCTCTGATTTTCCAGCATGGCGTTATAGATGTCGACATATTTTCGCTGAATAGAACGTGAGGGTAACTCTATGTCCATGTCGCAAAAATCATCCCACGACATACCATCCCGTACCGATGAGTCTGTATGAAACCAAAAATATCCATCTTTCTCTGACGATTTTAGCAAAATAAAGAAGTATTCTCTAATTACCGGTACATTGTCAATTATTCGAAAAATTGTATATGCTGGACTAACGATTTTATTTTGTTTTGTGTGGTTCATAGCAATTGGCAAGACTCGATCTCTTCCAACATGCATCAAATTACAGGCAAAATAGTTAGGAGGGACAACCTTATAATTACTTGTATCCGAGCCTACTTGCCGTGCAGGTTCAAAAAATTCTTTATCACTATTAACGCCGGATATATCCCAAGCAGTCAGATTAGCATTCCCACATTTCTCATTATACAGTTCGACAAAATCTCCCAGTCTATATTTAGTCAATTTCATAGCCGATCCCCTTAAAAGCATCTTTCAACATAGACTGCGAGAGTTCTTCTGAAGCCATCAGCAGACGCATTTCATTCTGAATTCGAGCCATTTCTTTTTCATAGTCAATGTCCAAATCATGATCGATAAATTCAATATATTTGCTGGGAGCGAGAGCCCAATCCTTTTCCTCAATAGAAAGGTCATTCGGATCTACTTTATCCCTTTTCAATACCTTAACAGCCTTGCATAGCTCCGGCACATCCTGATATAAAGATGTGTCGGTTGATTGCCAGCTGTTATAAATTCGTTTTGCTTCAGCAATTTGCTCATCAGTCAAGACAGTCTTTTTCTTCTTTTTCCCTTTATCGATGACAATCTCTTCAACATTACTATCCCAACGGCGTAGATCCATAAACAAAACTTCACCGCTGCGATCTCGTAATTGGCGTCCATTCACGGTTCGGGCCGTTTTATTCATATTAACAATCCAGAGAGTCACCGAAATATCGGTGGTATAAAACATATCACGCGGCAGGACAATAATTGCTTCTATTTTATCATTCATCAAAAGGCGTTTCCGATTCTCATATTCATCGGGATCATTTAATGCTCCATTAGCCAGCAAGAAGCCTGCGATACCGTGATTAACATCCAATTTAGAAATAATATGAAGAATCCAAGCATAGTTTGCATTAGAAGCGCGAGGACCTACATAGCCATTCCACCGAGGATCATCCAACAATTCGTCTTCTCCGCGCCAACCTTTGAGATTGAACGGTGGATTTGCCATAATAAAATCAAATTTTCGATCTTTATGCTGATCGTCAGTAAACGTAGAAGCGTTCTTTTCGCCTAAATCATGTGAAATCCCTCGAATCGCCAAATTCATCTTGCAAAGACGCCAAGTATCCGGTACACTCTCTTGACCAACAACAGAAATATTGGCCCGATTTCCCTGATGGCGTTCGACAAATTTATGCGATTGCACAAACATTCCGCCGGAACCACAGCAAGGATCATAGACTGTTCCGCTAAATGGCTCAATCATTTCTGCAATCAGCTTTACCACACAAGCGGGCGTATAGAATTCGCCATCTTCCTTGGTGCCACTGGCAGCATAAATCTGCAAAAAATACTCATAAACGCGACCGATAAGATCTTCTTCGTGAAATCGAGATTCCGAGATTTTATTGACCTCATCAATCAATGTTTTGATTTTTTCCTTAGGCGCTCCCAAAGTTGCATAGAAGTTTTGCAGTAATGCGCCTTTCAGCGAAGGATTGGCTTCCTCAATATCAGCCATTGCCTGATCCAAAATCACAGCAATATCATTTGCTCCTGCATTCTTGACAATGTAGGACCAACGCGCTGTTTCTTTCAGATAGAATACATTTACCGCATTATAGAAAGAAGGCTTCTCTAGGAACTCGGGAATGTCGCCATACTGTGCTAAAAGTTCCGCACGGCGCTTTTCAAATTTATCTCCAGCAAATTTCAAAAATGCCAGCCCAATCACGGCATCCCTGTTCTTCTCCGTGCTACCAACACCACGCAAGGCCACGCGGCAGTTCCACAGAACTGTTTCCAAAGTTACCTCTTTATCTTTTTTAGTGGCCTTAGCCATAGTCTAATACCTCATTTCAACTTATTATAACAATCCACTATAATTGTACCCTAGATGAGCACGACCGTCAACAAAGGGAATCAATTGCAAACAATTCCAAAATCATACCATTTCACGAGTAATACCGGCTTGAATTAAAGACCGACCGCCATCATAGCAGTTGGTCTTTAATTAAGAAACAGTCCCTATTCAAGCATTTGAAAATACTTCAGTGCTTCCACAATCGCTGCTTCCTTTTCCGGCGGACACTGCGGCACTTTAGCATTCTCCTTCTTCGACAAATTATAGTTCTGTCCTACATCCAGACCACATTTCCGCTTGACCTGGGAGATGTACAGAGAAGATACCTTCAAGCCAGTATGTTTCAGCACATACGCTTTGATCTGCTCATAGGTCGCACCCTTCTGGAACCCGGACATATCCATGTCCTCCAGAGAAAACTCCACACGCACTTTCTTCGAGTCGATTTCTCCCTTGGAAAGCAAGACTACCGTCTCGAAGTGGGGGGTGCGGGGGAAGAAGTCGAAGAGGCGGAGGGAGCGGATGGCGTAGGCGGGGGCGAGGGCGGCGAGGTCGCGCGCCAGGGTGTCCGGGCCGCAGGAGACGTAGACGAGGCGCGGGGGCAGCTCGCGGAGGATGCGGCGGCGGACGGTCTCGGAGAGGCCGGCGCGCGGCGGGTCGACGACCCAGAGGTCGGCGGCGGGGAGGCGTTCGGGAAGCTCCTCGGCGGGGGCGCAGCGGTAGTCGGCGCGGACGCCGAGGGCCGCGGCGTTGCGCGCGGCCGAGCGGACCGCCCCGGCGGAGGTCTCCAGCCCGAAGACGCGGCCCGCGCCGGAGGCCAGCCCGAAGAGCCCGCACCCGCAGTAGAGGTCGAGGACGGCCTCCACGCCGCGGGCAGCCTCGCGGAAGTCGGCCAGGAGCAGCTCGGCGCAGGGAAGGTTGATTTGGAAGAAGGCGTCCGCCGCGACGGTGAGCGTGAGGCCGGCGAGGCTTTCGGTGAGCTCGCCGGCGGGGGGCTTGCCGAGGCCGAGGCGGACGCCGTCGCGCGGGGTGTGGCGGAAGACGACGCGGGAGCCGGGTTTGAGGCGGCGCAGGGCGGAGCCGCGGCGGAGTTCGGCGAGCGCGTCGTTGATCTCGATGTGGGAGAGGGGGCAGTGCGGGGTGTCGAGGACGGTGCGGTTGTCCTCGCCGACGTAGCCCAGGGCGCGGCCGTCCCAGCGCAGGGTGAGTTTGTTGCGGTAGTGGCGGCGCTGCGGGGAGGGGACGGGCGGCAGGAGCGGCAGGCCGCGGAGGCCGCCGATGCGCGCCAGCAGGTCGCCGAGCTGGCGGTGTTTGAGGGCCACCTCGGCCTCGTAGCGCAGCGTGGCGTAGGCCATACCCGGGACGACGGCGGTCTCGGGCGCGATGCGGTCGGGCGAGGGGGCCAGGACGCGGGTGAGCCGGGCGCGGGCGAACTTCTTGTGGCGGGAGACAAGCTCGGCCTCGACCGTCTCGCCGGCGTAGGCGCCCGGGACGAAGACGACGCCCTCGGGCGTCCGGGCCACGCCCGCGCCGCCGTACCCGACGTCCGTGATGAGCAGTTCCATGGGGGAGTCCGGGATGGAGGTTGGGCGCGCCCAGCCGGGGCGCCTCAGGCAAGGGCCGGGAAGATGAGCCCGCCCCAGCGCACAAGGTCACGGAACTGCTCGAGGGAGAAGGATTCGTTGGGGCAGTGAATGCGGTCCTCCTGCATCCCGAAGCCGACGAGCAGGGGCGCGGCGCCCGTCACGTCGCGCAGGCGGGCGACGATGGGGATGGAGGCGCCCTCCCACGTGAAGACCGCGCCGCGGGGGTCGACCTCGCGCAGGACGTCCTGCGCCACGCGGGTGACGGGCGAGTCGATGGGCAGGCGGAAGCCGGGCTCGTTGCCGGTGACCTCCGTGAGCTCCAGGGCGAGCCCCCGCGGGCAGTTGGCCTCGAGATGGGCCTTGAGGCATTGCCAGACGTGCGCGGGCGATTGATCCGGCACCAGGCGGCAGGAGAGCTTGGCGAAGGCGTGCGTGGGGATGACCGTCTTGGAGCCGGGCCCGCCGTAGCCGCCGTGGATGCCGTTCACCTCGATGGTCGGGCGGAAGGCGTTGCGGACGATGGCCGGCACGCCGCGCTCGCCGCCGACGGGGAAGACGCCGACCTCCTCCTTGTAGGCGTTCTCGTCGAACCCGCGCTCGGTGGCCAGGGCGAACTCGGCCTCGGTGGGGTCGACGATGCCGTCGCAGAAGCCCGGCACGGCGATGGAGCCGTCGGGGTTGTGGAGCGTGGCGACGAGCGCGGCGATGCCTTGCGCGGGGTTGGGCGCCAGGCCGCCGTGCTGGCCGGAGTGGAGGTCGTACCTCGGCCCGCGCAGGGTGACGGTGAAGTGGATGACGCCGCGCAGGCCCGCGACGATGGCCGGGCGCCCGGAGGCGTCCTTGCCGGTGTCCGCCACCAGGAGCACGTCCGCGGCCAGGCGGCGGCGGAGGTCATGCGCCCGCTCGGCGAGGAAGCCGCTGCCGCTCTCCTCCTGCCCCTCGAGGACGATACGGATGGCCGGGAGGCGCGCGCCGCCCTCGATGGCGGCCCGGAGGCCCTGCAGGAGGGCGAACCACTGGCCCTTGTCGTCCTGCGCGCCGCGGGCATGGACGCGGCCGCCGCGCTCGGCGGGCTCGAAGGGCGGCGTCTCCCATTGGCCGATGGGGTCGACGGGTTGGACGTCGTAGTGGCCGTAGAGCAGGACGGTGCGGGCGCCCTCGTCGGCGGGGCGCTCGGCCAGGACGAGCGGCGGGGTGGGGCCGTCGCCGCGGACGAGCTCGGCGGTGAAGCCCAGGGGGCGGAGGAAGTCGCAGATCCATTCCGCGCAGGCCACGCAGTCGGGCAGGCGCGCGGGGTCGCCGCCGATGGAGGGGAAGCGCAGGAGGGCGAAGTAGTCCTCGAGGATGGCGGGGCGGTTGGCCTCGAACCAGGCGTCAATCTCAGTTTTGGTCATGGCAGGCGTTCCTTTTTCGGGTGAGCAGGAGTTCGGCGCCAACGGCCGCGAGCTGGGCGAGCGCGCAGGCCAGGAGCAGGTGCAGGACGCGCAGGAGCGTCCCGCCGCCGAAGGCCCAGAGCGCCGCCGCGGCGCCGAGGCTGAGGGGGATGTAATAGAGCAGGTAGCGGAAGTCGTCCCGGGCCTGGGCGTGGGAGAAGTGCGCCGCCGCGGCGACGTTGCAGGCGGTGATGAGCGTGAGGTAGGCCGCCAGGCGCGCGAAGGGGACGTACGCGGCGTAGCCGGGGATGAGGGGGAAGAGCCACGGCAACAGGAACCAGAAGAGCGCCGCCAGCGCCAGCCCGCCGCCGAGCGTCGCCGCGAGCGCGCCGTCGCGCAGGGCGGCGGAGTCCTCGCCGCGGGCCCGCGCCGCCACGGCGAAGGGGAAGAGCACCAGCGAGACGGTGCTGCCGCAATACGTGGCGATCTCGGAGAAGCGCGTGAGGAGGTAGTACGCGCCGGATTCCACGTCCGGCAGGCGCACGCGGACGACGAAGGCGCAGACCAGCCCCGGCACGGCCCCCACGGCGGCGGCCAGGGCCACCTTGGCCGCGTACCGAGCCATCGGGCGCAGGTCGGCCCGCCAGGCCTTCGCCCCCCCCCGCCGCCCCGCGCCGCCGCGCAGGAGCCCGCGCAGCGCCCAGCAGACCACGCCGATCGTCGTCAGGATGGAGGCCAGCTGCCCCAGGAAGTAGCCGGAGAGCCCCAGCCCCGGCAGCAGCAGGAGCATCGCCGCCAGCCGCACCGGCGCCGCCAGCAGGTTTGCCGAGGCCAGGGCCCCGAAGCGCCGCAGCGCCTGGAGCGCGGCCAGGAAGAGCGGCGCGAAGGCCGCCGTCAGGCCATAGGCCACCGCCAGGTAGCCCGCCGCCGAGCACTCCACGCGCAGCAGCCCGCAGAGCCACGGCAGGCAGGGCGTCGCCACCGCCATCGCCGCCAGGAAGACCAACGCCGTGGCCCCCAGCGCGTCGCGGAGCAGCCCCCGGGCCCGCTCGGCGTCGCCCGCCGCGGCGTAGGCGCAGAGCTGGCGCGAGAAGACAGTGGCGAGCACCCCCACCGGCACCGCCAGGAAGGCGCCGAAGGACATCAGCGGCAAGACCGCCCCCAGCGCCCCCTGCGCCAGGCGCGCCGGGATGACCCACAGCCCGACGTACGCATTCAGCGCGTCCGCCAGGCGCATCGCGCAGAAGACGAGCAGGAGGCTCAGCCAGAAGCCTTTGGCCTGGGTCACGGCGGGTCAGCGGCGCAGGGCCCCGATCAACGTCTCCAGCCGCATCCCGCGCGACCCTTTGAGCAGGAGCGTCTCGCCGGGGCGGACGAGCAGGGGCAGGGCCTCGGCGGCCTCGCCCACGGTGGCGAACCAAACGGTCTTCGAAGGCGGGTAGCCGGCCTTGACCGCGCCCTCGAGCAGGGCGCGCGCGGCGGGGCCCACGCCCGCCAGGAGCCGCCACGGGCCGTTGCCGGAGGCCTCGCCGACGGCGCGGTGCTGTGCGTCCGAGGCGTCTCCCAGCTCCAGCATGTCGCCCACGCAGACGACCTTGCCGCCCGGGGCCTCTGTCCCCGCGAAGGTCTCCAGCGCCGCGCGCATGGAGAGCGGGTTGGCGTTGTAAGCGTCGTTGATGACGCGCACGGGCCCGGCCTCGAGCGCCTCCCAGCGCATGGGCGGGGCCTTGAAGGTCGCCAGCCCGGCGAGGGCCTGCCCGGCGGTGGCCCCGGCCTCGCGCGCCAGGGCATAGGCCACGAGCACGTTCGAGGCGTTGTGTTCGCCGCAGAGCCCCGTCTCCAACAGCACCGCGGGCTCGTCCCCGTGGCGGACGCGCACGACGCCCCTGGCCAGCGGCTCGCCCACGTAGTCCGCCGCGGGGTCGGAGAGCGACGCCGTCACCACGCGGCAGCGGCACGCGGCGCGGAGGGCGGCCTCCCCGGGCACGCCCAGGGGCAGGACGGCGAAGCCCTTGGGGCGGACGGCGGCCAGGAGCTTGGCCTTTTCCTCGGCGATGGCCTCGACCGTGCCGAAGGACGCGATGTGCGCCGGGCCGATGGAGGAGACGGCCGCGGCGTTGGGGCGCAGGATGTCGGCCAGCGGGTCCATGTCGCCGGGGTGGCTGATGCCGGCCTCGATGACGGCGAAGCGCGCGTCCTCTGGGATGGCGAGGACGGAGAGGGGCAGGCCCACCTCGTTGTTGTAGTTGCCCGGCGTGGCGGCGGTGGGGCCCGCGCCCGAGAGCATGGCCGCGGCGAGCTCCTTGAGCGTGGTCTTGCCCGCGCTGCCGGTGACGCCGCAGACGAAGGGCTTGAGGGCGGCGCGGCGGTGCTTGGCCAGGGCCAGGAGCGCGGCGGCGGGGTCGGCCACGCGCAGGAGCGGCAGGGCGGCGACCTCGGCGGGGGGCGCCCAGTCGGCGCGCACCATCGCGGCGGTGGCGCCGGCCTTGAAGGCCGCGGACACGAAGTCGTGCCCGTCGTGGTTGGGGCCCTTGAGCGCCACGTAGAGGGCGCCCAGGCAGGCGGCGCGGCTGTCCTGCGTCACGCGGGTGAGGGGGAAGGTGGGGAGGGCGGACCAGTCGCCGCCGGCCCAGCGGGCGAGCAGTTCGGCTTTCATCGCACGGTTCCTTTCGCGAAGGCTTCGATCATGGCGGCGGTGAGGGAGAGGGCCCCGGCGGCGTCGGGCGGGGGCGGCAGTTCGTCGGGGGCGAGCCATTCGGCGCGGGCCAGCTCGCCGTCGGCCAGCGCCAGCGCCCCGGGGTCTTCCGCCTCGCCGAAGAAGCCGAGCAGGAGCGTGCCGCTGAGGCCCCAGGGCTGCGAGGCGAAGTAGCGCAGGGCGCCCACCTTCAGCCCGGTCTCCTCGAGGGCCTCGCGGCGGCAGGTCTCCTCCGCGGTCTCGCCCACCTCGCAGTAGCCGGCGACGAGCGCGGGGCCCTTGTAGGGGCGGTCGGCATAGCGGGTGACGAGCAGGCGGCCGCGGTGCGTCAGCCCCAGGATGACGGCGGGCGCGATGGCGGGATAGGCCTCCAGCCCGCATTCCGGGCAGCGCAGGCAGCCTTTGGCGCGGGCGAGCGGCGCGGCGCAGCGCCCGCAGTGGCGGTGGGTGAGCAGCCAGTTGGCCAGGTGCAGGGCGCAGAAGGCGCCGAAGCGCAGCCCGGGATCCGGGAGGGCGCGCAGGCGTTGCGAGGGGCCGGGCGCCACGCCCGGCGTCGCGCCGAGGAAGAAGGTCTTCTCCCCCACGCGCACCAGCGGCACCGTGGCGGTGGAGACGGGCGTCCAGGGCGCGAGGGCCACGCCCCCGGCGCGGTCCGCCAGAAGCACGTGGTCGCCCGGCCCGGGGGAGGCCTCGGGGAAGAGGGCGACGGGGTCGGGGATGTCCTGGATCATGGGGCGGGCTCCTTTCGTTGGGCGGCGAGGGCCTCCCATTCGGCGAGGGCGAGGGTCTCGGCGCGCCGCGTGGGGTCGATGCCCGCGGCGGCGGGGTCAAGCGCGCGGAAGGGCTCCGGGGATTTGCGGAGCACGGTGCCGAGCTGCTTGCGCCGTTGGGTGAAGGCCTGCTTGACAAGGGCGCGCAGGAAGGCCTTGCCGGCGGGGCCGAGCGTGGAGCGCCCGTGGCGCGTCATGGTGACGACGGCGCTGGTGACCTCCGGCGGCGGCCAGAAGCAGGCGGGCTTGACGAGCCGCGCCACCCGCACGTCGTAGTCGAGCTGCGCCCACACCGAGGCCGTCCCGCGCGCGGGCGATCCGGGCGGCGCGGCCAGGCGGTCGGCCACCTCGCGCTGCACCAGCATGACCAGGCGCGCGGGCGCGTCGGCGTGCCCCAGCAGCTCCATCAGGATGCGCGTGCCCACGGAGTAGGGGAGGTTCGAGGCGAAGGCGTCGAAGCCCTGCGCCAGGAGCGCGCCCCAATCCGCCTCCAGCGCGTCGCCCTCCAGCAGCGCCAGCGCCCCGGGGAACGCCTTGCAAAGGCTCTCGCGGAGCCACGCGGCCAGGGCGGGGTCTTTCTCCAGCGCGGTCACGCGCGCCCCGCGGAGCAGGAGGCCCTCGGTGAGCACGCCCAGGCCGGGGCCCACCTCGAGCACGCGGCTCCCCGCGCCCGCGCCGGTCTCGCCCAGGATGGCCTCGAGGATGTTGCGGTCGATGAGGAAGTTCTGCCCCAGCGTCTTGTTGGGATGGAAGCCGCGGGCCAGGCACCAGGCCCGCACGTCGCTGGGGGAGGTCCGGTTCACTTCAGGTCCACGTCCAGGTTCTTGATGTAGGCCTTTTCGCGCAACCCCTCGATCCACGCCTCGTAACGGGCCTGGGCCAGCGCGTTGCGCGTGGCGGCCTCCACCTGCGGCCAGATGGCCTCCAGCTCGGGCGTTTTCCCGGTCCTGACCTCCACCTTCTGCACGATGAGGCGCCAGCCGTCCACCGTGAGGATGCCGGAATGCTCGCCCGGCTTCAGCGCCTCGAGCGCCGCGACGGCGGGTGCCGCGAAGTTTTCCTTGGGGTCGACGAAGCCCCAGTCGCCGCCGTTCGCGGCCAGCGGGTCTTTGGAGTAGGCCTTGGCCACCTCCTCGAAGGGCTTGCCCGCCTCGAGCTCGGCGAGGGCCTTTTGGGCGGCCTCCTCGCCGCCGGCTGGGTCGATGGTGACGGTGCGCACGCGCACCCCCGCGTCCTCGGCGAAATCCGCCTTGTGCGCGGCGTAGTAATCGCGTACCCGCTTGGGCGAGACCACGATCTTGCGGTCGACCTGCAGCTGCCGCATCGCCGTGACGATGAGGTTCTCGCGCACCTGCTTCACCCACTCGTCGTGCGTCAGGCGGCTTTTGCGGAGGGCCTCCTTCAGCTTCGCCTCGTCGCCGTCGAACTGGCCGGCCAGGATTTCCTGCACGCGGTCGTTCACGAACTCGTTGGGCAGCTGCGCGCCGGAGGCCTCGTAGGCCTCCAGGATCAGCATCCGGTCCACGAGCATGTCGCGCACCACCGGGAAGAGCTCGTGGATGCGCGCGGCCAGCTGCGCGGGCGGGACTTGCGAGAGGTCGAAACTTGCGTGGAGCTCGCGCATCACCGTGTCGACGGTGACCACCTTGTCGTTCACGTAGGCGGCGACGCCGTCGTAGAAGGTCGCCTCGGCGCGGAGGCAGGCGGCGCACAGGGCCAAAGACAGCAACGTCAGGCAACGTCTCTTTTTCATAATCCGTCCTTTTCCCCCATCATACCAAATCCCCTGCCGCGGGCAAAGCCGCCCGGCGCGATTTTGCTTGCGGGGCGGGGGCGCGGCGCGGTATAATGGGAAGCGACATTTCCAATCAAAGGAGGAACCATGAGTTGTCCCTACGCCTGCTCGAGCGAAGTCGAGCACATGATCCCGGTCGCCAAGGGCGCCAAGCACGCGCCCGCCCCGATCCCCGAGGAGGGGAAGTGGGTGAAGGCCTATGAGACGAAGGACATTTCCGGCCTGACGCACGGCGTGGGCTGGTGCGCGCCGCAGCAGGGCACCTGCAAGCTGACGCTGAACGTCAAGGAAGGCGTCATCCAGGAGGCCCTCGTCGAGACCATCGGTTGCTCCGGCATGACCCACTCCGCCGCCATGGCCGCCGAGATCCTCCCCGGCAAGACCATCCAGGAGGCGCTGAACACCGACCTTGTGTGCGACGCCATCAACACCGCCATGCGCGAGCTCTACCTCCAGATCGTCTACGGGCGCACCCAGAGCGCCTTCTCCGAGGGCGGCCTGCCCATCGGCGCCGGCCTGGAAGACCTGGGCAAGGGCCTGCGCTCGCAGGTCGGCACCATGTTCTCCACCAAGCAGAAGGGCGTGCGCTACCTGGAGATGGCCGAGGGCTACGTCAAGCGCATCTTCCTGGACAAGAACAGCGAGGTCTGCGGCTACGAGTTCGTCCACCTGGGCAAGTTCATGGAGGCCGTCAAGAAGGGCCAGGACGCCAACGAGGCGCTCAAGGCCTGCACCGGCACCTACGGCCGCGTGACCGAGGAGCAGGGCGCCGTCAAGTCCATCGACCCCCGCCACGAGTAAGGAGGAAGCACCATGGCACTCTTTGAATCCTACGAACGCCGCATCGGCCAGATCCAGCCCGTCCTCGACAAGTACGGCATCAAGTCCATCGAGGAATGCCGCGAGATCTGCAAGGCCAAGGGCTTCGACCCCTACGAGATCACCGAGAACATCCAGAAGATCTGCTTCGAGAACGCCAAGTGGGCCTACACCGTCGGCGCGGCCATCGCGCTGAAGAAGGGCTGCACCAAGGCCGCCGATGCCGCCGAGGCCATCGGCGAGGGCCTCCAGGCCTTCTGCATCCCCGGCTCCGTCGCCGACGACCGCAAGGTCGGCCTGGGCCACGGCAACCTGGGCGCCATGCTCCTGCGCGAGGAGACCAAGTGCTTCTGCTTCCTGGCCGGGCACGAATCCTTCGCCGCCGCCGAGGGCGCCATCGGCATCGCCATGAAGGCCAACAAGGTCCGCAAGGAGCCCCTGCGCGTCTGCCTCAACGGCCTGGGCAAGGACGCGGCCTACATCATCAGCCGCATCAACGGCTTCACCTTCGTGGAGACCGAGTTCGACTACTTCACCGGCAAGCTGGCCATCACCAACGAGATCGCCTTCTCCGACGGCCCCCGCGCCAAGGTCCGCTGCTACGGCGCCGACGACGTCCGCGAAGGCGTCGCCATCATGTGGCAGGAGGGCGTGGACGTCTCCATCACGGGCAACTCCACCAACCCCACCCGCTTCCAGCACCCCGTCGCGGGCACCTACAAGAAGGAATGCGTCCTCGCCGGCAAGAAGTACTTCTCCGTCGCCTCCGGCGGCGGCACCGGCCGCACCCTCCACCCCGACAACATGGCCGCCGGCCCCGCCTCCTACGGCATGACCGACACCATGGGCCGCATGCACTCCGACGCGCAGTTTGCCGGCTCCTCCTCCGTGCCCGCGCACGTCGAGATGATGGGCCTCATCGGCATGGGCAACAACCCCATGGTCGGCGCCACCGTCGCCGTCGCCGTCGCCGTCGAGGAAGCCTCCAAGTAAGGCCCCCCGCGCCGCATGGCGCGCGCAAGGCCCCGGGCGCCCGCCCGGGGCCTTTTCGCCTCCGCGCCGCCCAGGACGCGATGTGGTAAAATACGCCGCATGGAGTTTTACGCACGACTTGCCTCGGAACTCGCGGCGCTGAGGGCGCGGGGCGCGTACCGCACCCTGCCCGACGTCCCCCAGGGCCTTCACAACCTTTCCAGCAACGACTATCTCGGCCTTCTGCATGACGAGGCGCTGCGCGAGGCCTTCCTCTCCCGGCTTGCCGGCGAGGACCGCCGGCTGAGCGCCGCCAGCTCCCGCCTCCTCACGGGGGACACCGCCGCCGCGCGCGCCCTCGAGGCCGACCTGGCCGCCGCCTACGGCGCCGAGGCCGCCCTAGTCCTCGACTCCGGCTACCACGCCAACACCGGCATCCTCCCCGCCCTCGCCGGCCCCCGCACCCTCGTCCTGGCGGACAAACTCAGCCATGCGAGCATGATCGACGGCATCCGCGCCAGCGGCTGCAGGTTCTTCCGCTACCGCCACAACGACCTTGCCCACGCCCGCCGCCTGCTGGAGCGCCACGCGGCGGACTTCGACGACGTCTTCCTCATGACCGAGAGCGTCTTCTCGATGGATGGCGACCGCACCGACCTGCGGGCGCTCGTGGCGCTGAAGCGCGACTTCCCCAACCTCCTCCTCTACCTCGACGAGGCCCACGGCGTGGGCGTCTTCGGCGAGACGGGCCTTGGCTGCGCCCATGAGGAGGGCGTCGTGGGGGACATCGACCTCCTCGTCGGCACCTGCGGCAAGGCACTCTGCTCGCTCGGCGCCTACGTCGTCTGCCGCCAAAGCGTCCGCGAGGCGCTCGTCAACCGGATGCGCCCCTTCATCTTCACCACCGCCCTGCCCCCCATCAACCTCGCCTGGACGCGCTTCGTGCTTCGCGCCCTCCCCGCGATGGCCGGCCGCCGCGCGCGCCTCCGCGCCATGGGCCGCCGCCTGGCCCAGGCCATCCGCGCCACCGGGCGCGACTGCGTGAGCGACTCGCAGATCGTCCCCTACCTCGTCGGCTCCAACGACGCCGCCGCGCGGGCCGCCGAGGCCTTCCGCGCGGCGGGCTTCCATGTGCTCCCCATCCGCCCACCCACCGTGCCGGAGGGCACCGCGCGCCTCAGGTTCTCGCTCTCCGCCGACCTTCCCGGGCCGGCCTTCGAGGCGCTCCTGGAGCTGGTCGCCCATGGCTGACGCGGCGGAGACGGTCTCGGGGACGGTCGAGAGCGTGGTCTTCCGCAACGAGGAGACCGGCTACACCGTGCTCAGCGTGCGCCCGGTGGCCGAGCAGGTGGGGGACGCGCGGCGCCTGACGGTGGTGGGCAGGTGCGCCACCGTCTGGCCGGGCGAGGAGATCACCGCGCGGGGCCGTTGGGCCGAGGACCCGCGCTTTGGGCGGCAGTTCCGCGCCGAGACGCTCACCTGCGTGGCGCCGACCTCGGTGGAGGGCATCAAGCGTTTCCTCGCCAGCGGGCTTATCCGCGGCATCGGCCCGAAGCTCGCGGAGGCCATCGTCAACCGGTTCGGCAGCGACACGGTGGCCATCCTCGACACGCGCCCGGACCGCCTGCGCGAGGTGCCGAAGCTCGGCGCGAAGAAGTGCTCGCAGATCCGCAAGTCCTGGAGCGAGCAGCGCCAGAGCCACGATACGATGATTTACCTCCAGTCGCAGGGCATCGGCACGGGCCAGGCCGCGCGTATCTGGCGGCGCTACGGCCCGGACGCCATCGCCATCGTCAAGCGCAACCCTTACCGCCTGGCCGAGGACGTGCGCGGCATCGGCTTCCTCACCGCCGACCGCATCGCCCTGAGCATGGGCATCGCCAAGGACGCCGAGCTCCGCGCCGAGGCCGGGCTCCTCCATTGCCTGCGCACCGCGGCCGAGGACGGCGGGCACGTCTATCTGCGCCAGTCCGAGCTCCTGCTCCTGGCCAACGACGCCCTCGGCATCCCCGTCGAGCGCCTTTCCGAGGCCCTCCTCGCGGACGCCCGGCGACAGGTCGTCGTCATCGAGGACGACCGCGTTTATCTGGCGGGGAACTACGCCGACGAGGTCTCCGTGGCCGCGCGCCTCGCCGCCCTCATGCGCACCGAGCCGGCCTTCCGCCCCATCCTTGCGAACAATGCCGTGGAGTGGGCCGAGCGCAAGATGGGCCTGACCCTGGCCTCGGCGCAGTGGAAAGCCCTTCACCTGGCCGTCAGCGAGAAGGTCTGCGTCGTCACCGGCGGCCCGGGCGTGGGCAAGACCACCATCATCAGGGCCCTTTGCGAGATCTTCTCGGCCCGCTGCCTGCGCCTCTTCCTCGCCGCCCCCACCGGCCGCGCCGCCAAGCGCATGAACGAATCCACGGGCTTCAAGGCCGCCACCCTCCACCGCCTGCTGAAATACCAGCCCCAGACGGGCGGCTTCCTCTACGGCCTCGACAACCGCCTCCAGGGCGACGTCTTCATCCTCGACGAATGCTCGATGCTCGACGCCTCGCTCACCCGGAAGTTCCTCGAGGCCCTGCCGGACAGCGCCGTCCTCATCCTCGTGGGCGACGCCGACCAGCTCCCCAGCGTCGGCGCCGGCAACGTCTTGGGCGACCTCATCGGCTCGGGCGTCATCCCCTGCGCCCGCCTGACCACCATCTTCCGCCAGGACGCCTCCGGCTACATCGTTCGCAACGCCCACCGCGTGAACCAGGGCGAGACCTTCGAGCTGCCGCCCGTCGGCCAGGACAGCGACTTCTATTTCATGGAGGCGACGGACCCGGCCAAGATGCAGGACATGCTCCTGCGCATGGTCACCCGCCGCATCCCCGCCCGCTTCGGCCTCGACCCTGCGCATGACGTCCAGATCCTTACCCCGATGCGGCGCGGCGAGCTGGGCACCGACCGCCTCAACGAGCTGCTCCAGCGCACCCTCAACCCCTCGGGCCCCGCCCTTCTGCGCGGCGCCACCGCCTTCCGCGCCCGTGACCGCGTCATGCAGGTGGCCAACGACTACGACAAGGACGTCTACAACGGCGACATCGGCTTTGTCGTCTCCGTCGACCCGGAGGGCCGCACCCTTCTCGTCGATTTCGACGGCAAGCTCGTGGAATACAAGCAGGACGAGCTCGACGAGCTCTCCCTCGCCTACGCCAGCAGCATCCACAAATCCCAGGGCAGCGAATACCCCGCCGTCGTCATCCTCCTGCACACCCAGCACTTCAAGTTGCTGCGCAAGAACCTGCTCTACACCGCCATCACCCGCGGCAAGCGCCTGGTCGTCGTCATCGGCTCCTCCAAGGCCGTTTGGATCGCCCTTCATGCCGAGGCGGACCTGCGCCGGCAGACCACGCTTGCCCAGCGCCTCCGCGCCCAGCTCGCCCAGTGAGGGGCCGCCCAAAAACGGCCGCGCCGCCCGGCATGGGCGACGCGGCGGGGGAGGGCGATGCTGAACGTTCGGTCGCCCTCAGGCGCGGATGAGGGCGAGCACCTCGTCGCGGCGGGCCTCCATCTCGGCCTGGCTGGCGGTGCTCTCGAGGTTGAGGCGGACGAGCGGCTCGGTGTTGGAGCAACGGACATTGAACCACCAGGTGGGATACTCCACGCTCACGCCGTCGAGCTCGAAGACGTGGCCGTCGGCGTACTTGGCCTTCAGCTTGGCGAGGATTTCCTGCGGGTCGCACGCGACCTTGGAGTTGATTTCGCCGGAGCACCAGTACTTGCGCAGGGGGGCGATGAGCTCGGAGAGCGGCTTGCCGCTCTGGGTGACGATGTTCGCCAGCGCGATGGCGGCCATGGAGGAGCTTTCGGCCACGTAGTTGTCGCGGAAATAGTAGTGCCCGGAGAGCTCGCCGGCGAAGATGGCGTTGTGCTCGCGCATCTGGGCCTTGATGAAGGCGTGGCCCACGCGGCTCATCATCGGCGTGCCGCCGGCGGCCTCGATGGTTTCCTTGACCACGCGGCTGGAGCGCAGGTCGTAGAAGATGACGCCCTTTTCGCGCTTGAGCACGTCCTGGGCGATGAGGGCCGTCACCAAATCCATGGGGATGATCCCGCCCTTTTCGTCGACGAAGCCGGCGCGGTCGGCGTCGCCGTCAAAGGCCACGCCGAAGTCGTAGCCGCCCTGGCGCACCGTCTCCTGCAGCTTGGCCAGGGTGGCGTGGTGGAGGGGGTTGGCCTCATGGTTGGGGAAGGTACCGTCGATGTCGCCGTAGAGCGCCGTCTGCTCGATGGCGTCCATGAAGGTCTGCGCCTCGAGGATGCCCATGCCGTTGGCGTAGTCGATGGCCAGGCGCGGCTTGCGGGCGAAGGCCATCACCGGGCGGATGTGCGCGCGGTAGGCCGGGAGGATGTCGTGCGCCGTGACCGTGCCGGGCTTCGCCGCGGGCGCGTCGAAGGCCTTTTCCGTGACGATGCGCTCGATGTCGGCGATACCCGTGGCGCCTGAGATCGGCACCGCCTGGGCGCGGCAGAGCTTGAAGCCGTTCCATTCCGCGGGGTTGTGCGAGGCCGTGATCATGATCGAGCCGTCCGCGCCCAGCGAGCCGTTCGCGTAGTAGTTCATCGGCGTCGAGCAGAGGCCGATGTCCACCACGTCCGCGCCCAGCTCGGTGATGCCGCGCGTCAGCGCCTCTTGCAACGGCACCGAGTGCGGGCGGCAGTCGCGCCCCAAAATCACCTTTTTGGCGTGGGTGTGGGTGACGTAGGCGCGGCCGATGTCGTAGGCCACCGCCTCCGTGAGATCCTGCCCATAGATGCCGCGAATGTCGTAAGCCTTGAAGATTCCGCTCATGGCAATTCCTTTGTTTGGGTAAGGGCCGCTTGAGGCGTCCCACAACGCCAATACTCTACCATTTCCCCGCGCCCCATGCAAACCCCCTCTGCCCGCCGTTCGCGGGAAACCCTCTGTCGATGCCCGTCGCCCCGGCATGGCGGGCGCCTCGTCGCGGCCGGGCGCGCTTGCCCCAGTGTGGGAAAGCGCAAAAAAGGCCTTGCGCCAAACGCTTGGACTTTGGTATACTCTTGCCGTTTTCCGCCAACTTAGCTCAGCTAGGTAGAGCAGCGCATTCGTAATGCGCAGGTCGTCGGTCCGATTCCGTCAGTTGGCTCCATCTTCCAAGCCCCGCAGGCCTTTTGACCCGCGGGGCTTTTTGTGTCCCTGCGCCTTTGCCCCGCCCCTCGCCCCTTCCCATCCCCTTTGATTCCTTTCCCACCCCCAGTGAGGGAAGAGAGGGATGCGGCATGCGCCGGGCTCCCCGTCTCCAGGGGGGCCGTGCGGTTGGTCGCACACCGTGCCTGGGGGCCGGCTACTGGTGGCCGAGGAGGGCGTTGAGCTGCTCGAGGAGGAGGGGGAGGAGCTGCTTTTTGCGGGACATGATGCCTTTGCAGAGGAAGACGTTGGCATCGCCCTCGACGCGGGGGAATGGGATTTTGGCGATGAAGCGGGGGTCGCCGGCGACGAGGAGGGTGGAGTTGAGCGCGGTGAGGTCGGTGACCATGAGGGCGGCGAAGAAGTGGCCGCGGGCCTGGCATTTGGCGTCGAGGGCGCCGAGGAGGCCGTGGAGGCGGGGCGTGAGCTCGTCGGTGGTGCCGGTCTCGATCTGGGCGACGGTGAAGGCGACGCCGCATTCGTTGTACTCCTTGGAGTCCATGCCGAGGATGCGGTCGGTGTCGAGGTCGGTGAGGCGGGAGGCGTGCGAGAAGATGTCGTGGGCGAGGTCGTCGACCTCGAGGTTGAGCAGGCCGGCGAGGTACTCGGCCATGTCTCGGTCGACGTCGGTGGCGGTCGGGGAGCGGAGGGCGAGGGTGTCGGTGATGATGGCCGAGAGGAGGAGCCCCGCCACGGCGGGGGTGAGGGTGGCCTTGCGCTCCTGGTAGAGGCAGGCGACGACGGTGGCGGTGGAGCCGACGGTGCGGTTGATGAAGTCGATGGGGTCGTGGGTGGGGAAGTTGCCGAGCTTGTGGTGGTCGATGATCTCGATGACGCGGAACTGGTCGAGGCCCTCGACGGCGAGGGAGAGCTCGTTGTGGTCGACCATGATGACGTCGACGTTGGGCTGGCGGTAGAGGTCGCGCTCGTTGATGACGCCGACGACGCGGTCGCCCTCGCCGACGACGGGGAGGGCGCGGGCGGGGGAGGATTGGACGGCGGGGAGGACGTCGCGGACGAGGTCGTCGGCGCGGACGGGCTTGGTGTCGTCGGTCGAGAGGGCGCCCACGGGCATGGAATAGAGGGTGAGGAAGACGGTGGAGGCGATGTCGTAGGGGGAGATGAGGACGGAGATGTTGGCCTCGCGGGCGCGGTTGAAGAAGGCCTTGGAGAGGGGGAGGCCGGAGGTAAGGACGATGGCGCGGACCTTGTGGTTGATGCAGAGCTCGAGGATGGAGTCGCGGTTCTCGACGAGGGCGATGGCGTTGGTGGGGAGCTCGGTTTTGAGGACCTGCTCGAAGGCCGCGGCGGTGGAGCCGGCGACGAGGATGCGGGATTTGACGACGGCATCGGCGTCGAAGGTGAGCAGGGGCTGGGCGCGGAGGGTGCGCGAGAGGAGGGCGATGCTGGTGGGGATGATGGCTTTGCGGTGGGGGTCGGTCTTGTGGACGATGTTCTCGGTGAAGGTGTTGTGGGTGAGGAAGGCGCGGTAGCGGCCGTCGCGGCCGACGACGGGGACGGCCGGGAGGCGGTTCTTGTCCATCAGCTCGAGCGCGTCCCAGAGCGCGGTGTCCGCCGAGACGGTGATGGGGGAGCCCTCCTGCATGCAGTGCTCGACCTTGGGGAGCAGGTCCGGGATGAACTCGGGGGCCTCGACGCCGAAGCGCTTGAGGATGTATTCGGTCTGCGGGGTGAGGCGGCCGGCGCGGGCGGGGAGGACGCGGCTCCAGCCCTGCTGGCGCTTGAGCTCGGCATAGGCGATGGCCGAGACGATGGAATCGGTGTCCGGGTTGCGGTGGCCGATGACGAGGGTCTTGCGGGCGTGTTCGCTCATGGCGGTCTCTCCTGCGTGCGTGGCTCAGTCTCTGCTGAAGGCGACGATGGGTTTGGCTGCGGGGGCGGGGGGCGTGTGGAAGCGTTCCCCCGGCGAGAGGGTGCGCCCGCAGAGCCAGGCGGCCACGTCCATGGGCTTGCCGCCCTCGGGCTGGACGCGCAGCAGGCGCAGCGCGCCGTCCCCGGTGCGGACGACGACGCCGGCTTTGCCCACGGAGAGGATGACGCCGGGCTCCAGGCGCTCCTGCTCCACGGTCGCGGGCTCGGCGGCGGCGGCGAGCACCTTGAGCATCCGCCCGGCCTCGCGCGTGCCCTGGGGCATGTAGGTGAAGCACGAGGGCCACGGGGTATAGGCGCGGATCTTGCGCAGGCTGAGGGCCGTGGGGTCTTCCCAGTGCAGGAGGCCGTCGGACTTCCGGATTTTGTAGGCCATCGTCACCTGCGCGGGGTCTTGCGGCACGGCGCGGAGCTTGAAGTAGGCCCAGAGGGGCAGGACGCGGACAAGGAGCTCGGCCCCGAGGTCGGCCAGGCGGTCGTGGAGGGTCTCGAGGGTGTCGTCGTCCCGGATGGGGGTGGTGACCTGGTCGAGGATGGGGCCCGAATCCATGCCCTCGTCCATGAGCATGGCGGTGGCGCCGGTGACGGGGTCGCCATGGAGGAGCGCGGCGTGGATGGGCGAGGCGCCGCGGTGGCGCGGGAGGAGGGAGAGGTGGATGTTGATGCAGCCGAGGGTGGGGATGTCGAGCAGGCGGCGGCTGAGGAATTGGCCGTAGGCCACCACGACGATGGCGTCCGGCAGCCAGGCGGCGATCTGCGCGAGGCTCTCGGGGGTGTTTACGCGCTCCGGGGTCAGGCAGGGGATGCCCACGGCGTCGACGAAGGCCTTGCAGGCGCACGGGATGAGGCGCTTGCCCCGCCCGGCGGGCTTGTCCGGCTGGGTGACGCACCCGACGACCTGCACGCCGGGCTCGCGCGCGAGGCGCTCCAACATCGTGGCCGAGAGGTCGGCCGAGCCCATGAAGACGACGCGGATCATTGCAGCATTCCTTTCCGCGGCCCATACCGCTCGGCCAGGTAGAGAAAGATTTTCGCCACGGCGGGGTCGGCCTCGATGAGGGGCGAGGCCCCATGGCGCACGGCCGCGCGCATGGCCTCGTAGGCGCGCGCGCCCTCGCCCCTGCCGTAATAATAAAGCGCGATGCCCAGCCAGACGCTCCCGGATTCCGGCGCGCGCCTGAGCGCGGCCTGGAAGAGGCGGAAGGCCAGCGCGTCGTCCCCCCGCGCCTGCGCCAGGCCGCCGCACGCGACCATCTCCTCGGGCGAGAGGTTCGGCCAGGCGGCCTCGGGGATGCGGCGGAGCAGGGCCAACGCGGCCTCGCCCCGCCCCAGCCGCTGAAGGGCCAGGCACCCTTTGAGCGCGCCGCCCGCGGTGAGGTCGTCCGCGTGGACGACCTGCTCCCAGTAGTCCGCGGCCTGGGCGTTGAACCCCAGCGCCTCGCAGACCTCGGCGAGGGCGCAGACGTCGGCGGTCGTCGCGCGCTTGCCGCGCACCTTGGCCGTGAGCGCGTCGAAATCCGCGTGGGCCTCCGCCAATGCGGCGAGGCGCCCCTCGAGGTAGGCCGCGCGCGCGTTTTTCGGGTCTGCGCGGCGATAGCCCCGCACCAGGCGGAGCGCCTCGTCGAAACGGCGCGCGGGGATGAGCAGCTCGCGCACGGTGGAGAAGACGACCTCCGGGGAGATGGGGTAGAGCGTGAGCGCGTCCTGGTACGCCCGTTCGGCGGGCGCCTCGAGGCCGTTCCTGGCGTAGACGCCGGCGATCGCCGAGCGCAGCTTGGAGAAGCTCTTCTGCGCCGCGAAGTCCCTCCGGTAGGCTGTCCGCAGGGCCAGGCGGCGCGTCATCCAATCCCAGAAATCCGCGTCCCGGTCGGCCACGGCCCAGAGGTCGCGCCCCTCGCGGCGCAGGCGCATGGCCAGCCCGGCGGGCTCCAGGAAGGCGTCCATCCACGGCACGGGATAGCTTTCCTCGACGTAACAGGCGTTCGGGTTGCGCTCGAAGATGTCGCGGGCGAGCTCGGCATTCACGTCCATCACGGCCTGCGCGCCGGAGAGCTGGAGTTTGCCGTTGACCTCCGTCACCGTGCCGGCCGTCTTCCGCTCGCCGCGCTGGACGGCGTCGACGTAATCCGCGAAGGCGTCCGTCACGCCGTCGGCCGTGGGCACCCAGATGGAGGCGCCGTGCAGGTCGCGCACGCCGTTCATGTAGGTGGGGTCGGCCAGGGCGTTTTGCGTGAGCACATGGAGATCCGGGCGCATCCCCACGGCGTGCACCAGGTAGGTCGGCACGAAGCGCCCCGGGTCGGTGCCGCCGAAGAAGATGGCCCCCTGCGCCATCGGCGGCGGCCAGAACGGGTCGGGCGGCGGCTCCTCGTCGGGCGAGAGCGCCGAGCGGAGGGCCGGCGCGCCGCCGATCATGTACGCGCCGAACTGCCACCCGAAGTCATGCCCCGTCTGCTCGGCCGCGCCCATGCGCCGCACCAGCTCGTCGTTCGCAAAGTTCTCCCAGATCGGCGCGGCCGCCGTGGCGAGCGCGGCCAGGAGCCCCACGCGCCAGGCCCGGCGCCACCGCCGCAGCAGGGCGAGCAGGGCCGCCAGGCCGTACCCCACCCAAATCGCGAAGATGCCATGCGAGGAGATGAACTTCACCTTCTGCACGAAGCCGTCCTGGATGTCCCCGGAAGGGTTCGCCAGCGCCACCAGGAGCGCGGACATCACCAAAAAGAAGAACACCGTGCAGCCCAGCCACGCCAGGCCGCGCCAGCCTTTGCGGCGCCCCACGCGCCACGCCAGCGCCGCCGTCCCGAGCGCGCCCAGCGCCGCCACGGGCGCGGAGAACTGCATCCGCAGGTCGCCGAGATAATCGCCCAGCTGCCGCAGATAACGCACGGAGAGGAAGTCGCTCGGCGCGAGCGCCTCATACTGCCCGCGCGAAATGGCGTGCTTGAAACCCTCCCACGTCCGCGCATACCCCCAGTTCATCGCCGGGTTCCCCTCCGAGGCGATGGGCATATACGCGTAGACCGAGACGCCGACCTCCGCCGCCAGCGCCGTCAGCGCCACGCACCGCCCCCGCAACAGCAGCCGCCATGCCAGCGCCAGCACCACGGCGTTCCACCCCACCGGCCACCAGAACCACCACAGGTTCGGGTCGGTCAGGCCCAACAGCAGCCCCTGCTGCACCAACGCCAGCCCCGCCACCTGCACCGCCGTCACCGCCGCCGCGAAGCGCCGCGAGCGCCGGAACCGCCAGCAGACCGCCCAGAGCGCCGCCAGCCCCGCCGCGTGGATCGCCCACGCCGTCCGGAAATCATAGAGCGTCCCCGCGAAACCTTCCGGCAACGCGCGCTCCACGTTTGCCCCGGACCAAATCAGCAATCCCACCGCCCCGACGAGCGGCAACGCCGCCCATCGCCACGTCCGCCGGAAGGCAAGCAGCGCGACCCCCGCCGCCAGGCATGCGCCCAGCGCCACGTAGAACCAGCCCGGCGCAAGGGCCGCGGGCAGGTCGCCGAGCGCCGCCGCGGGACGGAGGATGACCGGGTCGCCCGGCGTCGAATAAAGGTCTGCGGAGGGCAGCGCGCCCAACGTCAGCAGATACGCCGTCAGTCCCAACGGCACCAGCACCGCCACGAAGGAGAGCCCCAGCCGCCACCGCCTCAGGAAGATCAGCAGGGCAATCGGCAGCGCCGCCAGCAGCAGCACCTGATAGTTCGTCAGCCCCAGCCCGAAGACCAGCCCCAGCCACACCAGCGTCGACGTCCTTGGCCACCGCATCCACCTGTAAAGCAACAGCAGCGTCAGCGCCAGGAAGAGCGCCCCGAGCGCATAGACCTCCACGATCACCGCCTGAGACCACATCACCGGCGAAAAGGCGAAGGCCAGCGCCCCCGCCACGCCGCCCACCCATGCCGCCGCGTCCACCCCAACATCGTCCACGCGCCCCGTCGCCGCCGCCAGCAGATCCCGGCCCGAGCGCACGATGAGCAACGCCGTCACCCCCGTGGCCAACGCCCCCGCCACCGCCGAGAAAAGCGCCACGGCCCATGCCGGATTGGGCCACCCCTGCCACGTCACCCACCCGAAAAGGCGGCAGAAGACCCATGCGCCAAGCGTCCACAGCGGATACCCCGGCGGGTGCGGGACGCCCAGCCCGTCAGCCGCCGTCGCCAGCTCCCCCGCGTCCTCCAACCCCACCGAGGGGCCCAATGACAACGCATAGACCGCGAACGCCACCCCGCCGGCCAACCAAAAGGCCAGCCAGTCCTTCACGTCGAAAAACCGCTTCCCAAGCATTCGCATTTCTTTCATCATACCAAATCCGCCGGGTTTGGTTTTGTCCCGTGCGGCGGCGCCGGGGATGGCGCCGGGGCGAACTTTTTGGTGCGCTTCAGGGGCGGGTTTGCTATACTTCTGCGTATGCAGAGGAAGAGGGAAAAGGTTTGGATGTGCCGTGGAAGGGCCGTGCGGCTGCGCGGGCCTTTGGTGATGGCCATCGTGAATGTGACGCCGGATTCTTTCTTCGCGGGCAGCCGCGCGCGTTCCGCCGCCGACGCCGTGGCGCGCGGCGCGGCGTGCTTCCGGGCCGGGGCGGCCATCGTGGACGTGGGCGGGGAATCGACACGCCCCGGCGCGGAGGCCGTGCCGCCGGAGGTGGAGTCGGCGCGGGTCGTGCCGGTGGTGCGAGGCTTGCGTGAGGCTTGCCCGGAGGGGGTGATCTCGGTGGATACGCGCCACGCGGCGGTGGCGCGCGCGGCGCTCGAGGCCGGCGCGGACATCGTCAACGACGTGGCGGGGCTGGATCCTGACCTTGGCATGGCGGAGGTGTTGGCGGCCTCCGGCGCGGGGTATGTGCTGACCCATGCGCGGGGGTGGACGCCGCGGGGCATGGAGGGGGTCGAGGAGGCGCGGGACGTCGTGGCGGAGGTGTCGGCGGCGCTGTCGGCGGCCTCGGCGCGCCTGGAGGCCGCGGGGGTGGATCGGCGGCAGATCGCGTGGGATCCGGGGCTTGGCTTCGAGAAGACGCACGAGGATTCATGGCGGCTCCTGGGGGCGACGGGGCGGTTCGCGGCGGCGGAGGCGCCGTTTGTGGTGGGGGCCTCGCGGAAGCGTTTCTTGGGCGGCGCGGAGGCTGCGGGGCGGGGGCCGGCGAGCGTCGGCGCGGCGTTGTGGGCGGCGGCGTGCGGGGCGGACGTGGTGCGGGTGCATGACGTGGCCGAGACGGTGGGGGCGCTGTGGGCGTTCCTGCGGGCGCAGGAGGCGGTGAATGCTTAGCGCGTGGTGGCCGAACGTGATGGACGTGGTGCAGGTGGCGCTGCTGACCACGTGCATTTATTATGGGTTCATGGTGTTGAAGGGGACGCGCGCGGCGCAGATGCTGCTGGGGGTGGCGGCGCTTTTCCTGATGATTTTCCTGGTGACGTCCCTCCTCGACCTGGACGTGATCAACGTGGTGCTGCGGTGGGTCTCCGTCGTGCTGATGCTGGCGCTCCTGGTGGTCTTCCAGCCGGAACTGCGGCGGGCGCTCTCGCTCTTGGGGCGGAGCGCCGCGGTGCAGTTGCTCCAGGGGCGCCTGCCGGAGACGCCGGCGGAGCAGCTGGTGCGCTCGGCGCGGGGGCTGGCCACGCGGCGGTTGGGCGCGTTGATCGTGGTGGAGCGCGAGGTGGCGTTGGACAGGTGGTGCGAGACGGGGACGAAGCTGGACGCCTTGATGGGGGAGGAGTTGCTGATCAGCATCTTCACGCCGCCTTTGCCGTTGCACGACGGCGCGGTCATCCTGCGCGGCGACCGTATCCGCGCGGCGCGGTGCATCCTGCCGATCGACAACGAGCTGCGCCTGGAGGGGATGGGGACGCGCCATCGGGCGGCCCTGACGCTTTCGGCGGAGTGCGACGCGCTGATTTTGGTGGTGTCCGAGGAGCGCGGGCAGATTTCGGTGGCGCGCGAGGGGAGTTTGCTGCGGAACCTGAGCGACCGTCAGCTGGAGCGCCTGTTGCGCGCGGCCTTCGTGCCCGCCGAGAAGCAACGCGATTTCTACCGCCTGGTCTTTGGCCCGCGCCACGCGGTGCCGTGGTTCCTGAGGCCTTTCGTCGGGAAGGAGCCGCCCCGCCATGCGTGACCTCCGCCAAACCCGTCTGTCCCTGTGGCAGGCCCTGCGCCACAACTGGCCGTGGAAGCTCGCGGCCCTGGCCGTGGCGCTCATCGTCTTTTTCGGCGTCCGCCGCTCCATCAGCTACACGCAGACCCTGACGTTGTCCGTGGACGCGGAGACCGCCGAGGGCGCGCAGGCGCTCACCAGCCTCTCGCCGGGCGTGGTGCGCGTGACCTTCCGTGGGTCAGAGACGGCCATCCGTCAGCTTTCCATGCCGGGGTCCGCGCCGCCGCGCGTCCACCTGAGCCTGGCGCAGCCGCCGCCCGGGGAGTCTTCCATGAAGGTGCGCGTGTCGCGCGGCGACGTGGATTGCGACGACGGCCTGCGCGTGGTCTCCTTGGAGCCGACGGAGCTGGAGGCGACCTTTGATTCGCGTGAGGCCCGCGTCTTTGCCGTGGATGAGCCCGTGGTGATCGGTGCGCCGGCCTATGGCCTGGTGCAGGTGACGCTCGAGCCAAAGACGGTCGAGGTCATCGGCTCGGGCGCGCTCCTCAAGGAGATAGACCCCGCCGAGCGCCTCTCCACCTCGCTGCTCGACGTTTCCAACCGTCCCGCCAGCTTCCAGACGACGCTCCGCGTGATGCCCCCGGGGAACCGCGGCGACTGGACGCTCCGCCCCGACACCGTCCGCGCCGAGGTGCGTATCGTCCGCGAGGACGCCACGCGCATTTTCCCGGAAGTCCCCGTGTACGTGATGCAGTCCGCCACCGGTCGCCGGTACCGCCCCGACGCCGAGACCGTCGAGGTCACCGCGTGGGGGGCCAGCCGCGAGCTGGAATCCATCGACCCCGCCGGGGTGGTGGCCCTGGTGGGCGAGCGCCCCGGCGAGGAGCCGTGCGAACCCCTCATCGTGCTGCCCTGCTCCAACCGTGTCAGCCGCGTGGAGATCACGCCTCCGCGGGTGCGCCTGCTCCCTGAATCCGAAAAGGAGTCCCCATGAGACTGTCCAAAGGCCAGCGCGCCTGGTTCCTCGGCGCGTTCGTCTGCGTGGCGCTCGCCGCCCTGGCCGCGGTGTTGGCCGACGCGCTCCTGGCCCGCCTGCGCCCCACCCTTGACCTGAGCGCCTTCGGGGCCGGGGTCGAAGTCTCCGAACGGGGGCGCGCCACGCTTACGGACACCGCCGGCGTCATCTCCGTCACGTGCGTCCTCCCCGCCGAATCGCCCGCCGCCGCGCCGGTCGGGCGTCTGTTGCGCACGTTCGCCCAGGCCTCGCGCGACGTCGCCGGGGCGACCCTCGAGCTGGCCTACGTCGACCCGCGCGTCGACGCCGGCGCCGCCGAGCGCCTGATGGGGCAGGGGGCCGAGGGGCCGGGCATCCTCTTCCGCCAGGCGGGGCGCCGCGTCTTCGTCCACGAGGCCGCGCTCCTTTCCGCCGTCGACGGCGCCTATGACCCGGCCGAGGCCGACAGTGCCATCACCGCCGCGCTGGCGCGCCTGACCCGCTCCGAGGGCGTTGAGATCGGCTGGCTCACCGGGCACGGCGAGCCGCCCTTCGACGGCACCGACCCGCTCACCGGGTTCTCCGGCCTGCGGCGGGCGCTTGAGAACGAGGGCTGCAGGATCCGCCCCCTGACCCTTGACGCCACCGCCCCGGACGGCGGGCTCCCGGAAGACCTTGGCGCGCTCCTGATCGTCAGCCCGCGTTATCCCGTCACCTCCGCCGAGCGGGCCGTCCTCCTCGATTGGCTGGACCAGGGAGGACGCCTCTTCTGCGCGCTGCCGGCCTCCGGCGACGCGGGCCTCGGGCCGTTGTTGGCGCGCTGGGGCATCCGCGTGGGCGACGCCCCGCGAACCCCTGCCCGCCGCGGCGAGGGCGACGTCGGCCTCACCGATCGGCTCTCCGGCGCCCATCCCGTCACCCGCGAGCTGGCCGCCGCCTCGGCGCGTGTCACCTTTTGTGCGCCGCGGGCCCTTTTGGTGGATCCTGCCCGCGACATTTCCGCCACCGTCCTTGCCGAGCTTGACGTGCTCCCCGCCGCCGATGCGGATGAAGGCCCCGTGGCCGTGATGGCGGCGGCGGAGCGCGGGAGCCGTGTCGATGCCGACCTGGCCTTCCGCCCCGGCCGCGTCATCGCCGTCGGCGAGGCGGCCTTCGCCGCCAACCGCCTGGTGTTGGACCATGCCTCGCCGAACCGCGACCTTGCGGTCAATGCCGTGCGTTGGCTCACCGGGCTTTCCGGCAGCGGGGCGCGTTCCGGCGCGGGGGTGCTCCGCGTGGGGCAGGACGCGCGGGCGTGGCGACTGGACTTCCTGCTGGTTTCGTTGGGGGTGCCGTTGGCCCTTTGCTTCGTGCTGTGGCTTGTCACGAGGAGGCGCGAATGAGATTCGGGCGCAATTTCCTCATTTTGCTCGCGGTGGTCATCCTGCTGGCCGCCGGGCTCGTGGCCGAACGGTTCCTGCGTCCCGTCAGGCCGGTGGCCGTGGGCGAGCCGCTCTTCCCGGTTTCGCAGGAGGCTGTGGCCTCGCTGTCGTGGGAGATCCTTGCCGACGACGGCACGGCCACGCCTGTGACGCTTGTCCGGGAGGGGGAGTTCTGGCGCATGGAGCGGCCCTATCCGGGGGCGCTGTGCGATGCCGGGGCCGTTTCCGCCTTTCTTGACGCGGTGTGCGCCTTTCGCGTCCGTGCCCGCCTGGGGCCTTCGGCGGGGAGCGCTTTCCGCGTGGCGCGCCGCCTCGTCGTGCGCACGGCCGAGCGTACCTATGTGCGGGGGTTCGGCGGCGAACAGCCGATGGCGCTGGCCCAGACCCTGGCTGAGGTGGATGGGAATCTGGTGGCCGTCGAGGCCGATGTCGTCTCCCGCCTGCCGTCGACCGCGGAGGGGCTTCGCGCCAAGGCGCTTCTCCCGGTGTCGCCGGAGCGCATCCAGGCGCTTGAGTGGCGCGCGCCGGGCACGCCGTTCACGCGCGCCTCCCGCAAGGCGGGTGGGCACTGGGAGGTCTCGCGTCCTTTCCCCTTCGAGCTCCCCGGCGAGGTCGTCCGGGCCGCGCTTGACGCGCTCACCGCGCCGGACGCGATCCTGTCCTACGTCCGTCCCGCCGATGGCGCGCCGCCCGCGCAGGGGGCCCGCCCCGTGCCGGATGCCGTGCTCGGCACCTGCGCGCTGGACGAGGAGTCTGCCCTGCGCGTCTCGCTTCGCATCCGTGGGCTGGGCGCGCCCGTGACCCTGCGTTTTGGCCGTTCGGATCCGGCGCGCCCGGGCGCCGTTTTCTGCCTGCTCAATGGCGCCACCGCCGTCGTTTCCGTGTCGGAGGCCCTGCCGGCGCTGTTTGGCGCGGAGGGGCCGCTTGCCGCGGACGTCCGGGATTTGCCTGTGGTCGGCGCGCTGGCGGGTATCCGGCGCTTGTCGCTTCGCCTGCGCGGGGAGGACGTGCCCGTCGAGTTGGCCCGGGAGCATGGCGCGTGGCGGCTCGCCATGCCCATGGCGCTTCCCGCGG
This sequence comes from uncultured Kiritimatiellota bacterium, assembly GCA_944391085.1. Classification (GTDB taxonomy): domain Bacteria; phylum Verrucomicrobiota; class Kiritimatiellia; order RFP12; family DVOR01; genus Spyradenecus. The sequence goes on along the minus strand of CALXSE010000008.1, from coordinate 42,917 downwards.
ACGCCGCCGCCGTCGAGGCCCTGCTCGCGCGTCTCTCCGCCCTTACGGGGGAGTTCGTCGGCGTTGCCCGCCCGGCGGGCGAGCCGCTCAGCGCCCTTACGCTGTCCGATGGGGAAGGCGACGCGATCACGTTGGCGTTTTTCCCCGCCGAGGGCGAGGACGGGCTCCTGGTGTGGCGCGCCGACCAGGAAAGGCTCTACCGCCTTCGCCGCGACGCCGTGCCGGAGCCGATGGTGGCGGGCGGGCTTCAGCATCTGCTGGTCGACCGCACCGTCCTTTCCGTCCCGGCCGAGCAGATCCGCCGCATCGCCGTGCTCCGGCGAGACGGGTCGCAGTGCGCCGCCCGCCGTTCCGGAGCCGTGTTGGATTGGGAGACCGAGAGCCCCGCGGGCCTCTACGTGGACGCCGCCGTGCTGGACGCCTGGCTCACCCGTTTCGCCGACCTCAAGGCCGTTCGGGTGCTGCGCGATGCGCCCGTGACGCTCGGCGCGCTGCGCCCCTATGGCCTTGAGCGGCCGTGGCTGCGGCTGACGCTTGACCTTGACGCGGCGGCGGAGAGCGGCCTGCGACGCGTCCTGCTGGTCGGCGACCCGGATCCGGGGACGGGCGCCGCGCCGGCGCTGATCCAGGGCAGGCCCATCCTCTACGAGCTGGGCCCGGAAGACGTCGAGTTGCTTGGCAAATGGCCGATGAAGGGGGCGCCGACCCATGACTGAGATTCCCCTTGACGCGTTGGGGGAGGCGGCCCTCATCGCCGACGCGGACTTCCGCGTGGTCGATTGCAACGCCCGTGCCCTCGAGCTTCTCCGCGCGCCGGGCCGCGAGGCCTTGCTGGGGCGTGACGCCGCCTCCTTCCCCAATGACCACGACCTTTCCGCCGAGTTCCCCACTTACCTCCGCGAGCGCCTCACCGCGGTTCCCTTCGTCGTCTTCGAGAACCCAGTCTCCAGGCTTGACGGCAGCGTTTTCGTGGCCGAGTGCGTGTTCCATCGCCTGGATGACGGCCGCGTCTTCGCCACGCTTCGCGACGTCTCCGCCCGCGTCGAGGGCCTGCATCGCCTGGAGGAGGCCAACGAGCGCCTCCGCGCCGCCATCCGTGACCGCATGGAGTTCGTCTCCAACGTCTCGCACGAGCTCCGCACCCCGCTTACCTCGATGTCCTACGCGCTGGCCAACATGTCCCGCGGGCTCTGCGGCACCCTCCCCGAAAAGGCGCAGGCGTACGTCTCGCGGCTCCAGGTGGACGTGAAGCGTCTGCTGGCCACCGTCAACGACATCCTCGATCTTCGCCAGATGGAAAACGGCACCCTCACCCTGCGCAAGGGGTTCGTGCCGCTTGTCCGCCTTCTCGGCGAGAGCGCGGACGCCCTTTTTATCCAGGCCCAGGCCAAGCGCCAGACGCTTACCGTCCTCCCCGCGCCCAAAGAGCGCTATGTGAACGGCGACCGCCACAAACTCGAGCGCGTCTGCTTCAACATTCTCTCCAACGCCATCAAATACACCCCCGAGGGTGGCGCCATCGTGGCCTCCGTCTTCGAGGATGGCGGGAAGGCCTGCCTCCGCGTGGACGACAACGGCATCGGCATCCCGCCGGAGGCCCTTCCGCGCGTTTCCCAGCGTTATTTCCGCGTGGGCGACCAAGTGGCCGGCACGGGCCTGGGGCTCTCCATCGTCCGCGAGATCGTCGCGCTCCACGGCGGCACGCTCACCATCGAATCCCCCGTCCCGGGGGCCGATTGCGGCACCCGCGTCACCGTCGCGCTGCCCGCCTGCCCGGGCCCGCTTCTGGTCGTCGTCTCCGGCGACGAGGCGTTCATCGATGCGCTCTCCAAGGCCGCCGAGGACATCGGCCTGAGCGTTCGGGTCGACCGTGAGGCCCTGGACATCCCCAAAGGGTGCGAGGGTCATACGCCCGCCCGCTTTGTCCTCGACGGCTCCCTCCCCGAGGCCTGCCTGGGAGACATCGTGTGCCAAATCCGCGGCGACGCGCGCCTCGCCCCCACGCCCATCCTGATCCTTTCGCCGGGTATGGAGCCCAGCCGCCGCGCCGGATACGCCCGGATGCGCGTGGCGGTCAGCCTCTGGCCCCAACAGCCCGAGGCCCTGCGCGCGCTTCTCCGCGACTGATGCGCCAAACAAAGCGGCCGCCGACCTTACGGGTCGGCGGCCGCTTTGTGTCATATCCGCCTCAGAAGCTCTTGAAGGGAAGCGAATGGAGGGTGTTGCCGGTGGCGGGGGAGCCGTCCGGCGAGGCCGCCTGCTTCTGGAGGATGATGCAGAGGATCAGCGTGACGATGATGGAGGCGCACGCCGCGACCACGGAGATGATGGTGAAGACCTTCGCGCCGGTGGATTCCTGCGCGGGCGCGGCGGGCGTCCCGTCAAGGGGCGCGAGCGGCACGTCGTCCAGGTTCTCCAACGGCTCCAGCTCCGGCTCCGCGGCGGGCGCCGGGGCGGCGTCGCGCTTGAGCGAGAGGGTGGCGGGGCGCTTGAGCTTGATGGTCTTTTCCTCATCGGCGGGCTTCGCGCCGACCGGCGCCATGGGCGCGGAGGCCTTCGGCTTGAGGCTCGGCGTGGGGGTGGCGCGCTTGAGCTTGATGGTCTTCTGCGTGGTGTTGGCCAAGGGTGCGTTGGCCTGGATGCCGCCGAGGACGGAGTCAAGCGCGATACGGGCGGTCTTGGACTTCGCCGCCTGCGTTTCCTCCTTGGCCGGCGCGGCGTCGGAGGAGATGGGCTTGAGCGTGACGGCCGCCTCCTTGCCTGCGTCCGCGGGGGGCTCGGCGGGGGGCGCGGGTGTCGTGCTCGCCGCGTTCATCGGCTGCTGGATGAGCTCCGGGGGCAACTCGATGCGCGAGGTCTGGCGCTTGGCCTGTTGGGCCGCCTCCGCGCCGACCTCGGCGGCCGGCGCGGCAGGGGCCGCCGCGGGTGCGGCGGGGGGCGCGGGCGGCGTGGGAGCCCCGGCGGGCTTCGCGCCGACGGGCCGCAACTTGATGGTTATTTTGCGGGGTTCTGCCATGGTTCCGCGCTCCTTTTCCGTCAGTGGGTGGGGTGGGGGAAAGGCCGGGCTTAGACGGCCATGACCTCCGCTTCCTTCGCCTTGGTGTCGGCGTCGACTTTGCCGACCTTGGCGTCGGTGAGCTTCTGCACGTCGTCGAGGCCTTTCTTGCCTTCGTCCTCGGAGATCTTGCCGTCCTTCTGGAGGGCCTTGATGGCGTCGTTCGCGTCGCGGCGGACGTTGCGGATGGCCACCTTGCACTCCTCGGCCAGGCCTTTGGCCACCTTGACGATCTCCTTGCGGCGCTCCTCGGTGAGCTCGGGCATGGTGATGCGGATGAGGCGGCCGTCGTTGCGCGGCGTCACGCCGAGGTTCGCGGCCAGGATGGCTTTTTCGATCTCGGCCAGCGACGAGGGGTCGAAGGGCGCGATGGTGATTTGCCGGGGTTCGGGCGTGGAGATGTTGGCCATGTCGCGCAGGCGCGTGGGCACGCCGTAATAGGGCACCTGGAGTGAATCGACCAGCGAAGGCGAGGCTTTGCCGGTGCGCAGGCCGGAGAAGCGTTCCTTGAGTGAGGCGAGCGCGCCGTCCATGCGGGCGGTGGCGTCTTTGATCACGTCTTGGGCAGTGTCCATGGGGTGTTCCCTCTCTTGTTTGGTTCAGGCGGTCTGGCCGGCGACCACCGTGCCCAGGCCGGCCTCGCCGCAGACGATGCGGCGCAGCGCGTCGGGCGCGTGGAAGTCGAAGACCACGATTGGGATGGCGTTGTCCCGGCACAGCGCGAAGGCCGCCGCGTCCATCACATGCAGGTCTTTTGCCAGCGCCTCTTGGTAGGAAAGCGTCTCGTAGCGCGTCGCCGTCGGTTCCTTCGCGGGGTCGGCGGAATAGACGCCGTCCACCTTGGTGGCCTTCAGCAGGGCGTCCGCGCCGATTTCCGCCGCGCGCAGCGCCGCGCCGGAGTCGGTCGAGAAGAAGGGGTTGCCCGTCCCGCCCGCGAAGAGCGTCACCACGCCGCGGGAGAGGAGTTTGCCGGCCTTGCGCGCGTCGAAGAGGCGCCCCACCTGCGGCATGGGCTGGGCGGTCATCGTCACCGCGGGCACGCCGCGGCGCTCGAGGGCGTTCTGCACGGCCAGCGCGTTGATGACGGTTGCGAGCATCCCCATCGTGTCGCCGAGGACGCGGTCGGTGCCGTTGCGCGCGCCTGTCAGCCCGCGGAAGATGTTCCCGCCGCCGATGACCACGCCGACCTCCGCGCCGAGGCTCACCAGCTCGCCCAAGCGCCGCGCCACGTCTGCCAGCACGGCCTCGTCATGGCAGGTCTCCGAGGCGCCCTTGAGCACCTCGCCGCTGAGCTTCAGAAGGATTCGCTTGTACTTCAGGGCCATCGTGCAACCACTTTCTCACATTGACGTGCTTATTATAGGCCAATTCGAACCCAAACGCAAGCGAAAAAAGGCGCGCCGCGTGGCGGGGCACGGGCCGGCCCCACGCCGTCCTTTCGGCCGCGGGGCCGCATGGTGCGCCAAGCGTCCTGGCGGCAGCCTTGGCCCTTCGCGCCCTTTCCCAAAGACGCGCGGGAGGTCAGCCGCGGGGGTGGGCGGCATGGTAGGTGGCCGCGACGCGTTCGGGGGCCAGGTGGGTGTAGATTTGGGTGGTGGCGGGGGAGTTGTGGCCGAGGAGCTCCTGCACCACGCGCAGGTCGGCCCCGTGGCTGAGGAGGTGCGTGGCGAAGGAATGGCGCAGCTTGTGCGGCGAGAGGTCGGGCGGGAGCCCGGCGGCGGCGAGCCAGCGCTTCATGAAGCGTTCGATGGAGCGGGTGGAGAGCCCCTCGCCGGCATTGTTGAGGAAGAGGGGGCGTTCGGGCGCGTCGGCGCGGGGCCAGAGCATCCGGGCCTGGGCACGCATGGCGGCGATGGCCTCGCGGGCGGGCCGTCCGAGGAGGCAGATCCGTTCTTTGTCGCCTTTGCCGACGACGCGGCAGACGCCCTCGGCGAGGTCGGTCCGGGCGTTGGTGAGGGCGGCGATCTCGGCGAGGCGCGCGCCGGTGGAGTAGAGGGTCTCGAACAGGGCGCGGTCGCGCAGGAGCAGGTAGCGCGGGAGGGGGGGAAGGCCGTCGGGCGCGTCTCGGAGGGCCTGGGCGGGCGCGTCAAGGAGGCGGGCGACCTCACTCTCGGTGAGGAGGGTAGGCAGGGGCCGCGCGCGGCGGGGCGGCCGGAGCCCGGCGAAGGGCGAATGGTCGAGCGTGCCCTCGCGCACGAGGAAACGGTAAAAGGAGCGGAGCGCGGCGAGCTTGCGTGCGGTGGAGGTGGGTTTGGCCCCCGTCCGGGCGTAGGCGTAGAGGAACCCCTGCGCGGCGGCACGGTCCGGCGCCGCCCAGTCGAAGGGCGGCCCGCCGCGCTTGCCCCAGACGTGGGCGGCGAACTGGCCGAGGTCGCGGAGGTAGTTCTCGGCGGTGAGGGGGCTGGCGCCGCGGACGGCGCGGAGGGCGTCCGCGAAGCGCCCGACGGCGGGATCGTCGGCGACGTCCGCCCGCACGGGGAGGGTCTCGAGGGTGTGCTGGTTGCGGTTCACGTCACTCGATGACGACGTAGGTGGGCAGGCCCTTGATGGCGAAGCGCTCCTGCGTGGGGCGGATGGCGCGGTCGGAGAGATCCATCCGCACCTTGAGGAGGGCGAAGCGTTTGAGCTCGGCCTGCACGGCGGCGTCCGGGAAGGTCTCGCGCTCCATCTCGTCGCACGCCTTGCACGCGGTGCCCCAGAAGTCGAGGAGGACGGGCTTGCCTTGGGCGCGGGCCTCGGCGATGGCCGCCTCGATGGCCGGGAGATCTGTGCCGTCGAGGCCCTCGGCGGGGAGGAAGGGCTTGACGGCCACCCAGACGTAATAGGCCGCGAAGAGGAGGACGAGGACGCCGAAGGCCTTCTTCACCCACGTCATCCACGCGCCGGGCCTGGGCAGGAAAGAGAGCCCCGCGCCCGCGATGGGCCACGGCGCGGCCATCCCCAGCCCCAGCACGAAGGGCAGGCAGAGCGTCCACCACGCGCCCGTGGCCACGCCGTCGGCCGTCAGCAGGAGGACCGCCAGGAGCACCGGCGCGACGCACGCGCCGGCGAGCACCGCGCTCACCGCCCCGGCCACGAAGGCCGCGAACGCGCCCTTCTTCCCCCCGCCGGGCCCCGAGAAGCGCGTGAAGTCGATCATGAAGACGTCGAAGAGCGCCAGCGCCAGCGCCACGAAGACCGCCGCGATGGCCGCGTTGAACCACCAGGCCGCCTGCACGGCCCCGAAGGCCGTCCCCGTGAGCGCCGGGATGAGCGCCAGCACGCCGTAAGCCAGCGCGATGCCCAGGCCGTACGCCCCGCCGCGCAGGGCCCCGCGCAGGCGGCCTCCGCCCACCGCGCCCGCCCCGATGATGGCCAGGTTGATCGGCATCATCGGCAGCACGCACGGCGTGAGGTTCAGCAGCAACCCGCCCACGAAGACCACCGCGATGAGCAGCCATACGCCGTTGTCCGCGACCCACGCCCGCGGGTCGTCCAGGAAGCCCGGTGCGCCGCCGGTCTCGCCCCCGGCCGCGGCCTCGCCGCGCAGGAAGGCCACGAAATCCCCCGGCGGGACGAAGCCCGCGATGCCGCGTTCCCGGGCCTCGGCCTCTGGGGCGGCCGCCGGCGGGGTGGGGGAAACCGCCGCGGCGGCGCCCTCGACGACCTTGCCCTCGGCGGTGATGGTGAAGGTCAGCTCCTGGGGCATGTGGCACAGATCCGCGTCGCACCCCTGGTAGCCGAGGGTGAAGGTCTGCCCCGGCGCGGCGGGCCAGGTGAACTCGGCCAGGTCGGCGTAATAGTCGCCGCCCATCTCGTCGCTTCCGGCGAGGGGGGGCTTGGAGGTCGGCGCGCCGAGCGAGCAGGTCAGCATCGCGTCGTAAATGTGCTGGCCCGGCTCAAGGAGCAGGAAGGTCGCCGTGACCGTGCCTTCGGCGTAAACGACGTCGGGGCGGAAGGGGTCGTCGGGCGTGGGCGCGGCGAAGGCCGGCCCGGCCGCGCAGAGCGCGGCGGCGAGGAGGCACAATCGAAGACTGTTGAATGGGTTCATGGCGATTCCTTTCCCACCAGTGTGGCAAAAACGGCCCGCCCCCGCAAGCAAAAGGGGCGCTTTCGCGCCCCCGTGTTCACTCGGCGGCGGGTGGTTCGTTTGGCTGGAGCGTTACCTTTATGAAGGGCAACGGCGCGCCGTCGCCCGCCGGGGGGAGCACCATCGTGGCGGAGCCGCCGTCGAAGGCCAGCTTGTCCACCGGAACAACCGTGGGGGCGGCCGTGGGGAGGCCGTCGAGGGTCTCGGCGCGGGTGACGTGGAGGATGCCTGCGCTGTTGAGGGCGTTTTTGAGGACGCATCCCTCGGGGCCGCGCACGGTGAGGGTGACGGAGCCATCGGCCGCCGGCACGATGCCGGTGACCTGGAGGCGTTGCTCCACTTGGGCCTTGGGATCCATGTCCAGCAGGAAGGCGTTGAAGCCGTGGGTGCGGTCTGCCCCGTCCGCGGCCATGAAGCGCCTGGTTTTGGACGTCCCGTATTGCATCAGGTCCACGCCGTAGCGCGAGGCCCAGTCGGTGACCAGGTTGTCCATCGGGTTGCCTTGGAGGAAGGCGTTGAATTCGCCGAAGTCGTAGTTGTCAAGCGTCTCTTGCGTCAAGGCGGAACCGTTGATGGCGAGCCAGGCGGAGTAGAAACCGCCGCCGGTGGCGGAGAAGGCCAGCTGGTTCAGTGCCTCCAGCGCTGGGCCGTTCATATTCGCAATGTCGAATTCCATTTGGGCGGAGTCGATGGCGTAGAACCAGTCGCAGTCCTCGTCTGCCCCCAGGGAGGAGAAGTCGAAGGTGTAACCCAGGTTTGCATCGTCTTGCGTCCAGCGATAGCCAAGGCCGGCGGTCAGGCAGATCTCCTCGGCATCGTCGGCGGCGTCTCGCACCCAGATGCGGAACCCGCGCACCGAGGGCGCCTGCTCGGTCGCCGCGAAGGTCTGGAACTCAAGGCGCACCACCACGGCGCCCTCGCCGGGGGAGACGTCGTCGTAACGCACCTCGGTCGTGCAAAACTCGAAGACGAGGTCGTCGAGGGTGCCCGTTTGCCCAAAGCGAACGCGTGAGACGCAGAAATAGCCGTCGTCATTCACGTAGAGGCCCAGTTTGGGGGCGACGGCGGTGCCGCCGGTCTGCTGGTAGGTGGGGTACATCGTGCGCAGGTCGTCCATGCTTGGCGCGTTGGCCGAGCGCTCGAAGCGCACTTTCGCGTAGACGTTGTCGGTACGGAAGGGGCTGGTACCTTTGCGCGCCATCGTGATGGGCTTTCCGTCCTCACCGACGATGCCAAGGGCGAGGTAGACGGTCTCCAAGCCGCCGAGGGGATTGTCTTCCGCGGAGAAGTCGAGGTAGCTTTCCGTGCCGTCCGCCGTGAACGTGTAGCCGGAGAGGTCGGTGTCTTGGGTTTCCTCGTCCGCCGCGTTGAGGACGCTCCAGCCTTGGGCGGCGAGGTCGCCGGCCTGCGGCACGTAGGGATTGTCGGCCTTGTTTTCGGGCGTGAGCTGGGCGCGCGCAAGGAGGGCGCACAGGGCGCAAGCCAGTGCGAGAAAAGCGGGGAGCGAAACGTGCGATGTCCTCATAACGCTACTTTCTGGTGATAGCATAGCGAAAAGGGGGGCGTTCCGCAAGCCTTTTTTCAGCGGTCGGCCTTGATCCAGCCGACGGCGACGCCGAGGGCCTCGCCCTGCGCCGCCGTGAGGGTGGGGAAGGACAGGAAGCCGTGGACGGCGCCGGGGACGACGTGCCGCACGTCGCCCGTGCGCCCAAGGGCCGCGAGGCGCTCGTGGAAGACGCGGGATTGCCCGGCCAGCACGTCGCATTCCGCCGCGAGGGTGAGGACGGGCGGCAGGGCCCGGAGCGCGTCGTCCCCGGCGGCAAGGGGCGACGCGACGGGGTCGGCCGCGGCGGTCGCCGCGTCCACGTAAAGGCGTCCGAAGGCGGACATCAGCGCGTCGGTCAGGGCCAGGACGTCGCCGTACAGGTCGCCTTCCGGCGCGACCTTGTCCTGCACCGCGAGGGCGGGGTAGGCCAGGATGAGGCCGTCGGCCTGCCCCGGCGCGAGGAGCGCGGCCGCGACGGCCAGATTGCCGCCCGCGGAGTCCCCCGCGACGTAGAGCGGGCGGCCCGGGAAACGCGCGCGCAGGGCGTTGAGGCGCTCGGCCGCAAAGCGCGGGGCGACGGGGAAGGGGTGCTCAGGCGCGAGCGGGTAATTGAGCGACCAGACCTCCGCCTGGGCGCGCTCGGCCAGCCCCGCGCAGAAGTCCTCGCAGAGGCGCGCGTCCCCGACGGCCCAGCCGCCGCCGTGGAGGTAGAGAACGGTGGCCTTGGGCTCGCCGGCGGGCGCGTAGACGGCCCACGGGCCCTCGAAGCGGAGGGTGGCCCTGCCGGCGTGCGCGGCGTTGAAGGCCACCTCGCCGTCCGGGCGGAGCAGCTTCTCGCGCCAGTCGCTGAGCGCGGAGCAATCGCCCCGCGCCGCGGCTTCCAGGGCCGCCACGTGCGCGGCGTCCGCCTTCGGCCCCCAGTCGGCGAAGGAGGCCAACAGCGCGTCGCTCTCCGGCGAGAAGGGCGCACGTTGGGGGGCCGCGCACCCGATGAGGAGCGCCAGGGCAAGCAGGGGCAGGAAGGCCAACGGGAAAAGCAAACGTTTCATGTCTTCACTGTGGCACACCGGCCCCGCGTGGTCAAGCGCCGCAGGCATGGCGCGTCCCGGCGAACGGGAGGCCACCCGCCCAGTCGCCCCGTTCCGGCAGGAGCCGCCTCTCCCATTCGGCCTCGCGGAAGCACGCGGGCCTCCGTCGGGAACGCTTCTTGATTTGCGGTTTCCTTCATCCTTGAATTGTGGTATGATGTTGTCGTCATGCGCGTGTTGTACATCTTCATCGATGGCGTGGGTTATGGGCCGGCGGGGGAGCAAAACCCCGTCTGCCCGGAGGTCTGCCCCACGCTCTGCGCATTGATGGGGAAGGCCCCGCATTTGGATGCCTGCCTGGGCATTCCCGGCCTGCCGCAGTCGGCCACCGGCCAGGCCACGCTCTACACGGGCGTGAACGCGGCGCAGGTGATGGGCCGCCACAAGGAGGGCTTCCCCGGCCCCACGCTTTGCAAGCTCCTGCAAGAGGACAACCTCTTCATCGAGGCCCGCCGCCGCGGCCTGCGCGTCTGTTTCGCCGACGCCTACTTCGCCGATGCGGCCGAGGAGCTCGCCGCCCGCCGCTTCAAGAGCGTCACCACCATCATGTCCCTCACCGCGCCCGAGACGTTGCGTTTCCAGAAGGATATGCTCGCGGGGCGCGCCGTGGTGCACGACCTCACGCGCGCCGTGCTCGTGCCCAAAGGGTACACCGGCCCGCTCGTCACGCCCGAGGAGGCCGCCGGGCACCTGCTCGCCGTCGCCGCCGAGAACGACCTGACCCTCTTCGAGTATTTCCTCACCGACACCGCCGGCCACTCGCAGAGCCGCGCGCGCGCCGAGGAAGTGCTCCGCACGCTCGACGCCTTCCTCAAGGAAGTCGTCGCCGGGCGCCCGGACGACACGCTCCTCGTGGTTACCTCCGACCATGGCAACATCGAGGATCTCTCCACCCGCGGCCATACCTTCAACCAGGTGCCGCTGATTGCCGTCGGCCCGCGCGAGGATGAAATCCGCGCGGGGGCCGCCTCGTTGATGGATGTGATGCCGCGCCTCCTGCGTGTGCTTTGAGAGTTTGAGACAAGAAAGGAAGACGACGATGAAGAGACTTCCCCTGTTTGCGGCCCTCTGCCTGGCCCTTCCCCTCTGCGCGGCTGAGCAGCTTGTCGTCAACGCCCCCGCGACGACGGAATCGTTGAAGGACGATAACACGCTTACGCTCGATAAGGCTGTCGAGGTCGAGGCGGGGGGCACCGTGCTCTTCTCCGCCAAGCTCACCATGACCCTCCCCACCGACCCCATCGCCGGGTCGGAGCAAGCGGACGACAAGCTCGTCGTCACCGCCGACGTGGATGGTTCCGTGCTTGTCTATGCCGGCGGCAAGTGGCATCAGGCGCAGGGATTGACGGTTCAAGACGGCGACACGCTGGAGGTCAGCGTGGAGGCCAAAGGCGTCCAGGACGCGGTGAAGTACGTCGTCACGCTTACGAAGGGCGGCGAATCAAGCAAGGTCGAAACCGACGAAGTGGTCGGCCTTCCCACCTTCAACACCGTGGTGCTCGCCGGCGAGGGCGAGGCGACGGGCCTGGCCGTGGCCGCCGTCCCGACCGGTATCCTGCCGCCGTCGGCGGATGGCGCGCCGCAGGACGCCGAGCTGGTGGGCGAGTATGTGAAGTGGCTGAACGACCCGGGCAAGGGCGGGGCGATGAAGGACGCCACCGAGACCGAAATCTCCGACGCCTTCGCGATGAACGTGGGCGGCAAGCCCAGCCTCACCATCACTGACATCACCCCGCCCGAGGGCGACACCCCCGGCTCCATCACCGTCGCCGGCTCTTACGTCCCCGTCTCGGCGGACGGTACGGCCCTGCAGGCCGAGGCCGAGCCCGCGCCCCTGAATAAAATCAACGGCACGCTTTACATCACCTACGCCTCCGCGCTGGGCGGCAAGGCCATGACGGAGGCGAAGGAGATCTCCGCCGGGGACGGCGAGACCAAGACCATCACGTTGCCCGAGGGGGCGATTTTCGTGAAGGCGCGCGTCGCCCTCACGGAGCCCGACGACGAAACCCTTTAATTCTTACAAGAGAGACCAATCTTACAAGAGAGACCAAAACACATGGAAGCAAAGCAGAGCGCGTACGCCGCCGCCGGCGTGGACATCGACAAGAAGATGGGCGGCATCGAGACCATCAAGCAGATGGTCAAGAAGACGGTCACCCCCGGCGTCATCGGCGGCATCGGCAGTTTCGGCGGCCTCTTTCAGAGCCCCGGCGCCGACACCATCCTCGTGGCCTCGACCGACGGGGTCGGCACCAAGCTGAAGGTCGCCGCGATGGCCGGCCGCCACGACACCGTGGGCCAGGACATCGTCAACCACTGCGTGAACGACATCCTCGTGCAGGGCGCCACGCCGCTCTTCTTCCTGGACTACATCGGCGCCTCGGTCTTCGACTCGGACATCTTCAACCAGGTGGTCTCCGGCCTCTGCAAGGCCTGCGCGGAGAACGGGTGCGCCCTGCTCGGCGGCGAGACGGCCGAGATGCCGGGCCTCTATCCCGTCGGCGAGTATGATCTGGTGGGCACCATCGTGGGCCAGGTGAAGAAGAGCCAGATCATCACCGGCGAGCGCATCGAGGTGGGCGACGTCCTCATCGGCCTGCCTTCCGGCGGCCTGCAGACCAACGGCTTCTCCCTGGCGCGCAAGGTTATCTTCGAGCAGGAGGGCCTCAAGCCCGCCGACCTGCTCCCCGGCACGGACACCACCTGCGCCGACGCGCTCCTGGCCGTCCACAAGAGCTTCCTCAAGCCCGTCAGCAACGTCATGGCCGCGGGCATCGACATCCACGGCATGGCCCACATCACCGGCGGCGGTTTCTACGACAACATCCCGCGCGTCCTGCCCAAGCACGTCGACGTCACCATCGACGCCGCGAGCTGGGAGGTGCCGCAGGTCTTCCGCTTCATCGGCGAGAAGGGCGGGGTGGACCGCGAGGAGATGTACCGCGTCTTCAACATGGGCATCGGGTTTGTCCTAATCGTCGCCTCCGCGGCGGTCGGCCCCACGCTCAAGGCACTCGAGGCCGCCGGCGAAAAGCCCGTCGTCATCGGCGGCGTGAACCCTGGGCACAAAAAGGTCCACGTCGTTTTCTGAGCGGGTTCTGGCTTGCAAAACGTTGCCCGAAACGGTATTCTAAAGGTAAACACTTTTAAGGAGTCCGGATTATGAAGAGTCCTCGATTTGTCCTGGCTGCGTTGGCGGCCGCGCTCGCGGCGCAAGGCGTCTACGCCGCGGACGCCCGTTATGTCGTCGTCGACCTGCCGAAGGATCGCGCCACGCTTTCGCTGGCCGAGGTCGAGGTCATCACCAAGGACGGCAAGAACATCGCCCGCGAGGGCACCGCCATCCAAAGCTCCACCGCCAACAACGGCGAGGCCCGGCGCGCCATCGACGGCAACACCGCCGGCAATTGGGACAGCGGCACCATCACCCACTCCGAGGAGAACACCCCCTTCCCCGTGTGGGAGCTTGACCTGGGCAAGGACGTCCCCCTGGGGCAGATCGAGCGCATCACGGTCTGGAACCGCGCCGAGGGCCTCGGCGGCCGCCTCAACGGCTTCCGCGTCACCGTCGCCGACGCCGGGCGCAAGATTGTGTGGGAGGCCGACCGCGCCCGCGCCGAGCGCCAGAACATCTTCGTGCCCAAGGCCGGCCAGGGCGCCCGCACCGGCCAGACGCTTGAGACCATCCCGCAGTTGCAGGAGCGCGCCCGCCTGGCCGCCCTTGCCAAGGCCATCAACCTCAACGCCCTGCGCGACGGCCTGAAGCGCTATTCCGGGAAGTATCCCGAAAACTATCCCAACGCCGCCGAAATCGCCGCCGGGATCGATGCCCTCCAGAAGCGCATCGAGGCCGGCGAGAAGGATTTCGGCTCCCTTTATGCCGACTATCGCAAGCTTCAGAAGGCCATCCTCCTGCAGCACCCCGCGGTGGATTTCGACGAGATCATCTTCCTCTCCCGCGAGCGCGGCGCGGCCCAGGGCCTCTTCGCCAACTACGCCGGCAACACCGGCTGGCTCGGTAACAACGAGGGCAACCTCCGCGGGCCCTATAAGGGCAAGCTCCTCCGCGGCCCCCTCGACCAGGACAAGGCTCCCAACCGCCAGCCCACCGTCCTGCGCGAATCCTCCGTCTACATGGGCGACCTCTGCCTGGACTGGGACGCCAAGACCCTGCTTCTCTCTTCCGGTGAGGAGGAAAAGGGCACCCCGTGGGGACTCTACGAAATCGACGTCGACGGCAAGAACTGGCGCAGCGCCTACAAGAACGACGACAAGGAAGTGGACATCTACGACGCCTGCTACCTGCCTGACGGGCGCATCGTCACCACCGCCTCCGTCGGCTTCCAGGGCGTGCCCTGCGTCAGCGGCGGCGACATCGTCTCCAACCTCGTGCTCATCAACAAAGAGCGCACCGGGATGCGCCGCCTGACCTTCGACCAGGACTGCAACTGGAACCCCGAGGTCTATCCCAACGGCCGCCTCGTCTTCCTGCGCTGGGAGTACACCGACTCCGCCCACTACTTCTCCCGCGTCATGATGACGATGAACCAGGACGGCACCGACCAGCAGGAGTTCTACGGCTCCAACTCCTACTGGCCCAACGCCATCTTCGGCCAGCAGCACATCCCCGGCAGCTCCACCAAGTTCGTCGGCATCGTCTCCGGCCATCATGGCGTCGCCCGCAAAGGCGAGCTCGTCATGTTCGACGTCTCCAAGGGCCGCATCGAGACCCAGGGCGCCGTCCACAAGTTCGGCCACGCCGGCAAGCCCATCGAGAACATCACGCTGGATCGCCTCGTCGACAACATCTCGCCCTACTTCATCCACCCCCGCCCGCTGAACGACGAACTCGTCCTCGTCGCCAAGCAGGAGGACGGCTCCAAGGACTTCAAGATCGTCCTCATCGACATCTTCGACAATTGCCTCACCCTTTGGGAGATGCCCAACACCAACCTTTACGAGCCTATCCCCCTCAAGGCCACCAAGCGCCCCCCCGTCCAGCCTGACCGCATCGTTCCCGGCGCCAAGACCTGCAACGTCTACATGACCAACGTCTACCGCGGCCAGGACACCCTGAAGGACGTCCCCCACGGCACCGTCAAAAAGCTCCGCGTCTTCCACTACGAGTACGCCCCCCGCTACGCCGGCGGCCACTATGCCATCGGTATGGAGGGCCCGTGGGATCCCCGTGTCCTCCATGGCACCGTCGACGTCGAGGAAGATGGCTCCACCATGTTCGTCTTCCCCGCGCAGACGCCCCTCAGCGTCCAGCCCCTTGACAGCGAAGGCCGCGCCCTTCAGCTCATGCGCTCTTGGCTTGTCGGCCAGCCCGGCGAGACCATCAGTTGCATCGGCTGCCACGAGAACCAGAACGCCGCCGCCCCCGCTGGCCAGGTGACCGCCGCCGCCCGCAAGCCCCCGCAGCAGATTGCCAACTGGTACGGCCCGCCCCGCGGCTGGGCCTTTGAGCGCGAGCTCCAGCCCGTCCTCGACGCCAAGTGCGTCGGCTGCCACAACGGCAAGGCCACCGCCAAGAACGCCATCGGCGAGGTCATCCCCAACTTCGAGTACAACCCGAAATTGGGCTGGGGCAAGTTCTCCGAGTCCTATCTCGCCCTCCACCCCTACGTCCGCCGCAACGGCCCCGAGGGTGACTACCACGTGCTGAACCCGCTCGAGTTCCACGCCACCACCTCCGACCTTTACCAGATCCTCAAGAAGGGGCACCACGGCGTCGTCCTCACGCCCGAGGAATGGGATCGCATCATCACCTGGATTGACCTCAACGTCCCGTACTATGGCACGTG
Organism: uncultured Kiritimatiellota bacterium; assembly: GCA_944391085.1. Taxonomy (GTDB): domain Bacteria; phylum Verrucomicrobiota; class Kiritimatiellia; order RFP12; family DVOR01; genus Spyradenecus. The sequence continues at coordinate 27,349 of CALXSE010000008.1, read as the reverse complement.
GACTGAGTTTGGCGCCCGCCAGCGCATGATCGACCAGCGCCGCCGCTACGAGCGCGAGACCACCAACCTCGACTTCGACCCCGAGCGCATCATCAACCCCTACAAGCCCGGGGCCGTGAAGTTCGCCGCCCCCACCGGCGCGACCGTCGCCAAGCCCGCCCAGAAGCCCGCCGTGGAGGGGTGGCCCTTCGACGGCGCCGCCAAGCAGGGCCAGCGCCAGACCCTCACCCTCGACGTCGGCGGCGGCAAGGCCATCACCCTCGTCAAGATTCCCGCCGGCAAGTTCGTCATGGGCTCGGACGACGAGACCAACGCCGAGGCCCCCGCCCATCCCGCCGAGGTCGCCAAGCCCTTCTACATGGGCACCACCGAGGTCACCATGGGTATGATGCGCGAGTTCGACCCCACCTTCGAGAACGGCGTCTACGACATGCACTACAAGGATCAGGTCCGCCGCGGCTACTTCGTGAACGACCCGGACTTCCCCGCCATCCGCGTCTCCTTCGACCAGGCCCAGGCCTTCTGCGACTGGCTCTCCAAGAAGACCGGCAAGAAGGTGCGTCTCCCCACCGAGACCGAGTGGGAATACGCCTGCCGCGCCGGCACCGACACGCCCATGAACTACGGCGACTTCAACGCCGACTTCGGCAAGCACGCCAACCTCGCTGACGTCACCATGAAGAAGCTCGCCGTCCGCGGCGTCGACCCGCAGCCCATCCGCAACCCCGATCAGTGGATGGACTACGAGAAGAAGGATCCCCGCTTCAACGACGGCGTCCTCCACCTTGCCAAGGTCGGCTCCTACCTCCCCAACGCCTTTGGGCTCTACGACATGCACGGCAACGTCGCCGAATGGACCACCTCGCCCTTCGTCTCCTATGAGGGCGGGCCCGGCTTTGACGGCGCCAATCCCGAGCTCAAGGTCATCCGCGGCGGTTCCTGGTATCAGCGTCAGATTCGCGCCTCCTCCGCCAACCGCTGGGGTTATCCGCAATGGCAGCATCCTTACAACGTCGGCTTCCGCGTCGTCGTCGAGGAGTAACGGCCACGGCCGACAAAAAAGGAAGCGCCCGCACGGGCGCTTCCTTTTTTGTCGGCGTTGCGAACGCTTGCGGCCTCAAAGGTGGACGGAACCCTGGCGCAACACCGCCAGTCTTCCTTCCGGCGAAAGCGCCGCCACCGTCGAGGCCACGCCCAGCAGCGCCGGCCCGCCGTCAAGCACCAGGTCGACCGCGCCCCCGAGCGCCGCCATGGCCTCCCGCACATCCTTCGCCGGAGGCTCCCCGCTCAGGTTTACGCTCGTGCACCGCAGCAACCCGCCGCAAAGGGCGATGAGGCGCCGCAGGAGGGGCAGGTCCGGCACGCGGTACCCTTCCGTTGTCCCCTTGCCCGTCGGCAACACCAGGGTGAGCGCCCCAGGCCAATGGGCCGCCGCCCGTTCCGCTTCCGGTGAATGCAGGGCGCCGTCCGCCCATACCGTCGCGGTGTCCGCCGCCAGGAGCTGGAAAGGTTTGTCCCTGTCCCGGTGCTTCATCGCGCGGATCCGCTCTAACGCCTCCGGGAAGGCCGGGTGGCATGCCACGCCGTAGACCGTCTCCGTCGGCACGATTGCCACCCCGCCCCGCGTCAACAATCCTGCCGCCCGTTCGATTCCAGCCTCGTTGAATGGGATGATTTCCGCCATGGTTCTTTGTCCTTCGCTTTACAGGGGGGTGAACGGGGCACGACCCCAGTGGCGCGGCGTGCGCGGCTGAGGGTGCAACAGGTGGGGGCGCGGCGGGGGAAGAGGCTGGGAGGGGCTCGGTGGCTTGCCGAGCCGCTCGCGTGCCGTGCGGCGGGTGCGCAGCAATCGGTCGAAGTCCATCCGCCAGGCGCCCGACTCGTCCCATTCCGCGTTGTTCAACGTGTCGTCGATGGTGCGATCAAGCCGCCGTGTGTGCGCGTTCCGCTCCCGGGCGCGCTCCCTTTCCCATTCCCAGCGTGCCGCCTCGATGGCCATTGCGTTTCTCTGCGCGCGGCGACGTTCTCCCAACAGGCGGTTGAATTCGCTTTTCCAGAAGATGTCGCCTTGCCGACCGTGGCGCAGGGTGTCCTCGATCTCCTCGTCGTAGAGCCGTGTCCGTTGGCCGTCGTCCCATCTCTGCGCGCCTTGCCAGGCCCGCCGTGCGGTTTCCAGCTCCATCCATTCCCACTCGGACAGTTCTTCCCCGGTGTCCAGCCATGCCCGCGCCGGCGCGCTCAGCGCCAGTATCGCCCCCAGAAAGACCAGCGCTTTGACCAACCGACTGTGCATGACTTGCCTCTCCCTGACCGTGACCGCGCGGAACGCCTTGAGTGTACCATAATCGCGCGCGTGGCGCAGCTCTCCTGAGGAGAGGGGCGTGGCGTTCATCTGGCGCCTTTGCGGAGGTTGCAGGTGCGGCAGAGCAGCTGGCAATTCGCTTCGACGGTGTGGCCGCCTTTTGACCATGGGAGGATGTGGTCGGCGTGCATCTCGCCGAGCTCGAAGTGTTTCCCACAATTTGGGCAGAGGCCTTGCTGGCGCTCGTAGGCGGTGCGCCTGGTGTTGTCGTCGAAGGCGCGCAGCTCAAGGTGGTGCTCGTCCCCGTCCAACACGTAGGCGTAGATGCCTTTCTTGCATTGGACGTCGCTGTCGGCCATGAGGGCGTCGACGCGTTCGCCCAGCGCGGCCACGTCGAGCGTCTCTTGGCCGAAGCGCCGGAAGAGCGTGCCCCAGTCGACGCCGCGCATCTCTTTGCGCCAGTGGGGGAAGGTGGCCTTGACCCAACCGATGACCTGTTGGAAATGGAGCCACAGCGCCGTGGCGTTGGGGTCGTGCTGATGGGCGGCCATGTACACTTCCGCGTCGCCCCGTGAAATCCATGCCAGCGCCGTGGCCAGGAAATCCTGCCGCACCACCTTGCCTGAGACGTAGCGTTCCGCCAGCCGATAGGCGGGGCAATTGTTCCGGCTGAAGTGGCGTTTGGCGTCGGTGACGAAGGGGCCGCAGTAGACGGCGTTCATCAGTTCCTGCTCGTAGAGCCTTTCGCCGGCGATGTTGATGACGCGGAACCAGGCCAGCTTTTCGCTCTCCGTGCCGGTGCAGACGTAGACCATCAGCGGGTAGTCGAGGATAAGTTCCTGCTCGTCCGCCGTGAGGTTGTGGAAGAAGCGGAGGTTGTGGGAGAAGTCCCCGGCGACGTACTGGCAGATGCTGATGGTGCGCTGCTGGCCGTCGATGACCTCGAAGGTGCCGTCCCCGCGGGCGGCCCAGTACATCACGTTCAGCGGATAACCCGCCGTCACCGTGTCGATCACGGCGTCGCGCTGGGCGTCTTTGTAGATGAACTCGCGCTGATAGGGCGGGCGGATGTCGAGCCGCCCGCCGTAACCGCGCACGCCGCCGTCGCCATCGTCCACATACCCTTCTGTCAGTTCGCGAACCGTGACATGCCGTAACTCAATTTTCATCTTGCTTCCTCCTGCGGATGAGAATACGCTCATAAATCCGTTTGCCGTTGAGATAGGGCGCCCCGCGTGCCATCTCTGTTGTGCTTGTTCCAATCAGCTCGAATTGTTCGGGGTTATATTTATCCATGAATGTGATCGGTACACCCATAATTCCGCCGTAGTCCATTGGGATCTCCGCTGTTTTATTGACGTTGATGGCGCGGTAGTTGTCATACTCCGGGTAATCATCGGGCGTGTAGGTCTTATAGAGGATGAGTTCTTCGTGCCGCTTGGGTATATCCAGATTGGTGAACCACGTTACGCCCGAGACGCGAATCATGCCCTCGCGGTGCGAACTTGCCGTGGCAACGTCCTCGTATTTCGAGATGAAGAAACTGGCGTTCCCAGGGAACCCATAACCCAGCCAGATCTCGTTTCGCATGAAAAGCGGAAAGACTTCTTTGTAGTGAATGGCGTTTTGATGGGCGATGATAATGAACTTCTTGCCGTACTCGATCAATTGCGCGAGGTACTCGCGGAAGAGGGAGAAGGGCGGGTTGGTGACGACGATGTCGGCCTGCTTGAGCAGCGCCACGCATTCCGGCGAGCGGAAGTCGCCGTCGCCTTGGAGCGGGCGGATGCCGATTTCATCGGGGTCGGGCACGCGGTTGCCGTTCGTGTCGCCCAGGTATTCCAGCCAAATGGCCCGCTCGCAGGTGTTCATGCTGAAGAGGTCGGGATCCTGGTTCTTGTAGCAGGTGGTGATCAGCCGGCGGAGGCCCAGCGCCTCGAAGTTGAAGGCGAAGTAGCGGAAGAAGTTGGAGACGCGCGGGTCGTCGCAGTTGCACAGCACCGTTTTGCCGCGGAAGTGTGCGCGATAATGGCGCAACTCGTGCTCGATGTCCGAGAGTTGCGTGTAAAACTCGTCTTTCTTTTGCTTGTTGGCCTGGTTCAGTCCCTTGTTGCTCGCCATAAAAAGCACGCTTCCTTTCACGTGCCTGACTGCGGCCTTGGAACTGCCTTACCTGGATACATGAAAAGGAAGCGTGCCGAATATGACACGCTCCGCCAAACACGTTGCCCAGGTGTGAAAGGTTCCAAGTTTCAGTCAGGCAACTTGTCTGCGCAAAGCGCAAGAATGCCACGGCTCACCCGCGGCGTGCCCTTATGATAGCAAAAGCCCCGGCCGGTTGGCCGGGGCTTTCTTGTTTTTTGGGAAGCGCGTGGGCGCTTTCCCGTTGGGTGCATCAGGCCTTGGCGGCGCGGTAACGGGCGATGAGGGCGTTGGTGGAGGAATCGTGGGCGAGGGGGAGGGCGGGGTCTTCGAGTTCCTTGAGGATCTTGCCGGCGAGGACTTTGCCGAGCTCGACGCCCCATTGGTCGAAGGAGTAGATGTTCCAGATGACGCCCTGGGTGAAGACCTTGTGCTCGTAGAGGGCGATGAGGGCGCCGAAGGTGCGGGGGGTGAGCTCGTCGGCGAGAAGGGTGTTGGTGGGGTGGTTGCCCTCGAAGGTCTTGTAGGGGATGAGGCGCTCGGGGACGCCCTCGGCGCGGCATTGCTCGGCGGTCTTGCCGAAGGCGAGCGCCTCGGTCTGGGCGAAGAAGTTGGCCATCAGCTTGTCGTGGTGGTCGCCGATCGGGTTGTGGCTGCGGCAGAAACCGATGAAGTCGGCGGGGATGAGGCGGGTACCCTGATGGATGAGCTGGTAGAAGGCGTGCTGGCCGTTGGTGCCGGGCTCGCCCCAGACGATGGGGCCGGTCATGTAGTCGACGGGGTTCCCGTCGCGGTCGACGCTCTTGCCGTTGCTCTCCATGTCGAGCTGCTGGAGGTAGGCGGGGAGGCGGGCGAGGTATTGGTCGTAGGGGAGGACGGCGTAGGAGTCTGCGCCGTAGCCGTTGGAGTAGAGGATGCCGATGAGGGCGAGGAGAACGGGGAGGTTGCGGCGGAAGGGCGCGGTGCGGAAGTGCTTGTCCATGGCCTCGTAGCCGGCGAGCATCCGCTTGTAGTTGGCGGGCCCGATGGCGATCATGAGCGAAAGGCCGATGGCGGAGGGGAGGGAGTAGCGGCCGCCGACCCAATCCCAGAAGCCGAACATGTTGGCTTCGTCGATGCCGAACTCCCTGACTTTGGCGGCGTTGGTGCTGACGGCGACGAAGTGGCGGGGGACGGCGGCCTCACCCAGGCGCTCGACGAGCCAGGCGCGGGCGGTGTGGGCGTTGGTCATCGTCTCCTGGGTGGTGAAGGTCTTGGAGGCGACGATGAAGAGGGTTTGGTCGGCCTTGACCTGGCGGAGGGTCTCGGCCATGTGCGTGGCGTCGATGTTGGAGACGTGGAAGCACTTGATGGAGCGCTTGGAGAAGGGCTGGAGGGCCTGGCAGGCCATGGCGGGGCCGAGGTCTGAGCCGCCGATGCCGATGTTCACCACGTACCGGATGGTCTTGCCGGTGGCGCCGCGCCACTTGCCGGCGCGGATGCGGGCGGCGAAGTCGCCCATGCGGTCGAGGACGGCGTGGACGTCGGCGTAGACGTCCTGCCCGTCGACCACCAGTCCGGCGGTCTTGGAGGAGCGCAGGGCGGTGTGGAGGACGGCGCGGTCCTCGGTCTTGTTGATGTGCTCGCCGGTGAACATCTTCTCGATTTCGGCCTTGAGGTCGGCCTTCTCGGCGAGCCGGAGGAGGAGCTTGAGGGTGGGCTCGTCCACGAGGTTCTTGGAATAGTCGAGCGTCCAGCCGGCGGCGGAGACGGTCATCTTCCCGGCGCGGCCGGGGTCTTCGGCGAAGAGTTCCTTGAGGGTGAGGGCTTTGCTCTCGATCTGGCCTTCCAGCAGCTCGGCGGTGTCGATGTCCATGGCGTTGTCCTTGCGTTAGTCCGCGAAACCCGCGGCGATGAGTTGTTCAAGCGAAAGGGAATCCCGGCCGAGCGCCCGGCGCACGTACGCGCCGACAAGGTCGGCCTCCAAATTGGCGCGCCCGCCGATGGGCAACCCGCCCAGCACAGTCTCGCGCAACGTGGTGGGGATGGCGGCGACCTCGAACCAGTCCCCGCCGAGCGCCGCGACGGTAAGGCTGACGCCGGCGACGGCGACGGAGCCCTTGCGGACGACGCCGCGGGCAAAGTCTGGCGAGCAGGCGAAGCGCAGGCGGAAGTCCGCCCCTTCCGGCCGCCTGTCCGTCAGCCGCCCCACCTCGTCCACATGCCCGGCCACGATGTGCCCGCCCAGGCGGTCCCCCAGGCGCAGGGCGCGCTCCAGGTTCACGCGGTCGCCGGGGCGCAAATCGCCGAGCATGGTGCAGCGGAGCGTCTCCTCCAGCACCTCGGCCTCGAAGGCGTCTCCCCGCACGGCGGTGACGGTCAGGCACGCCCCGTCCGTCGCCACGCTCTCGCCCAGGGCCAGGGGATCCTTTCCCCCGGCCGTCAGGCGCGGCGCGCGCACGGCCAGCACGGCGCCCGAGCCGCGCGCCCGTACCTTCGACACCTCGCCCATACACTGAACCAGACCGGTGAACATGGCCTTATTTTACCAAACCCACCCCGCCCTGTGCTATACTGCGCCCCTCAAGGAGGCTTCCCCATGGCAGAGAACATCCCGGTGGCATTGACGATCGCGGGCAGCGACAGCGGCGGCGGGGCCGGCATCGAGATCGACCTGCGCACGTTCTGGGCGCACGGCGTCCATGGTTGCGCGGCCATCACCGCGCTCACCGCGCAGAACCCCTTCGGCGTCGGCCTCGTGCAGGGCGCCGAGCCCGCCGTCCTGCGCGACCAGCTTGGGCGTGTGGCCGATGCCTTCGCCCTTCGCGCCGCCAAGACCGGGATGTTGCTCAATGCCGCGCTCATCGGCGTGGCGGCCGACTTCGCCGAGGCCCACCCCGCGCTTCCCCTTGTGGTCGACCCCGTGATGGTCGCCACCAGCGGCGCGCGCCTCCTCGACGACTCCGCCGTCGGCGTCCTCACCGCGCGTCTCCTCCCCCGCGCCACCCTCCTCACCCCCAACCTCCCCGAGGCCGCCGCCCTCCTCGGCCGCCCCCTTCCCGCCGTCGAGGCCGCCCCCCAGGCCGCCGCCCGCGCCCTTGCCGAACGCCTCGGCGTGCGCGTCCTCCTCAAAGGCGGTCACGCCGCCGCCCGCGCCAGCCTGGACCTCCTCGCCGCGCCGGAAGGCGCGTGCCTGGCCTTCGAGGCCCCCCGCGTCGAGGCCCCCCTCACCACCCACGGCACCGGCTGCGCCCTCAGCGCCGCCATCGCCGCCGGCCTGGCCCTGGGGCAATCTCTCCGTGAGGCCGTCGCCGCGGCCAAGGCGTACGTCGCCAACCTGCTTGCCTCCGCCGTCCCGGCCGGGCGCGCCGCCGTCTACGGCTTTGCCCCGCCCGCCTTCACCTCCGCGGACGTCCGCGTCTCCGTCCTTCCCTGAGCTGGCGCGGGTTTTGGGCCCCCCGAGACGCTTCGGTGGCGTTCGGGCAGGGTCAGCCGATGAGGGCGCGGAGGCGGGGGTGGAGACGCTCGAGGGGGGAGACGACGGCCCAGGCGGCGGCGAGGCCGAGCAGGGCGGCGCTGGGGACGAGGAGGGGGATGGGCAGCAGGTCGTGGAGGAGGTAGTAGGCGCCGGTGACGAAGACGTAGTGGGCGCAGAAGACGCCGAGGCCGCAGCGGGTGAGGTCTTTGAGCAGGAAGAGCAGGGGGCGGGGGGCCCGGTCGAGCTTTTTGACCAGGAGGAAGACGGCGGCGCTCATCATGGCCACCGGGATGGAGCAGTACCACCAGAAGTACTCGAACATCTTGGCGGTGCAGTCGGGCTGGGCCCACAGCCAGCGGGTGCCGAGGGCGACGGCGGCGTAGCCGGCGAGAAGGAGGGGAAGGGCGACGGCGAGGGTTCGGCCGAGGGAGAGGCGGAGGTCGCGCAAGAGATGGCCGAGGACGAGGTAGCCGACGAAGCCGGCGAAGGGATAGAGCGCGCCGAAGGTGTTCCAGTCGCACGCGCCGAGGATGGGGTAGGCGTCCCAGGAGGCGGTCTGGGCGAGGGTGTCCGGGGCGGCGAAGCGGACAAGGTAGTCGGCCACGAGGGGTGCTCCCCAGGCGGTGTGGCGGAGGGCCTCAAGGAGGAGGAGCCAGTGGTGGAGGGCGAGGGCGGCGGCCCAGAGGGCCAGGAAGGCGAGCTTGGCGCGGACGGTGGCCTGGCGGAGCCAGGGCGAGAGGATGGGCATGAAGAGGTAGAGGCCGACGAGAAGGTAGATGTACCAGAGCTGGACGGCGTATTGGTTGAATTGGACGAGGGAGAGGAGGAAGGTGCGTGCGATGCTGGGGGCGTCGGTGTGCAGGGGGGCGGCGAAGGGGAAGAAGACGCGCTGGATGGCGTCGGAGGCCACGCCGCAGGCGGCGAGGAGCCAGGGGAGCGCGGCATAGACGGCGGTCCAGAGCAGGAAGGGCGCAACCAGACGGGAGACGCGGCGGCGGAGCATCCCGCCGAAGCCCTCACGGGTGGGCAGGAGGAGCGCGCCGGTGAGCATGACGAAAAGGGGCACGCAGGGGCGGATGAAGGAGCCGATGGCCACGATCCAGCGCTTTTCCTCTTGCGAGCCGAAGGCCGAGAGCGGGTCGCACGCGTGGCAAAGGCAGACCATCAGCAGGGCGATGAGGCGCAGCCAGCCCATCCAGACGACGAAGGGCTTCTCCGGTTTCGTCTCGTTCATCTTTCCAGTCCTTTTCGTGCGCAAAACGACACCGCCCGCCGCGTTCGGGCGCGGCGAAGGGCGGGCAGGGGTGGGGCGGGGTTACTTTTGCTCGGCGGGCGGGTTGGGGTTGCGGCGGATGAGGCCGAGCTCCTCGAGCTTGCGGATGATTTGGCCCATGGCCTCATAGGTGCGCAGGAAACCCTGGGGGGTGAGGATGACGCGCTCGAAGGGCTTGGGCACGGGGGTCTGGTTCTCAGGGTTGGGCTGCAGGCGCATGAAGTCGAGGCGGATGGTCTGCTCGAGCATGTGGATCTGATAGACGCCGTCGGCGTAGATCTCGTTTTCGATGGCCATGGTGTGCTCCTTTGTTTGCGGTGGGGTTCAGGCGTTTTCCCTGGCGAAGCGGCGCATGAAGGCCACGAGGGCTTCGACGGCGGCTTCCGGAAGGGCGTTGTAGAGGGAGGCGCGGATGCCGCCCAGGGCGCGGTGGCCGCGGAGGGCGACGAGGCCCTCGGCCTCGGCCTGCGCCAGGAAGGCCTCCTCAAGGGCGGCGGTGGGGAGGCGGAAGGTGACGTTGGTGAGGGAGCGCTCGGCCTTTGGCGCGAGGGGACGCCAGAAGGGGGAGGCGTCGAGCTCGGCGTAGAGGCGCTCGGCCTTGCGGGCGTTGCGTTCCCAGACCTGCCGCGGGCCTTCGCGCAGGAGCCAGCCGGTGACGTGCGCGAGGGCATCGACGGCGAAGGCGTTGGGGGTGTGGTAGAGGCCGTCGGCGTGGGCGTGCTCGAGGTAGGAGAAGGCGGCGGGGAGGTTGCGCCGGGCGCGGGAGAGGAAATCGTGGTGGGCGGCGACGATGGCCAGGCCCGCGACGCCGAGGTTCTTCTGCGCGCCGGCGTAGAGGAGGGCGTAGCGGCGGTAATCGCGCGGGGCGGCGAGGATGTCGCTGCTCATGTCGGCGCAGAGGGGGGCCTCGGGGGACGGGAAACTCTCCGGGAGGCGGGTGCCGGCGATGGTCTCGTTGGTGGTGACGTGGGCGTAGGCTGCGCCGGGCGTCCAGCCGCCGGGCTCCGGGAGGATGCGGACGGCGCCGACGCGGGCGGCCTGGCGGGAGGCCTTCTCGCCCCAATAGCCGCGCACCACGTAGTCCGCCGTTTGGCCGGCGCGCAGGAAGTTGTAGGGGAGCATGGCGAACTGGCCGCTGGCGCCGCCCTGCAGCAGCAGGATCTCGTAATCCGCGCCGAGGCCGAGGAGGGCGCGGAGGTTGGCGATGGCACGTCCGTGGAGCTCGCGGTAGGCGTCGGTGCGGTGGGAGACCTCCAGGACGGAGCGGCCGAGGCCGCGCCAGTCGGCAAGGTCTTCGCGGAGCGCCTCGAGCACCTCCGGGGGGAGCGTGCCGGGGCCGGCGCAGAAGTTGTGGACACGGGGGTTCATGCGCGCCATTGTAGCATGTTTCGGGGCGTTTGGGCGCGGCGTTTGGTATACTGGCGGGCGAAGGAGTCCCCATGAGAAACGTTGAGATTTGCCGGAAGTTCACGAAGCACGCGCCGGGTTCGGTGCTCATCAAGCAGGGCGACACATGGGTGCTCTGCACCGCGAGCGTGGAGGACAAGGCGCCGCCCTTCCTGCGCGGCATGGGGACGGGCTGGGTGACGGCGGAGTATGCGATGCTGCCTTCCTCCACCCTCACGCGCAAGGAGCGCGACATCAAGAAGCTGCGGCAGGACGGCCGCGGCGTGGAAATCGGCCGGCTCATTGGGCGGGCCCTGCGCGCGAGCGTCGACCTGGCGAAGCTCGGCGAACGCACCATCACCGTCGACTGCGACGTGCTCCAGGCCGACGGCGGCACGCGCTGCGCCTCCATCACCGGCGGCATGGTGGCGCTGGAGGACGCCGTGGCCGCGCTCCTGGCCGCGGGCGTGATCGAGGAATCTCCCATCAGGCGGCGCGTGGCCGCCGTCAGCGTGGGGATCTGCGCGGGCGTGCCGACCCTGGACCTGGACTACGCGCATGACTCGACGGCGGACGTCGACCTCAACGTCGTCATGACCTCCGACGGCCGCTTCGTGGAATTGCAGGGCACGGCCGAGCACGAGCCCTTCACCGACGCCCAGCTCGACGCGCTGCGGGCACTGGCCAGGGAAGGGTGCGCCACGCTCTTCAAGGCCCAGGCCGAGGCCCTCGGGAGGGACGCATGAAGGTCGTCCGCCTCAAGCCCGGGCGCGACAGGCCCACGCGCCTGCGCCATCCGTGGATCTTCTCCGGCGCGATAGGCACGGTCTCGCGCGAGCCCGGGTTGGGCGAGACGGTGCTCGTGGCCGACGCCGAGGGCCGCCCGCTGGGCGTGGGCGCGTGGTCGCCCGCCTCGCAGATCCGCGTGCGGCTGTGGGCCTTTGGCGAGGAGGCCGAGGGCGCGGCGGGGGAGACCTTCCTCGATGCGCGCGTGGCCGCGGCGCTGGCCGTGCGCGAGGGCATGGCCGAGCGCTTCGACACCGATGCCCTGCGCCTGGTGAACGCCGAGGCCGACGGCCTGCCGGGCGTGACGGTCGACCGCTACGGGGACGTGCTGGTGGGCCAATTCGCCACCGCCGGGGCCGAGCGCAACAAGGCCGCGCTCGTCGCGTCGCTCATGGCGCGGACGGGGGCCAAGGGCTTTTACGAGCGCAGCGACGTGGACGGCCGCAGGCGCGAGGGGCTGGAGCCCGCCGTGGGCCTGCTCGCGGGGGAGGAACCGCCCGGGCGCATCGTCATCCACGAGGGCCCCGTGCGGTTCGAGGTGGACGTGCGCGGGGGGCATAAGACCGGCTTTTACCTGGATCAGCGCGAGAACCGCCGCCTGGTGGCCGGGGCCGCGCGGGGCCGCCGCGTGCTCAACGCCTTTTGCTACACGGGCGGCTTCGGCGTGGCGGCGCAGCTGGCCGGGGCCGCGGCGGTGACGCATGTCGACCTTTCCGCCCCGGCGTTGGGGCAGGCCCGGCGCAACACCGCGCTCAATGGTCTGCCGGAGGCCGAGTTCATCCAGGGCAACGTCTTCCAGGAGCTGCGCGCCTTCCGCGACCGTGCGCGCTCGTTCGACCTGGTGGTGCTGGACCCGCCGAAGTTCGCCGACACCAAGGCGCTGGCGGCCAAGGCGCTGCGCGGGTACAAGGACATCAACCTGCTGGGGCTGAAGCTCGTCTCGCCCGGCGGCGTGCTGGCCACCTTCTCGTGCTCGGGGGCCATCGACCCGGCGACCTTCCGCATGGTGGTGGCCGAGGCCGCGCGCGACGCGGGGCGGCGCGTCAGGATCCTGCGCGAGCTGCGCCAGGCGCCGGACCACGTCGAGTCGCTGGATTTCCCGGAAGGGTTTTACCTCAAAGGGCTGCTTTGCCATGTGGAGTGACGATGAAAGCATTCAAGGCCTATGACATCCGGGGCGTCTTCGGCGCCGACGTGACCGAGACGCTCGCCTACCAGGTGGGCCGGTGCCTGCCCGCCCTGCTCGGCGCGAAGGCCGTGCTTGTGGGGCGGGACGCCCGCCAATCCTCGCCCGCGCTCGTCGCGGCGCTCGCCAAAGGCCTTTCCGAGGCCGGGGCGGACGTGGACGACCTGGGGCTCTGCACCACGCCGATGACCTATTTTTTCAACGCGGCGCGCGGCTATGGCGCGTCGGTGATGGTGACGGCGTCCCACAACCCGCCGCGGTACAACGGCCTGAAGGTCTCGAAGGCCGGGGCGCGCCCGTGCGGCTACGACCAGGGGCTGCGTCAGGCGGAGGCGTGGATCGAGGCAGGCGCCCTGCCGCCGCCGGCGGCCACGCCCGGCACGGTGCGGCGGGTCGACCTGCTCCCGGCCTATCTGGGGTGGATGCGCGGGCGCAAGCCGGATTTGTCGGGGCTGCGTTTCGCGGTGGATTGCTCGGACGGCGCGGCGGGCGTGTTGGCGCGGGAGCTTTTCGGCGAGGCCGCCGCGCTCCTGAACGCGACGCCTGACGGCGCCTTCCCGCACCACGGGCCGAACCCGCTCGAGGCCGGGAACCGCGAGCAGCTCGCCCGGTGCGTGCGCGAGGGCGGGTTGGATCTGGGCCTGCTTTTCGACGGCGACGCCGACCGCGTGGGCTTCGTGGACGCCACGGGCGCGTTCGTCCCGCCGGATGCGCTCCTGCCGCTTTTGGCCGAGGCGCTGCGGCCCGCCTGCCCGGGGGCCTCGCCCGTGGTGGTGCATGACGTGCGCACCTCGCGCGGCGTCATCGAGGCTTTGCGCGAGCGTGGCTTTGAGCCACGGATGGTGAAGGTGGGCGCGGCCTTCGCCAAGACGGCCTTGCGCGAGGGGAACGGCCTCTGCGGCGGCGAGGTGGCGGGCCATTATTATTTCCGCGATTTCCATTGGAACGACAGCGGCGTCCTCGCCGCGCTCCTCGTCCTGGGCATCGTGGCCGAGGCCAGGCGCGCGGGGCGCACGTTCGCCGACCTGGTCGCGCCCATCGTGGGGCGGTACGTCTCTTCCGGCGAGGTCAACCTGCCGGGCGTGGAGGATCGCCCCGCCGCCGTCGCGCGGGTGGAGGCCGCGGTCACCGCGCTCATGGGGCCGCCCCAGGCCCGCATTGATTACGACGGCGTGCGCCTGGATTGGGCGGACGCCTGGATCGGGGCCCGCCCCTCCAACACCGAGCCGGTGCTTCGCCTGGCCGCCGAGGCCAGGGATCGCGCTGCGCTGGGGCGTTTGCTGGCCGCCGCGGAGGCCGCCGTGCGGCAATGAGGCTGGCGATCTGCTATCCGCCCATCCCCTCGGCCAAGGGAACGCCGCTGCTCAGCCAGAACCGGCAGTTCCAGTGGTTTGACCGCCCCACGGCCATCTACCCCGTGGTGCCGGCCTCCGCCGCCACGCTCCTGCGCGCCCATGGGCACGAGGTGCTGTGGCTGGACGGCATCGCGCGCGGGCTTTCGCCGGAGGCTTTCTGGCGCGAGCTGGAAGGGTGGGGGCCGGACGCCGTCTTCGTGGAGACCAAGACGCCGGTGGTGAAGTTCCATTGGGCGTGGGCGCGCGAGCTCAAGCGCCGCCTGCCGCGCTGTCGGCTCCTCTTCGCGGGCGACCATGTGAGCGCGTTGCCCGAGGAGACCCGCCGCAACGCGCCCGTGGACGTGGCGCTCCGGGGCGGGGACTATGACTTCGCCCTGCTGGCGTGGGCCGAGAGGCGCGACGTCCCCGTCGACCTCGCCGCCCTGCCGCAAATCGACCGCGGGCTCACGCGGTGGCGCGACTACGCCTATCGGAACGGGAACTTCCTGCGCACGCCGGGCGCGTATCTGATGTCGGCGCGCGATTGCTGGCATGGGCGTTGCACGTTTTGCTCGTGGGCCGCGCTTTACCCCGCCTACCGCGTCCGCCCCGTGCCGCACGTCTTGGACGAGGTCGGCGGGCTCGTTGGGCTGGGCGTGCGTGAAATCATGGACGACGCGGGCAGCCAGCCCACCGGGGACTGGCTTCGGGCCTTTTGCGAGGGCCTGCTTTCGCGCGGTTACGCCCGGCGCGTCCGCATCGACTGCAACCAGCGCTTCGGCGCGCTCACGGCCGCGGACTACCGCCTGATGCGCCGCGCGGGTTACCGCATGGTGCTCTTCGGCGTCGAGTCCGCCAATCAGGCGACGCTCGACCGCCTGCGCAAAGGCATCGCCGTCGAACAGATCCGTGAGGGCGCGCGCCTGGCCGCCGAGGCCGGGCTGCACGTCCACCTCACGCTCATGTTCGGCTACCCGTGGGAGACGCCGGAGGAGGCCCGCCGGACCGCCGCGCTTGGGCGCGAGCTGCTCCGCCGCGGCCATGCCCACACGCTTCAGGCCACCTGGCTCGTCCCCTATCCCGGGACGCCGCTCTTCCGCGAGCTTCAGGCCGCCGGCGGGTTGCTGACGGAGGATTGGGACGCCTACGACATGCGCGGCCCCGTCATGCGCTGCCCCCTTTCCGAGGCCGAGGTCAAGGCCCTCGTCGCCCATGCCTACCGCGGCCATCTCCAGCCCCGCCCCTTGCTTCGCGCCGCCGCCCGCGCCGCCGCGCACCCCGGGTACCTGCTCAAATCCGCCCGCGCGCTCCTCGGCCATCTGCGCGACTTCGCCTGAGCGCCGCGTATGGGCGTATGCACCGCAGGGCGCCGGGGTGGCGGCGTGGGGGGCGTTTGTGCGATAATGGGGGAAAGGAGATCCCCATGACGACCGTCATCATGAAGACGAACAAAGGCGATATCACCCTCGAGCTCGATGAGTCCGCCGCCCCCATCACCGTCGCCAACTTTCTGCGCTATGTGGACGAAGGGTTTTACGACGGCCTCATCTTCCACCGCGTCATCCCCGGCTTTATGATCCAAGGCGGCGGCTTCACGCCCGAGATGCGCCAGAAGCCCACCCGTGAGCCCATCCGGAATGAAGCCTCCAACGGCCTCAAGAACGTCAAGTACGCCATCGCCATGGCCCGCACGCCCGAGATCCACTCCGCCACCGCCCAATTCTTCATCAACACCGTCGACAACGACTTTCTCGACTTCCGCGCCCCCAACCCCTCCGCCTACGGTTACGCCGTCTTCGGCCGCGTCATCGCCGGCTTCGACACCGTCGACGACATCGAGCAGGCCCCCACCGGCATCCGCGCCGGCTACCAGGACGTCCCCCACACGCCCATCGTCATCGAGTCCGTTGCCCGGGCCTGACC
Organism: uncultured Kiritimatiellota bacterium; assembly: GCA_944391085.1. Classification (GTDB taxonomy): domain Bacteria; phylum Verrucomicrobiota; class Kiritimatiellia; order RFP12; family DVOR01; genus Spyradenecus. Next base: position 11,560 of record CALXSE010000008.1, on the reverse strand, counting down.
CATGAAGCGCCTTCCCGTCCACGCCCTCGCCCTTCTTCTCGCGGGCTGCGCCGCCGTCGGCCCCGACTACGCCCCCCCCGAGGCGCCCGAGGCCACCCACGAGCTGTTTGCCGGCAACGGCCTTGGCGGGGACGCCTCCCTTGCCCGCTGGTGGGAGTGGTTCAACGACCCCCTCCTCGTCGAGCTCATCGACCAGGGCCTTGCCAACGCCCCCACCGTCGAATCCGCCATCGCCAGCCTTCGCGCCCAGCGCGCCCTCCGTGAAAGCGCCGAGGCCGATTTCTGGCCCCATTTCACCGCCTCCGGCGCCTACGAATGGGGGCGCGCCTGGGGCCGCAACGCCACAGGCTGGGAAGACAGCCTCTCCGCCCGCGGCGACGCCTCCTGGGAAATCGACATCTTCGGCGGCGTCCGCCGGGCCGTCGAGCAGCAATTCGCCGCCGAGGCCCGCCTCGCCTACAGCCTCCAGGACATCCGCGTCTCTCTCGCCGCCGAGATCGCCCTCGCCTACGTCGAGATCCGCCAATACGCCGCGCAGGTCAACATCGCCGAGGCCAACCTGGCCCTCCAGGAGAAGACCGCCGCCGTCATCCGCCAGCGCGCCAACGCCGGCATCGTCCCCCGCTACGACGTCGTCGCCGCCGAAGCGCAGACCGCCACCACCCGCGCCTCCATCCCCACGCTCCGCAAGAACCTCATCGCCGCCCAGCTCCGCCTTGACTGGCTCACCGGCCAGGCCCCCTACGCCACCCAGGCCCGGATGCGCGAGACGTTCGACCTCATGTCCCTTCCCGAGCTCTCCCCCAAGTTCCTCCCCAACGAACTCCTCCGCCGCCGTGCCGATGTCCGCATGGCCGAGGAAGACGTCCGCGCCCAGACCGCCGCCGTCGGCGTCGCCATGGCCGAGCTTTACCCCCGCCTCACCCTCGGCGGCAGCGTCGGCCTCTCCTCCCCCGACCTCTCGCCTTGGGATTCCTACACCCGCAACCTTTCCTTCGGCCCCTCCTTCAGCTGGAACCTCTTCGGCTTCGGCCTCTGGCGCAAGCGCGTCGAATCCGCCAAGCTCACCCTCGAGGCCACCCTCGCCGACTACCGCGACACCGTCCTCAACGCCTACCAGGAGGCCGAGTCCGCCTGGGACGCCTGCAACCGCGAGGCCGAGCGCACCCAGGCGCTCGAAGACGCGGAGGGCTACAGCGCCGAGGCCCTCCGCATCGCCAACCAGCTTTACGAGAACGGCGAGATTACCGTCGACGACGTCCTCACCCGCCAGTCCAGCCTCCTTTCCGCCCAGGAGGCCCTCGTCAACCACCGTGCCCAGCTTTTCTCCAACGCCATCACCCTTTACCGCGCCTTCGGCGGCGGCTGGGCCGACGAAACCCCGCAGGACGCCGCCGCCAACGCCGACCCAGAGAACGTCCCCCAGGCGCCGCTCCTCACCGCAGCCCCCTGACGCCAACGCCCGGCAAAACGAAAGCCCCGGCTTCCGGCCGGGGCCCTTCTCATTTGCCTTTGGCCTTGACGGGGAAGCCGAGGGCCGAGAGCTTGGGAAGGATGGTTGGGGTGGGGCGCAGCAGGGTGAGCCTGGTGGCGGGGAAGAGGCGGCGGTGGGGATAGTCCCGGCGGAGGGCGTCGAAACGCGCGCGCCGCTCGGCCTCGTCGTCCGAATAGGCGGCGCGGAAGCGGGCGGTGTCGGCCTCGATGTCGCAGGCGGCCCGGACCGCCCGGCGGAGGATCTGCGCGTCGTCCAGCCCGGCGCAGTCGATCTCGAGCGCGGGCACGGGGGCGCGGGGGAAGCGCGGGACGGGCCCGGGGTCGGCGCCGAGGAAGTCGCAGGCGGCCCGGTAGACGGCGAGGGTGCCGTTGGCGCGGCCCTCGAAGGCGTGCCCGGCGACGTGCGGGGTGGCGAGGGCGGCGAGGCGGGCGAGCCCGGCGGGGTAGTCCGGTTCGCCCTCCCAGCAGTCGACGGCGGCGTCCGCGAGGAGGCCGGTCTCGAGCATGGCGGCCAGGAGGGCGTCGTCGCAGATGGGGCCGCGGGCGAAGTTGAGGAGGGTCGCGCCGGGCTTGAGGCGGCGGGCGGCGGGGCCGTCGATAAGGTGGCGGGTGCGGTAGGGGCCCGTTTCGTTGAGGGGGGTGTGGAGGGTGAGGGCGTCGACCTGCGGGAGGAGCTCCTCCAGGCTGAGGAAGCCGCGGGCGCGGGGGTCGCCGTCGTCTTTGCGCGGGGGGTCGCAGCAGAGGGTTCTCATGCCGAGGGCCTCCTCGGCGAAGCGTTTGACGATGGCGCCGACGTGGCCGACGCCGACGATGCCGAGCGTGGCGCCGCGCCAGTCGCGGCCCTGCCGCTCGCCGAGGGCGAGCATGGCGGCCACGAAGTAATCCGCGACGCTCTCCGCGTTGCATCCGGGGGCGGTCTCGACGCGGATGCCAAGGTCGCGGAGGGCGTCGAAGTCGATGTGGTCGGTGCCGGCGACGCCGCTGCCGACGAAGCGCACGGGGGTGCCTTCGAGCAGGTCGCGGGTCAGGCGGCAGGTGGAGCGGACGAAGAGGAGGTCGCACGCCGCGAGGTCGGCGCGGGTGAGCTTGCGGCCTTCCACGGCGCGGGCTTTGCCGAGGCGGCGGAAAAGGGCGGAGCCGAGCTCCATGTTGCGGTCGTAAAGGATGTTGAGCGGTTTCACAGCAGGGCCTTGAGCTGTTCCGGGGTGATGGTGTAACACTTGCCGCACATGTGGCAGTAGATGTCCGAGGGCCGATTCTCGGCAATCATGGCGGCCAGGTCGGCGCGGGGCAGGGCGCGGAGCATGGCGAGCACCTTTTGGCCGGAACAGCCGCACGCGAAGCGCACGGGCACGTCGGCCACGGGCACGGGTTCGCCCAGGCCCAGCAGGCGGGCCATGGCGGCCAGGTCGGCGCCGCCGTCGAGCGCGTCCTGCACGGCGCCGTCGTCGAAGGCCTGGCGGGCGCGCTCGTAGGCCCCGTCGTCGGCCTCCGGGAGGAACTCGCAGAGGAGGGCGTGGGCGCATTCGACGTAGCCGACCCTGCTGGCGGCGGAGACCTGCGCCAGGGCGTTGCGGCCGAGGGCGGAGACGAAGTAGTCCTCGAGGATGTCGGTGACGGTGAGGCGGTCGTCGAAGGAGAGGTCGAAGTGCGAGTCGCCCTCCGCGGCGACGACGGCGCAACGGGCGCTGCGGCCCATGGCGCGGTCGAAGAGCGTCTCGTCTGGCGCGTCGCCGTCGTCGATGCCGGGGAGCACCTTCTGGCGGGTGTAGCCGCGGATGTCCAGGCCGTGCGCGGAGCGGGCGCATTCCAGGTGCGCGCCGCCGAGCGCGCCATCGGGGAGGGTGACGCGCAGGGCGAGCTTTTGCCCGGGCGCGGCGAGGCGATCCTGCCCCATGAGGGCGGCGCAGCCGGCGAGCTCGGCCTGGACGAGGCCGGCGATGGGGCCGCAGAGGTGGTTGCGCTCGAGGGTACGCGCGGTGTCGGTGACGTTGGCCAGGGAGAGGCGCGCGTGTACGGCGGGGCAGTCGGCGACGCGGACGCGGTCAAGGGAGTTCAGGGTCATGCGTAGGTCTCCTCGGCCCATTCGTAGGGCTCGCTGTGCCGGTGCCCGAAGAGCGTCTCGAGCATGAAGCGCAGGACGCGCTCGCCGCCGAACCTGGCATGGTAGGCGGCGCGGCCGGCGGCGGCGACGGCGCGGCGGGCGTCGTCGTGTGCGTGGAACCAGAGGAGGCGGTCGAGCAGATCCGGCACGTCGTGGAAGAAAAGGGCCTCCCGGTCGGTGAAGAAGCGCTGCATCTGGTCGCCGTCGTAGAGCGCGGTGAGGATGCCCGAACCCATGAGGTGGGCGATGCGGTCTGAGGAATACCACTTCATGCCGAAGTACCGGTTGATGTTCAGCCCCATCTTGGCGCCGGCCAGCAGGTCGTCGTACGCCGCGCCGCCGACGACCGCGGGCCGTCCGCCCATGCCCACGAGCTCGAAGCGCAGGGGCGTCTTGCGCACGGCCTCGGAAAGGCGCGTGATGAAGTCCAGCCTGGGGTCGCCCTGGCGCGGCTGCCCGGCATAGAAGAGGTCGCACGAGAAGTCGTCGGCCCCGCGGCGGCTGTTGTCGAGCGTCTCGAGCGCGGGGTCGGAGGGGTTGGGCATGTAGGCGACGACGTTTTTTCCCGTGGCGAAGGGCTTGAGCCAGCGTTCGCCGGCGGTGGTGGCGAAGAGCGCGTCGCAGCTTTCCATCCGCTCGCGCATCTGCGCCTGGGGGTGAGCGTCGCACATCGGGTCGACGTTGAAGTGGGCGATGCGCACGCCTGGGACGTCGCGGCGGATGGCCGCGAGCGTCTCGTTGCGGATGAAGTCGCAGTGGCCCAGGAGCACGGCCTCGGGGCGGAAGTTGCGGGCCGTCTTGACGAGCGCCTTGTTCACGAGCCGTTCGCCCAGGGCGCGGATGCCCAGGCCCATGTAGCGCGCCAGGTCGCGGTCGGAGAACTCGCACAGCCGATGGTTCCCGCGCACCGCGCCGCACGCGAGCGCCCGCCCCGGCCCCATGCGCAGCTTGCCATAGCGCCGGATCAGCAGATTGTCCACCAAGAGAATGCGCATGACCGTCTCCTTATCCCACCTCGCCCGCGCGGATGGGGTGCCTCGGCGGCCTCGTCGGCGAGACCGTCAGATTGTCCAACAGCAATTCCCAGCGCCCCGGATCCGACCAGTCGCGCCCCGTCCGCAGCGCCGCCCGGTTCGCCGCCGGCTCTGGCGTCCCCGCGCACGCCCGCCCCAGCACCGGGATCCCCTCGCGCGAGAAGGCCACCCAGCTTGCCCCGCCCGCGGGCCGCGGCCCCCGCCAGAGCGAGGGGTAACGCCGGAAGAAATCCATCTCCCCCGCCGCGGCGTCCACGCGCCGCGCGTAGGCCGCCGGGCGCCCCCGCACGTACGCGCCAACGTCAAAGAAGCCCCGCTCCCGTTGCTCGCGGAAGGCGTCGCACGGATCGATGCCATAGAGGTTCGCGCCGTTCCAAATGCCGTGCTGCGGGTCGATGAGCGGGTAATGGACGTTCATCACCAGCCCGATCTCGAAATGCAGGTGCGCCCGCGCCAACGGGAAGTCCGGCGTGTGCCCCATCACGCCCAGCGGCGCGCCCGCCGCCACCCGCGCTCCGGCCCGCAGCCCCGGCTCGAAGCGCGCCAGGTGCGCATACAGCGTGTAGATCGTGCCGAGGCCCGGCGCCGCGTGCGTCAGCACCGCGTAGTTCCCGTAAAGCGAAGGGTTCGCCGCGTGGCGGTTCACGTACGCCACGGTGCCCGCCGCCGCCGCGCGCACCGTGTCCCGCGGCGCCTCGTCCCGCCGCCACGGCTGGGCCGGCGCGATGTCGATGCCCTCATGGAAGCGCGGCGAACCATCGGCGAACTTGCGCACGTTGCCGAACATCCCGCTCTCGGGCCGCCCCGTCCCCGTGTCCATGAAGACCCCCGCGCGCCGCGAGCCGTCCAGGATCGGCTGGCCCGCCGTCGGCGGCGACAAGACCAAGCCCTTTTCCCCGTCCGTGCCCCGTTGCGCGGCGCACACCCCCGTGCGGAGCGTCGCCGCCCCGCCCAGCAGACCCAAAAACGTCCTTCGCCGCAACATGTCTTTTATTATAGCACACCCCACGCCCTTCCCGGCCCCTCGGCGGACTCTTCCCTCAGAGGCCGTTCGCCCGGGACGGGGTGTCCCTTCCCTCGCGGCTCACTTCGCGGGGAGCCAGCGGAGCCAGACGGCGCCGGAGGGGAGGGCTTGGGCGGATTTGAGGGCGAGGGGGATGGGCTCGGCGTCTTGGGGGAGGCCGTCGAAGACAGGCGGAAAGCCGGCGCGGCCGTTGATGCCCAGGCCGATGAGCAGGCTGATTTCGTCCAGCAGCCCGGCGGCGAGGAAGGCGGTGTTGATGGTGGGCCCGCCGACCACGGCCAGGCGTTTGACGCCGAACTCGGCCTCCAGCGTCTCCATGGCATGGGGAAGGTCGATTTTTCTTTCGCCGCAGACGATCCAGGAGACGGAGCGGGCGCTCAGGTAGTCGAGGTATTCCTTGGGCGCCTGCGCGGAGGTGAGGACGAGGTGGGGCTTGTCGGCGTCGGCGTCGTCCGGCCAAAGGAGCGAGCCTTTGGTGTCCACGACGATTTCGTAGGCCGCGGCGTCGCGGTTCCTGGCGAAGGCCTCGCCCCCGATGGGCGTGGGATCCCTGGGCGCATAGCGGCCGGGGAGGGCAAGCTCGAGCTCGGCGGTGACGCGGCCGCTGAGGGTGTTGGGCGCGTCGAGGGCCTCGAGTGTGGCATAATAGTCGTCGACGCCTCGGAGCTTGGCGGTCATGGCGCAGTCGATGCGCCCGTCGGCGGAGGTCATCATGTGGCAAACGATGTAAGGACGGTTCATGTCGGCTCCTTTGCGGGACAGGCCGCGGTACGGCGTGAATGGAGATACGTTAACATTGGAGCGGGCTCCAGTTGCAAGCACTTTTCGCAGACATCCCGCCCCGGGCCAATTCGGGGCATGGCGGAAGGGGCGGGCGGGGCCGCCGTGCCATCTTTGGGTTTGCCGATCGGCGTGCCAAGTGCTATACTAGGCCACATCAATCAACCCGAACCAGGAGTCAGAACGATGATCGTTACGACGAAGGAACTCTTCAAGCACGCTTATGGCAAGTATGCCGTCGGCGCTTACAACATCAACAACATGGAGCAGTGCATGGGGCTGTTCCGTGGGTGCATCGAGAGCAAGGCCCCCTTCATCATCCAGATTTCCAAGGGTGCGCGCGCCTACACCGACAAGCTGATGCTTGAGAACGTCATCCGCGCCGCCGACCAGATCTTCCCCGAGGCCGTCTTCGCGGTGCACCTGGACCACGGCGACGAGGCCTCCTGCATCGACTGCATCAACTCCGGCTTCTACAGCTCCGTGATGATCGACGCCTCCTCCAAGCCCTTCGACGAGAACGTCGCCATCACCAAGAAGATCGTGGACATGGCCCACGCCAAGGGCCTCGTCGTCGAGGCCGAGCTGGGCAAGCTCGGCGGCGTCGAGGAGCACGTGGCGGTGGACGAGAAGGACGCCTGCCTCACCAACCCCGAGGACGTCAAGCGCTTCGTCGAGGCCACGGGTTGCGACTCGCTCGCCTGCGCCATCGGCACCTCCCACGGCGCGTTCAAGTTCACGGGCACCCAGGGCCTGCGCTTCGACGTGCTCGCCGACATCCAGAAGAAGGTCCCCGGCTTCCCGCTGGTCATGCACGGCTCCTCCTCCGTCCCGCAGGACGAGGTCGCCCGCATCAACGCCGCCGGCGGCAAGCTCGACGGCGCCAAGGGCGTCGACGACAACCAGTTCCGCCGCGCCGCCGAGCTGGGCGTCACCAAGATCAACATCGACACCGACGGCCGCCTGGTGTGGTGCCGCGTCCACCGCGAATACTTCCGCGACCACCCCGAGAACTTCGACCTCCGCCCGATCGGCAAGATCTTCATGGAGGAATACGCCAAGTTCATCGCCGCCAAGAACGTCAAGCTCGGCTCCGCCGGCCAGCTCGACGACGTGCGCGCGTTCTGCAAGGCGAACGCCTGAGCAAAGCCCCCGGGGGCGCCTGAGAGAGACGGGCGCCCCCGAATCGTTTTCTTATCAAGGAGAGAAACCCAATGGCCAAGTTCATCATGTGTGACGGCAACGAAGCGACCGCGCGCGTCGCGTTCGCCTGCTCCGAGGTCGCCGCCATCTATCCCATCACGCCCTCCTCGCCCATGGCCGAGTTCGCCGACGAGTGGGCCGCCCACAAGCAGACCAACATCTGGGGCACCATCCCGCAGATCGTCGAGCTCCAGTCCGAGGGCGGCGCCGCCGGCGCGGTCCACGGCGCGCTGACCACCGGCTCGCTCACCACCACCTTCACGGCCTCCCAGGGCCTGCTGCTGATGATCCCGAACATGTACAAGATCGCCGGCGAGCTCACCCCGGCCGTCTTCCACGTGTCCGCCCGCGCCCTCGCCATGCAGGGCCTCTCCATCTTCGGCGACCACGGCGACATCATGGCCTGCCGCCAGACCGGCTTCGCCTTCCTCGGCGCGGACAGCGTCCAGGAATGCGCCGACATGGCCCTCGTGGCCCACGCCTCCACCCTCCAGGCCAAGGTGCCCTTCGTCCACTTCTTCGACGGCTTCCGCACCTCCCACGAAGTCCAGAAGATCGAGGAAATCCCGCAGGAGACCATCCGCGAGATGATCGACGAGGACGCCGTCAACGCCTTCCGCGCCCGCGGCCTCAACCCCGAGGCGCCCACCATGCGCGGCACCGCCCAGAACCCCGACGTCTACTTCCAGGGCCGCGAGACCGTCAACAAGTACTACGAGGCCGTCCCCGCCATCGTCCAGGCCAACATGGACAAGCTGGCCAAGCTCACCGGCCGCCAGTACCACCTCTTCGACTACGTCGGCGCGCCCGACGCCGAGAACGTCATCGTCATCATGGGCTCCGGCGCCGAGACCGTCCAGGAAGTCGTCGAAGAGCTCAACGCCGAGGGCGAGAAGACCGGCGTCGTCAAGGTGCACCTCTACCGCCCCTTCGACGTCAAGGCCTTCGCCGCGGCCCTCCCCAAGACCGTCCAGAAGATCACCGTCCTCGACCGCTCCAAGGAGCCCGGCTCCGTCGGCGAGCCCCTCTACACCGACGTCCGCACCGCCATCGGCGACGCCATGCAGAACGGCTGGCTCGACATCCGCTATCCCAAGACCTACGGCGGCCGTTACGGCCTGGGCTCCAAGGAGTTCACCCCCGCCATGGTCAAGGGCGTCTTCGACAACATGAAGGCCGCCCAGCCCAAGAACCACTTCGCCGTCGGCATCGTCGACGACGTCACCGGCGCCTCCATCGACGTCCCGAACTTCCTCCTCAAGGATTCCGGCTGCACCGAGTGCATGTTCTACGGCCTCGGTTCCGACGGCACCGTCGGCGCCAACAAGAACAGCATCAAGGTCATCGGCTCCAACACCGACAACTACGCCCAGGGCTACTTCGTCTACGACTCCAAGAAGGCGGGCGGCCTCACCGTCTCCCACCTCCGCTTCGGGCCCAACCCCATCCACAGCCCCTACCTCTGCACCAAGGCCGACTTCGTGGCGTGCCACAACTTCTCCTTCCTTGAGAAGTACGACATGCTCTCTGCGGCCAAGGTCGGCGCCACCTTCCTGCTTCAGTCCGAGTACGACGCCAAGACCGTCTGGGACCACATCCCCGACGAGGTCGCCCAGGTCATCATCGACAAGAAGCTGAAGTTCTACGTCGTCAACGCCGTCAAGGTGGCCCAAGGCCTCGGCCTCGGCGGCCGCACGAACACCATCATGCAGACGGCCTTCTTCTGCATCTCCGGCATCATCAAGCCCGTCGACAAGGCCATCGAGCTCCTCAAGGCCGCCGCCAAAAAGGCCTACGGCAAGAAGGGCGACGACGTCGTCAAGCTCAACTGGGACGCCATCGACGCCGCCAAGGACGCCATCGAGGAAGTCTCCGTCCCCGCCGCCCCCTCGGGCAAGCTCCGCAAGCCTGCCACCGTCGCGGCCGACGCCCCGCAGTTCGTCAAGGACGTCACCGCCGTCATGATGCGCCAGGAAGGCGACAGCCTCCCCGTCTCCGCCATCCCCGACGACGGCACCTGGCCCACCGCCACCACCCAGTTCGAGAAGCGCAACATCGCCATCAACATCCCTGAGTGGAACAACGCCACCTGCATCCAGTGCCTCAAGTGCTCCACCGTCTGCCCGCACGCGGCCATCCGCGCCAAGGTCGTCGACGAGCCCGCGCTGGCCGGCGCCCCCGAAGGCTTCAAGACCGCCGATGCCAAGCCCCCCTTCAAGGGCAAGAAGTTCACCATCCAAATCGCCGTCGAGGACTGCACCGGTTGCGGTCTCTGCTCCAAAGTCTGCCCCGAGCTCCCCAAGACCGGCAAGACGCTCACCATGGTCCACTACGACCAGGACACGCTCCGCAAGCCCGGCGAGGCCAACTGGAAGTTCTTCCTCGACCTCCCCGAGACCGACCTCACCGGCGTGCCCCTCACCGCCAAGACCTCCCAGCTCAAGCGCCCCCTCTTCGAGTTCTCCGGCGCCTGCGCCGGCTGCGGCGAGACCCCGTACGTGAAGATGCTCACCCAAATCTGCGGCGACCACCTCTGCATCGCCAACGCCACGGGCTGCTCCTCCATCTACGGCGGCAACCTCCCCACCACGCCCTACTGCCAGACGGCCGAGGGCAAGGGCCCCGCGTGGTCCAACTCCCTCTTCGAGGACAACGCCGAGTTCGGCCTTGGCATGGCCATCACCCGCGACAAGCAGAAGGCCTTCGCCAAGGAGCTCATCGCCAAGATCGTCGCCGCGCCCGAGGCCCCCGCCGACGTCAAGGCCCTCCTCCAGGAGGCCTCCGACGCCGCCGACGCCCAGAAGACCGACGACGACATCAAGGCTCAGCGCGCCCGCGTCGCCAAGATCAAGGAACTCGCCGAGAAGTGCGACTGCCCCACCTGCAAGAAGCTCGCGACCGTCGCCGACTTCCTCGTCCGCCGCTCCGTCTGGATCCTCGGCGGCGACGGCTGGGCCTACGACATCGGCTACGGTGGCCTCGACCACGTCCTCGCCACCGGGCGCAACGTCAAGATCCTCGTCCTTGACACCGAGGTCTACTCCAACACCGGCGGGCAGGCCTCCAAGTCCACGCCCATCGGCGCCGTCGCCAAGTTCGCCGCCGCCGGCAAGCCGCAGATGAAGAAGGACCTCGCCGCCATCTCCATGACCTACAAGAACATCTATGTCGCGCAGATCTCGATGGGCATGAACCCCGAGGCCGCCGTCAAGGCGTTCAAGGAGGCCGAGGAGTACGACGGCCCCGCCCTCATCATCGCCTATGCCCACTGCATCGCGCACGGCATCAACCTGGCCACCGGCCTGGAGCACCAGAAGATGGCGGTCGAGACCGGCCACTTCCCGCTGTTCCGCTACAACCCGGATCTCGCCAAGCAGGGCAAGAACCCCCTCACCCTCGACTCCAAGGCGCCCACGAAGAAGTTCTCCGAGGCTCAGGCCCCCACCGAGAACCGCTTCAAGCAGCTCGCCAAGATGGATCCCGAAGAGGCCAAGCTCCTCTTCGCCGAGGCCGACGCGTTCTACTCCCGCAAGTACGACTACCTCCAGGCCCTCGCCGCCCTCAACGTCTACTAAGATACCCAGGCGACAAGCCGAACCAAAGGCCCCCGGTTCCGCCGGGGGCCCTTTTTATCCCCGCAAAGGATCTCGCACAAAGATGGGTCAAGCGAAGAGACAGAAACGGCGGGATGGGAAAGGTCGGCTCATCGTGGAATGGCAAGCCTTGCCCGGACTGCCTCCAAGCTACGCCACCGACTGCCCACACGATTGTCATGCCGCCAGCCGTGCCGACAAGGCGGTCGCGTGGTGAAACAAGGCGAAGGCGTCGTTGGGGAAAGGTTTATTGTATTCTCTCACTGGGGGTGAGAAAACAATCAAGAGAGATGAGAATGGGCGGGGTACGGAGGCTTTGCGGGGAGGT
>CALXSE010000007.1 GCA_944391085.1 uncultured Kiritimatiellota bacterium | reverse complement strand
TGTCGCATCCCTTCCGGGTCAAGACCCATCCGGGACGCATTGAGCGATATTCAATTCTCAAAGATCAGGTTTCGCCCGTGGGGTCGTGCCCTCATGTCGCGAAAACGGGACATATAATCCCACATCCGCGCCAAAAATGCAAGCACTTTTTTCACGAAATTTTCGCGCCCCCCTAACCCATTGATTTTACAATGGCACTTTCCCCCGTCCCCCACCCCTCCCCCACCCACCCCCGCACCCCGCGACAAAAACGCCGCCCCCAAACCCAGGGACGGCGCCAAAGCGAAACGCTCTCCCAACGCTCACTCCGCGCCGGGCCGCCACTCATACGCCTCCGGGTAAAGCCGCCTGATGTGCCATCTCCTGATCGGGCGGAAGTAGCAATGCCGCCTTGCGCAGGCAAAGACCCCGCGCCCCACCGCCAACAAAGCCGGGGAAACCCGCAGCAGGGCGCGCTGCCAGCGCGGCAACGTACACGACAGGCCCCCGTACCGCGCCCGCGCCCATACCACACGCCCACGCCACGAAAGCGGGGAGCCCGGCATCCACAGATTCTCCCATTCCGCCGCGGAGTCGTCCTTTTCATCCTGGGAGGGCTCACCAAGCAGTTTCGCCCAACGCGCCCGCTCCATCTTCAAGCCTGCCGCAAGCGTGGGCTTATAGCGTGACAACAGCGTTCCCCCGGTGCGATAATAAAGATATCCGACGACCGAGACCGCCGCGACCCGGGCCCCCGCCAGCAGACAATCCAAATTGAAGACGATATCCTCGCAGGGCATTCCCTTCGGCTCAAACCGGAGGCCATTCCCATCCAGGAACCGAACCCGATAAATTTTGTTGCACGCGTAATTCAGCAACCGGGCCTTCTGAATGGCGCGCACCTCCTCCACCGTCGGCACGCCATAATCCCGATCCCCCAGCGTGTCGCGCTTCGCGAGCCCTTCAGAGACCCAGATCGTCTTGACGCCAAACAGCACGATGTCCGCGGATGTCCGCTCGAGCTGCGCCACGGCACGGGCATAGACCTCCCGCGTGACCTCGTCGTCGCTGTCCACGAACGAGACGGCCTCCCCGCGGCAACGCCCAAGCCCCGTGTTCCGCGCCACGGCCAGCCCGGCGTTCCGACGATGGATGACACACACGCCGCGCCGGGCGCGCGCCTCCTCGTCAAGCGGCCATTGCCCCGCGTCGCCGTCATCCACGCAACAGATTTCCCCCTCGCCCCCCGGGAGTGCCGCCTCCACCGAATCGAGGCAACGCCGCCACATCGCCGGCGGCGTCCTAAACCCTGGAATGATTACCGACAGCTTCACCTTCAGTCTCCCTTCCGCAGTTTCCGCATCGCCTCCATGGCCCTGTCCACCGCCACGCCAAAGCAGCGCGACAGCTTATGGAATCCCCACCGCCACCACGGCAACGCGTTCACGCGAAACCGCCGGGCCTCATTGATGTCCGACTCCGGGAAGCGCTCCCAATCCTGGGTGATGGCCGGCGGGAGCCGCTTGTAAAGCCGGATATCCCCCTGGCGCACCCAGCGCCCCCACGCATCCGCCACCGTGATCAGCGGGAAATTCGCCGCGAGCAAAGCCCGCGCCCCCGCCAGCGTCACCACATAACCCTCCGTGAACATTTCGCCGCGCACCTCCAGGATATGCCCCCCCCCGTTTGCGGGCGACGCCGCCTCGCCCTGATGATGCGTCAGCAGCACCACCTGCGGTCGCGTGGGGTCAACCCATTCCTCGACCTCCCGCAGCGCCTCCGGCAAAACGGGCGAAAGCTTGCAGTCATCCTCCAACACCGCCGCGCACGGAAGCCCCCGCCTGACGATCTCCTGATAAACGCCGCAATGGGACAGCGCACATCCGATCTCCCCATCCATCAGCCGCCGCCCCATCGCGCACCAAGACCGGAATCGACGCACCTTTCGCCGCCGCTCCTCCGGAGAGAGCGCCTTCCCATAAACGGCGGGGAAACGCTCATAATCCACCCCAAGCCCCCGCAGTTGCGCGTCCGCCGCCGCCAACCGCTCCGGATTCTTGTCCAGATTGATCAAAAACGCCACCATAAAGCACCCTCTCCTCTTCTAACCTCAATCTACCCGACCACGCTTGCGGACGGTCATCTTCCCCCAAAAAAGACGCCTGCCACTTTCGGGCAGACCCTTCGAAAGAGAACCGCAAACAACAGGCAGACACAGACCACCGTAGCCGTTGAAACCAAATAGCCGACAAACCGACCCTGAAGCCACATGCTGACCCCGCCTGGCACGCTGTCATATACCTCCCCCAGCAGAACGAGCCCAAACGAATGGGAGAGGTAAATGGGAAACGTCGCAGACGTCAACGCCGACGGCCATTTACGGGAAGGAATCCAGCCCCAAACGGCCATCATCGCAACAGGAAGCGTAAAATGGCGGATCAACGTCCCAATGGAGTGGCCAGACGCATTCAAATAACCCGCGCAGCAAAACATCCCCAGCGCCAAGACAAGAAGCGCAATCGCACAGATACGGTTCATTTTCACCCGCACCGGCCAAAGGCGCAAGAAAAGCCCGCAGGCAAAATAGAACTGCCCAAACAGAGTGGCCTTCCAATACCAAGCGCTCGGCGCGGTTGCGAGTCCGAACCTGGCAAGCAACGCCAGGCCGCCGAACCAGACCAGAAAAGATGCCGCCAGAACCGCCACCCCCCACCAACGGCCTTTCCGCATGGGCACAAGCAGAATGGGCGAAATCAGCACCAGGACGAGCAAATTGCGGACATACCACAGGTCGCCCTTCGTCGGCGCCTCCCACACGATCAGCCCAAGGGCCCGTGCGCCTTCCCGCACGCTCGGCTCCGGCAGACCTCCCCTAGCCCACAGGAAGGTCAAAAGCACCCCTGTCCAAAGCAGAAAGGGAACATACAGCGTCCGCAGACGCTTGAGGAACTCCCTCGGCCACCACCCCTGTTCTCCGGCATGGCCTGCAAGGAAATAGCCGGAAGCAAGGAAAAAGAAAGGAACGGCCATCTGGGCCAACCCTCCGCCCCACATGCACCGAATCCACCAATCCACGCCCTCCGAGGCCTTGAAGGAAACATGTAGCGACACCATCAGGCAAACGCAGACAAAGCCCATGTTGGCCAATTTGTGGCTCAGCGAAGACTCAATCTTTTGGCTCATCGTCAAGCTCCTCTGACGGCAGACAGCAATTTTGCCCACCAGAAATCCACGGTTTGCAGCAGACGCGACACCGGCGTCCGCGCCAATCCGAGCAAGCCCCGCCGGGGCAGGTCAGCCACGCAACACCCGACGAAAATCGCCACCGCCACGCAGAGATGCGCCGACACCACCCCGCAAAGCCGTTCCTTCGCGACCAGCCATTCCGTCCAATCCCGAATGACCGCGTATCCCAACGGATTGTCATGCAACACGTAAACGGCAAACATCGACGGCCCCAACATCACCGCCGCGCGGCCAAGCCACCCCGGCCATCTGATGCGCCGAAAGGCCGCAAACGCAAGTACCGCCAACGCCATCGAAGCCGGCGAGGCATAGTACCCAAACCCAAGCAAAAGCAACGCGGCCACACACATGAAGCCAATCGCCAGCCTTCGCCACGTCAGCCAGGCCTCCAGCTTGGACAGACGGTAAAGCCTTCCAACCGCATAAGCCCCAAGCAACGTCAACGGCGTATGGCTGCCCAGCCCATCCGCCGCCGGCACGAACCCCTGCAACGGCTGCAGCGACACCAGAAAAGACCATCCGAACGCGATCAGAAGGAAGGTAAGCAAGCGTGCGCACCCCTCCCGAAACGAGACGGCGTCCAGCGTGCGATCGATAAGCGGCGCCAGGCACATCATCACCACGTACGCATTCAAGAACCACGCCCCAAAACACCGAGAACACAGCATCCGAAGCGTCTGGACGTCAAAGCCGACATCCCACCGCGCCCACATCACCCCTAACGCCACGATCAACATTCCGCAAAACACAGCGACACCGTAGAGACGAAGAACCTTCGACGGCTTAAACGAAACCCCATAATACCCTGAGATGAGGCAAAACGCATTGACACACGGCATCAACAGCAAGGCCATCCATGGCGTTTGATAGCCGCTCTTCCCAATGCTATGCAGCAGGCAGATGCCAAACATCAGCGCGACCCTAAAGATTTCCGTTCCCGGTTCTCTTCCCTGCGCAACGCCCCCGCAAAAGCCCTTGCACGTCCCCCCCCCCTCTGTGAGTCTCAATGACTTATCCATTTGCACCTCATTCCATACCGATCAGGCAAGGCGTGCGTCAGCGTCTCTCCGCCCGCCATGACTCCAGGTCATCCAGGAAACGCGGGATCAACAGATCGATGTCGACAGGGCCAGACAGGCGCTGTTCCGGACGCGTGCGGAAGTAGTTTGCGATCTTCGCGGCCAGATCCTCGGGGTCGCGCGGCTTGCAGAGCCAAAGCGGGCGGTCCTCCGCGGCGATCAGGTCGTCCATGCCCTGGCCCTCGCAGGTGATGAACGGCGTCCCGCAGGCCCACGCCTCCGTGAAGACGCATCCGAAGCCCTCGAAGTAGGACGGCAGGACGAACAGATCCAGGCTTCGATAAAAATCCGGGAGCTGCGTGTGGTCTACTTCCGTCTCGAAAGAGACATGCCCCATGATACCGCCTACCTCGGCAATGGCCCTGCACGCCTTCTGCGACCGACCGCTACCGACGCACCGCAGGCGCCAATTCTCCCCCAGGGCCTTTTCCCGTTCGAGAAGCACCAAGGCGCGGAACAGGTCGTCCTGGCCTTTCCAGTCGATGAAGTTCCCAATACACCCGATGGTAAAGCCTTCCCGTTGTCTCGATTCTCCCCCCCCCCTGTTAAACAGGGAGCAATCCACCCCATTATGAAGGCGGAAAATAGGGCGCCTGTTGGCCACCCTGGAGTGCCGCAAATAACTCGTCGCTTGACGCATCGGCGGGTAATCCCTGCCACGGGTCTGCCGCGGGCAATCGCACAGCACTTCCGAGACAAAATCACTGATGCTCACCCACGCATCCACCGCCTCCATCAGAGAACGATGATAGGCGAAATAAAGTTTGGTCTTTATTCCGAACGGGTTTTTCCGCGCATAGGTGAGAAGCAGCTTATAAGGATCCGGGTCATGCGATTGGCAAAGCACCCGGATACGCGGGTTCCGCCGTTTCAGCGCCAGGCCGAACGCGGCCACCGTCACCATATGGCAGTGGGCCACCGCGATGGACCCCACGTCTATGGCATGCCGCGCCAGCACCCCCTCGATAATGCGCGCGTTCACGCGCTCATACAGCCACGGGCAAAGGAACGTCCCCTTGCGCCACAGGCTCGGGCACCCCAGCACCTCCACGCCCTGATAGACATAATCATTGGGATAAAGCGTGTTCAGCACCACCACGCGATACCGCCCGGTCCGCTGAATGGCCCGCACCTGATCATACACGAAGGCGCACCTCCAGCTCTCCGGCGTCGGGAAATAGGACGTAATCACCAAATAAACCGGCAACCCTGCCATCTGCCATTGCTCCTCATCAAACAGTAAACGCACGTAGTGTAACACATCCGCGCGGCGAGCGCTTGCGGTTTGAGGGCGGATGGGGGATAATGGGGGCGAAAGGAGCGCTTATGGTCAAGGCGATGGAAGTGCGGGGGGCGCGGGTGCACAACCTGAAAGGGGTGGACGTGGATGTGCCGCTGGGGAAGATCGTGGCGGTGGCGGGGGTCTCGGGCAGCGGGAAGAGTTCGTTGGCGCTGGGCGTGCTCTACGCCGAGGGCTCACGGCGGTATCTGGAGGCGCTCTCCACCTATACGCGGCGGCGGATGACGCAGGCCGCGCGCGCGGACGTGGCCGAGGCCCGGCACGTGCCGGCGGCCCTTGCCCTGCGCCAGCGCCCGGGCGTCCCGGGCATCCGCAGCACCTTCGGCACGGGCACGGAACTGCTCAACAGCCTGCGCCTGATGTTCTCGCGCCTGGCCGAGCACCGCTGCCCCAACGGCCACGCGGTACCGCCGTCGCTCGACGTGGCGGCGGAACGTCCGCTTGTCTGCCCCACGTGCGGCGCGGCCTTCCAGCCGCCGGGCGCGGAAGACCTGGCCTTCAACGGCGGGGGCGCCTGCCCGCGGTGCCAGGGCACGGGGCAAATCCGCGAGGTCGACCGCGCCGCGCTCATCCCGGACGAGGGCCTCACCATCGACCAGGGGGCCGTGGCGCCGTGGAACTCGCTGATGTGGTCGCTCATGACCGACGTCTGCCGCGCCATGGGCGTGCGCACGGACGTCCCCTTCAGCGACCTGACCCCAGAGGAGAAGGCCATCGTCTACGACGGCCCCGCCGAGAAGAAGCACATTCTCTACCGCTCCAAGAAGGGCGACGACTTCGCGGAGCTGGACTTCACCTACTACAACGCCGTGCGCACCGTCGAGAACGCCCTCTCGAAGGTCAAGGACGAAAAGGGGATGAAGCGCGTCGAACGCTTCCTCAAGACCGGCCCCTGCCCCGACTGCGGCGGCACGCGCCTCTCCGAGGCCGCCCGCGCCCCGCGCATCCGCGGCAAGAGCCTGGCCGACGTCTGCACGCTACCGCTGACCGACCTCTGCGCCTGGGTCGAGGGCGTGCCCGCGAGCCTGCCCGCGGCGATGCGCCCGATGGCCGAGAGCATCCGCGAAAGTTTCCGCGGCGCCGCCCGCCGCCTCCTCGACCTCGGCCTGGGCTACCTTTCGCCCGACCGCGCCGCGGCCACCCTCTCCACCGGCGAACGCCAACGGATGCAGCTGGCGCGCGCCGTGCGCAACCGCACCACCGGCGTCCTCTACGTCCTCGACGAACCCTCCATCGGCCTGCACCCCGCCAACATCGTCGGCCTTGTGGGCGTGATGCGCGACCTCGTGGCCGACGGCAACTCCGTCGTCCTCGTCGACCACGACGCGCAGATCCTCCGCCAGGCCGATTGGCTCATCGAGCTGGGCCCCGGCGCGGGCGCGGGCGGCGGCGCCGTCATCGCCCAAGGGCCGCTCCGGGAGGCCGCCGCCGCCCCGCAAAGCCGCATCGGCCCCTTCATCCTCGGCACGGAGTCCGTCGCCGCGCGCCCCCGCCCCACCCCGCAGGAGGTCTTCGCCCAGGGCGCCATCCGCCTCGAGACCGGCCCGCTCCACACCGTCAAGCCCCTCGCGGTCTCCTTCCCCAAAGGCCGCCTCACCGCCATCACAGGCGTCTCCGGCAGCGGCAAGACCACCCTCGTCCTCGAAAGCCTCGTCCCCGCCCTCCAGGCGCGCCTCGCCGGCCGCCCCCTCCCCCCGCACGTGCGCGCCCTCGACGCCCCCGGCATCACCCAGGCCAAGCTCATCGACGCCACCCCCATCGGCCTCAACGTCCGCTCCACCCTCGCCACCTACGCCGGGCTCCACGACGAGCTCCGCCGCCGTTTCGCCCAAACCCCCGAAGCCAAAGCCCGCGGCCTCAAGGCCGGCGACTTCTCCTACAACACCGGCTCCCTCCGCTGCCCCACCTGCGACGGCGCCGGGCAAATCTCGCTGGACGTCCAATTCCTCCCCGACGTCGACATCCCCTGCCCCGCCTGCAACGGCGCCCGCTACGCCCCCGCCGCCGACGCCGTCCGCCTCCACGGCCACACCCTCCCCCAACTCATGGCCATGGACGTCGAGACCGCCCTCGAGGCCCTCCGCGACGCCAAACCCCTCCGCCAGCGCCTCGAGACCCTCCGCGACCTCGGCCTGGGCTACCTCACCCTTGGGGAAGCCACCCCCAACCTCTCCGGCGGCGAGGCCCAGCGCCTGAAGCTCGCCGAGGATATGGGCCGCCCCCAGGCCGATGCCCTCTTCGTCTTCGACGAGCCCACGATCGGCCTCCACCCCCTCGACGTCCGCACCCTGCTCAACGTCTTCCAGGCGCTCCTCGACCGCGGCGCCACCCTCGTCGTCATCGAGCACGACCTTGACCTTATCCGCAACGCCGACTGGATCCTCGACCTGGGCCCTGGCGGCGGCGAGCAAGGCGGCCGCCTCATCGCCGCCGGCACCCCGGAACAGCTCAAGGCCGCCCCTGCCTCCCTCACCGGCCGCTTCCTCTGACCCCGCCCCACGCAAGAAAACGCCCCGCAAGCCCCAACCGGCGACAAACACATCCCCGGCACGAAACCCAAGGCCGCCCTCGTCGAGACGCTTCTCGCACGTTGGCGCCGTTGAGCGACCCATAACGGCAAAAAGTCCTTTCAGGGGAGGCAGGCAAAGGGGCAAACGCCCAACAAGGCTTTGTGGCCAGAGGGAACCAAGGCCCTCCCAAAACACACCCGCGCTTATTCCACAGCCCGAAGGGCACTAGTTCCCTGACTTACAAACACTCTTGAAGGGATTGAAAGACGGGGACACCATCTAAGGATTGAGCCGAGAAAGCAGGGCGCAACGTAAATACTGCACGGCGTCCAAGCGCACGGCGGGGGTCAGGCCTGGCGGCGGTAGGCGGCGGGGGTGACGCCTTCGGCGCGGCGAAAGAGGCGCCCAAAGTGCTGGGGGTACTTGAAGCCGAGGCGGTAGGCGATCTCAGAGACGGAGTCGGATGAGACGGCGAGGGCCTCCTTGGCCTTGGCGAGGATGGCGCGGTGGATGTGCGCCTGGGCGGTGAGGCCAGTCTCTTTGCGCACGAGGTCGCCGAAATAGTTGGGCGAGAGGCTGAGGGCCTTGGCGCAGGCGGCGACGGTGGGGAGCCCCTCGTCGCGGGAGCGGCCGGAGGCGAACCAGTCGTCGAGGAAGGCCTCGAAGCGGGCGAGCAGGTCACGGTTGGTGGGCTGGCGGGTGGCGAACTGGCGGTCGTAGAAACGGGCGCAGAGGCCGAGGAGGGCCTCGATGTGGGCGGCGGCGATGACGCGGGTGTGGCGGTCGGCGCCGCGGCGGAGTTCGTCTCGGATGGCGCGGAAGCAGGAGAGGACGGCGACGCGCTCGGGTTTGGACATATGCAGCGCCTCGTTGGAGGCGTAGCCGAAGAAGGCGCAGGCGCGGACGGCGCGGGCGGCGGGGGTGCCGCGGAGCAGGTCGGGGTGGAAGAGGAGGGCGAAGCCTTTGGCGGTGTAGAGGCGGCCGTCGTCTGGGTCGCCGACGACCTGGTTGGGGGCAAGGCAGAGCAGCGTGCCCTCGCGGTAGTCGTAGGTGCTGAGGCCGTAGCGGAGGGCGCCGCAGGTGCGGGTGTCCTTGAGCATGAGGGCGTAGAAGCCGAGGCGCTTGCGGCAGTGCGGGTGCGGGGGCAGGCGGCCGAAGTCGATGACGGTGGCCAAGGGATGGAGAGTCTCGCCGCCGAGCCAGTCGGCGTAGTCCTGGACGGAATCCAGGCGGAGGATGTCATCGTTCATCGTGCGCGTTCCTTTCGCCGCACAGTATAGCGGTTTTTCGGCGGCACGAGGTGGAATCCGGAATAGTGGTTGCGCAAACAGGAATCCGTCTCTTGTCGCCAAAAGAGGCGTTTGGGACACTAGGGCCATCGAAAGGAAAACCGCCATGAAGACACGCATTCTTGGGCTTGGGAAAGACAGCCCGCTCGAGGTCTCGGCCATCGGCCTCGGGTGCATGGGGATGAGCCACGGCTACGGCCCGGCACGCGACCCGAAGGAGATGGAAAAGGTCATCCACGCCGCCGTCGAGCGGGGCGTCACCTTCTTCGACACGGCCGAGTGCTACGGCCCCTATGTGAACGAGGCGCTGGTGGGGCGGGCGCTGGCGCCCTTCAGGGGGCGGGTGCGCATCGCCACGAAGTTCGGCATCACCGTTCAGGGCGGGCCCGGGGGGAAGCAGGTGGTGGACAGCCGCCCGGAGGTCATCCGCGCCTCCTGCGAGGGGTCGTTGCGACGGCTGGGCGTGGAGGCCATCGACCTCTACTACCAGCACCGCGTGGACCCGAAGATCCCGCCCGAGGAGATCGCCGGCGCCGTCGCCGAGCTCATCCGCGAAGGCAAGGTGCACCATTGGGGAATGAGCGAGGCCGGCGTGGACACCATCCGCCGCGCCCACGCCGTCTGCCCGCTGACCGCCGTGCAGAGCGAGTATTCCATGATGTGGCGCGAGCCGGAGGCGGCGCTCATCCCTACGTTGGAGGAATTGGGCGTCGGCCTGGTGCCCTTCTCGCCGTTGGGCAAGGGCTTCCTCACCGCCACCATCGGGGCCGACGCCACATTCGGGAAGGATGACTTCCGCAGCGTGGTGCCGCGTTTCAGCCCCGGGCACCTGGCCGCCAACCAGCGCCTCGCCGACCTGATGCGCGACCTCGCCCAAAGCAAGGGCCGCACGCCCGCGCAGATCGCCCTGGCCTGGGTGTTGGCGCAGAAGCCCTGGATCGTCCCCATCCCCGGCACGCGCCGCCTCGACCGCCTGGAGGAGAACCTCGCCGCCGCCGACGTCGCCCTCTCCGAACGGGAGCTCGCCGACATCCGCGCCGCGCTCGACGCCCTCCCCGTCAGCGGCGACCGCTACCCGCCCGAGCTCGCCGCCCGCGTGGGAAAGTGAGCCAAACCGAAACCAAAAAGGGAAAGACCGCCATGCGACACACCCTCATCGCCTTGCTGGCGCTGGCCGCGGCGCTCCCGGCGTCGGCGCCGGCGGAGGCCGCCCTTGCGCGGACGGACCCGGAGCTGGCCGAGATCTTCGGCTACTTCGCCTTCGACGAGATCGTCGCCCAGACGCCGCTCATCGACCCGCGCACCCGCGCCCGCATCACCCTCGCCGCGCTCGTCGCCACCGGCTCGCCCGCGACCTTCCGCGAGACGCTCGTCGGCGCGCTGGAGGCCGGCATGCCGCCCGAGGAGGCCAAGGAAATCCTCTACCAGGCCGTCCCTTACCTCGGCTTCGGCAAGGCCCGGGAATGCCTCGACGTCACGAACGACGTTTTGCGGGCGCGCGGCGTAGCGTTGCCCTTGGCGCGCCAAGGGACGACCACGCGCGCGACGCGCTTCGAGCGTGGGCTGGCCATCCAGGTGGAGACCTTCGGCGAGGGGATGCGCGAGGCGCTGACCAAGGCGCCCGAGGATCTGCGCCACATCCGCCGCAACCTCGCCGCGAACTGCTTCGGCGACGTCTACACCCGCCGTGGGCTCGACATGAAGGCGCGCGAGTTGCTCACCTTCGCCATGCTCGTCTCCCTCGGCGGCTGCGACGCGCAGGTGCGCGGGCACATCGCCGGAAACCTGGCGGTCGGCAACAATCGCGCCACACTCATCCAGGCCGCCACGGCGCTGCTCCCGTACATCGGCTACCCGCGCACGCTCAACGCCCTCTCGGCCATCGACGCCGTCGCCCCCGCCGACGGCCAAAAGTGAAAGGAACCCCATCATGAAGAAATCCATCGCCCTCCCACCCTTGGCGTTGGCGGCCGCCCTCTGCGCCGCCGAGCCCTCGGCGCGCATCCCCGCGCGCGGCCTCGTCCTCGACGCCCCCGACACCAGTTTCCGCGTGGCGGACTTCACGCGCGACCCCGTCGGCCCCAAGGACGTCCTCATCGAGATCCTCTATTCCGGCATCTGCCACAGCGACATCCACGCCGCGCTCAACGACGGCGGCGGCGACCCCGCCAAGACCTTCCCCATCGTCCCCGGCCATGAGATCGTCGGCCGCGTGACGCAGGTCGGCGCGGAGGTCGCCTCCTTCAAGGTCGGCGACATCGCCGGCGTGGGCTGCTTCGTCGACTCCTGCGGCGCGTGCGACCAGTGCGGCCTCGGGCGGGAGCAGTTCTGCCGCAACCGCGACCCGCAGCCGAACCGCCTCCGCGACGGGCGCAACTTCCGCGGCGGCTATTCCAACCGCGTCGTGGTGCCCGAGCGCAACGCCATCCACATCCCGGCGGGGGCCGACCTCAAGCGCGTCCCGCCCCTGCTCTGCGCGGGCGTGACCGTCTGGTCGCCCATCCACGCCTCCAAGGTGAAGAAGGGCGACAAGGTGGGCGTGGCCGGCTTCGGCGGGCTGGGCCACATGGCCGTGAAGTACCTCGTCGCGCTCGGCGCGGAGGTCACCGTCTTCGACGTCACCGACGCCAAGCGCGACGACGCCCTGCGCCTCGGCGCCAAGCGCTACGTGAACGTCCGCGGGCCCAACCCCTGGGCAGGGATGGAGGATTCCTTCGACTTCATCCTCTCCACCATCCCCGCGGACTACCGCGTCGGCGACTACCTGCGCCTCGTGCGCTACGACGGCGGCGAAATGGCCGTCGTCGGCCTGCCGCCCGGACTGACCATCGGCCTGGGCGAGCTCATGTCCGCCCCGCACCGCCGCCTCTACGGCTCCATCGTCGGCGGCATCCGCGAGCACCAGGCCTGCATGGATTGGTCGCTCGCGCACGGCGTCCTCCCCGAGACGGTCGTCATCCCCGCCACCCCCGAGGCCGTCGCCAAGGCCTACCAAGACGTCATCGACGGCAAGGTGCGCTTCCGCTACGTCCTCGACCTCGCCACCCTCCCCCAGGACTGACGAAAGGAGCCCCCATGAACCGCAGAGACTTCCTGCTCGCCTCCCTTGCCGCGATGGCCGCCGCCGGCACCCTCCGCGCCGCCGCCCCGGCCGCCCCCCGCCGCGTGCGCGTGGCCTGCTTCTCCAAGACCGGCAACACCCGCGCCGTGGCCGACCTCATCGCACAGGCCCTCGGCGCCGACGTGGCTGAGATCCGCCCCGCCGTCCCCTATCCCGCCGACTACCAGGCCGCCGTCGACCGCTCCCGCATGGAACTCGAATCCGGCGAGACCGTCGCCATTGCCCCCGTGGCGCTCGGTGACTTCGACGTCCTCTTCGTCGGCTCGCCCAACTGGTGGGGCACCGTGGCCCCGCCCGCGGCGACCTTCCTGCGCACGGCCCCGCTCAAGGGCAAGCTCGTCGTCCCCTTCTTCACCCACGGCGGCGGCGGGATCCAGCGCTGCGGCCTCGACGCCTCCCGCATCCTCGAGGCCCGCGGCGCGCGCCCGCTCCCCGCCCAAACCTTCCCCGGCGGCGCGGCCACCCGCCAAACGGTCGCCGACTGGCTGGCCACGCTCGACCTCGCCGCCGACCCGCTCGCCTTCGCGGACGTCCCGCGCGGCCCCTTCCCGCTCGGCCAGCCGAACGTCGCCAACGCCCGCTACTTCTCCGGCCGCTCGTGGGTCGCCCCCCTCACCGCCATGGCCGCGCTCAACTGCCCCATCGCCAACGTCACCTTCGAGCCCGGCTGCCGCAACAACTGGCATCGCCACGCCGCCGGCCAGCTCCTCATCTGCGTCTCCGGCGAGGGCCGTTACCAGGAACGCGCCTCCTACCGCCGCCCCGGCCGCGTCCTGCACCCCGGCGACGTGGTGGAGATCGCCCCCGGCGTCGAGCACTGGCACGGCGCCGCCCCCGGCAGCTGGTTCCAGCACCTGGCCATCTCCTGCAACCCCGGCTCCAACAAGACCGACTGGCTCGAGCCCGTGGCCGACGCCGATTATCTGCCCATCGGCGCCAAGACCGGGAAGTGAGGCCGCGGCCGTCGCCTTCTGGGAACGTTTCCTCAATGATCCGCAACGAAAGGACTGAACATCATGCGCACACCCCCGCTTCTCCTGCTCGCGCTCCTCTTGGCCGGATGCGCCGGCAAGGCCTCCCTCCAAGTGGCCGAGCAAGGCGCCTTCGCCGTCGGCGGAACCGTCGTCCGCGCGCCCGGCGATTTCGACTTCCGCCACCCCACCGCCCACACCGGGCAGACGCTCCACGGCGACCACGCCGCCGTGAGCTACCAGATCCCCGCGCACGCGCGCCCCATCCCGCTGGCCTTCCTCCACGGCGCCGGCCAATCCTCCCGCTGTTGGGACACCACGCCCGACGGCCGCGAGGGGTGGCGCACCACCTTCCTCCGCCGCGGCTTCCCCGTCTACCTCGTCGACCAACCCCGCCGCGGGCAGGCCGGGCGCGCCACCGTCACCGAGCGCCCCTCCCCCGAGCCGGACGACCGCCTCTGGCTGGAGAACTTCCGCATCCGCGCCGGCGCTTTCCCCGCGGGCGACGCCGCGATGGAGCAGTTTCTGCGCTGGATGACCCCCAACACCGGCCCCTTCGACGCCGCACTCGTGGCCGACTCCCTCGTCGCCCTCACCCGGCGCATCGGCCCGAGCGTCCTCTTCACCCACTCCCAGGGCGGCGTCCCCGGCTGGCTCGTTCCCGGGCGCGGCGGCGCGCTGGCCGGCATCGTGGCCATCGAGCCCGGCTCCTTTGCCTTCCCCGAGGGCGAGGCCCCCGCGCCCATCCCCAATTCCAGCCCCTTCACCCCCATCACGCCCGTCACCCTCCCCGCCAAGGACTTCGCCGCGCTCTGCCGTGCCCCCATCCTCGTCGTCTTCGGCGACGGCATCGCCGCGGCGCCGGACAAGGAGAACTGGCCCGCCGACGGCTGGCGTGCCCGCGTGGAGATGGCCCGGCTCTTCGTCGACTGCGTCAATCGCCACGGCGGCGACGCCACCCTCCTGCTCCTGCCCGAGCGCGGCCTGCACGGGAACACCCACTTCCCCTTCGCCGACACCAACAGCGAGGCCGTCGCCGACCAGATCGCCGGCTGGCTCCGCGACAAAGACCTCGACTGAGCCGCCTGCGAATGTGTTACCATGCACACTGACAAAAGGAGAGAAACCATGCCCAAAGTGCTCTTGCTGAACGGCAGCCCCCACCTCGAGGGTTGCGTCTTCACCGCCCTCTCCGAGGTGGCCTCCGCCCTCGCCACCAACGACGTGGAAAGCGAGTTTTACCACGTCGGCACGCGCCCCGTGCAGGGCTGCGTCGCCTGCGGGAAATGCCACCAGGGCCATGACGGGTGCGTCTTCAGGGATCCCCTGTGCGAAGGGTTCATCGAGGCCATGCGCCGCTGCGATGGCCTGGTCATCGGCGCGCCCGTCTACTACGCCGGGCCCCCCGGCGCCCTCTGCGCCCTGCTCGACCGCGCCTTCTACTCCGCCACCGACGCCTTCGCCGGCAAGTTCGGCGCCTGCGTGGTGAACTGCCGCCGCGGCGGCGCGAGCGCGACCTTCGACCGCCTCAACAAATACTTCACCATCATCCGGATGCCAGTCGTCTCCTCGCAATACTGGAACTCCACCCACGGCCGCACCCCGGAAGACGTGCGCCAAGACCGCGAGGGGCTCCAGACCATGCGCACCCTCGGCGCGCAGATGGCCTACCTCCTCCATTGCCGCGAGAAGGCCGCCCTCCCGCCGCCGGCCCCCGAGCCCTGGCAGTGCACGGACTTCATCCGTTGACCCCGCCCACACCCCCACCCTTGCCGCGGCAAACCGCCCCACGGCAAAAAAGAGGGCGCCGATCGGCGCCCTCCGGGTGGGACAAGGCGAGGGGCTCAGGCGGCCTTGCGGCGGAGGGCCAGGCCGGCCGTGCCAAGGGCCAGAAGGGCAAGCGCCGTCGGCTCCGGGATGACCGAGGCCTTGACCTCGTCATAGGTCATCCCCGCGACGTAGTCGAGGTCCAGCGAGTACGTCCCGCTGTTGTTGTTCCACAGATCCATGTTGGGGTTTGTCGCGCCACACTTTCCCCAAACGATGTCCGTGACCGTGCCCGTGAAGTTCGAGAGCGTCCCGTAGAGCGTGTCGTTCAGATAGAAGTTGACGGTCGAGGTCTGGCTGTCGAACGAGATGACAAAGTCATAGGTCGTGTTGGAGGTAGAGCCACATCGGAGGCCTCCGTGCGGGTGATATTGTCTTCGAAACCGATGGAGCCGGTGTTCGTGCCGCCGCTCGCGCTGCAGTTGGCCCTGAAGCGGTAGGCGTCGTTTTTCGTCTCCGAGGTGCCGAAGCCGATGATCGCGGGGTATTTGTGCCCGGCGTTCGTGTAAGCGCTGATGGAGCCCGCGGTCAGTTTGGCCGCGATCGTCCACGAGCCGCTCCCCAGGTTGGCCTGGCCCCCGCCCGTCCCCACCGCGATGGAGCCGGACGAGGTCTTCGTCCCCAAATCGACGGCGCCCTTGACGCTGTCCCAATTGATCGTCACCGCCTGGGTGAGACCGGCGACCGCCACGGCCGCGAAGAACGACAGAATCCGTTTCATCTCTATTCCTTTTCGCCCGCTTGGGCATTCAACGTGATTGATGGCGCTATAATACCCCCCCCCATTCAGTCAAGGAAAATCGTCACGCTACGCCATCCTCCTGTCCGCTCATGGCCTACGCAGGGACGCCGCTTTCCCTGCGCCAACACCAACGGCGAGGTTGTTATCGCCCGATCTTCGACTGGTTCCGTGAAAAACCTCGGCTGTCCACCTCTCGTCCCCGGCGGTTTTGCCGGTCTAGGTTTCGGACGGAGGTGTTACCGTCCACCTTAAGGACGAAAAAGACAACCGCTTCTGTAAGTTCGTCGTACCCCATCCACGATGATTCTCATTTCCATCCCGCCTGTCCGCCGGGCCATCGCCTGGTGGACAGTTTTTACAAGTGGGCGTCCCTGTTTGCCCCTGCCTGTGATCGGGCGTCGGCCACATACGCACCCCAACGCTACCGCACTTTCGCCGCCTCAAGCGCCGTGCGCAGAAAGTCCAGCCCTTGCTTGCGCAACGCGGCCAACGGCTCATCCAGGTCTGGGAGCGGCGCCAGAAGCCGACGCAGCGACGCTTCCACGTCCCCCGCCATCTGCGTGGTCACCAGGCGTTCCCCCAAGCCAAAACGTTCCAGAAGCAGCCGGGTCCGTGAGGGATGCGCAGGCTCCTCCACCTCGCGAAAAGCCAAGAACGGCCTGCGGAACAAGACACTCAACACCGTTCCGTGAAAAGAGTGCGTCAGCACATAATCGGCTTGTCTCAGCTCGGCGACCAGACGATCCGGAGACGCCACAAGCGTATCCGGCCGCAGTTGTTGGATAGGCGCCTGATTGCATGGCATAAAGCGCACACGCGCCCCGATACGTTTGGCCAACGCACACGCCAACGTTCGCAGTCCGGGCGACAATCCCACCGCATAAACGACCATGGTCCGCCCGCGCCGTTTCAGCGGCCTGTCCAGCGCCGCGTAATCCTCGGCCCTTAAAAGGCAGGTCGGGTCTGGCACCACCTGCGCCCCACGGAAGCCGGCAGTCCTCAACCGCTTCTGCAACGTCTCTTCACGTACGGAAACCGCGCAGAAGCGCCGCAACGCCCGCGTCAGCTGCCAGGAATGGGCCTCATCCAACGCTTGGTCGCCCGCACTGGCCGCATAGGCGATGCGCGGCTTCCCCTCTGGCAGCGTTTCCCCCAAGAAGAGCGGCCACCAGGGCCCCGCCAACGTAGGATTCCACACCTGGTCACTCCCCACAATCACACAATCGCAGTCACGCTCCCATGCCTGTCCCCCGCACGCGACGCCTACCCCCAAAAAGCGTCTGCGGAAACGTTCATAACCCCGCCGTGAGCCATCCAGGCCCAAACAGGCAAGAAGATTATTCAATGACCGAAAAGCCACCGAACGCAGGAACCGCATAAGCGGCCGCTTGAACACAATCCGGACAAAACGTGGTTGCACCCCAACCCAATTCGCATCTGGGAAAACCACCTCATGTCCCATCTCCTCCAAAATCCGCCTCAACGCCCAAGCCTGCAACAAGGCACCGCAGTTGAACGCACGATGAAACGTCAAGACCGCCACTTTCATGCCGCCGCCCCCCACACCAGATGCGCGTCAAGGCAGCGGTCGAAGGCGAACTTAACGCCTGTGTCTACCCCCGTGTTTTCTGATGTACCGCATAACGTATTGGACGAGAGCGCCAGGCGCGCACCGAACGCCCCGCGGAAGAACGCCACGAGGACTGAAAGCGCCGTGAGACGCCAATTGCCCCGGATCGACGCAAGTTCCCGGGCCACCGCAAACCATTCGTCCATCAACCGCCGACGCGGTTCCCCCTGATAGCCCAGGATTTCCTGCGGCAGACGGAAGTAGAAGGCAGCAATGCGCTGGTTCAGGCCAACGACGTTGAGCCGATCACGATGGGCGTTCAAAAAGGGAATGAAACATCGATGAAACGCGATGCTCTGCGAGAGCCGCCTCACACTGGGCGTGTGCGTCACTGACGTCTCCCGCATCTGATACCCATAAAGCGGCGCATGGATCCGCCCCACGCCCCGCGCCGACACCAGCAACCGCTGCGCAAAGAACAAATCCTCCCCTACCA
The DNA here is from genome assembly GCA_944391085.1 of uncultured Kiritimatiellota bacterium. GTDB lineage: Bacteria > Verrucomicrobiota > Kiritimatiellia > RFP12 > DVOR01 > Spyradenecus. The sequence continues at coordinate 74,943 of CALXSE010000007.1, read as the reverse complement.
TGAAGTTGTCCGGACGTAAATCCAACCCCATCGCCCGTCGAAAGACGACAAACGGGATCGCCAGCGTGGCGACCTGGCGCGCCGGCACCTGCTCCATCGCCGGCATCTCCGTGAAGGGCGCGAAGGCCACCTTGCCCCCCGTGGCGTCCCCCACGCGTTCCCCGACGATCCACAGCTCCACCCCGGGAAACCGCCGCGCGGCCTCCGCCACCACCGCCAGCGCCTGTGGGTGCAGCACATCATCGCCATCCACGCACCACGCCCACACCCCGCGCGCCAGGCGGAGCCCTCGATACCGTGCCGGGTTCACCCCACGATTGGGCTGATGGACGACGCGGAAACGCCCTTCCCGACGCACCCAGGCATCCACGCTTGAGCCCGTCCCATCCCACGAGCCATCGTCCACCACCACGGCCTCCCATCCCGTCCGGCTCGTCTGCGCCGCCAGGGAGCCCAGGCTGTCCTGCTCCCACGCGCCCAAGTTGTACATCGGCACCACAATTGAAAGCAACGGTTCCTCGCCCATCTCGTCTCCTCTTCCTATACGCCGCGCATAACCATTTTGCGCCATGCCCATTACGCCACTGAAGCAACCGGCCAACGCCGAACCCAATGCGCCAATCCCCCTGTCGCCGTTTTATCCATGCGCTTGCCTCTGTTTACGCGGCTACAAACGTGTCCTGACGTCCGTTTTTATCCGCAAGGCACATCTGCCTCTCCCGCTTGCTTGCATCAGTTGATAACAGTATAGCATAAGTTTGACTCGAGAAGTACCGGCAACTTGCGCGGGAACCCACAAGCGAAATGGCAGCTGATTCTTTCTTGGACCGTTTGCCACAGACGGAGACACACGGGAGGGCGGACCCGTTGTAAGACTGCTTCCGCCGGGCGCGGGGCCAGAGGCGGGACAGAAGGGGGCATAGGATTGACTAGAACTTTATTGTTGACGGAGGAAACGTAATGTTGATATCATGCGATTAAATAGTGTATAGAGCTCATGGTGGGCCACACGGAAGAAAAAAGCGGATGCAAAGACAAAGGCGGTTTGATTGCGGCGCCCGCATAGTCGGCCTCGAACAGGTGACCGTGAAGGTGAACCCAACAGCCGTCAACGCCTCCGCTTCTGCCGGTCAACGTTCGACGCGTCGGCAAATGGTATGAAAGGCCCATGGCGCGCGACCGCGGGGGCATCCCTCCCCGCGAACGCCGCCAAGGCGCCTGAGACCATCCCTCAACCGACGGCGCGGACGACGCCGGGAGCGGCGCGACAACTCCGCTTAAGGGCACGGGCGCCAAGTTGCGCCTTAAATTCGGAAGGAATGCGAAGATGGTTTCGAGACGCGGCTTTCTGGGTATGTTGGGGCTTGGCGCGGGGGCGTTGGCGGCGCGGCCGCTGTTGGGGCAGGGGGCGGCGTCGGGCGCGTCGGGCGGCGGGAAGCAGCCGAACATCGTCCTTTTCATGGTGGACGACATGGGCTGGCAGGATACGTCGGTGCCCTTTTATTACCGAAAGGGGCAGGCGGTCAGGACGCGCCTGAACGCGCGCTATGGGAATGCCGGGCGGACGCCGAACATGGAGCGTCTGGCGGCGCAGGGGATGGTCTTTTCGAATGCCTATGCGTGCGCGGTGTGCTCGCCTTCGCGGTGCTCGCTGATGAGCGGGATGAACGCGGCGCGCCATCGGGTGACGGATTGGACGCTGGGGGTGAACCAGGCGAACCGCTTCACGTCGGCCGGCGAGGGGTTGTACCCGCCGCGCTGGGCGGCGAACGGCCTGCAGCCGCCGGGGACGACGGCGCAGGGTCACTGCCAGCCGCCGTGGTGCCAGGACGCGAGCGGGAAGTACTATCAGCCGGAGATGACGGACGACCCCGCCCAAGGCGCGGTGGCGTACAACATGACGATGCCCTTCATGAACGCGCTCACCTTCCCGCAGGTGCTGCAGGGCGCGGGCTATCACACCATCCATGTGGGCAAGGCGCATTGGGGCAGCGGCAACGGGCCTTACAACAGCCAGACCAAGAAGGTGACCACGCCGGGGGCCGACCCGCGCGCCTTCGGTTTCGACGTGAACATCGCCGGGTGCGAGGTCGGCGGCCCGAACAACTACCGCGGCGACGCGGGCTATGGCAACCTCTCGGGCGGCAACCAGTTCATGACGCCGGGTCTGGACGAGAACAATTACTACGGCGACAACGTCTTCCTGACCGACGCGCTCACCGACATGGCGCTCAAGGAACTGCAGCGGTATCATGACCTGCAGACCGGCAAGCCCTTCTATCTCTACATGGCGCACTATGCCATCCATTCCCCCCTCGACAACGCCCGCGCGTGGGACCATACCCGCTCGGCCAGTCAGACCCTCGCCGCCGACACGAAGAACCCCGACCCCAACGACGGGCTCGACTGGGACGCAGAGGAGCGCAACTACGGCACGCTCATCAAAGGCATGGACGATTCGCTCGGCGCCCTGCTGGATTGGCTGGAAAAGAATGGCGAATTGGCCAACACCCTCTTCGTCTTCATGGCCGACAACGGCGGGCTCTCCGTCTCGGGACGCCTGGCGAACGCCAACGCCCCCGCGCGGGCCGGCAAGGGCTCGTGCTACGAGGGCGGCACGCGCGAGCCGCTCATCGCCGTCTGGCCCGGGAAGATCGCGCCCGGGAGCGTCAGCCACGAGCCCGTCATCATTGAGGACTTCTATCCCACCCTCCTCGCGGCGGCTGGGGTGGCCGTGCCCGCGCCGGAGGCGTTGGCGACGACGGACTACGAGGGCGAGACGGTGAGGCAGGTCATCGACGGCGAGAGCTTCCTGCCCGTGCTCCTCGGCGAGCGGGCGACCGTGCGCGCGGATGGCGCGGCGCGCCCCCTGCTCTGGCATTACCCCAACAAGTGGGGCGAGGGGCCCGAGGGCAAGGCCTACAACTTCTATTCCGCCCTGCGCCTGGGCCGCTGGAAGCTCATCTACCAGCACAGCGACCGCTCCTTCGAGCTCTACGACATCGAGCGCGACATCTCCGAGCAGGAGAACCTCGCCGCGCGCCTCCCCGCCAAGGTCGAGGAACTCCGCCGGACGATGGGCGCGTTGCTCCGCGAGCGCGGGGCGCAGATGCCGCGCGTCGGCAACGCCAACGGCGAAGCCGTGCCCCTGCCCGACCAGACGCCGCTCAACGTCGGCGGCCTGACCCTGCGCAACTGAAAGGAGCCCGCCATGCGTTTTGCCCTCCTGCTCGCGGCCCTCGCCCCCCTCGCGGCCCTCGCCCAAACCCAGGCGGACGCCCTCACGCCCGTCCTCGTCACCTTCCACAGTTCCGCCCAGACGCTGAAGGGGCGGTGGTGGAAGGGCGGCGGCTCTTATACGTGGAACGGCGTCACCGCAGCGGGGTCTACAGACCTGCTTGACGCCTCGGGCCAATCCAGCGGACTGTCGCTGGCCTGCTCCGGCTCCATCTGCGGCAAGGACGGGCGCTTGGCCGAGGGGCAGTACGACAACCACAAGGAGGACTTCCCCAAGGGCGTCACCACGGGCGACAACGGCTGGGTGCTGAACGGGAACGGCAGCTGCTCCTTCACGCTCTCGGGGCTGAACGCACAGGGCAAGTACACGCTCTACGTCCTTGCCGGGCGCGGCAACAGCTGGGTGAACGCCGACAGCACCTATGCCGTCACGGGCGCGACGCTCGAATACGCTGAGAACAAGAGCGGTGAGGCCGACCTGACGCAGAACACCTCCAGCGGCAACTGGCTCGTCTTCGCCGTCACCTTCACGGGCCGCACGTCCGTCACCGTCTCCGCCCAGGGCGGCGACGGCAACTTCGGCGCCTTCGCGCTGGAAGGGACGGCCGCGCCGCGTTGGCAGTGGGCCAACCCCAACGGCGGCGCGTGGTCGGAGGAGGCCAACTGGGCGAACGCGGCCCTCGGCGGCGACCCGTGGCTCCGGGATTTGGCCGACGCCTCCGGCGCGGTGGAGATCGTGTATGACGCCGACCCCGAGCCGGCGGCCATCCGTTACGACGCCGGCTCCACGGCCTATGTGTTGAAGGCCGGCACGTTCGGCGCGGCCTTCGTGGACGGCGAGGTCGTCAAGGACGGCCCCGGCACGGTGACGCTGACCTCCGCAGAGACGACGGCGGCTTTCTACGTGGCCGAGGGGACGCTGCGGGTGGACGGCGCGGCCGGCTTGGTGACCGTGGCCCCCGGCGCGGCCCTGGCCGGAACGGGCAGGGTGGGGGCGCTCGCCCTCGCGGACGGGGCGGTTCTGGACGCCGCCGCGGGCGCGTTGGAGGTGGGCGCGCTCTCCCTCCTCCAGCCGACGCTCCTGGACAAGTCCCTGCCCGAGGGCGAGACGCTCGCGGCCTCCGCCACGGTGACGGTGCGCGGCGCGCGGGAGGGCGAGGTGCTCCATTGCGCCGCCGGACTCCCCGAGGGGCTGACCTTCGCCCTGCCGGAGGGGGACGGCGGCGCGCTGACCTTCGAGGATGGCACGCTGCGTTACACACCGCCGACGGCCCCGGGCTACCGGATGAGCCTGCGTTGATCGCACCCCGCCAGGGCAAGACCTCACGGGAACACCTTGACAGACCAAACCCCGCGGTTTATACAGGAGCTGAACCGCAGACGCCGACACGCCCGTCAGGCGCCGATGGCTGTGGTCGTGTGCGCGCCGCCATGGCGGTGTCCGGGGTGGGCATACCAAACCAGTGCGCCACCTCTTTCCTGGCCTCGCCGGCAAGTGCTCCGGAGAGAGGTTGTTTGCGGGCAGACACCGGAATGGGAAGGGTTTGGCGGGGAGGGGACGGTGTGGTATAATATTGTTTCCTATAATTAAGGAAAGGAAGGTCTGAAAGACTATGGCAAAGACTTGCGCTTTCAAGGCGGAAATCCGGCAAATGCTGGATTTGGTGATCCATTCGCTTTATTCCAAGAAGGAAATCTTCCTGCGTGAGTTGATTTCGAACGGGAGCGACGCGATTGACCGAGCAAAATACCTGGCGTTGACGGACAAATCCATCGCGCCGGAGGCCCCGGAGTGGCAGCTCACGTTGCGCGCGGACGCGACGGCGCGGACGCTGACCATCGAGGACAACGGGCTGGGCATGAGCGCCGAGGAGATGGAAGAGGCGCTCGGCACCATCGCCAAGAGCGGCTCCAAGGCCTTCGCGGAAGCGCTTCGGGAGGGGAAGGAGACGAACATCCCGGAGCTCATCGGCAAGTTCGGCGTGGGCTTTTACGCGGCGTTCATGGTGGCGGACTCGGTGACGGTGGAATCGCTCCGCCGCGGGGAGGGACAGAAGCCCGCGCGCTGGATGAGCGCGGGCGACGGCGCGTACACGATGGACGAGGGGACGCGCACCGCGCCGGGGACGGCCATCACGCTCCATCTGCGCGAGGATCAGGCGCAGTTCGCCGAAGAGTGGACGTTGCGTGACTTGGTGCGGCGGTACTCGGACTTCATCGCCTACCCCATCTATTTGGAGGTGGAAGGCAAAGAGCGGAAAGCGGACGAGAAGCCTGAGGAGCGCAAGCCGCTGAACACGATGGTGGCGCTTTGGAAGCGGCCAAAGGGCGAGGTGAAGGCGGAGGAGTACGAGGCCTTTTACCGTCAGACGCTGCGGGGCCTGGGAGAACCGCTGAAGGTGCTGCACATCGCGGCGGAGGGGACGCTGGAATATCGCGCGCTCCTCTTCATCCCGAAGACGGTGGGGATGGAGATGCTGATGCCGGGGAACAAGCACGGCCTCTCGCTCTACGTGCGCAACGTCTTCATCGGCGACGAGATCGAGGAGCTGACGCCCTCGTGGCTGCGCTTCCTCAAGGGCGTGGTGGACAGCAGCGACCTGCCGCTGAACGTCTCGCGCGAGATGCTGCAAGACGACGCCGTCATCCGCAAAATCCGCGCCGACCTCACCAACCGCGTCCTCAAGGCCCTCGCCGAAATGGCCAAGGAAAAGCCCGAGGACTTCGAGGCCTTCACCGCGGCCCTCGGCGACTTCCTCAAGGAAGGCTTCCACTCCGACTGGGAGAACAAGGAGAAGATCACCGAGCTGCTGCGCTTCAAGAACCTCAAGGACGGCGCGTTCACCGGCCTGCGCGCCTACAAAGACGCGATGCCCGAGGGCCAAAAGGCCATCTATATGCTCACGGCCGACACCGAGCAGGCCGCGCGCCAAAGCCCCTGCCTGGAGCAGCTGAAGGCCAAAGGCTACGACGTGCTCTTCCTGACCAGCCCGGTGGACCAATTCATCGCCGGCGAGCTCTACGACTACGACAAGACGCCCATCGTCTTCGCCGACAAAGGCGACCTGGGGCTCGACGCCGAAGACGCGAAACAAGCGCTCGAGACCGCAAAACAGACGCTCAAGCCCACGCTCGAGGCCTTCGCGAAACGGTTGGAAACGACCGTCAAAGAGGTGCGCCCCACCACGCGCCTGACCGATTCGCCCTGCTGCCTGGTCCAGGATCCCAACGCCCTCCCCCCCTCCATGCGCCGCATGATGGAGGCCATGGGCCAGAGCGTCCCCGAAGACAAGCGCATCCTGGAGCTCAACCCCGAGCACCCGCTCATCAAGGCCGTGGCCGCGGAAGCCGACGAGACGCGGCGCGATGAGGCCATCGACCTGCTCTACGGCCAGGCCTGCCTGGCCGAAGGCACCCTCCCGCCGGACCCCGCGCGCTTCAACGCCCTGGTGGCGCAGCTGATGAGCCGCTGACATGGCCTACGAAGTGCTCGCGCGAAAGTGGCGCCCCAGGACGTTCGACGACGTCGTGGGGCAGGGCCACGTCACGCGCACCCTGGCCAACGCCATCGAGCAGGACCGCATCGCCCACGCCTACCTCTTCATCGGGCCGCGCGGCATCGGCAAGACCACGCTCTCGCGCATCCTGGCCATGGCCCTCAACTGCGAGAAGGGCCCCACCACCCACCCCTGCGGCGACTGCGACAACTGCAAAGGCATCGCCGCCGGCAGCGACATGGACGTCATCGAGCTGGACGCGGCCTCGAACAACAAAGTGGAGGACATCCACGGCGTGCTCGACCAGGTGCAGTTCGCGCCCACCCACAGCCGCTTCAAGATCTTCATCCTCGACGAAGTCCACATGCTCTCCAACGCGGCCTTCAACGCCCTGCTGAAGACCCTTGAGGAGCCCCCGCCCTACGTCAAGTTCATCTTCGCCACCACCGAGGGCGACAAAGTCCTGCCCACCATCGTCAGCCGCTGCCAGCGCTTCGACCTGCGCCGCATCTCGGTGGGCGACATCGTGCGGCGCCTGCGCCTCATCTGCAACGCCGAGCAGATCGCCATCACCGACGACGCCCTCCTGGCCATCGCCCGCGGCTCCAACGGCGGCCTGCGCGACGCCCTCTCGGCGCTCGACCAGCTCATCGCCTTCAAGGGCACCGACCTGACGGAGGCCGACGTGCTGGCCGTCTTCGGCCTCGTCTCCCGCGAGGCGCTCGAAGGGCTCGCCGCGAGCATCCTTCAGGGCGACGTCCCCGGCATCCTGCGCACCGTCGCGGCGCTCGACGAATCGGGCAAGGACATGCGCCGCATGACCGCCGAGCTCCTCTGGCACTTCCGCAACCTGCTCGTCTGCCAGCAGGCCGGCGCGGAATTGGCCAGGCAGGACGTCACCGCCGAGCAGCTCGCCGTCCTCGAGGCCCAGGCCAAGCTTGCCCCGCCCCAGCGCATCGTCGAAATCTCCGCCCTCCTCTCCGAGATGGAGGGCAAGCTCCGCGCCGCGCTCTCGGTGCGCACGCTCGTGGAGATGACGCTCATCCGCTGCGCCCGCGCCGCCAAGACCGTCTCCCTGGACGAGGTGATCCGCCGCCTGACGGCGCTCCGGGACCAAACGATCCGACGCTTGGCGGCCGCCGCTCCGCAAGGTCCGGCGGCCGCCCCCGCGGCGCCACGGCGCGCCGCACCCGCCGCCGAGCCCCCCCGCCAGGCGGCCCCCGCACCCCTTCCCCAACCGCCGCGGGCGGAGGAGGACGACCTCGTCCCGGACGACGAGGAGGGCTACGCGCCCTGCGCCCTCCACGAGCCCCCGGCGGATCCCGCGGGCCAGGCGGCCCCCGTCCCCGCCGAGCCCCTCCAATCCTCCGACGGGCAGTATGTCGACGAGATCGTCAACGTCACCCTCCGCCTCTTCGGCGGCCGCGTGCTCGTCTGACGGACGCAGAAAGGAACGACCATGGGCTTTTTGGACCAGATGAAGCAGGCCGCGCAGGCGCGCAAGGAAGCCAAGCGCCTCCAGGCCGAGATCGACAAGATCTCCTACACCCACCAGAACGGCGGCATCACCGTCACCGCCAAGGGCGACGGCTCCATCGCCCAGCTCAAGTTCACCGACGAGGCCCTCGCCGAGCTGCGCGCCGGCAAGACCGAGCGCTTCGAGACCCTCCTCAAGACCGTCCTCAACGCCGCCATCAACAACGTGCGCACGCAGACCCAGCAGCTGATGCAACGCATGATGAAGGACGGCTCCTTCCCCGGCCTGCGCTGAGCCATGCTCGAGCCGCTCGACAACCTCATCCACGCCCTCTCGCGCCTCCCCGGCTTTGGCCGGCGGAGCGCCGAGCGCGCGGCCCTGGCCCTGGTGCGGCGCCCGGAAACGTTGCTCGACACGCTCGTCCAAGCGCTCCAGGAGGCCCGCGAAGGCGTCTGCCTCTGCTCCAAATGCGGGGCCTTCACCACCCACGAGGCCGACCCCTGCCCCCTCTGCACCCGCGCCGACCGCGACGACGGCCTGCTCTGCGTGGTCGAGGACCCCGCCGACATCCACGCCATCGAGGCCGCCGGCGCCTTCCGCGGGCGTTACCACGCCCTCATGGGCAAACTCTCCCCCGGCCGCCAGACGGGCGTCGGCGAGCTCCGCATCGCCGCGCTCGCCCAGCGCGTCAAGGCCGAGCCCATCCGCGAGGTGCTCCTGGCCCTCTCCACCGACCTCGAGGGCGACGCCACCGCCGGCTACATCGCCGAACGGCTCCGCCCCACCGGCGTGCGCCTCACCCGCCTGGCCTTCGGCCTGCCCTGCGGCTCGGGCGTGGGCTACGCCGACCCGCTCACCCTCCGCCGCGCCGTGCAAGGCCGCCAATCCTTCGAGGACGCCCCGCCCGATGCCTGAGCCCGCCTACGCCCTCCTCCCCGCGGACTGGGCCGCCCGCTGCAAGGCGTTCGGCCTGCCCGCCTTCCGCGCCAAACAAATCCTCCACGGCCTCTACCACGACCGCATCGCCGCGTGGGACGCGCTCACCACCCTCCCTGGGGCCGTCCGCGACCGCCTCGCCCAAGAGGCCCCCCTCACCCTCCCGCGCGAAGTCGACCGCACCCCATCGGGCCCCGACGGCGTCGTCAAATACCTCCTCGAGATGGCCGACGGCGAGCGCGTCGAGACCGTCTGGATCCCCGCCGACGGCCGCGTCACCCAATGCGTCTCCTCGCAGGTCGGCTGCGCCATGCGTTGCGCCTTCTGCGCCAGCGGCCAGCTCGGCTGCGTGCGCTCCCTCACCGCCGACGAGATCGTGGGCGAGGTGATGGCCCTGACCCAAAGCCAGGACCGCTACCCCAACAACATCGTCGTCATGGGGATGGGCGAGCCCTTCATGAACTACGACGCCGTCCTCCGCGCCCTGCGCGTCCTCAACTGCCAGCAAGGCCCCAACATCGGCGCGCGCCACATCACCCTCTCCACCTGCGGCGTCGTCCCGGGCATCGAGCGCCTGGCCACGGAAGGCGTCCAATTCGAGCTCTCCGTCTCCCTCCACGCCCCCAACGACGCCATCCGCGACCGCCTCATGCCCGTCAACCGCCGCTGGCCCCTGGCCGTCCTCCTCCCCGCGTGCGACGCCTACACCGCCGCCACCGGCCGCATCATCACCTACGAATACACCCTTGTGCGCGGCCTCAACGACCGCCCCGCCCACGCCGCCGAGCTCGTCCGCCTCCTCCGCGGCCGCAAGGCCCGCGTCAACCTCATCCCCCTCAGCCCCGTCGCCGAGTTCGACGGCCAGACGCCCACGCACGCCGATTGCCTCGCCTTCCTTGACACCCTCCTCAAGGCCGGCATCCACACCACCATGCGCCGCAGCCGGGGCCGCCAGGCCGACGCCGCCTGCGGCCAGCTCCGCCTCCGCTCCAGGAAAGGCTCCCCCCATGGAAACCAGAAACCCTAACAACGCCACCCTCATCATCGTCGCCATCACCATCCTCCTCATCGTCGCCATGGTCTGCGGCGTCGTCATCTGGATGGCCCAGCGCACCTTCGCCCTCAACGAAAAACTCCTCGACGCCCGCCTCGCCCAGCCCGCCGAGACCCAGGAACCGCAGTCCCCCACCCCCCAAACCCCGGCCACGCCCGCCGAAAGGCCTGCGGAAAAACCGACCCCCGTCCCGACGCCCGAACCCCAGCCGCAACCCGTGCAGACACCCGCGCCCAAACCTACCCCGGCGGCCACCCAGAAGATCGCCCCCAAGCAACCCGAGCAGGCCGCCCCCAGGCCCGCGCAGAAACCCGCCAAGCGCAAGGCCCCCGCCGAGACCCCCGAGGCAAAGGACAAGGTCGGCCCCGACGGCCTGCCGCTGAACCGCGTGACCCTCCCCGCCGGGAACGACGAACTCGAATGGCAGCTCTGAGATGAATCCCTTCCTCTTTGCCCTCCGCGAAGGCTGGCGCTTCTTCTGCGCCGACCCCATCCGCGAAGCCGCCCTCGCCCTCCTCTTCTTCCTCGTCGGCCTCACCGGCCTCTTCCTCGGCCCCGCCGCGAACCTCTGGCTCTGGCACCTCGACCCGGGCAAACCCACCGAGCCCTTCGGGGACACCCCCCTCGGCCCACTCGTCGGGCAAATGGCCCTGGCCCAACGCCTTCAGGCCCCGCACCGCCTGCCCACCTGCTTCTGGCTGGGGCTGCTTCTCTGGGCCGTCGCCCTCCTCCCCGCCGCCCACGCCACGCTCCTGGGCCTGATCCCCCTGGGGCTGCTCCTCATCCAGCCCGTCTGGCTGGCCCTCGTCCTGGCCGACCGCTTCGCCCTTCCCTTTGGCGTCGCCTGCCGCGCCACCTGCCGGTTCGCCGTGGACGCGCCGGGGCGCGCGCTCACGGCCATGGCGTTCGGCCTTGTGGGGGGATTGGGCGCGGCCCTCTTCTTCGTGGGGCTCTTCATCACCCTGCCCGTGGCCAACCGCGCGCTCCTCCTTTGGCTCGGCCGGTGCCACGCCGACCTCGCCGCCGCCGTCCAAAAGGCATACCCATGAACAAACGCTTCCTCTCCGCCGACACCTTCCAGCGCGACTGCGCGCGCCTGGCCCGCAAGGTCTTCGATGATCCCGCCTGGCGGCCCGACTTCATCCTCGCCCTCTGGCGCGGCGGCGCCCAGCCAGGCGTCATCATCAGCGAGGTCTTCGCCTACCTCGGCCGCCCCACCCCCCACGCCATCGTCAAATGCGCCTCCTACGCCCCCGGTATCGGCAAACGCACCGACACCGTCGTCTTCCATGGCGCGGACGCCATTCTCGACTCCCTTGCCGGCAAGCGCGTCCTCGTCGTCGACGATGTCTTCGACACCGGCAAGACCGCCGAGGCCACCCTCGCGCGCCTGGCCGGGACCGACGCCCGCGTCGCCACCGTCTACTGGAAGCCCGCCGCCAGCCTCGTCCCCTTCGCCCCGGATTACTATGTCCGCGAGACGGCCGATTGGATCGTCTTCCCCCACGAACTGCTGGGCCTTTCCCCCCACGAGCTCCGCATCAAAGACCCCGAGCTCGCCGACATCCTCCAAGCCTGAGCCCTCTCCCAAACGGCGGCGCACCCACCGCCCCGGCCCGCTCACCGCGGGCCTGCCGCCGCGCGTTTGTCCCGCCCCGCATAACGCCCGCCGAAGGCCACCGCGGAGAAGCGCGGCAAGAACCGCCGCAGACAGACGAAGCCCACCCAGCTCGCCGCCACCGCGAACGCAAAGCTTATCACAAGCCCGGCGATCTCCGTCCTCAACCTTCCCAGCGCAGGAACCACCTCCGGCAACAACTCCATCGGGCGCATGACAAACGGATGAAGGGCGAACAGCGGGAACGAAAACGCCGTCACCCCCGCGGCCACGCCCTACCCGGCACAACGCCCCACGCCCCCAGCAACGCCGCCTGAATGCCGACCCAGCGCGGATAGGCAAACCACGGCAGCCCGCGCAGTTCGGCCCAGGCCGTCAGCCAAAACAACGCCATCCCGCACGCCAGCAGCCCGACGCCGCACCATCCGGGAAGATTCAGGCGGACAGGCCGTTCCCTGAGGAAAAGGCCAAGCGTGAAGTAAAAGACGCCCTCAAGGGACAACGGGAACGGGATGTCCACCACCCCCGCGCCGTCCATCTCCCACGGACGGGAAGCGCCGTAGATCCCCCACAGCAGCGCCACCCACGCCCACCCCACGCCTTGCCTTTCCTCGACGGCCACAGCAAAACCGGCGAACACAAGACCAAAATGAACAACTCCCTGACGAACCAAAACGTATAGAGTTCCGGCCCGACCGGCCCAGGCCCAAGGAAGTTCCACCCAAGCAGCCGAAGCCACGCCACTGCGCAGTCCGGGAAATTGCGCGACGGCGCCGCCCCGGCCACGGCATTCGCCGCAACGATGAGCACGAGCGTCATCAACACAAACAAAGGCGGCCAAATCAGGTAAGGCACAAGCAGCGTGCGCACCCGCTTCCCCGTTTCCCTGACCCACCAGCGCGCCTCCCGCGCATGGCCCGCCAGCAGGAAGCCGGCCGTGGCGAAAAAGAACGGCACGGCCATCCGCGCCACCCCATCCTTCAACAGCCCGCAGAACCACCAGCAGGCGTTGCCGACCTCCGCCTCAACCCGCACATGGATGGCGACGACCAGGCACGCGCACAAAGCCAAGGTTGGCCAGCTTCCCGCTCGTCAGCGGCGAGAGTCCCGTTTGCATAAAATACGCCCTTCCTTTCCGCCCACCTGAGGCCTTGAGATGCCTATGACCGGACAGAAAGGAAAGGCGTACCGATACGGCACGCCTCTCCAAACGCATCGCCCGATCAATGAAAGTTCTCAAGTTTCAGGTGGGCAACATGTTTGCGCGAAGCGCAGTGTTCCCGCGGCTCTCCCGCGAAGTGTCCCTCATGATACCATAAAGCGGGGCCCGGAAGAAAAATCGCTTGACGTGGAGTATACTCGAGCGTTTATAGTATGGGTGTTTTTCAGAGAAAGGAACCTGGTCATGCACATGGAATCGGCATTGGTCTCGACGGCGGTCGGCGCGACGATGTGGGGGCTCTCCGGCACCTCCCTGGGGGCGGCCCTGCCCAAGCTCACGAAGGAGAAGCTGCCCCTGATGGTCGGCGCCGGGGCCTTCGTCTTCGGCGCGCAGATGATGAACTGCGCCATCCCCGCCACCGGGGCGAGCGGCCACCTGGTGGGCGCGGTCTTCCTGACGGCCCTGCTGGGGCCGTGCGCGGCCTTCGTGACGATGGCCGCCATCCTCCTTGTCCAGTGCCTGGGCTTCAACGACGGCGGCTTCCTGGCCTACGGCGCGAACCTCTTCAACATGGGCCTGATCGGGTGCGCCTGCGGGGCGGTGGCCTTCCGAGGCAAACCCCATTCGCCGCTGGCGACGATGCTCCTGGCGATGGCGGCCTCCGTGGCGGCCCTGCAGCTGGGCGCCCTGGCCGTGTGCGCGGAGGTGGCGCTCTCGGGCGTCAGCGCGCTGCGGATGGGCGATTTCCTGACGGCGATGCAGCCCATCCACCTGGCCATCGGCCTGGGCGAGGGCCTGCTGACGGGGATGCTCCTGACGCTGGCGCAGGCGCGCGCCTTCTCCTGGAAGACGCTGACGGCCGGCTTCGCGGTCTGCGCCGCGCTCCTGATCTTCGGCCTCTCGCCCCTCGCCTCCACGGCCCCTGACGGTCTGGAATGGTCCCTCGAGCGCGCCGCCGCCCAACAGTGAGATGAGCGACGACGCCGACCTCGGGTTCGCCCGCCTCGACCTCTCCCGCCCGCGCCGCACCGGCATGGGCGAGACGGTCTACTGCCCCGGCAAGACCGCCGGGCAGCTCGTGGCCATCCTCCGCGCCTTCGCCGAGGCGGGCCAGCGCGTCCTGGGCACGCGCTGCTCGCCCGAACAGGCCCGCGCCGTGGCGGAGTCCGGGCTGGCGGCGGATTACGACGCCCTTGGGCGCACGCTCACCCTCGGCCCACCCGCCACGCCCACGCTCGGGCGCGTCATCGTCCTCACCGGTGGCACGGCGGACGTGCCCGTGGCGGAGGAGGCGGCCCGCACGGCGGCCTTTTTCGGCGCCGAGGTCGCGCGTTGCTACGACGTGGGCGTGGCCGGCCTCCACCGCCTGCTCGGCCGCCTGGGCGAGGTGCGCGCGGCGGACGTCGTCATCGCCGTGGCCGGGATGGAGGGTGCGCTCGGCAGCGTCGTGGCCGGGCTCGTCGAGGCGCCCGTCGTGGCGGTGCCGACCTCCGTGGGCTACGGCGCCTCCTTCCAGGGCCTGGCCCCGCTCCTCTCCATGCTCAACGCCTGCGCCGAGGGCCTGGCCGTGGTGAATATCGACAACGGCTTCGGCGCCGCCGTCATGGCCTGCCGCATCCTCCGCCTGGCCCAAAGAAAGCGAACCCCATGAGCAGACTCCTCTATCTTGACGGCGCCTGCGGCATCAGCGGCGACATGGCCGTGGCCGCGCTCCTCGACCTCGGCGCCGACCGCGCGAAGCTCGACGCCGCCCTCGCCCCCCTGGCCCGGGAGGGCCTCGCCTACGCCATTTCCCGCAAGGACTCGCACGGCCTGGCCGGGTGCGACTTCGACGTGCGCCTGCCCGAGCACCCCCACCACGGCAACGTCCACCAGCACCACGCGCACCGCAATTTGGCCGACGTGGCGCACGTGCTCGCCCACCTGCCGATGAGCGCGAACGCGCGCGCCCTCGCCGAGCGCGCCTTCCGCATCGTCGCCGAGGCCGAGGCCAAAGCCCACGGCCGCCCGGTCGGGGAAATCCACTTCCATGAGGTCGGCGCGCTGGACTCCATCGCCGACATCGTCGGCGCGGCCGTCCTGTTCGACGACCTGGGCCTTGACGGCTGCGTGGTCACGCGCCTCTGCGAAGGCACCGGCACCGTCGCCTGCGCCCACGGGGAGCTCCCCGTGCCCGTGCCCGCCACGCTTAACGTCGCCCAGGCCCACGCCATCGCGCTGGAGCTGACCGCCGTGCGCGGCGAGCGCGTCACCCCCACGGGCATCGCCCTGGCCGCGGCGCTGCGCACGCACGCCGCGCTCCCCGCGCCCTTCGTGGTCGAGCGGGTCGGCGTGGGCCTGGGCAAGCGCGACTTCGGCGCGCCCAACGCCCTGCGCGCCCTGATCGTCCGCGCCGAGGCGCCCGCCGAGGGGCGGATCGTGGCGCTGGAGGCGAATCTTGACGACTGCACCGGCGAGGTCATGGCCGCCGCCGCGGAGCGCCTGATGGCCCTCGGCGCGCGCGACGTCTGCTTCGTGCCCTGCCTGATGAAGAAGGGCCGCCCCGCGTACATCCTCAAGGCGCTGGCCGACGAGGCCCGCGTATCGGCCCTCACGCAGGCCCTCTTCCGCGAGACCACCACCATCGGCGTGCGCACCTACCCCGTCGCGCGGACGGTAATGGCGCGCCGCCCCGTCACCCTCGACACGCCGATCGGGGCGATTGCCGCGAAACGGTGCGAGGGCGCGGGCGTCGTGCGCGTTTACCCCGAGTGCGACAGCGTCCGCGCCGCCGCTCAGGCCGCCGGCATGGCGCTCCCCGAAGCCTTTGCGCTGGCCCAGGCCGCCGCGCGGGAGGCCCATGACCGAGGCTGAGGCGCGTCTGCTCGCCTGGCTCCGCCCGCACGCCGTCGGCGGCGTGGCGCTGGCCTTCTCCGGCGGGGCGGACAGTGCGGCGCTCCTGGGCGCGCTCGCCGCGCTCCGGCGCGAAGGCCCCTTCCGCTGCCTGGCCCTGACCCTCCAGACGCCGCTCCAGCGTCGCGGCGAGGCCGATGAAGCCCGCGCGCTGGCCGGGCGCCTGGGCGTGCCGTGGCGGGGCGTCCCCGCAGACCCGCTGGCGGCGCCCGAGGTCGCCGCGAACGCCCCCGGCCGCTGCTATGCCTGCAAGCGCTTCATGATGGCGCGGCTGCGCGCGGCCGCCGAAGGCCTCGCCCTGCTCATCGACGGCACCAACGCCGACGACCGCCGTGCCGCGAACCGCCCCGGCCTCCGCGCCCTCGACGAGCTCGGCGTCCGCTCGCCCCTCGCCGAGCTGGGCCTCGGCAAAGCGGCCGTCCGCGCCGTGGCCCGCGCGTTCGGCGTGCCGGCGGCGGACCGGCCGGCCACCCCCTGCCTGGCCACCCGCTTCCCTTACGGCGCACGGCTGGACGAGGCGGCCCTCCGCCGCGTCGAGGCCGGAGAGGACGCCCTCCGCGCGTGCCTCCCCGAGGTGCGCGACCTGCGCCTGCGCGACCACGGCGCGCTCGCCCGCATCGAGGTGCCCGCCGAGGCCCTCCCCCTGGCCCTCGACCGCCGCGAGGCCCTTCTGTCCGCCCTCCGCCCCCTCGGCTACCGGCACGTCGCGCTCGACCTCGCGGGCTTCCGTTCCGGCTCCTTTGACGCCTGAGCGCGTTTCCCCTTTCCTTTCCCATGCGCCGCCGCGTGGGATTGCTATCATAGGCGGCACGCGATGGGATGAGCCATCGTCTTTTTCGCTTTGCGCAAACAGGTTGCTACCCTGAAACCTAGGACCTTTCAAGAACGGCAACATGTTTGGCGGGGCGTGCCAGGTTTGGCGCGCTCCCTTTCATGTATCCGTTCAAGGCTGTCCTAAGGCCGCAGGGTAGGTAGATGAAAGGGAGCGTGCTTTATCATGGCCAAAAAGGAACAGGGAGAACCCAGGGCGGTGCGGACGATGCGGATCGGCGCGCCGAGGATCGAGCGCCGCGGCGGGCGGGCGCGGCTGACCGCGGAAATCCGAATCGGCGAAGACGACGTGCGCCCGCTGTGGTTCGAGGTGGAGGAGAAGTATGGGCGGTACCTCTGCGCGGAGCGCGCGGACGCCTTCCTCATCGGGCTGCTGAACTTCGCCCAGCGCGAGCGGCTGGACATCGTCTGCGAGGCCCCCGTGACCGCGCGCCTGCTCTACCAGATCCGCACCTACCTGATCCCCTCCCTGGCGCGCAACAGCAAGGTGCTGTACGAGACGCGCATCGAGGCGCCGATGGACGATACGCCGATGGCGAACGCGGGCGGGGTGGGCACGGGCATCTCCTGCGGCGTCGATTCCCTTCACGTCGTCAAGAACTACGCCCGCTCGCCCTACCCTGGCCTCTCGCTGACGCACCTCTGCCTGAACAACGTGGGCGCCTTCTGGAGCGAAAACGGGGGGCGCCAGTATGACTGGCAGGCCGAGCACGCGAGGCAGTTCGCCAAAGAATACGGCTTCGAGCTGATTGTCTCCGACTCCAACATGGCGGAGGCCTTCCAGCAAATCCATTTGCTCACGCACACCTATTCCAGCTGCTTCGCCATCTACGCGCTGCAAAAACTCTGGCGGGTCTATTTCTACGCCTCCTCCGGCTATGACCTGCAATCCGGCTTTTCGCTCAAAGACAATGAACAAAACGCCTCAAGCCATTACGAGCTCCTATCCCTGGACTGCTTCTCCACGCCGACCCTGCAAATCTACTCTGAGGGCTGTACCATCACGCGCTTCGAGAAGGAACAGGAACTGGCCGATTGGGAACCGGCGCAAAAATACCTCCATGTCTGCCTCGCCAACACCGGTCCCAACTGCGGGGCGTGTGGGAAATGCCTGCGCACGCTGACGGCCTTGGACGCGCTGGGCTGCCTGCAGCGGTTCGACAACGTCTTCGACGTGGCGGCCTACCTTGCCCGGCGCGAGCGGAACCTGGCCTGGCTGTACAAGCAGCAGCTGATCCCCTCCGACGACGAGATGTGCAAGCCCGCTTACGAGCGGCTGAAAGGCGAGATCGCATTCCCCGTGCGCGTGCGCGTCTGGCTGGGTTTGCTGTACGAGCGCCTGGCGCGCGTGCGGTGGCTCCACGCGGCGATCCACCCCGTGCTGGGACGCCTGAGGAGACTGCGGGCCCCTCGGGTGCGGCCATGACGGAAAACAAGCGCATCATCCTGAACACGGCGGCCACCTACGGGCGGTCTGTCTACGCGCTGGTCTGCGGGCTCTTCTCGGGCCGGTGGGCGCTGATGGCGCTGGGGCAGACCGATTACGGGCTGATGGGGGTGGTGGGGGGCCTGACGGCCTTCATCGCCTTCTTCAACAGTTGGCTCTCCTATTCCATCTCACGCTTCTATGCCTATTCCGTTGGGATGGCGAAGACGCGGCCCGCAGAGGGGCTGGAGGAGTGCCGGCGGTGGTTCAGCATCGCGGTGCTCATCCACACGGCGGTGCCATGTGCGCTGATCGTGGTGGGCTACCCGCTGGGGATGTGGGCGGTGCGCGAATGGCTGACCATTCCGCCAGATCGGGTGGAGGCCTGCGAGTGGGTCTTCCGCTTTGTCTGCGTCTCGTGCTTCGTGGGGATGGTGAACGTGCCCTACACGGCGATGTACACGGCCAAACAGTACATCGCGGAGCTGACGGTTTACAGCTTCGCGACGACGACGCTGAACGTGTGCGTCCTGTGGTTCATGGTGTCGCACCCCGGCGACTGGCTGGTGCGCTACGCGCTCTGGACGTGCCTGCTCTCGGTGATCCCGCAGGTGATCATCTGCCTGCGTGCGCGGGCGATCTTCCCGGAGTGCCGCTTCCGCCTGGGCTATTGCCGGAGCCGCCGCCATTTCCGCCAACTCTGCGACTTCGCGGGGTGGCAGCTCTTCGGGGCGCTGGGGTGGCTGGCACGGGCGCAGGGCGTGATGCTGCTGGTGAACAAGTTCTTCGGGCCGCGCGTGAACGCGGCGATGACGGTGGCCGGCTCGGTGAACGGCCACGCGAACACCCTCTCGTCGGCGATGATCGGGGCCTTCACGCCGGCCATCACCACCGAGTGCGGCGCGGGGGACGAGACACGGATGCGCCGGCTGGCGGAGCGTTCCAGCAAGTTCGGGCTGACGCTCTCGCTGCTCTTCCTGCTGCCGTTGGCGCTGGAATTGCGCGAGGTCGTCACCCTGTGGCTCAAGGAACCGCCGCCCTTCACGGTGGGGCTGTGTTACCTGATGATGACCGACCTGCTGTGCAACACCGCCACCACGGGCCAGGGCACCGCCATCACGGCCAAGGGGCGGATCGCGGCCTTCCAGCTGGCGCTGGGGCTGACGTGCTTCCTGGCGCTGCCGCTGGCGTGGGTCTTCGTGGCGAACGGGTGCAACGTCTACGCCGTCGGCGGCTCGGTGGCCTTCATCTCGGCGGTGCACATGGGGGTGCGGCTGTGGTTCGCGCGGCGGCTGGCCGGCATGAGCATCCGGAAATGGGCCTTCCGCGTGGTCTTCCCCGTGGGGGTCGCCACGGCGGCGGCGGGGGCAGTGGGGGCGCTACCGCATCTGTTCATGGCACCCTCCATTTGGCGCGTGGGCGTGACGACGCTCGTGGCGGAGGCGGTCTTCCTGCCGCTGCTGTGGGGCGTCGTCTTCGACGCGGAGGAGCGGGCGTTCGTGCTGACGCGGGTGCAGGCGAGGCTGCCCGGGCGCTTCCGGAAGCCGGGGAAATAGGGAGGGCAAGGGCATCGCGCCCCTTCGCCCCCTTTCGGAAGCGCCCCTCCCGGGAACCGCACGGGCGACCTTTGCTATACTGAAAGGATGAAACGTCTCTTGCTGTTGACGGCCGCCCTGCCTTTGCTGGGCGGGTGCATTTGGAACCGGGCGCTGGTGAACGACGCGGGGGTGGCGGCGCGCGCCGAGGCGATCGTGCCGGGGCAGACGCGGGCCGAGGAGCTGCCGGGGATCATGGGGCGGGTGCCGACCTCGGTGATCCCGTTGCGCGACGGGCGGCTGATTTACGCCTTTTCGTACGGCGACGCGAAGACGGAGGGGTTCACGCTGATCCTCTTCACCCTGAGCAAGACGAACTCGGCCTTCTCGGCGGTCTACGTCTTCACGGACGAGACGGGGGTGGTGCGGCACGTGGAGGCCTCGCCGGCGCCGGAGACGGCGTGGGAGACCTGGCCCTTCGGAGCGTGACGATGCGCGCGGCGTGGTTGCTGGCGGTGGCGCTGTGCGCGGGGTGTTCGTTCTCGCGGATCCGCACGAACCCGGAGGTGGCGGAGCTGGAGACGGGGTGGATCGTGCCGGGGCAGACGACCTTCCGTGAGGTGGCGGGGCGCCTGGGGATGCCGCCGCCGGTGGGGCGGGCGGACGACGCGCCGGCGTATGTCTCGGCGGAGGCGTTGCATTGGCTGTCGACGGACACGAAGACCTTTGAGCTGAAGGTGGGCTACATCGTCTCGCCCATCTTCCGGTGGTCGCGGACGGTGGCGGCGGACGACCTGCTCATCCGCTTCGACGAGGCTGGGCGCGTGCGCCTGATCTCCCGGACGCGGCGGCGCGGCGACACGGTGGAAGTGCTGGACTTCCGCGGGGAGGGCGCATGAGGGCGGCGGTACTGGCGCTGGCCTTGGCGGCGGGTGCGGGGTGCATCTCCGAGCGGATGGGCTACGCGGTGGCGGAGGAGGCCGCGCCGACGGGCCCCGTGACGTTGCGCGAGGCGGTGGCGGCGCTGGGCAACCCCACGTCGGTGCGCGACTTGCCGGGGGGCGGGACGGAGGCTGTTTGGGCGGGGACGGCGACCGAGGGCGGGGCTTTCGCGGTGAGTTTCTGGGGCATCCAGTTCGTGCGCCTGGGGCGGACGGCGACGGCGGTGCGGGGGCGGCGGCTGCTTTTCGGCGCGGACGGGCGCCTGAGCGGCTCGTGGCCGGTGGGCGAGGGCGAGCCGAAGTGGGGCGTGTTGCCTTTCGGGAGTGCGCGATGACGGGCGGGCGGCTGAGGCCGTGGCTGTTGGCGGGCGCGATGACGGCGCTTTACGCGCTGGGCGTGGCGCTCTGCTTTTGGAAGACGTTGGGGGCGGACGTGGTGTTCGTGGCGCCGGACGCGCCCATCGAGCCGCTTCCGTTCGGCGCGGAGTGGCGGCGCTTCCTGGCCCTGCCGACGGTGCAGAACCTGGTGTTGCTCCTGCCCTACAAGTTCGCCTACGAGGGGACGTTCTGGGTGGACGGCTATGTGATGTGCCTGGCCGCCGTGTTCCTGCTGCGCGGGCGGGGATCGTCGTGGGGGGCGGCGTGGGTGGGCGGGCTCTGCGCGGCCTTCGTGGGCTATTTCTTCACGCTCTTCTGCGCGGGGCATCGGGGCGTGGTGGACGCGCTGGCGGTGACGTGCCTCTGCTTCGGGGCGCTGCTGCGGGGGGTGCGGACGGGGCGCCTGCGGTGGTGGGCGCTCCTGGGGGTGTGCGCGGCGTTCGGGTTGGGGTCGCAGGCGGACATCTGGTTCCTCGTCGTCTGCGCGGTGGGGGCCTACGGCGCATGGCTCCTGTGGGCCGAGCGGCCCGCGTGGCGGCGGTTGCTCCTGGGCGCGGCGGTGGCGGCGGCGGTCTTCGGCGCGGCGGGGTGGCCGGCGCTGCGGCACACCTTCGTCGAGGCCCGCGCCACGCGCGCGGCGCAGCTCCAACAGGCGGCGGCCCCCACCCAGACGGCCCCCACCCCAGCGGCGGACGCCCGGGTGCGGTGGGACTTCATCACCGGGTGGTCGCTGCCGCCCGAGGATCTGGCGGAGCTTCTGGCGCCGGGCATCCATGGCCACACGTCTTATCCTTTCGACCCCAAGCCTTACACGGGGCGGATGGGGTCGGACACGCAGGTGCTCCGCCAGCACACCGTCCATATCGGCTGGGTGGCGACGGCGCTGGCGTTGCTCGCCTTCCTGCGCCGCCGGGAGCCCGAGGCGCGCGACCTGTGGTTTTGGTGGGGGCTGGCCGCGGCGGCGCTCGTGCTGGCGTTGGGGCGCTACACGCCGCTCTACCGCCTGGTGGCGGCGATGCCCGTCCTTGACCAGATCCGGGCGCCGGCCAAATGGTTCCATCTCACGGGCTTCGCCCTCGCCATCCTCGCGGGGATCGGCGCGGAGGGCGTGGTGCGGCGCTTCGGCGCGCGGGCGGCGCTCCCCCTCGCGGCGGCGGCGGCGCTCTGCGGGGCGCTTGTGGCGCGGCCGTACGTCTTTCCCCTCGACCTCTCGCACAATGCCCTCACCCGGGCGGTTCCCCGGGGCGCGGCGCTCTACGACGCCCTGGGATGGGCGCGGCTCCGGGCCGTCTGCCGGTGGCAGGGCATCCCGCTAGCGGAGACGCCGGCGCAGGCCGCGGTCGTCGTCACCACCCGGCGCCCGGGCGTCCAGGCGCTGGCCACGTTGCCCCTGGGGGGCGGGCTTTCCGCGGCGCTCTACCGCCTGCCCCCGCGCTGAGCGCATTTGCGGTATAATGGGGCCATGAGACAGGGTTTTTTCGACAAGTTCGTCTCGCGGCTCGACCGGATTGAGGCGCCCGTGGCGGAGGCGCACATCGCCGAGCTGGCGCGCGAGCGCGGTTTCCTGGAGACGCTTTTCCAATCCATCGACGAGGGGCTCGTGGTGGTGGGCGACGGGATGCGCCTGCTTTACGCCAACCGCGCGGCCGCCCGCATGATCGGCTTCGACGCCGACGAGCGCCGCGGCAAGTCGCTGGGCCGTTATCTGCGCGACTGGGGCGTCGAGGGCCTCCTCCGCCAGCAGGTCAAGGACTGGGCGCGGATCGAGACGCGCGAGGTGGAGCTGGCCTATCCCGAACGGCGCGTGGTGGCCTTTTACGCGCGCCCCGTGGCCTATGAGGGCCGCACCGAGCTCCTGCTGATTCTCCGCGACGTGACGCGCGAGCGCACCGCCGAGGAGAACGCCCTGGCCGACGAGCGCCTGGCCGCCGTCAAGACCCTCGCCGCCGGCGTGGCCCACGAGATCGGCAACCCCCTCAACGCCCTCACCATCCATCTCCAGCTCCTCGAGCGCGAGCTTCGCAGCGTGCGGGACGAGGCCCTCCGCGCCTCCCTCGGCGGCCTCACCGCCGTCGCCGCGCGCGAGGTGGCGCGCCTCGACGGCATCCTCCGCCGCTTCCTCGCCGCCATCCGCCCCACCAAACCCACCCTCACGCGCGGCGACGTCCGCGACGTCATCGACGCGACGCTCCGCCTGCTGGCGCCAGACCTGGAGCGCCGCGGCATCGCCCTGGCGCGCACCGTCCCGGACGACGTGCCGGAGATCTTCCTCGACGCCCAGCAGCTTGAGCAGGTCTTCTTCAACCTCGTCAAAAACGCCATGGACGCCGTGCCGGACGGCGGGCGCATCGGCGTGACCGTGACGGTGGACGACGCCTGGGTGAACGTCTCGGTGCTCGACGACGGCGCCGGCATCCCCGCCGAGCTCCTCGGCCGCATCTTCGACCCTTACGTGACCACCAAGGAAAAGGGCAACGGCCTGGGGCTGATGATCGTCAGGCGCATCGTCCAGGGCCACGGCGGCGCCATCACCTGCGCCAGCAACGTCGGCGAGGGCACCTGTTTCACCGTCCGCCTCCCGCGCGCCGAGCGCCGCGTCCGCGCCCTGGGCCAGGGAGACGCCGCACCGGAGGCCACGCCATGAGCAAAATCCTCATCGTCGACGACGACAAGGCCACCCGTGAGGGTCTCGCCCTTGCCCTCGGCCGCGACCACGCCGTCCTCACCGCCGCGGACGCCGAGGCCGCCCTCCGCGCCCTCACCGGCAACGCCGTGGACCTCGTCCTCACCGACCTGCGGATGCCCGGGCGGGACGGGCTCTCGCTCCTGCGCGACATCATCGCCTCGCACCCCGGGCTCCCCGTCATCCTCCTCTCGGCCTACGGCTCGGTGGAAAGCGCCGTCGAGGCCATGCGCGACGGCGCCGTCGACTTCCTCACCAAGCCGGTGAACCTCGACCACCTTGAGCTCGTCGTCCGCCGCGCCCTGCGCCAGAAGAACCTCGAGCGCCAGAACGCTCGCCTCCGCGCCCAGCTCGCCGGCCGCACCGCCATCGACCGCATCATCGGCTCCTCGGAGGCCATGCTCGCGGTGCGCGAGCGCATCGAGCAGGTCGCCCCCACCCCCGCCACCGTCCTCATCCAGGGCCCCAGCGGCACCGGCAAGGAGCTCGTCGCCCGCGCCCTTCACGCCCTCAGCCCGCGCGCCGACAAGCCCTTCGTGGCCGTCCACTGCGCCGCCCTGGCGCCCTCGCTCCTGGAAAGCGAGCTCTTCGGCCATGTCAAGGGCGCCTTCACCGGCGCGACCGAGGATCGCAAGGGCCGCTTCGAGATCGCCGACGGCGGCACCCTCTTCCTCGACGAGATCTCGGAAATCGACCTGGCCACCCAGGTCAAACTCCTGCGCGTGCTCGAGACGCGCACCGTCGAGCCGGTCGGCTCCGCCACCCCCATCCCCGTCGACATCCGCCTTGTGGCGGCCACCAACCGCGACCTCCGCGCCTGGGTCGAGGCCGGCAAGTTCCGGGAGGATCTTTACTTCCGCCTCAACGTGGTGGACATCAACCTCCCGCCCCTGCGCGAGCGCCAGGGCGACCTGCCCCTTCTCTGCGACGCCTTCGTGCGCGAGTTCAACCCCCAGCTCGGCCGCAGCATCCTCGGCATCGCGCCGGACGCGATGGCCGCGCTGGCCGCCTATCCCTGGCCCGGCAACGTCCGCGAGCTGCGCAACGCCATCGAGCGCATGATGGTGTTGGCGCACAGCGACCATCTCACCCTCGAGGACGTCCCCGGCAACATCCGCGAGGGCCGCGCCGCGCCCCCCGCCGCAGAGACGCAACCCATCCCCGCCGAGCCAGAGGAGGCCGCCCTCATCCGCCGCGCCCTCTTCGAGACCCACGGCAACCGCACCGCCGCCGCCAAGCGCCTGGGCATCCCCCTGCGCACCCTTTACCGCCGCATCAAGGCCTACGGCCTGGAGACCGCCAAATGAGACGCCTCGCCCTCCTGGTACTCCTCCCCGGGCTGGCCTTCGCCCAGGAGGCCAAGCCACCCGCCGGCTTTTATCCCCCGCCGCCCCTCGCGCCCCGTGTCCTTGAGGGGCCTTGCCCCGACTGCGGCGGCGGCGGGAAGGTCGAATCCAAATACGGCCCCGGCATCCGGAACAGCCGAGGGGAAGAAGAGGAGGCCAAAGTCCTCATGCCTTGTCGGCGGTGCCGCGCCACGGGGCGCTGCGACCGCCGGGCGCCATTTGCCGAGCGCCATGCCCTTCAGCAGCGCCTCCTCATCGCCTATGACCGCGACCACCGTGCCGCACGCCGCGTCCCCGTCGGCGCGGGCTTCATGGACGCCGAGGCCGAAGCGGCGCTCTCCCCAGAGGCCCGGGCCGACCTGGCCGCCCGGTTCCCCAAACGGTGCGAGCGGTGCCTGGGCCTTGGCGAGGACGAATGCCGCAAATGCGACGGCTCCGGGGAGCGGCTCGTCTCCGGGGAAAGGCGCCCCTGCGAGGCCTGCGCCGGTTCCGGCACGCACCCCTGCGGCAAGTGCAAAGGCTCGGGCCTGGCCAAGGTCTGCTCGCGCTGCGACGGCCGCGGCACCGTCGAGGCCAAGGCCAAACGTGGCATTCCGGCCCACACCGAGCGCTGCCGTTCCTGCGGCGGCGACGGTCGCCGTTGAGCCGCGCCCTGAGCGCCAAAAAGCCAATCGTAAGCAAAACAGAAAGAGGTACCATGACACCGATGAAACTGCCAAAGGAAACACGGTTGCTGGTGGCCGTCGGGATCGCGATCGCGGCGGGGGCGGTGGCCTTCCTGTCGTGTGGGAAAATCGAGGCCGGGGAGCGGGGCATCGTCATCCGCTTCGGCAAGCCGGTCCGGGTGGCGACGCCTGGGCTTTACGGCAAGATCCCCTTCGTGGAGACGATCAAGACGGTGAACGTGCGCACGGAAACGGTGGTGACGCGCGACATGAACGCCTCGTCGAAAGACTTGCAGGAGATAGTCGCCTCGGTGACGACGCAATGCCACTACGACCCGGAAAAGGTGGTCGAGACCTACAGCAAGTTCGGCTACGACGATTTCCAGCGGCGGATCGTCGTCCCGGCCATCTTTGAGTCGGTCAAGTCCGCCGTCTCGAAGTTCAACGCCGAAGAGCTGATCACGAAGCGCGAGGAGGTGCGCGAGGTCATCTTCCAGAGCCTCCAGGCATTGCTGACGCGCTACAACGTGGTGCTCGACTCGCTGCAAATCGCCGACCTGAACTTCTCCGCGCGCTTCAACAACGCCATCGAGGAGAAGATGATCGCCGAACAGGAGGCCCTCAAGGCCAGGAACGTCCTCGAGCGCGTGCGCACCGAAGCCGAGCAGCAGCTGGCCAAGGCGAACGCGACGGCTGAGGCCAAGGTGCTCCTGGCCGAGGCCGAGGCCAAGGCCATCAAACTCCAGGCCGACGTCATCAAGGAAAACGGCGGCGACCAATACCTCCTCCTTCGGGCCATCGAGCGTTGGGACGGCCGCGCCCCCACGACCCTCCTGAATGGGAAGGGCGACCTTGGCACGCTCCTCCAGCTCCGGCCCGAGGCGCGCTGACGAAGTGCCTTCCCCCGTGCGCAGGGGCGCGGCGGCGTTGGACGGGGCGGCCAAACGGCCCGCACTGTGCTATAATGGAACGACTTTTTACAGGGAGTTCGTATGAAACACGCAGTTTTTGGTTTGATGGCGCTGGCGATGGCCGGGGCGGCGATGGCCGTGACGCCGGGCAAGATCCTGAAGATGATCCCGCAGAGCGGCACGTCGAAGAGCTTTGACCTCATCACGGAAAACGGCATCACCGTGCGCGTGCAGTTCTATTCGCCCCAGGTCTTTCGCATCCTCGCCGCGCCGCAGAAGCTGGAGCCCCAGCTTGACCGCAAGGGCAACCCGGTGAAGGACGAGAACGGCGAGGTGAAAACCTACGTCTCCGCGGACTTCTCCGACCCGAAAAACGACCCCGCCAAGGCGCAGATCCTGATCGACGTGCCGGAAGACAAGACGCGCGTCGTCTTCGCCGACGACCGTGAGGCCGGCGCCTACACCTTCTCCACCCCCCTGCTCACCCTCGCGGCGTCCAAGGAAGACTGCCGCTTCACCCTCACCGACCGGCTTTCCGGCAGGACGATTTGGGCCGAGGCCAAACCCCTTGACCTCGACGCCGAGAAAGGCACCACCCAAACCCTTGCCACGAACGCCGACGAGCGCTTCTACGGCGGCGGCCAGCAGAACGGCGAGTTCGCCCACAAAGGCAAAAAAATCGCCATCGTCGCCGACGGCAACTGGAATGAAGGCGGCCATCCGAACCCCGCCCCCTTCTACCAGACCAACACCGGCTACGGCGTCCTCCGCCACACCTTCGCCACCGGCGAGTACGACTTCACCGGCGAGACGGAGATCCGCACGACCCACGACGAGAACCGCTTCGACGCCTTCTACTTCGTCGGCGGCGACTTCGCCGGCAACCTGAACCTCTACACCCAGTTCACCGGCCGCCCGAACTTCATCCCCCGTTGGGGTCTGCAGCTCGGCGACGCCGATGCCTACATCACCCGCGACAAGGAGACCCGCGAGCCCGCCCAGAACGAGGACGGCTCCTTCAAGGAGGTCACCCCCGTCGATGCCGTGCGCGTGGCCAAGGCTTACCGCGAGCATGGCATGCCCGGCGGCTGGCTGCTCGTGAACGACGGCTACGGCTGCGACCATATGCAGCTGGGCTACGTCGTCTCCGCGCTCGCCGATCTCGGCTTCCACACCGGCTTGTGGACCGAGGGTGCGCTTGACCGCATCAACTGGGAGGTCGGCCAGGCCGGCTCCCGCGTCCAGAAGATTGACGTCGCTTGGTCCAGCCCCGCCTATCAGCACGCCTTGGAATGCTGCAGGACCGCTGCCGAGGGCATCGAGCGCAACGCCGACGCCCGCGCCTTCGTGTGGGGCGTCCAGGGCTGGGCCGGCACGCAGCGCTACTGCATCGCCTGGACGGGCGACCAGTCCGGCTCCTGGGACCTCATCCGCTGGAACATCCCCACCCTCACCGGCTCCTCCATGAGCGGCCAGGCCTATGCCTCCACCGACGTCGACGGCATCTTCGGCGGCTCCAACGAGACCTACCTGCGCGACCTCCAGTGGAAGTGCTGGACCACCGCCATCTACGCCATGAACGGGTGGAGCAACATGAACAAAAGCCCCTGGAGCTACCCCGAGCCCTATCGCTCGCTCAACCGCGCCGCGCTCCTCCACAAGAACCGCATCGTCCCCTTCGTCTACACCTACATGCGCCAAGCCTGGGATACCGGCGCGCCTATCGTCCGCCCCCTCGTCTACAACTTCCCGGAAGACCGCGCCACGTGGGGCGACGCCACGAAATACCAGTTCATGCTCGGCGAGGAGGTGCTCGTCGCCCCCGTCTACACCTCCATGAAGCTCAACCGCGGCTGGCGCAAGGACATCTACCTGCCCGAAGGCACGTGGTACGACTACAACGACGGCCGCCGCATCGAGGGCCCCGCCACCATCGCGGCCTATCCCATCACCCTCGAGACGCAGCCCGTCTTCGTCCGCGCCGGCTCCATCATCCCGATGTATCCCGAAATGCTCGTCCTCGGCGACAAGCCCCTCGACCCCATCACCTTCGACGTCTACCCCGACTACTTCGGCGGCCGTTGCGCCACGTTCCGCCTCTATGAGGACGACGGCGAGACCCAGGCCTTCCGCCGCGAAGACGCCTACACCACCCAGGACATCTCCGTCCTGCCCTTCTCCACCGAAGACTTCGGCTCTCTCCAGGTCGAGCTCGGCGCCGCCGAGGGCAACGGCTACGAAGGGATGCCCGAGGCCCGCTCCTACGAATTCCTCATCCATTGCCCCGTCGCGCCGAGATCCGTCTTCCTCACCAATCCCGACGGCACCGCGGGCCAGGAGATCCTCAAGCTCGACGGCGAACGCGCCGCCACCGCCTACGCCAACGCCCGCCAGGCGTGGTTCTATGACCCCGCCGAGAAAAACGGCCTCCTGCGTGTCAAGCTCGCCCGCACCCCGCTCCGCGAATCCCGCGCCTTCGTCGTCCTCACCGAACCCTTCACCGCCATCCGCCCCACCGCCCCCTACCCCGTCCCCGAAGTGACCAACGAGCTCGACCGCGCCGAATTCACCGTCACCGTGAATTCCCAGGCCAGCGACGCCCTCGTCTCCGCCGCCTTCGACGGCACCCCCGAGACGATGTGGCACTCCTACTGGCGCGACGACAAGGCCCAGCCCACGGACTTCCCCTATGTCATCGACGTGGACATGAACGGCCTTTACCCCGTCAACACCGTCACCTACCTGCCGCGCGCCAACCTCGGCAACGGCGTCATCAAGGGTTACAAAATCGAGGCCGCCCGCTTCCCCGGACACTTCCAGACCGTCGCTGAGGGCGAGTTCGAGGCGTTCACGAAGGCCGAGCCCCGCGCCATCGCCTTCGACACCGCCTGGGCCCGCTACCTCCGCATCACCTTCACCTCCGCCCAGAACGGCAGCCACTTCGGCTCCGCCGCCGAGATCGAGGTCCTTCAAGACCTCGACGCCGCCCCCCTCCCCGATGAGACCCTGGACATCGGCGCCGACACCCTCACCGTCGACGGCGTCGCCTACGAGGCCTGCCGCAAGGACACCGTCGGTTCCGAGTGGACGCTCGACCTTGACGGCACCTGGGACAAGGTCAAAGGCCACGCCGGCATGGAGAGCGGCAACGGCAACGCCGGCACCGTCACCTTCCGCATCTTCGCCGACGGCCAGGAAATCTTCTCCCGCGTCGGCATGAAGCCCGAGGACGTCAAGCAGCTCATCGACGTGCCCCTCCCCGCCGGCGCCAAGCAGCTGCGCTTCACCCTCACCGGCGAGGCCGGCGCCTCCAAGGACGACACCGGCGTCTGGACGGAGCTCCGCCTCTTCCGCGCCGGCTCCGGCCAGCGCTGAACCCCTGCGTACGCCCCGCGAAGCCCCGGCGCGACCCGGGGCTTTTTCGTGCCCGTTGCACGGCGATTTGATATAATTCGCGGAGAGACGAATGGAAAGTCAACGAAAAAGAAAGGCCATTCCATGAAAAGGATGCTCTGTGCCGTTGCGGCGGCGATGTGTGCGTGGCTGGTCGGCGCCGACACGCTTCCGGCCTCCATGCGCGTGTGGCCCACGCCCCAAGAAGTGACGCTCTCCGGCGACACGTTCGCCCGACCCAAGGCCATCGCCCTTTCCCCCGCCCAAGGGTTCGACGCGGACGCGGCGGCGGCGCTCGGGGAAATCGCCCCCGTCAAGGCAGACGCGCCCTTCACCCTCTCCTGGAAGACGGACGCCTCGCTCCCCAAGGAAGGCTACGCCCTGACGCTCGGCAAAGACGGCGCGGCGCTCTCCGCCGCGGACGGCGCAGGCTTCTTTTACGGCGTGCAGACGCTGCGCCAGCTCCTGGCCTCCGAGACCTACCGGGGCGTGACGATCAAGGACTGGCCGGACGTGGCCTTCCGCGGCACGGTCGAAGGCTTCTACGGCCTCCCCTGGAGCTTTGAGGCGCGCAAAAGCCAATTCCGCTTCTATGGCCAGACGAAGATGAACACCTACATCTACGGCCCCAAGGACGATCCCTTCCACGGCTTCTCCAACCGCTGGCGCGACCCCTACCCCGAGGCCGAGGCCCGCCGCATCGCTGAACTGGTGAAGGCCGCCCACGCCAACAAGGTCAACTTCGTCTGGGCCGTCCATCCCGGGCGCGACATCCACTGGAAGGACGACAGCGACATGCGCGCCTGCGTCGCGAAGTTCGAGATGATGTACAGGCTCGGCGTCCGCTCCTTCGCCGTCTTCTTCGACGACATCGGCGGCGAGGGCGCCCGCGCCGAAAAACAGGTCGAGCTCCTCAACTACGTCAACCGCAACTTCGTCCGCGCCAAAGGCGACGTCACCCCCCTCATCCTCTGCCCCACCCAGTACAACAAAGCCTGGTCCGGCGGCCCCTACCTCGAAATCCTCGGCAAAGGCCTCGACCCCGACATCCAGGTGATGTGGACGGGAGACTCGGTCTGCACCAACATCACCAAAGACACCGCCGAATGGTTCATCGGCAAGGTCGGCCGCAAGCCCTATATCTGGTGGAACTGGCCCGTGAGCGATTACTGCAAGGCCCACCTCCTCCTCGGCCGCTGCTACGGCAACGACCCCACCAACGGCCCCCGCTACGCCGGCTTCGTCTCCAACCCCATGGACAAGCCCGAAGCCTCCAAGATCCCCCTCTTCGGCGTCGCCGCCTACGCCTGGAACCCGGACGACTTCGACTCCGACCAAGCCTGGCGCGACGGCATCCGCCGCACCTTCCCCCACGTCGCCGACGCCATGCAGGTCTTCGCCGAGCACAACTCCGACCAGGGCCCCAACGGCCACGGCTACCGCCGCGAGGAATCCGTTGCCATCGCCCCCGCCGCCGAGCGCGTCTCCGCGGCCCTCGCCGCCGGCCAGGCCCCCGCCGCGGCAGACCTCGACGCCCTCGCCGCCGAATTCGCCAAAATCAGGCAATCCGGCGACGACCTCCTGGGCAAATGCGCCAACGCCCTCTTCATGGGCGAGGTGTCCGACTGGATCACCCTCTTCCGCTCCTTCGGCGACACCGGCTCCACCCTCACCGCCGCCCTCGCCGGCAAAGGCACGCCAGACGCCGCCCTCAACCGTCTGCTTGCCTATCGCGCCGAGCAGGCCCGCCTCTCCAAGCAAAACGGCCAGAAGCCCTACCAGCAAGGCGCCGGCATCGAGGTCGCCAGCCGCGTCCTCACCCCCTGCGTCAACAGCATGGGCGAGGCGCTCTACGACCGCCTCTGGCGCGAGACCGCCGGCAAGCCCGCGCCCAAAACCCAGGCCAAGCTCTACGACTTCATCACCAACGTCGACAGCCTCAGGCACTTCGCCGTCAGCCGCAAAGACACCTTCGTCCAGCTCCCCCGCGTGATGGAGCCCAAGACCCTTCAGCCGAACGAATGGATCGGCATCCGCCTGCCCGAAGGCGTCACCGCCACCTGGGTCCACTTCATCCTTGAAAGCGCCGACGCGCCCAAGCAAGGCCGCATCCAGGTCTCCACCGACGGCGGCAAGACCTGGTCCGAGCGCGCCACCGTCGTCGGCGGCAACGGCCAGGTCGGCGAGATGGAGATCCGCCACATCAACGCCAGGGACGGCATCAACGCCGCGCGCTACATCAACCTCTCCAAGTCGCCCGTCACCGTCACCCTCCGCCAGTTCAAGGTCGACGTGCCCAAGGACGCCACCGCCAACGTCTTCGCCTCCATGACCGACGGCGACCTCGCCTCCGGCTATGCGCTTGCCGCCGGGCAAAGCGTCCGCATCCCCCTCGCCGGCGCCACCGAGGCCAACACGAAAATCCTTGCGGCCGGCCCCGTCACCGCCGCCTTCGACGCCGAAGGCCTCACCCTCACCGCCGGCGACGCGCCCGCCGTCGTCCACGAAATCGTCCATTGAGGCCGCCGCGCGGTCCCGGGAAAGGCATAACCGATGAAACGCCGTGAGTTCCTCGCCGCCGGGGCCGCGCTGGCCGCCCTGCCGCTCGTCGCCGCCGAGGGCGACGCCCCCAAAAGCAAGGTCGTCGCCGTCCGGAACGGCGAGCCCGAGGCCCTCTTCCGCAAAGGCATCGCCGCGCTCGGCGGCATCGCCGCCTTCGTCAAGCCCGGGCAGAAGGTCGTCGTCAAGCCCAACATCGGGTGGGATCGCACGCCCGAGTTCGGCGCGAACACCAATCCAGGCCTCATCGGCGAAATCGTCCGCCAATGCATCGCCGCCGGGGCCGCGCAGGTGGAAGTCTTCGACCACACCTGCAACGTCTGGAACCGCTGCTACCGCTCATCCGGCATCGACGAGGCCGTGCGCCAGGCCGGCGGCACGATGGTGAACGCCCACGAACGCGACGCCTACCGCGAGGTTTCCCGACCCGCGGCCGGCAGTATGAAAACCGCCCTCATCCACCGCGCCATCCTCGACGCGGACGTCTTCATCAACGTGCCCATCCTCAAAACCCACGGCGGCGCGAAGGTCACCGCCGCGCTCAAGAACTTCATGGGGCTGGTCTGGGACCGCCAATTCATGCACGCGCACAATCTCGACCAATGCATCGCCGACGCCGCGCTCTACCGCAAGCCGGACCTGAACGTCGTCGACGCCTATCGCGTCATGCAGGCAAACGGCCCGCGCGGCGTGAGCCTCAACGACGTGCGCACCCTCCGCTACCAACTCCTCTCCACAGACATCGTGGCGGTGGATGTGCTCGCGGCCAAGCTCCTGCGCTTCGACCCCGCCGCCGTGCGCTACATCGCCCTCGCCGCCAGGCACGGCCTCGGCACCGACGACGAGGCTCGCATGGAGATCGTGCGCCTGGAGGCCTAAGCGATGGCGCGTTCCCGTTTCTGGCGAACGCTCCGCGTCCTGCGCCTCCTGGCCGCCGCGCTCGCCTTGGCCGCCACCACCCTCGCCTTCGGCTACGCCGTCGACCTGGCCACCCTGCTGGCCCAACATTGGCTCGACGCGCCGACCGAGGAAGAGGCCCTTAGGTTGGCCGCCGTGGCGAAGGCCAATCTCGGCCCCGCCATCCTCGCCGTCTCCGCGCGGCTCTCGGTGGTCGGCGCGGCCGCGGCCGTCGCCATCCTCCTGTTCACCGCCCTGCTCGGGCGTGCCTACTGCTCCGTCTTCTGTCCGCTCGGCCTCCTTCAGGACTTGCTCGGCGTCCTCTTCTTCTGGCGCAGGAACCGCCCCCAGCCGCGCCTCCTGCTCCTGCGCAAAGGGCTTGGCGTTTCGGTATGGGGCATCGCGCTCATCGGCGGGTGGGCCGCCGCGCTCCGCTTCCTCGACCCCTTTACCCTTTTCGGCGCGATCGCCGCGGGCGCCTGGCTCCCCCTTGCCGCAATCGCCGCGCTGGTCTTTTGGCGGCGGAGATTTTTCTGCAACAGCCTTTGCCCCGTGGGTGCGCTCCTCGCCTGCGGATCGGCCCGCGCGCCGCTCGGCTTCCGCTTCAAGGACACGTGCGTCAAGTGCGGCAAATGCGTCTCGGTCTGCCCCACGGGCTGCCTCGACCCCAAGACGGCGGCCTTCGACAACGGGCGCTGCGTCCGATGCCTCAACTGCGCCGCCAGTTGCCCCGTTGGCGCCATCGCCTACGGACGGAACCCCGGCTTTCGCGTGCCCGGCCGACGCGAGGCGCTGACCGCCGGCGCACTGCTCGCGGGTGGGGCCGCACTCGGTGCGGCGGCGCGTCTGGCCAAGCCCCTCCCCGCGGCGTACGGCCCGCGCTTTGGCGTCTTGCCGGAGGCCATCTACCCGCCAGGCGCAGGCTCCCGCCAACGGTTCCTCTCCAAATGCACCGATTGCCGCCTTTGCGTGACCAACTGCATGGGCAAGGTGCTTCGCCCGGGCGGCAAACACGGCGCAGTCCACCTGGTGTTCGACGAAGGCATGTGCGAACACTTCTGCAAACGGTGCTCCGAGGTCTGCCCAACCGGCGCGATCATGCCGCTTGATCTGGCCACCAAGCAACGCACGCGACTGGGATTCGCGGTGCTCGAACCCTCGATTTGCGTCGCCTTCTCCACCACAAACGCCTGCGGCGCGTGCGCCGAACACTGCCCAACCGGCGCCCTGCGCATGAAGCCGGACGCGGAAGGCGTCCTGGTGCCGACGCTGAACCACGACCTTTGCATCGGGTGCGGCAGTTGCGAACATCCCTGCCCCACCCGCCCCGTCAAGGCCATCCGCGTCTTCCCCAACCCAGAAGGCGTCCAAGTCCTTGCAGCCGACCCCGCGGAGGTCTTCAAGTCCGCCGAACCACCCCCTGCCCAAACCTCCGAAGACTGGCTCATCTAACCCCGGCGCACTGCTCGCTCCCAAACGAACGGTAGGCGCAGAGGGATGTCCGTGCCCCTCCTAGTCTTCCCTGACGGAGAAGGGAATGGCTCTGCTCCCGATTTGTCTGAGATACCAAAGTGGGGATTCAAGTGCATTCCCTAAAACCGGATGGCTTCGCCGGTGCTGCCCAGAAGGCGGTTGGGGACAAGTCAGTTCCCATCCGGCAAGACAAGCGTCATTGACATTGCCGGTCTTGGCGCGACGTCAAAGCGCCGCGAGGGTATCCTCGGCGGCTTGGATAAGGTGGTCAACGTCGGCGTCGGTGTGGGCGGCGGAAAGGAAGTTGACCTCGAATTGGGAAGGTTCGAGGTAAACGCCGCGATCAAGCATCCCATGGAAGAAGCGGGCGTAAAGGGCGGCGTCGCAGCGTTTGGCCTCGGAGAGGTCCCGAATGGGGAGGACGTCGGTGGCAAAGGCGGTGAAGATGGTGCCGTGGCGTTGGACGCGGAGGGGGACGCGGTGCTTCGCGGCGGCGGCGTTGATGCCCTCTTCGACGCGCCTGGCCATGGCGGCGAGGCGGGGATAGGGCGGTTCGGCGGCCAGGCGGTCAAGGGTCGCGATGGCGGCGGCGACGGCGACGGGGTTGCCGGAGAGGGTGCCGGCTTGGTAGACGCGGCCGGTGGGGGCAAGGGCATCCATGATCTCGGCCTTGGCGCCGAGCGCGGCAAGCGGGAAGCCGCCGCCGATGACTTTGCCCATGGTGACGATGTCAGGGGTGATACCGGCGGCCTCGGAGTAGAGGCCAAGGCGGAAGCGCCAGGCGTTGATGACCTCGTCGCAGATGAGGAGCGCGCCGGCGGCGTGGGCGGCGTCTTGAACGGCGCGGAGGTAGCCTGGGCGGGGCGGAACGCAGCCCATGTTGCCGGCGACGGGCTCGAGAATGACGGCGGCGACGCGCCCGGGATGGGCCGAGAGGGCGGCTTGGAGGGCCTCGGGATCGTTGTAGGGGACGACGAGGGTTTCTTCGGCGATGGGGCGGGGAATGCCGGCGGAGGCGGGCTGGGTGCCGTCGCCGGCGGTCATGGCGCCGCTGCCGGCGGCGACGAGGAGCCCGTCGCTGTGGCCGTGGTAGCAGCCCTCGCACTTGACGACAAGGTCTCGCCCGGTGACGCCGCGGGCCAGGCGGATGGCGGTCATGACGGCCTCCGTGCCGGAATTGACGAGGCGGACTTTGTCAATGAACGGGATGCGGGCAACGAGGCGTTCGGCAAGCTGGGCCTCAGCGGGAGTGGCGATGCCGAAGGTGGTGCCGCGGGCGGCGGCCCTGGAGACCGCCTCGACGATGCCGGGGTCGGCATGGCCGAGGATCATGGCGCCCCAGGAGCAGCAGCAGTCGAGGACGCGCCGACCGTCGGCAAGGCGCAAATGGGCGCCTTGGGCGGATTCGACGAAGATGGGGGTGCCGCCGACGGCGTTGAAGGCGCGGACGGGGGAATCGACGCCGCCGGGGATGACGCGGCAGGCCTGGGCGTAGAGGGATTCGTGAGTCATATGGACGCCTTTCTCAAAGTCCGGTGGAGCCGAAACCGCCGGCGCCGCGGTCGGTGGGGTCGTCGACGGGAACCTCGCGGATGTCCGGGCGGAGGACGGGGGCGACGACGAGCTGGGCGACGCGCATCCCGGGCTCGACGCGGAAGGGTTCCTGGCCGAGATTGACAAGCAGAATCTTGAGTTCGCCGCGGTACCCTGCGTCGATGGTGCCGGGGGCGTTGGCGACGGTGAGGCCGTGGCGGAGGGCAAGGCCGCTGCGGGGGCGGACCTGGCCCTCGGTGCCGGGCGGGAGGCGGAGGCGCAGCCCGGTGGGGACGGCGGCGCGTTGGCCGGGGGCAAGGGTGAGGGCGGCGTCGGCGCAGAGATCCATGCCGGCGTCGCCAGGGTGGGCATAGGCGGGGAGGATGGCGGTGGGGGTGAGGCGTTCGAAGCGGATTTCCATGGGGCGATAGTATAGCACGTCCGGGAGTTTGCTATACTAGCGGGCATGAAACAGACGAAAGTCATCGCAGTGGCCAACCAGAAGGGCGGGGTCGGGAAGACGACCACCGTGGTGAACCTGGCGGCGGCCTTGGCACGGATGCGCAAGACGGTGCTGGTGATCGATTTGGACCCGCAGGCGAACGCGACCAGCGGCTTGGGCCTGCGCCCGACGCCGGGGACGAGCCTTTACGCGGCGTTGACGGGGCAGACGTTCATTGGGGACGTGATCCAGGGCACGCCGCTCGAAAACGTGAACATCATCCCCTCGGAGCTTGACCTTTCCGGGGCGGAGCTGGAGATCGCGCGGCAGGACAACCATCTGCGCGTGGTGCGCGACCTGTTGGAGCCGGTGCTGACGGCGGGGGTCTATGACTTTATCCTGATCGACTGCCCGCCTTCGCTGGGCATCCTGATGACGGCGTCCCTGGCGGCCGCCAACGGGGTGGTCATCGCCATGCAGTGCGAGTATTACGCCATGGAAGGCCTTCAGGTGATCACAGACGTCATCCGGCGCCTGCGTGAAAACGGGGCCAACCCGGAAATCCACGTCGAAGGCATCCTGATGACGATGTACGACGGGCGGACGAACCTTTCCGAGGACGTGGTGCGTGAGGTGCGCAAGCATTTCGGCAAACTGGTCTACAAAACCGTCATCCCCCGCAACATCCGCATCTCCGAGGCGCCCTCCTTCGGCCAGCCGGTGGTGGAGTACGACCCCTCATCCAAAGGCGCGCAAGCCTACGTGGCCCTTGCCAAGGAATTCGCCGCGCGCGCAAAAAACAATTGAAATTGAAAGAGGATTGAAATGAGCACCTATCTCAAAGACTATCCGGACGAAAACGGTTTCTTCGGCCCCTATGGCGGCATGTACGTGCCCGAGCGCCTGAAAGCCGAGATGAAGAAAATCGCCGAGGCCTACTGCACCATCGGCCGCTCCTTCGACTTCGTCTCCGAGCTGCGGCGCATCCGCCGCCACTTCCAAGGCCGCCCCACGCCCATCCATTACTGCCGCAACCTCAGCCAGCTGCTCGGCGGCAACATCTTCCTCAAGCGCGAAGACCTCAACCACTCCGGCGCGCACAAGATCAACCACTGCATGGGCGAGGTCATGCTCGCCAAATACATGGGCAAGAAGCGCGTCATCGCCGAGACCGGCGCCGGGCAGCACGGCGTGGCCATGGCCACCGCCGCCGCCTACTTCGGCCTCCCCTGCGACATCTACATGGGCGCGGTCGACATCGCCAAGCAGCATCCCAACGTCGTGCGCATGAAGATCCTCGGCGCCAACGTCATCCCCGTCACCGCCGGCCAACAGACCCTCAAAGAAGCCGTCGACGCCGCCTTCGAGGCCTACCTCGCAGACCCCGAGAACACCCTCTACTGCATCGGCACCGTCGTCGGCCCCCACCCCTTCCCCATGATGGTGCGCGACTTCCAGAAAGTCGTCGGCGAAGAGGCCCGCGAGCAGTACCTCGACATGATGGGCGAGCTTCCCGACGCCGTCTGCGCCTGCGTGGGCGGCGGCTCCAACGCCATCGGCATCTTCTGTGGCTTCCTCGACGACCCCGTCAAGCTCTACGGCGTCGAGCCCCTCGGCCACGGCGCCAAACCCGGCGACAACGCCGCCTCCCTCACCCTCGGCAAACCGGGCATCCTCCACGGCTTCAAGAGCTACACGCTCGAGAACCCGGACGGCTCCGCCATGCCCGTCTACTCCGTCGCCTCCGGGCTCGACTACCAATCCGTCGGCCCCGAGCACGCCTGGCTCAAAGACCAGGGCCGCGTGGAATACGTCACCGCCGACGACACCGAGGCCCTCAAGGCCTTCTTCGCCCTCTCACGCAGCGAAGGCATCATCCCCGCGCTCGAATCCTCGCACGCCGTCGCCTACGCCATCCGCTACGCCAAGGAGCACCCGCACTCCTCCATCCTGGTCAACCTCTCCGGCCGCGGCGACAAGGACATCGACTACGTCGTCGAGCGCTACGGCCTGGGCGAGAACCTCTGACGCCCCCATGGTACGGAAGAGGCCGCCCGCGGGCGACCTCTTTTCGCTCGGCGCACGCTCACTTTTTGGCGTGCTTGCCGGCCCACGACATCTGGTGCGCCGCGCCAAGCATGATGCTCGCATCCGGATCCGTGCGCACGCCGCGCGAAAAAATGCGCTGGAACCCCTGCATCATGTGGTCGGCCTTTTGCTCGTCCATGAAGCCGATGTCGAGCATGGCCTGGCGCCATTTGGCCATGAGCGCGTGCTTGGTGGCCTGGGTGGCCAGGGAGACGGCCTCCTCCACGGGGCTCACATAGGTGCCGGTGGCCGAATACAGCTCATAGGCCACGATGAGCACGGCCTGAGACAGGTTGAGGCTCTGGTAACGCGGGTCGACGGGGATACGGATCAGGTGCGTGCACTGCGCGATCTCGTCGTTGTGCAGCCCCTGATCCTCCCGCCCGAACACAATCGCCACGGGGGCCTGCGCGGCCAGGCGCAAGATCTCCGGCGCCAACACCCGCGGCGGCTGCACGGTGGCGCGGTAAAGTCCGCCGCGGGCGGTGGTGCCGACAACCGCGGCGCAGTCGGCCACGGCCTCGCCAAGCGTCGCGACCTCCCGCCGCGCATCGAGCAGATCCGTGGCGTGGACGGCCAGCCGCCGTCCCTCCTCCCAGCCATCGAGGATGCGCGGCGCCACGAGCGTCAGGCGGCCCAGCCCCATGTTGGCCATGGCACGGCAAACGCTGCCGACGTTCCCGGAATACAACGTGCCGACGAGGATGATTCGGATGTTGTCAAGCGGATTCATAAGACAGGCTCAAAGAGGGTTCGCGCGACGGCCGCGACAGCCCCGGGCCAGGCCTCAAGGTCGGCCACGGCGCAGGTCTCGCGCGGGGAATGGTTGCCCTCCGTGGGAAGAAGCAGGG
This sequence comes from uncultured Kiritimatiellota bacterium, assembly GCA_944391085.1. Classification (GTDB taxonomy): domain Bacteria; phylum Verrucomicrobiota; class Kiritimatiellia; order RFP12; family DVOR01; genus Spyradenecus. The sequence continues at coordinate 35,118 of CALXSE010000007.1, read as the reverse complement.
GAACGACCGGGCACGTCGCGCCATGCGTGGGGAAGGCACGCGCATCCGTGCCGGAAAAGTTGTAGACCTCCGTCTGCAACGGCACGCCGCAGGCCAACAGGCGGTCGCGCAGCGCGGGCGGGAGGATGCACGAAGCGTCCGAAAGCGTAAGCACGGGGCCTTTGCCAAGCGCGATGCCCTGCGTCTCCTCCGCGTAGGTCGCGTCCAGCACGACGACGGCGTCGGCCTGGACATGCTGGGCCAGAATCGCCGCGCCGAAGCCGTTGACCTCCTCCATCGCGGTCGCCGCGACGACGACGTTGAACTCCGGCAACAGCCCGGCGAAGCGCCCGTGCCACTCGGCCACGAGGGCACACCCCGCGCGGTTGTCCAAAAACGGCGTGGAAAGCCTGCCCGCCGCCGCCGCCCACAGCGGCGCCCAACACAAACGGTCGCCCTTCGCAAGCGTGGGGCAAGGCTCCGGGAAGGTCACGCGGAGCGGGCGCCCCACCAGCCACGGCGCGGAGGCGGCGGGAGGACGCTCAAGGTGCGCGGGGCGGAGACCCGCCGCACACTTCAGCACCAAATCGGCGGGCTCGCGCGGACGGATCCCGCCAAGGGGGATGACCGTCGCCTCGCCGTCCGGCTGCACGCTTTCGATGGAAAAGCCGGGGCTGTCCGCATGGGCCACCAGAAGAAGCGTGTCGCTCTTCTTGCGCTCGCCCGGCTGCGCCAGCACGGCGTAGCGCCCCAGCGTTCGGACGTCCAGCCCCTGCGCCAGCCAATCGGCGCGCAACGCCTCAAAGACCGCGCCCTCGTCGCCGGGCGTGGCGTGAAGCGAACAGTACCGTTTCAGCGTCTCAAGCATGGCCTCCTCCCAATCTCAGCACGCGGTCAAACCCGGGCGGCACATGGTCGGGCCGATGCGCCACACACACCACGGTAAGCGACGGCGTCTCGTCCAAAAGCCGCCCAAGGAGCCGCAACAGACGATCGCGATCCTCGTCCTCCAAGTTCATGCACAGCTCGTCAAGCAGCAACAGATCCGGCGCGGCGACAAGCGCGCGGACGACGAGCGCCAGACGGCCCGTGCCGTCCGAGAGCGCCCCCAAGCGCTCCCTGCGTTGCTCGTAGAGGCCCAATTCGCGCAGGAGCGCCGCCCCGCGCCTACGCTGCGCCGGGGAGGGGCGCACCCGTTGCCCCTCACGGTCGAAAAGCCCGGAGTACACCGCCGCCTCCACCGTCTGCCCCGGGTCGGCGAAGACCTGCAGCTCCGGCGAGACCAAGGCCATCCGTGCCCGCGCCGACCACAGCGGCACGCCGGGCCCCAGCCGCTCGCCGAACCGCGCGATGTCGCACGCATAAGCCATCGGGCTGTCGCCCAGGATCAGGGAAAGGAGCGTGCTTTTGCCGCTGCCGTTCGGCCCCACGAGAAGCCATCGCTCGCCTGCGTGGACTTCCCAATCCAACCCGTCGAAAAGCTCGCGCCCCCCCATCTTCAGCCGCAAATCCCGGATGCGGAGCACCTCGGGCGTCGCCGCCGGCGGCGGGTTCCTGCGAAAAACCATGCGCCGCTGGGCCGGCCGCCGTCCGCGGAACGGCCCCTGCGAGACGACCTTGCACGCGTTCAGCCGCAACCGATGGGTGACGCATGGGGGAATTTCGTCCTCGTTGCGCACGGTGACGACCAGCGTCCGCCCCTGTTCGGCCAACGCCCCAAGCGCCTCCCGCAGCGTCCGCTGCATGGCCGGGTCAAGCCCCGCGAAAGGATCGTCCAACGCCAAGACGGGCGTCTGCCGCAAGATGGCCCGCGCGAGCATAACCCGCCGCTGTTCGCCATTGGACAATTCCAGCGTCCGCCGCCCCAAAAGCGACTCCAGGGCGAGCGCCCCGCGCACCCACTCGAAGGTCTTGGCAAAGGCCGCCCGCTCGGCCCGCTCTGGCCCGCGCACCTCAAAGGGGCTGATCGCGTTCACCCCCTCATAGGTCAGCGTCTCCGCCACGGTCGGCGAATCGTAGCCCACGCTCGCATACCATCGCGCCCCGGCCCAATCGGCCCCCGCCGCGGCCGCCTGCGCGCCGAAGGTGACCAGCGCCACCTCATCCGGGTAACGCCGCGCCAACTGCGCCGCCGCCCACGTCTTCCCGCTGGCCGCCGGCCCCATCACCACCCACTGCTGCCCCGGCGCGACCGTCCAGGCCACGCCGCCGATGTCCACGCGCAACGCCTTCATGCCGCCAACGCTTCCAAAATCTTCTGCCCGACCGCCGAGTTGTCCAGATACGTGAAGAACCCCTTGGCGATCATCTGCGCGGCCATCGCCATCAGGATGACGCCCGAAACCTTCGAGAAAATGCGGATGACGCCCTTGCCCAAGACTCGCTCCAACGCCTCCGCGAAGTACAGCAACGTCCCCAACGCCACCGTCGCCCCGATGAACCCCACGAACCCGAAAAGGAAGGCGAACCAATCCCACGCCCCCCCATCCATCGCCCGCGTCAACGTCTCCGCCCCGATGATGATGATGGGCGAAACGCACGCCGGCCCCATGATGATCGGAATCCCCAGCGGCACCACGATGATGTCATCCACGTTCCGCGGCCGATCCTTCGCCGTCGGCGTCTCATGCCCCAAAGCCAGCTCCTGCGCCATAATCAGCAACAAAATGCCCGCCCCGATCCGGAACCCCTCCAGATCAAGCCCAAACAACTTAAGGAAAACGTTCCCCGCGAAATACGACACCGCCCCCACGATCACCGCCACCACCGTCACCCGCAACGCCACATTCCGCTTCCGCGCGCTGCCCACCCCCTCCGTCAGCGACAGAAACATGTTCAGCACGAAAAACGGGCAAAACAGAAAGAACAACTTCACGAAGTTGCCCCAAGCGAACACCAGCGCGTCAATCATGTCGTTCCCTCATGTCAACGCCCCTAGTATACCACAGAACACCCGCCGCCTGACACAAGAAGAAAAGCGGATGGCGCGCCCCCAACGCCCATTGAAGTTCCAGGCCTGTTCCCTGACCGACAGGGACTGCGCTCAAAGAATGGCTTCTCCGCACCTCCCCCATCTGCCGCGGCGCCTCTAACGCCGACCGGGCTCCCGACCTGAACCCCGGCAAAAACACCCTCTCTTAAGAAAGCCTGATCCGAGCGCTCGCCTTGGCGAGATCCTCTGAAAGAATGTCCAGGCCCTCTTGCCGCAAAGCCGCCAACCGCGCAGAGCAATCCGGCAAAGGCTCACGCAACAACCGCTCCAACGCCTCCGGCGATGTCGACAGCAGACGAAGCCGCCCCTCAAGCCCCAACCGCGACAGTAACGTCCCCCGGCGCGACGTTATCGAAAGCCCGCCCTCGGACGTTGACACGGAGACGAAAGGCTTGCCGAAAAGCACGCTCATCACCGTACCATGGAAGGAATCCGTCAACACCGCCTCTGCCCCATGCACGCACGATACCAAGCGCTCCGGCGAAATCCCCCACCGCACCCCCCGGGCAAAACGATAACGCGGCTGAAAATACATGGGCGCGATGACACACTGCAGCCCCAGACGCTTGGCAAGCATCCGTGCCACGTCCCACACCGCCCCCACAGCAAGCGTGTAAACGAAGAGATAAGGACGCCCTGAAGGCCGAACCGAAGAGGCAATCTGCCCATATTCCTCCGCTCGCAGCAACAACGTCGGGTCCGGCGCCAACCGCGCCTCCTCCCCCAACCCAAGCTGCCGCATGAACCCCAGTTCCCGCACCGACAGCGCCGTCAGCCGCCCCATGGCCGCGCGGATGCGCCCCAGCGCCGCCGCGTCCAACGCGCCCTCCCCCGCGCTCACCGCATAACCCACGGCCGCCATCCCCCGCGGCCACGTCTCCCCCAGGAAATCCGCCAAATCCCCCGCCTCGGCGATGGCAGGGTTCCAAACCTGGTCGCTCCCCACCACCACGCAATCGAAACGCCCCGCGAACGCCTCCGGCTCGCACGCCGCCTCCGGCAACCACCGCCGTTTGAACGCCGCCAACCGGCGAAGCCCAACATCCCGCGCCCCCACCGACAGCACGTTCATCGCCGCCCACTTCCTCACCGCCCGAATGACGCCCCCGCAACACGCCAAGAACGGCGCCAGCGGGAACCACCGCCGTTGCCTACGCATCGCCCGCCGTACCGGGAACGTCACCTGATGCCCCATCCGCTCCAACATCGTCCGCAACGCCCACGCCTGCAACATCGCCCCGCAATTGTCCTCCCAATGGAACGTCAACACCGCAATCCTCATAACCGCCTCCTTCTCTCAGTGCCAGCCACCAACACCTTCCCCACTTCTAAACGTCCCTTTTTCTGCGGGGACATGGATTGATGTAAGTATAGCAAATTCTGATCCATTCCACCCCTACAGAAAAAGGGACGTTTAGAAGTGGGTGGGCCAAAAGAGACTGAATGCTTTGGAGGACAACGGGAAATGCGTGTCGGAATATTGACGTTGCATTCGCAGCTGAATTATGGCGGCGTGTTGCAGGCATGGGCATCGCAGACGGCTTTGGAGCGGATGGGGCACGAGGCCCGTGTGCTCGACCGATGGCAGGATCCGCGAAATCTAACGCTATTGGGCCCGTTCGGCGCGGCACGGAGCGCCGCCGTGCGCAATTTGCTTTGCGAGGCGCTCGCCTATGGGCAGTTCGGTGCGTTCCTGCTCCGCCATTGGAGGACCATCCGGTTCGTGCGCAGGCGCTTCCGCCTTTCGCCCTACCATTTTTACCGTTGGCAGGACGTTGCCGGGCGGGAGCTCGGCGTGGATTGCGTCATGGTCGGCAGCGACCAGGTTTGGCATTGCGGCGATTGGGGCGACCCTTTGCCTTATCTGCTTGAAGGCGCCCCGCATGACCTTCCGGCCATCGCGTACGCCGCCAGTTTCGGCATGAGGGAAATCCCTGAGGCATGGCGGGAACACTTCCGCGCCGGGATCCGTCGCTTCGCCGCCATCGGCGTGCGTGAGGCCGAGGCCGTCGAGCTCGTGGCCCGGCTCGGCGGCACGGCCACGCACGTGCTCGACCCCACCCAGCTCGTCCCGGCGAAAGTGTGGCGCGAACGCCTCGGCCTTCGTCCCAAACGTGGCCGCAGGCCCCGCCTCTTCTGTTATTTTCTTTCCGAGAACGTCCCCGCCGCCTGGCCCCATCTTGAGGCCTTCGCGCGGCGCACCGGTTTCGCCGTCGAGATTTTCGGAGCCGACACGAATTTCGTGCGGCGCCTCCCGCCCAAGGCCCTGTTCCGGCACTTGGCCGACCTCCCGAGACGTACCCTCTCGCCCGTGCGCGTCCGCCTTTCGTCTGGGCCGCGGGAATTTCTGCAGGCGCTAGCCAACTCGGACGCCGTGGTTTCAGACTCCTTCCACGCCCTCATGTTCGCTTCTCTTTTCGGCAAGGACGTACGCATCCTCCGCCCGCGCAATGCGGGCCGTCAGGCGATGTTCGCACGCATCGAGGAATTCGCCCGCCTCTACACCCAGGGCCCCGTCGTCGCGGATGACCTCCCCGCCGCGTTGACCTCCCTGGTCGCAGGGGAAACCGTCGCCTACGATGAGCCGGCCCTGGAAGCGGCGCGGCACCGTTCTCTTGATTGGTTGCGCAAGGCACTGGGAAAAGCCGTCGGCGTACCAACCAGGCAAGGGTGAAGCAAAACCTGAGCAAGACATTGTGTTGACGTCACTGGCATTCTTAGAAATCGCACCGCCATCAAAGCCCCCATGGGATGCGATCGGTGATCTGAAAAACCGTTTATACTGCTCGGATTTTTGCTCCGCGCCTCTGCACCTTCACCTAACGTTTCATCTTCCCATATGGCGGAAATGCCAAACTCCAAGGTGATCACCTGGTGTCCCATGCCCAAGATCTCGTTTCCCTTCTCTTCTATGCACGGGCTCATTCTTTGAGAAGGAATGCAAACTAATGCACGCTGCCTCTATAAAATCGTACTTTGTCCATCGTCCGTCGATGGGGTTATAGTGGCGATAGTTGTAGTAAACGAGGCCAAGGATGGGGTCGTGATATTCTGAAGAGAAGCGGAATGGTGGGCGGAGAGGAGGACGCGGGTTGCGCGGGACGTGCGGGTGACGGCGCCGAAGGGGACGTAGTCGTAGTGGGCGGCAATGCCACCCACTCGCCCGTTCCCGTGAGCGCCTGAGTTGGGTTGTCGCCCGCATTGAAGGTCAGCGCAACGTCGTCAATCGCCGCTGGTTGAGGTTGTTGACGGTGTGGGTTTTGCCTCGGGGCGCGGTACCGCGCGGAGGTCGAGGTCGGCGGGGAGGTTGGAATCGTCGAAGAGGCAGAAGCCCTCGGGGTTGAGGCGGAGCAGTTCGCGGATGAATGTGCGGAGGCGCACGGGGTCGTCTTTGTAGTCTGGCAGGTGAAGACCCGGGTAGAGGGGGAAGGCGCCATCGATTGCCGCACGCGCTTCGCGGACGCGGTCGAGCGTCCAGGCATCGTCCTCGGCGTAGAAGGAGGCGTAATCCATAGGGAAGGCGAAGTCGAGCGCGAAGCGCGCCCAGTCCTGGTAAACCATCCCTGCGGCGAGGCGTGGGGTGGGGAAGACGGCCGCGCCGCAGGGTTTGCCGATTTCGCGGGCAGCCTGTGCGGCGGCGTTGGCCACGGCGGCCACTTGCCCCAGACGAAAGGCTTTCCACTCAGGGTCGTGCGGGTCTGGCGTCTTCCCAAAGGCCGCGACGCAGCGCGGGCAGTAACAGAAATCGTAGGGCGGCAGGAGGGTGCCCATGTCCAGTCCGTAGGTTGGCCAGAGCGCCTTGGGGAGGACGACGTCGGGCAGGCGGATGTAGTCGAGCTGGATGGCGTCAATTTCCGGGAGTCGGGCAAGGCGGCGGACGTGTTCCGCCAGGTGTGCGCGGACGGCGGGGTGCGTGGGGCAGAGGAAACGATAGTAGCCCACGAAGGGCCGCTCCTCCTCACGGAAGGTGGATTTGCCTTCCAGCGAGACGGCGTGCCAGTCTGGGTGCGCGTCCAACGCGGGGTCGTCTGGGCGATTGAGCGCCCACACCCAGGCCACGGTCCGCAGCCCCACGGCTTTTGCCCACCGGGCGGCCTTGGCGATGTTGGCGTCCGTGCCACCGATGATGACGGTCGTGATCCCGGCGTCGGCCCAGGCACGGAAACGTTCGGGGGAGAGGCCAGGGGCGTTCCCGTGGATCCAGAGCCCGATGGTCGGCGGGAAGGCTTCCTCCGTGCCGACGGGATTGCCCGAGAGGCGCACGCGCCCCCAATGCTCGGGCGCGTGGATGATGGACTGCCGCGTGGGGGCCCAGACACTGTTCGTCTCCTGACCGGGTGCGGGGTGGTCGACGCGTGAGAAGTTCATGCGCCAGACGGTGCCGGGCGCGGGAGGCTCGCCGACGCGCGGGTGATTGGAATGGCCGAAGATTGAGGCCCAAGGCCAGGCGAGCTCGACCGTCCAGCCGGCGTCGTCGCCCGTGCCGGCATTGAGCGTGCCTTGCAGGGAGACGGCCGAGCGCAGCCCCTTGATGTCCCAGTCGTGCAAAGCCAGTGCACCAGGTTCGCGGTAAGGTGCGGTGAGGAAGAGATCCCAGACGGTGCCGAATTGGTTGATCTCCAGTTCCAGATAATCGCGCCCGGTGGCGGTGGGGTCGATGAAGACCTCGAAGTCATCGTCGCGGTAAATCACGCTGTCGCGTTCGGTGAGGGTGGCGCGGAGGGTCTCGGCAGGCAGGCGCGCGGCCACGTAGAGAAAGGTGTCGTCATAAGCCATGCGGATCTCCGCCGGACGGGCGGCGGGCGCGCCGGAGAGGTCTCGCAGGGGCGTGAGCGGCAAGGCCTTCGCCCACGTCGGCTCATCAAGGCGGCCATCGACCGTAATGGGCCCGGCGGTACGTTGGAGCACATAGGTGGGGGCGGCGCGCAGAATCGGGCAGAGCAACGCAGGCGTCAAAGCGAGTGCCCGAACGACACGAAGGAAGACAATGGATTGGGACATCGGGGAGCTCCTGGTGTGAGACGGTCAGAGCGTGCGGAATCGCTTGCGGTTCCACGTAAGGTTCGCTGGATTGGCTTCGGGAGTGGACGTATGCGCAGGTGGCCGGGAAGAGGCAAAGGTGACGTAGACCTCGCTTTCGACCGCTGCCCGCTGGCACAGACGTACCGCCAAAAGGCGGAAGTGGGCGTGTGCCAAGAAGAGCCAAGCGAGTCTGTCAAGGCTCCCGCGACTTTCTCGTGGCCCGGCTTCCGAATCGTGGCCACACTGAGAAATAGGCCCCACCCCAGGCGCCACCGCCCCAGCGAACCGCGTCTCATACGAGGGAAATCCCCAAGCCATGACTACTCCTTTGCTTCATGGTACCACAAACCTCCCGAACGCTCACTGCGGTTTCGCATCGAATCGTCCACACTGTATTTGTAGTTGCATACTGGACGATTCACCCTTGTCCCGGATTTTGGAGCGGTTTAGGGGGATAGGTTGAAAGGCGAAGTTGATGGGGTAAGGTGAAGTCGGAAGGTTTCTTTTTGCGGGGTCAGCCTGTAATGTGGCGCGGGCGGTCGAGGGAGGGGAAGAGGCGGAGGTTGGCGATGATGGTGCGGAAATGGAGAAGGTCTGCCCGTTGGCCGTCCCTATCGATTTAAGGGGCTTGATTGTCTCTTCTCCGCGACGAGAAAGGCAACGCGCAACACAAACGAATGCAGGTGTCGCAATGGGAAATGTGCCTTTGATGCCTTGGAAGAGGACTTCGATTTGCCGGCGGACAGGGCGGTTTTCGGCATTGTAGATGGCCGACCACACACTGGGCTCGGTGTTGATGAGCGTTTGGTTTCCCATTTCGCTTACACTCGTGGGCGCACGTACCCCAACATCGTCTTAAGCGAGGAGACTTCATCTGCCGCAACCGATTCATCACGGATATTATGGGAATACTGCTCGTCGTTCTTCGAGGTACGATGAGCAATGGACGCTTTCGGCCCCATGATTTCCATGCGTCTATTTTCCATAAACATCCTATGATTGAAACATCATGGAGGAGACGTCATGGCAACCTTTTACGACCAGTTTACGTTTTCGCCGCGACCTTTCCCGGTGCGATCCCACAAAACCAAAAGGCCGAAGCGAAGCGCCTCGGCCTATTGATGGGGACATCCTTGGGAGGATGGTGGAGCGAAGGGGATTCGAACCCCTGACCCCCACGTTGCGAACGTGATGCTCTACCAACTGAGCTACCGCCCCAAACGAAAGTGCAATCAAGATATCACATCCAGGTCTTGAATGCAAGTCTTTTTTGATTTTCCATCCCTGCCATTTCCCGGAGAGGCCATCCGGCAGGGCAACGTGAAGTCGCTGGGTCCGTGAGCCGGCACATCAGCGCAGAAAGACGATCCCGAAAAGCCCCCTCCCGACGCCTGACGTTTTGGGAACAAAACGGCTTGACGAAAAAGTGGCGGGAAGGCAAAGACGGCGTGGTGCGCCTTCACCGCGAAGGCTCGGGCACCCAGGGGAAAAGGAGACTTGCAAGCGGGCGTAAGATGAGATAGACTAATAGACAGGTAATGTTGGCGGAGACGAAAGATGAAAATTGTTTGTGACACGAACCTGCCTTTGGGGCGGACGCTGTTCAACACGTTGGGGCAGGTAACGTTGGTCGACGGCTCGCGCCTGACGCCCGAGCAGGTGCGCGATGCGGATATGCTGATGGTGCGCGACGTGCCGCTGAACCGGGCGTTGCTGGAAGGTTCCTCGGTGCGTTTCATCGGCACGGCCGTCACGGGCACCGACCACGTGGACGAGGACTATCTGGCCGAGGCCGGCATCCGGTGGGTGCACGCCCCGCGCGCGAACGGCGAAAGCGTGGCCGATTACTGCATCGCGGCCCTTTTGGAATACGCCCACACGCGCCACCACCGGCTGGACGGCGCGACGGTGGCGCTCATCGGCGTGGGGTGGATCGGCGGGATGATGCGCCGCCGGTGCGAGGCGTTGGGGATGCGCGTGCTCTGCTGCGACCCGCCGCGGAAGGACAACCCGCACGACGTGGAGGCACACGGCTTCCTCCCGCAGGAGGCGGTGTTGGCGCAGGCCGACTACATCATCCCCTTCGTGCCGCTCACGCGCGAAGGCCCCCACCCCACCTGGCACCTGCTCGACGACAAGGCCTTCCGCGGCGCGAAATACGGCGCCGTGCTCATCAACATGGCGCGCGGCGCGGTCTGCGACACCGCCGCGCTCATCGCCGCCCTGCGCGAGGGCCTCATCTCGGACGCCATCATCGACGTCTGGGAAGGCGAGCCCGACTTCTCGCCCGAGCTGGCCGACCTGGCCTTCCTGGCGACGCCCCACCTGGCCGGGCACTCCTACGAAGGGAAGGTCAACGGCACCATCGCCGTCTACCACGCCGCCTGCGCCTATCTGGGCAAACAGCCCGCCGTGCAGCCCATCCTGCCGCCCCCCGTCATCCCCAAAATCACCATGGACGCGCAGGGGAAAGACGACGAAGAGGTGCTCTGGTTCCTGACGCAGAAGCTCTCGATGGTCGTGGCCGACCACCTCAACTTCCAGGACATCGTGCACTTGCCCGAGACGCTCCGCCGCCGACGCTTCGCCGCCCAACGGCGCACCTATCCCTATCGCCGGCAGTTCTGCGCCACCACCGTCGCGCTCCGCCACGCCACGCCCGGGCTTCTGGCCAAGGTCGCCGCCCTGGGCTTCCGTCTGCCGGACGCCGCCGCCCCTCCCTCCCCCTGCCCCGGCATCTGCTGAGCGCCCCGGCATTCCCCGCCCATGTGGCCGCCGGACAAGACGAGAAAAGGCCCCGACCGCAAGGCCGGGGCCTTTTTGTTGCCTGCCGTCTTGCCTTACGCCACACGGCGGCGAAGCGCCACACCGGCCACGCCAAGCGCGAACAGCGCCAGCGCCGTCGGCTCGGGCACCACGGCCACGCCGGTCTTCACCGTCAGATCGCTGAAGGTGACGTCCGAACCAACCGCGTTGTCCCCGTTCACGAGCGGCGCATTGCCAGTGGTGTTCCGCTGGCCCCAGATCAACGCAAGGTCACCTTCCGGGATGGTGGTGGAGGTGGCGATCAACGTGTCATTGATGTAAAGCGCAAGCAGCTCCCCGTCAGAGGAAAGGGTAAGCGTATACGACTTGCCCGACTCGAGCTTGACCGAACTGCCCTGCGTCACGCTTCCGGAGACGATGCCACCGGTGACAGTGCCGTTTTGGGGCGCGTCAGCATTGGACATGTCCATCATCAGGTAGCCGGAACCGTTAAGGCCGAAGAGGGCGGGATAACGCTGGTTGGCGCCGCTCGGATACTGCGCAAACGAAAAGTCGCCGCCAAGCGTGAGGGTGATCTTGGCAGACCATTTCGTCTCGCCGGCAAGATTCAGCGTATGCGAACCTTTGCCCACGGAACCGGAGATGTCCACGGTCGTGGCGCCGCTCCAGTCGATGTTCAAGGCCTGGGCGGCGCCCAGGGCCAGGGCGGCGAAAGCCGCGGTGAGGAGTGTCTTCTTCATTGGGGAGGGGTCTCCTTGTTCGTCCCGACAAAAGCGGAAGGGAGCCCGGGGACGAAAAACGTGCCCACTTCCGATGTCTCGCTCTAGGCCGTAGGAAGCCCGCCAATAAACACCAAAAGGGGCACGCGATGCCGCGTGCGCGCAGTTCGGACAAATTGGCGAAAGTTCCTACGTTTCGAGCGATGTCCTTGTGCGTCTGCACAAACCATTGCCACGGCTCTCCCATGGCGTGCCAATAAAGTATCACATCCGCGGGAAGGACGCAAACGTGCCGGGGATGGCGCTTTTTGGTATGATGGACAGGTTTACAATCCCCAAACAAGGACGATTATGGCAGAGCAGATTGCGGCGACGGTGAACGGCGACCCCATCCCCCGGCAGGCGGTGGATTTCGAGTTGCAGCGGCTGATCCATTTTTACCAGCAGCAAGGCGTCCCGGAAGAGCAGATCCGGCTGCAGCTGGACGACTTGAAGGCCAAGGCCCTGGAGCAGGCGATTGGGACGAAGCTGCTCATCGACGAGGCGAAGCGGCTGGACATCCCGGTCTCGGGCGACGATCTGGACGCGCAGTTCGAGACGTACGTCAAGCAGTTCGGCGGCGACCGCGAGCGTCTGGAAAAGGCAATCGCGGCGCAGGGGATGACGGTGGAGCGCTTCAAGCGGGAACTGCGCCAGGGCGTGATGATCAACAAGCTCATCGAGCAGGTCTGCTCGGCCGTGCCCCACCCGACCGAGGAAGAGATCAAGGCCCATTACGAGGCGCACCAGGGTGAGTACGCCACGCAAGACCGCGTGCTGGCCCAGCACATCCTCATCAAGCCCGAGAGCGACAAGCCCGAGGACAAGGCCGCCGCAAAGGCGAAGCTGGAGGCGATCCGCGGGCGCATCGTCAGCGGGGAGAGCACGTTCGCCCACGAGGCCAAGCTGCACAGCGACTGCCCCAGCGGCAAGCAGAACGGCGGCTCGCTGGGCTGGTTCGGCCGCGGCATGATGGTCAAGCCCTTTGAAGAGGCGGCCTTCGGCCTGGCGCTCGACACCGTCTCGGACATCCTGGAGACGCCGTTCGGTTACCACATCATCGTGAAGACGGGCGAGGAGAAGGGGCGCACGCCCACCCTCGAGGAGCTGCGCGAGAAAGTCGCCGCCTTCCTCTTCCACGCCAAGCGCGGCCAGGCCGTCTCGGATCACGTGGCGGAATTGCGCGCGAAGGCCGACGTGAAGTTGGCGTAAAGGGGGCGGCATGGACTTCGAACGCTTCCTGCAGGACGTCTCCGAGCTGCTGAACATCCCCCAGCGCCAAGTGGCGGCGGTGGCGCGGCTTTTGGAGGAAGGCTGCACCATCCCCTTCATCGCGCGCTACCGCAAGGAGGCCCACGGGAACCTCAACGAAGTCCAAATCGCCGACATCCAGGACCGCCTCAACTACCTGCGCGAGCTGGAGGCCCGCCGCGAGGCCATCCTCTCCTCCATCATCCAGCAGAACAAGCTGACCGACGAGCTGAAAGCGCGCGTGCTCGCCTGCAAGACCCGCGCCGCGCTCGAAGACCTCTACCTGCCCTACCGCCCCAAGCGCCGCACCCGCGCCAGCGTCGCGCGGGAACGGGGGCTGGAGCCGCTCGCGGCCCTCATCCTGAAGCAGGGCGACGAAGCCCCGGAAGAGGCCGCCGCGCGGTTCGTCGACCCCGCGAAGGAACTCGCCGACACGGCCGCCGCGCTCAAGGGCGCGCGGGACATCGTGGCCGAGACCGTCGCCGAGAACCCGGACGTGCGCGGCTACGCCCGCAAATGGTTCGAAAAATATGGCATGATGCGCGCGGAGGTCGTCGACCCGCCGCCCGCCCAGCCCACGAAGTACGAGCTTTACTACGACTTCGACGAATCCATCGCCAACATCCCCTCGCACCGTTTCTTCGCCATCAAACGCGGCGAGGCCGAAGGCATCCTCCACGTCTCCCTGCGCATCGACGCCGACCCCATCCTGGCCAAGGCCCTCGAGATCTTCCGCCTCCACGACGCCAGCCCCTGGGCGGACGAGCTCCGCGCCGCCGCGCAGGACGGCCTGCGCCGCCTGCTCGCCCCAAGCATCGAGCTGGACGTGGCCGTGGAGCTGAAGCAACGCGCCGACCGCGAGGCCGTGGACATCTTCGCGGAGAACCTCCGCCACCTGCTCCTCCAGGCGCCGCTCGGGGAGCGCGCCGTCATCGGCATCGACCCCGGCATCCGCACCGGCTGCAAATGCGTCGCCCTCGACGCCACCGGCAAGTTCCTCGAAAACCTCACCATCTACCCCGGCCAGGGCCAACAAAGCGACGTCGCCGCCTCCGTCGCCCTCATGAAACTCATCGCCCGCCACCGCCCCTACGCCGTCGCCGTCGGCAACGGCACCGCCGGGCGCGAGACCGAACGTTTCGTGCGCCGGCTCCTCAAGCAAAGCGGCAACGAGGACATCCTCGTCGTCTCCGTCAACGAGGCCGGCGCCTCCGTCTACTCCGCCAGCGACGTCGCCCGCGAGGAGTTCCCGGACCTTGACCTCACCGTGCGCGGGGCCATCTCCATCGGCCGGCGCCTGCAAGACCCCCTCGCCGAGCTCGTCAAGATCAACCCCGCCTCCATCGGCGTGGGCCAATACCAGCACGACGTGAACCAGGCCCTCCTCGGCACCAAGCTCGACGAAGTGGTCGTCAGCTGCGTGAACCGCGTGGGCGTGGAGCTCAACACCGCCAGCGCCCCCCTCCTCACCCGCGTCTCCGGCATCGGCCCGGCCCTCGCCAAGCGCATCGTGGACTACCGCAACGAGCACGGGGCCTTCGCCGAGCGCGGCGAACTGCTCAAGGTGCCCGGCCTCGGCGCCAAGACCTTCGAGCAATGCGCCGGCTTCCTCCGCATCCGCGAAAGCAAAAACCCGCTCGACCGCTCCGCCGTCCACCCCGAACGCTACGCCCTCGTCCGCCGCATGGCCCAAGACGCCGGGCTCTCCCTCGAGGACCTCGTCGGCAACGAGGCCGCCATCGCCAAAATCCGCCTCAAGGACTACGAGAGCGAGACCGTCGGCTTCCTGACCCTGCGCGACATCCTCGACGAGCTGCGCAAACCCGGCCGCGACCCACGCGACACCTTCGAGCCGCCCGCCTTCCGCGAGGACGTCACCGCCATCGAGGACGTCAAGCCCGGCATGGTGCTCGAGGGCATCGTCACCAACGTCACCGCCTTCGGCGCCTTCGTCGATATCGGCGTGCACCAGGACGGCCTCATCCACCTCTCCGAACTCGCCAGCCACTACGTGCGCGACCCGCACAAACTCGTCAAGGCCGGCGACAAGCTCATCGTGCGCGTGCTGAACGTCGACCTCGCACGCCACCGCATCTCCCTCTCCGCGCGCCCCCCCAAGAAAGGCGCACCCGGCGAACGCCCCCACCGCGCCCCGCGCGGCGGCATCCCCGGCGGCCGCCCCAGGGCGCAGGGCGATTTCCGCAACAATCCCTTCGCGAGGCTCTGATGGCGGCGCCCGGCATCGAGCTCATCCTCGCGCCCCTGCGCGGCGTGACGGGCCTGCGCTTCCGGCAGGCCTTCGTGGCGCACCTGCGCGGGCTCGACCGCGCGGTGGCGCCCTTCATCGCCACCGTGCAGGGCCCGCGCGTCAAACCGGAGACCCTGCGCGGCATCGACCCCGCGGCCCAGCCTGCCGGCCTGCCGCTCATCCCCCAGGTCATCGGCAAAGACCCGGCCCAACTGCGCGTCATGCTCGGCGCCATGCGGGCGCTCGGCTACGCGGACGTCGACCTCAACGCCGGCTGCCCCTGGCCCTTCGTCGCCAAAAAAGGCCGCGGCGCCGGCCTTCTGCGCGACGAGGCCGCCCTCGGCGCCATGCTCGAGGCCGGCTGCGACGCGCTCGGCCCCGGCCACTTCTCGCTCAAGGTGCGCCTTGGCCTCGACGACGCCACGCTCCTGCCCAAGCGCCTGCCCCTCATCCAATCCTTCCCCCTGCGCGAGCTCTGCGTCCACCCCCGCACTGCCAGGCAGATGTACGAGGGGACGGTTGACCTCGAGGCCTTCGCCCGCGTGGCCGAGGCCTGCAGGCTCCCCCTCGTCTACAACGGCGACATCCGCACGCTGGGGGACTTCCTCCGCCTGAGCGCCCGCTTCCCCGCCGTCCGCCGCTGGATGCTCGGCCGCGGTCTCGTCGCCAACCCCTTCCTGGCCGAGTCCATCCGCGCCGGCGAAGACACGCGCGACTTGGCGCGTTTCCGGGCCTGGCACGCCGATTTGCTCGAACGCTACGCCGCCGACGCCCCCGGCGACCACGCCCTCCTGGGCCATCTCAAGGAGTTGTGGGCCTACCTGGCGCCGACCTTCCGCGACGGCCAACGGCTGTGGGATGCCCTGAAGCTGACGCGCACCCGCGCCGAGTTCGAGCGCGTCCTTGCGCTCTCCCCCCTGCGCTGGGCCTAGGCGCCCTCAAGCGTAGCGCGCCACGATGTCGAGGATGGCCTCGGCGTACTTCGCCAACTTGATCTCGCCCATGCCCTGGATCAGCTCGAGCTCCTCAAGGGATCCCGGGCGCTTGCGGGCGATGGCGGCGACGGTGCGGCTGTGGAGCACCATGTAGGCCGGCAACCCGCGGCGTTCGGCCTCCTGCCGCACCCAGGCGCGCAGGGCCGTGGCCAGGCCGGTGGCGGGGCGCGCGGCGGCGGCGCGTTTGGGCTTGTCGGCCGGGGCGGCCCCCGCGAAGGTGGCGATGGGCGGGACGGGCGCACGGCCAAGCACCAGGTCGTAACCCGCCGGCGTGAGGGCCATGCCGCTGAGGTAACCATCCATCTCCAAAGCCTCGCAGGCACGGGTGAGGGCCTCGGCGGACGGCTCAGGCAAGATGCCGAAGGTGGAGAGCGCGCGCCACTCCGGGGCCTCGGCCTCGCCGCGCAGGATGGCGGCGACAAGCGCGTAATCGCCCCGCCCATGGAGGCGGGCGACGCAGGAGAGCAGCTTGCGCAGGCGGACGAGGCGCGCCGGGTCGACCGGCAGGCGCGGGGGGAACGCCGCGAGGGGATGGCAGACGTCGCACTTCGTGCAGGCCCGGGCGGGGGCATGGTCGCCGAAGTAGGCCAAAAGGAAGCGGTGCCGGCAGCCGCGCGCGTCCACATAGTCAAGCAGGTCGCGCAGGCGGTCGCGCTCGGCGGCCTCCTTGTGCGCGAGGGCGGAACAGATGCGCTCGAGCGCGGGCAGGTCGCTCTCCTTGGGCACGGTGAGGGTGGAATGGGGGCTGCCGACGCGGCGGACGCGCGTCAGCAGCCCGTTACGCTCAAAGAGGGCGATGAGGGCGCGGACCGTGAGGGGGGATTTGAGCCCGGCGCGCTCGGCCCAACCCTCGGGCGGGAGGGTCGCCTCGCCGCCCTCGCCCTGGGCGCAGGCGTTGCGGATGGCGGCATAGAGCTCGTAGACCTGTTCGGCCGGCGGGTTGGCAGACTCGATGAAAAACTCCTGGGTGCGGACGTCGGCGTAGTTGAAGAGCAACTCGCACCAGGCATAGGCGCCGTCGCGCCCGGCTCGGCCGACCTCCTGGTAATAGGCCTCAAGGGAGCCGGGGACGTCCCAGTGGACGACGAAGCGGATGTCCGGGCGGTCGACCCCCATGCCAAAGGCGTTCGTGGCGACGACGACGGGCGCCTCGCGGCGCATGAAGGCGTCCTGCACGCGGGTGCGCTCGGCGTCCTCCAGCGCGCCGTTGTAGGCCAGCGCGCGGACGCCATGGGCCGCGAGGAGCCCCTGCACGCGCTCGACCATGCGGCGGGTGGCGCAGTAGACGATGCCGGCGCGGAAGAACTCGATGATCTGGAGGAGCCGCTCGAGCTTCTCGCCATGGGTGCGCACGCGCGTGACGTTGAGGGAAAGGTTGGGGCGCTCGAACCCGGTGACAAGCACCTCAGGCGCGGCACGGCCGCCCTGCCCCAGGCGCAGGTGGCGGACGATGTCCTCGCGCACGGCGTCGGTGGCGGTGGCGGTGACGGCCATCAGGCGCACGCTCGGCGGGAATGCGGCGACGACCTCGCCCAAGTGCAGGTAGTCGGGGCGGAAGTCGTGGCCCCAGGAGGAGATGCAGTGCGCCTCGTCGACGGCGAGCATGGCCAGTGGCGTCTCGCGCAGGGCCTCGAGGAAACGCGGGTTGCGGAACCGCTCCGGGGCGACGTAGACGAGCTTGTAATGCCCCATGCGCAGCTGGGCCAGGCGGCTGACGGACTCGTCGGCGGAGAGCGAGGAATTAAGGAAGGTCGCGGGGATGCGGCGGGCAGCGAGCGCGTCCACCTGATCCTTCATCAACGCGATGAGCGGCGAGACGACGAGCGTCGTCCCCCGCATCAGCAGCGCCGGCAGCTGGAAGCAAAGGCTCTTGCCCGAGCCCGTCGGCATCACGACGAGCGCGTCGCACCCCTCCAGCACGGCGCGGACGACCCGCTCCTGGCCGGGACGGAAGGCCCCGAAGCCGAAGTGGCGCCGAAGCGCGTCCTGGAGCGTTCCCTCCATCAAGGCAAAGGCGTGGCCCAATCCTTCCGCGCCTGCTCGATCATGGCCCGGTATTCCTCGGCGGTGCCAAGGCCGGAGCGGAAAGCCAGCTGGTAGCCATCCGGGCCGAGGATGGCGATATAGGGATAAAGGTAACCGTCGTCCGTCACGGAAACGGTGGCCTCGAAGGCCATGCGCGTGGCCGCGTCGTCGCACGAGACGTCGGCGTAGAGGAAGTCTTCCGGCAGCTTCACCGCGCCCGAGCCCAGCAGGTTCCACACCTTCTGGCAGTTCGTGCAATTGGTGCGGCCATACTGGATGAAGAGGAATTTGCCCTCCGCCTTGGCCCGCGCCATCGCCTTCTCCAGGTCATGCTCGCCGGGGAGCTTCTTGACGGGGATCTGCTCGCACCCCTCAGGCGTGGGGACGGGCGATTCGGCGAAGGGTTTCCTGGCCGGCGCGGCCTCGGGGTTCTCCTTGACGTACGCCTCGTAGTCCGAGACGGCCTTCTTGATGAGCGCGTTGTACGCCTCCGGCGTGTGGCGGCCCGAGCACGTCGCCAGCTGCACGCCATCCGGTCCCACGATGACCACGAAGGGCAGCCACCCGGCGAACTCATCCATCGTGAACCGTTCCTCGAAGGCACGGCGCATCTCGTCGTCGTCGCGCGAGATGTCGGCATAGACGAAGTTCTCCGGCAGCTTCACGCGCCCATCCGCAAGCATGTGCCACAGCTGCATCGTGTTCGTGCAGTTCTCGCGCCCCACCTGCACGAAGGTGAACTTGCCCTCCGCCTTGGCCCGCGCGAGCGCCTTCGGCAGGTCATGCTCCCCCTGCGGCTTCACCACCTTCAGCTGCAAATCCTTCCACCGCTCCCCCGGCACCACCGAGGGCGCATAGGGGCGCGGCCCCTCCGCAAACACCGCCGCCGCGAGCGGCAACGCGAACATCCAGGCAAGACAAGCACGCATGGCAAACACTCCTTTCGCCCCCATTATAGCAAGTTCCCACCGAAAACGGTTGCGCGGCAACGCAAAACATGCTATATTTTGAGCTTCTTTCCCTGCGTGGGGAAAGACTTATGGAAACAACCGGGCGCTTAACCACCCGCCGGCCCCAGGCGCCACCCGCCAGGCCAGGGAGCGCGCCCGTCAATGAAAGCAACAAGCCACATGGCTATCCGCAAACCTCAGAAGGCGGTCGAAAAGACCGGCGCACGTTATGACGAGCTCGTCGCGGCCCTCAACCGCCAAGACAGCGTCCCCACCCCCGGCACCATCGTCAAAGGCAAGGTAACCGGCAAGCGCGGCAACGAAATCCTCGTCGACATCGGCTGCAAGAGCGCCGGCGCCATCCCCGCCAATGAGTTCGAGAATGCCGACGAGGTCAACGTCGGCGACGCCTTCGACGTCCTGCTCATCGACCTCGAGGGCGACAACGGCATGGTCGTCGTCTCCAAGCGCCAGGCCGACGAAAAGATCCGCTGGGAAGCCATCCTCGCCAAGTACAAAGAGGGCGACACCGTCACCGGCACCATCCGCAGCAAGGTCCGCGGCGGCATGATCGTCGCCGTCGACGGCGTCGACGCCTTCCTCCCCGGCTCCCAGGTCGACGTCAACCCCAGCCGCGACCTCGACATCTACATCACCGGCGAGCCCCAGGACTTCAAGATCATCAAGATCTCCGACGAGCGCCGCAACATCATCGTCTCCCGCCGCGAGCTGCTCGAGGCCCAGATGGCCGAGAAGAAGCACGCCCTCCTCCAGACCCTCCAGAAGGGCCAGATCGTCCACGGCAAGGTCAAGAACATCACCGACTTCGGCGCCTTCGTCGACCTCGACGGCATGGACGGCCTCCTGCACATCACCGACATGAGCTGGGGCCGCATCAAGCACCCCTCCGAGATCCTCAAGGTCGGCCAGGAGCTCGACGTCATGATCCTCGACGTCGACCTCGAGCGCGAGCGCGTCTCCCTCGGCCTCAAGCAGGCCCAGTCCAACCCCTGGGACGACATCACCTCCCGCTACCCCATCGGCAGCCGCCTCCACGGCAAGGTCGTCAACCTCGCCCCTTACGGCGCCTTCGTCGAGATCGAGCCCGGCATCGAGGGCCTCGTCCACGTCTCCGAGTTCAGCTGGACCAAGCGCATCGCCCGCGCCTCCGACGTCCTCAGCGTCGGCGACGAGGTCGACGTCGTCGTCCTCAACATCGACGCCGCCAACCAGAAGATCGCCCTGGGCATCCGCCAGACCGAGGCCAACCCCTGGGACACCGTCCAGGATCGTTACCCCGTCGGCAGCCGCATC
The DNA here is from genome assembly GCA_944391085.1 of uncultured Kiritimatiellota bacterium. GTDB lineage: Bacteria > Verrucomicrobiota > Kiritimatiellia > RFP12 > DVOR01 > Spyradenecus. The sequence continues at coordinate 14,818 of CALXSE010000007.1, read as the reverse complement.
ACCGGCAAGGTCCGCAACTTCACCACCTACGGCGCCTTCGTCGAGATGGAAGAGGGCATCGACGGCATGATCCACGTCTCCGACATGAGCTGGACGCGCAAGGTCAACCACCCCTCCGAAGTCCTTCAGAAAGGCCAGACCGTCGAGGCCATCGTCCTCGAGATCGACGCCGCCAACCAGCGCATCTCCCTCGGCCTCAAGCAGGCCCAGACCGACCCCTGGAGCTCCATCGCCGCCCACTATCAGATCGGCCAGATCGTCAAGGGCAAGGTCTCCAAGATCGCGTCCTTCGGCGCCTTCGTCGAGCTTGAGGACGGCGTCGACGGCCTCGTCCACATCTCCCAGATCTCCGATCAGCACATCGACAAAGTCCGCGACGCCCTCTCCGTCGGCCAGGAAGTCGAGGCCCGCATCGTCAAGATCGACCGCGACGAGCGCCGCATCGGCCTTTCCATCAAGGCCGTCGGCATGGACGAAGGCGAAGTCGCCCGCCTCACCGCCGAGGCCGAGTCCGAGCACGAAGGCCACACCGCCCCCCTCGGCTCCTTCGCCAACGCCTTCGAGGAAGCCTTCGCCGCCTCCGAGGAATGGCGCCCCGGGCAGGACAAGTAAGCCCGGCCATTCCCCAAAAGACCCCGGCGTGGCCGGGGTCTTTTTTTGTGCCCGTCCCCCATCCCAAGCGCCCCACGGAGGGCGGGTGCGCCGGTTTCGCGGGGACAGGCGCCTTGTGCTCCGAACGCCAGATGGGGAAAGGGCTCGGCGCAACGGCTGCCGCCTGCGCGGGGTTTGGCGGGGGAAGGCGGGTTGTGATATACTGGGGGGCATGGACAAACGTGGCAAACGGAAAGAGGGCTGGATTTATGGGCGCCGCCCGGTGCTGGAGACGCTCCGGGCAGGGCGCCGCGAGTTTCATGAGCTGATCGTGCCCTCAGGACCGGCGACGGAAGAGACCGAGGAGATGCTCGCCATCGCACGGGCACGGCGAATCCCCGTCCGTGCGGCGCAGCGCGGCGAATGCGACCGCATCCTGGGCCAGCTGAACCATCAATGCTGCGCCGTGCGCGTGGGCGGCTATCCCTACGTGGGGGTCGAGGAGATCTATGAGGCGGCCGAGGCCGACCCGGAGGCCCTCGTCCTGATCCTGGACCATCTGGAGGACCCGCAGAACGTCGGCTCGCTGCTGCGGACGGCGGAGGCGTGCGGGGTGTGCGGGGTGATCATCCCGGAAGACCGCGGGGTGTTGGTGACGCCGGCGGTGGTGCGGGCCTCCGCGGGCGCGGCCGAACATCTGCGGATCGCGCACGTGGTGAACCTGACCCAGGCGATGAAGGGCCTGCAGGAGCGTAACGTGTGGCTGACGGGACTGGATCTGACCGAGGACGCCAAGCCCTACACGGAGATTGATTTCCGCGGACGCTGCGGCATCGTGGTGGGGAACGAAGGCGAGGGGCTGGGCCATTTGGTGGGGAAGACGTGCGACTTCATCGGCCTGATCCCCATGGCCGGGCAGGTGGCCTCGCTGAACGCGGCGGTGGCCGGCGCGGTGGCGCTCTTCGAGGCCGTGCGGCAGAAGGGCGCGAAAGGTCAAAGGAGCGGACGATGAGCCTGCGGCAACTGCATCTGTTGGTGGTGAACGGGATCACGTTCATCCGGGTCCCCTTCATCCTGGCCTTCCTTGTGTTGGCGCTGATCCACGGCTGGGGGGTGCAGCGCTTCCTCCTGAGGGACGAGGTCGTCACGCACCCTGGGAACGCGCTGGCCTGGGTGGCGTTGGTCTGCCTGGCGCTCTCGGCGCTGACCGACCTCTTCGACGGGGCGCTCGCCCGGAAATGGAAGGTGGTGACGAAGTTCGGCGCGATGTGCGACCCGCTGATGGACAAGGTCTTCTACCTGGTCGTCTTCCCCACCCTCCTGTGGCTGTTGCCCATCGGCAAGCCGCTGGAGCGCTGGCACGCGCTCTTCATGGTGGTGCTCACGGTGCTCTACCTGCTGCGGGATCAGTGGGTGACCTTCCTGCGTTCGGTGGGCACGCTCTATGGGGCGAACTGCGCGGCGACGATGCTGGGCAAGGTGCGCACGGCGATGACCTTCCCGCTCTGCGCCTTCATCTATTTCTACATCATGATTTATGACCCCGGGGACACGATGACGTGGTTCCGCTGGCTGATTTACGCCGGCGAGGCCTTCGCCATCTTCCTGAACTTCTGGTCGCTCTACGTCTACACCCGCAACTACCTGCCCTACATCAAGCGGAGCGTCTCGGAAAAATGACCCGCGCGTTAGCCGACAGCCTCATCCTGTTCGCCGCCTATGTGGCGGCCTTCCTGCTGCGCTTCGACTTCGGGACGCCGACGTGGGGATGGGGCCCGGTGCTCTGCGGCTTTGGGCCGGCCTTCCTCTTGGGTTGGGTAGGGCTCATCCTCTTCCGTTGCCACCGGCTGAGCCCGCGCGTCATCTCCCTGAGCAACCTGCCGCGCTTCGCGGGGGCGGTCGCCTTCACGGTGGCCTGCCAGTTGCTCCTGCGTTACACGGTTTTGCCGGAAGACGCCTTCATCACGGTGCGCCCGCCCGCGAGCGTCGCTATCATGGCCGGGGTGCTCGCCCTGGCCGGGCTCCTGGCCGCGCGCTACGTGCGGCGCCTCCAACTGCGCCCCATCGAGGTGGCCGACCTGCTGGGGCGTGGCGAGAGCGAAGTGGGCACGCAGGCCGTGCGCGAAGGCTTCCGCGGCAAGGTCGTCCTCGTCACCGGCGCGGGCGGCTCCATCGGCGGCGAGCTGGCGCGCCAGGTCTGGGCCGCCAAACCCAGGCGCCTCATCCTCGTGGAACTCTCCGAGGCCGCGCTCTACCAGATCCACACCCCGCTCGCCGACGGCGAGGAAGAGGACGGGCGGCTCCTGCCCGTGGTGGCCGACTGCGGCGACCGCGCCCTCATGCGCGAGCTGTTGGCGCGCGAGCGCCCCGACTTCCTTCTCCACGCGGCGGCCTACAAACACGTGCCGATGATGGAGCGCAACCCCGTCGAGGCCCTGCGCAACAACGCCCTGGCCACCCGCACGCTGGCCGAGGAGGCGCGCGCCGCCGGCGTCGGCACCTTCGTGCTCATTTCCACGGACAAGGCCATCCACCCCGTCTCGGCGCTCGGGCTCTCCAAACGCCTGGCGGAAATCTTCGTGCGCGACCTGGCGGCCGAAGGCGACACGCGCTTCTGCGCCGTGCGCTTCGGCAACGTGCTCGGCTCCTCGGGCTCGGTGGTGCCGCGCTTCCGCGAGCAGATCGCCAGGGGCGGGCCCGTGACGGTGACCGACCCGCGCATGGAGCGCTACTTCATGACCATCGCCGAGGCCAGCGGGCTGGTGCTCCAGGCCGCGACCTTCGCCAAAGGCGGCGAGATCTTCGTCCTCGACATGGGTCGCCCCATGACCATCCTCTCCCTGGCCGAGACGATGATCCGCCTCTCGGGCCTGCGTCCGGGCAAGGACATCCCCATCGTCTTCACCGGCGTGCGCCCCGGCGAAAAGCTCACCGAGGAGCTCGGCGTCTCCGCCGCGCAGGCCGAACGCACCGGCCATGCGCGCATCTTCGTGGGCCGCATCCCGCAGCTCCCCCACCCCGACGTCGAGGCCCTCCTGAAGCGGTGCCGAGCCCTTTCGCAACGCGGGCTGGCGCTCGACACGCAGACCCTTTTGACCCTTCTCCCAGAAGAAAGACAGGAAGCATGAAGCAGTACAAAATCGCCGTCGTCCCCGGTGACGGCACCGGCCCCGAGGTCATCGCCGAGGGCATGAAGGTTCTCAACGCCGCCGAGCGCAAGTTCGGCTTCAAGCTGGACGCGACCACGTACGACGTGGGCGCGGGGCGCTACCTCGCCACCGGCGAGATCCTCCCCGACAGCGTCCTCGAGGAGTTCCGCGGCCATGACGCGATGTTCCTGGGCGCCATCGGCGACCCGCGCGTCACGCCCGGCATCCTCGAAAAAGGCATCCTCCTGCGGATGCGCTTCGAGCTCGACCAATACATCAACCTGCGCCCCATCCGCCTTTATCCCGGCGTCGAGACCCCGCTCAAGGGCAAGGGCCCCGCGGACATCGACTACTGCGTCGTGCGCGAGAACTCCGGCGGCCTCTACACCGGCATGGGCGGCATCTCGCGCCCCGACAGCACCGACGCCGTGGCCACCCAGGTGATGACCTACACCTACGAGCAGGTGGAGCGTTGTTGCCGCTACGCCTTCGAGTACGCCCGCAAATACGGCAAGAAGGCCCGCGGCGTGGGCGAGAAGAACACCCTCGCGCTGGTGGGCAAATCCAACGTCCTCACCTACATGTACCGGCTCTGGAACCGCGTCTTCGCGGAGGTCGGCGCGGATTACCCGGACGTCGAGCGGCAATACTTCCACGTCGACGCCACCACCCTCTACATGGTCGCCTCCCCCGAGATGTTCGACGTCATCGTCACCGAGAACATGTTCGGCGACATCATCACCGACCTCGCGGCCATCACCCAGGGCGGGCTCGGCGTCAGCTCCGGCGGCAACATCAACCCCAACGGCGTCTCCATGTTCGAGCCCATCGGCGGCACCGCCCCAATGTGGACCGGCAAGCACGCCATCAACCCCATCGCCGCCATCGGCGCCGGCGCCATGATGCTCGAGCACCTGGGCGAGGCCGAGGCCTCCCGCGCCATCACCCGCGCCATCGCCTCCGTCACCCCCAGGATGAAGAGCCAGCTCGCCAACGAGATGGGCTTCACCACCGAGCAGGTCGGCGACCTCATCGCCGCCGCCGTCGCGGAGTGACCGCCATGGGATCGCTTGCCGACGCCCTGGCGCGCACCCGCGCGCAGATTGAGGCCGGCCTCCGCGCGCGCCTGGCCCCCGCCGACGCGCCCACGCCCTTCGAGGAAGCCCTCCTCCACGCCGTCATGGGCGGCGGCAAGCGTGTCCGCCCCAGCCTCACCCTCCTCTGCGCCGAGGCGTGCGGCGCGGAGACCGGCACGGATTCCGACGCCCTCCGTGCCGCGCTCGCCGTCGAGCTCCTCCACTGCTACACCCTCGTCCACGACGACCTCCCCGCGATGGACGACGACGCCGAACGCCGCGGCCAACCCTCCGTCTGGGCCAAGTTCGGCGAAGACGTGGCCATCCTTGCCGGTGACCGCCTCCAGGCCATGGCCTTCGGGTGCCTGGCCGACTGCCGCCGCGCCGCCGCGCTGGTCGCCCCGTTCGCCCAGGCGGCCTGCGCCGTCGTCGACGGCCAGGTCGCCGACCTCGCCACCGCCAAGCGCCCCCCGGAGACCTGGGACAAGGCCGCGCTCTATGGCATCTACGACCTCAAGACCGCCGCCCTCATCCGCCTGGCCTGCCGCCTCGGCGCCATCGCCGCGGACGCACCCGCGCCCCTCCAGCGGGCCCTCGCCGACTACGGGCGCGAGATCGGCCTCGCCTTCCAGCTCGTCGACGACCTGCTCGACGCCGACCAGGCCGACGCGGGCGAAGGCCTCAACGCCATCCGCATCCTGGGCACGGACGAGGTGCGCCGCCTTGCGGGACGCCACACCCAGTCCGCCCTCGACGCCCTCGCGCCCCTCCCCGGCGGCGCCCCCCTCCTCCGCGCCTTCGCGCAAACCCTCCTCACCCGCCTGGCCTAATCCCGCGCGCCCCGGCATAACTTGACCGAAGGCGCGGAAAATGGGATAATAAAGGCGTTTTATGATTACAAGCCCCATGGCTTGAGCACCGAAAGGAAGCAGTTTCATGGTCAAGACCGAGAAGAAGCGGGTCCGTTTCGTCGACACCACGTTGCGCGACGCGCACCAGTCGCTGTGGGCGACGCGGATGCGCACCAAGGACATCCTGGGCATCCTGGAGGCGGTTGATGACGCCGGCTTCTACGCCATCGAGTGCTGGGGCGGCGCGACCTTCGACGTCTGCATGCGCTTCCTGCGCGAGGATCCCTGGGAACGCCTGCGCCAAATCAAGGCCGTCTGCAAGAAAACCCCGCTCCAAATGCTCCTGCGCGGCCAGAACTGCCTGGGCTACAAACATTACCCCGACGACGTGCTGGAGCGTTGCGTGGCGAAGATGTGCGAGAACGGCATGGACATCTTCCGCTGCTTCGACGCGCTCAACGACGTGCGCAACCTCGAGGCCGCCATCAAGGCCGTCAAGAAGTACGGCGGGCACGCGCAGGGCACCATCTGCTACACCGTCTCGCCCGTGCACACGGCGGCCAACTTCGTCAAGTTCGCCAAGGAGCAGGTCGACCTCGGCATCGACTCGCTGGCCATCAAGGACATGGCCGGCATCCTCACCCCCTCGGCCGCGCGCGAGCTCGTCGGCGCGCTGAAGAAGGCGTTGCCGGATCTGCCCATCGAAGTCCACTCGCACATGACCAGCGGCATGGCCCCGGCGATGTACATGGCCGCCGTCGAGGCCGGCGCGGGCGCCATCGATTGCGCCGTCGCCACGCTCTCGGGCTTCTCCTCCCAGCCCGCCCACGGCACCATGAAGGCCATCTTCGAAGGCCTGGGTTACGAGACCGGCATCAAGGTCGACCGCATCACCGAGATCGACGAATACTTCAAGAAGCTCAAGCCCCAGCGTGCGCTCCAGGCCAACGCCAACGCGGAGGTCGTGGACGTGCAGGTGCTCATCCACCACATCCCCGGCGGCATGATTTCCAACACCCGCAGCCAGCTGGCCCAGCAAGACGCGCTCGACAAGCTGCCCGAGGTGCTCGAGGAGCTCCCCCGCGTCCGCAAGGACATGGGCTATCCGCCGCTCGTCACGCCCACCTCGCAGATCATGGGCGTGCAGGCCGTGCTCAACGTCCTCTCCGGCAAGCGCTACGAGATGGTCTCCAACGAGACGCGCCAGTACGTGGCCGGCTACTATGGCCGCTCCCCCGCGCCGGTCGACCCCAAGCTGGAGAAGAAGATCCTCGGCAAGGAGAAGAAAATCACCTGCCGCCCCGCCGACCTGCTCGAGCCCGGCCTGGCCAAGGCCGCCAAGGAGCTCGACCCCAAGCTGGTGCAGAGCGAAGAGGACATCCTCTCCTACTGCATGTTCCCGGCCGTAGCGCTCGATTACTTCCAGTGGCGCGCCAAACCCGAGGGCGAGCGTGACCCGATCCCCGCCGACGGCGAGCTGACCGTGGCCAAGGCCGCCGAGCAGGCCAAACAGGCCAAGGAGGCCCCCAAGCCCGCGCCCCTCTCCGCCGACGACGCCAAGTTCGCCGTCATCGGCAAACAGTTCGTGGCCCTCTTCGGCTCGCTCGGCGGCAACCTCAAGGTGGACGCCTCCGCCCTGGCGGCGGCCCCCGCGCCTGTTGCCGAAGCCACGCCCGCCGAGGCCGCGCCCGCAGCCGCGGCCGCGCCGAAGAAGACGCTCAACGCCACCCTCACCGGCACCTTCTACCGCGCCGACGCGCCCGGCAAGGCCAACCTGGTGGAGGAAGGCGCCGCCGTCAAGGCCGGCCAGCCGGTCTGCGTGCTTGAGGCCATGAAGCTCTTCAACCCCGTCAAGGCGACCGAGGACTGCAAGATTGTCCGCTTCCTGGTCAAGCCCGGCGAGACCGTCCAAAAGGGCGCGCCGCTGGCCGAGATCGAATAAGCCGCGCAGGGGCCGTCCTCTCCGGGCGGCCCCTCGTTTTGCCCACCGCCGAACAGGACGCTCCCATGTCACGGAAGAAGAAGGATAAGGCCCCTGCCCGCAACCAATACGGCAGGGAGTGGTTCGACCGTGACTACGACGCCAAGACGGTCTACCGCCGCCTGTGGGATTACGCGCGCAGGTACAAAGGTATCATCCTTGCGGGTATGTTGCTGGGGATGCTCACCGGCGGTGCGTGGACGCCCATCTTCATGATGGTCAAGCCGCTGGCCGAGCAGCTCATCCCCGCCGCACCCGCGCCGATCGAGCAGGTCGCCGAGCCCGCGGCGCCGGCATCCGCCCAAGTCGCCGACCCCATCACCGAGCGCGGCAGGAAGGAGACGCGGCAGCTCACCTCCAGCCTCGACAAATACAACGCCCTCCTTGGGCGGTTCGGCATCTCGCTGACGGATGAGGAAGGCAACGCCAAGGCGCCCATCCTGGCCCTGGTGCTCCTTCTCTTCTCCGGCGCGGTCGCCCTCAAGATGGTGACGCAGTACCTGAACCAGTACTTCCTCACCAAGGCCGGCATGAAGGTGGTGCTGGACCTTCGCACCACCATGTTCGCCCACCTGCAGGAACAGTCGCTCGCCTTCCATGGGCGCAGCGACGTGGGCAAGCTGATGAGCCGCGCGACGGGCGACCCGGCCATCGTGCAGACCATCATCTCCTCCACGATGAGCGACCTGTGCCGCGCCCCCTTCGAGGTGCTCTCGGCCGTCCTCTTCGTCTGCGTTTACGCCGTGAACAACGGGATGCTCTCGCTCTTCCTCATCACGGTCTTTGGCTACCCGCTCTGCATGGTGCCCGTGGTGCTCATCGGCCGCGCCATCCGCCGCTGGACTGCGCGCATGCTCGAGCAAAGCGCGGGGACGGGGTCGAACTTCCACGAGAACCTCACCTGCATCCGCGTGGTCAAGGCCTACAACACCGAGGCCAGCGAAATCGAGAAGTACCACGGCGTGACCCTGCGCCAATACAAGATGGGGATGCGCGCCGTGCGCCTGAGCATCCTCGTCGGCCCCATGACCGAACTCGTGGCGATGGTGCTGGCCGGCGGCTTCGTCGCCCTCTGCGCCATCCAGGGCAAAAGCTTCGTCGACGTCATCCCGCTCCTGCCGCCCTTCATCATCCTCTACAAGCCCATGAAGCAGATCGGGCGTATCCAAATCGCCCTGGAAAACGGGCGCGCCGCGCTCCAGCGCATCTTCTCGCTCCTCGACGTCCACGAGGAGCTGGTCGAAAAGCCCGGGGCCCTTCCCCTCGCCGCCTTCAAGGATTCCATCGTCTTCGACCACGTGGACTTCCGCTACAACGGCTCCGAAGAGCCCATCATCCGCGACGCGAACTTCACCATCCGCCGCGGCCAGATGTACGCCGTCGTCGGCTCCACCGGCAGCGGCAAAAGCACCCTCGCCAACCTCCTTGCGCGCTTCTACGACGTCACCTCCGGCCACGTTTACCTCGACGGCCACGACATCCGCGACTACAAAATCGCCGACCTGCGCACCATCATCGGCGCCGTCACCCAGGATTCCATCCTCTTCAACGACACCATCGCCGCGAACATCGCCTACGGCTCGCCCGGCGCCACGCGCGAACAAATCGTCGAGGCCGCCAAGCTCGCCAACGCCCACACCTTCATCATGGAGCACCAGGAAGGTTACGACCGCAAGGTCGGCGAAAAGGGCTTCGTCCTCAGCGGCGGCGAGCGGCAACGCGTCGCCATCGCCCGGGCCATCCTGCGCAACCCGCCCATCCTCATCCTCGACGAGGCCACCAGCGCCCTCGACACCGTCACCGAGCAACAGGTGCAGGAAGCCATCAACACCCTGATGCGGAACCGCACCATCTTTGCCATCGCCCACCGCCTCTCCACCATCCGAAAGGCCGATTGCATCCTCGTGCTCGACCACGGCGTCATCAAAGAGCGCGGCACCCATGAGGAACTCTACGCCTTGGGCGGACTCTACCGCCGCCTCTGCGACATCCAAGGCGAACAACAGGAGGCCTGACCATGCCCGCCCTTCGACGCGCACTCCTCGCACTCGTAGCCCTCCTCGCGCTCGGCCCCGCCCTCCGCGCGGAAGCCCCCGCCTGGCCCTGCCGCCCCGCCGAGGTCGCCCTCCCGCAAGGCTTCGACCCCACGCGCATCTACCTCGCCAGCCGCCCCTCCCTGCTCCCGGACGGCTCCCGTTTCCTCTTCGAATGGTGCGACGCCATCTGGATCGCCCCCGTCGCCGGCGGCACCGCCAAAGTCCTCCAGCACTCCACCGGCCGCGACACCTGGCCCGTCGTCTCGCGCGACGGCAAACGCTTCGCCTTCCAATCCAACCGCGCCGGCGGCTGGCACGTCTTCGTCGCCGACATCGACGAGGGCGCGGAGGCCCGGCAAATCGCCTTCAACTCCGAGGGCGAGCGCCCCTACATTTGGTCCGCGGACGATTCCGAACTCCTCTGCTACGTCCTGCGCGACGACAACGGCACCATCTTCGACCAGGGTCGCCTCGCCTGGCTCCCCGTCGACGAGCGCGCCGCCGAGCGCCAGGTCTTCGACGCCATGGGCAGCGATCCCTCCCTCTCCCCAGACGGCCGCTATCTCCTCTTCGTCCAAGAAGGCGAGAACCTTTACCGCAAGGGCTTCACCGGGGAAAACGCCGCGCGCATCTGGTGCTACGACACCCAGATGCGCACCTTCGCCCTCGCCGTCAAACACCCCACCGAGAGCCTCTCCCCCATCTGGTGCCCGGACGGCAAGGGATTCTACTACGTCTCCGGCCAGGACGGCACCCAGAACATCTGGTGGCACGCCTTCCCCGGCACCGAGGAACGCCAGGTCACCTTCTTCGAGGGTGACAGCGTCATCGCCCCAACCCTCTCGGCAGACGGCCGCACCATGGTCTTCCGCCAAGGCCTCTGGTTCTGGCGCTTCGACCCCACCAGCCCCGGCGCCGCGCCCCAACGCATCGACCTCGTCCCCGAGGACACCGGCCTCTCCCGGACCCCCACCCGCCGCCGATACTACACCAACCTCTGGAACAACGACGCCGCCGGCTCCCTCGACGCCACCGCGGACGGCCTCCAGTTCGCCTTCACCGCCGGCGGCGACGTCTATGTCATGGACACCATCCTCCGCGAGCCCCGCCTCGTCTACGGCGACTCCCGCACCCATGAGCGCGAGGCCGTCTTCTCCAGGGACGCCTCCCGCCTCTACATCCTCTCCGACCGCGGCGATGGCACCGCGCTCCTCCTTGCCCAGAAGACGCGCCCCGACCACTTCTGGTGGGAGAACGCCGCCTTCGACGTCCGCCCGCTCAAGCAGGACGCCGTCAACCGCTCCCTGCTCTCCGTCTCCCCGGACGGCTCGCGCCTTGCCTGGGTCGAGACCACCTGCCGCATCGTCATCGCCGACCTCGACGGCAACGTCATCCGCACCTTCCCACAGACCTCGCGCGTCAACTCCTACGACTGGGCCCCCGACGGCCGCTGGCTCGTCGCCGCCATGGAAGACGACTACACCAACAGCGACATCTGGATCCTCCCCATCGACGACCCGGACGCCAAACCCTACAACCTCTCCCGCTCCTTCACCTGGGACGGCACCCCAGCCTGGTCTCCCGACGGCCAGCTCATCGCCTGGAACGGCCAGCGCGTCGGCTCCGGCACCACGCTCTTCTACGTCTGGCTCAACCGCCACGATGAGGAGGCCCTCAAGGCCCAATCCTACCGCAAGGCCATCGAACACATGGGCCTCAGCCTCCAAGACCGCCCCGAGACCTCCGAGCTCCTCGGCGCGACCGCCCTCGACATCCCCGACCCCAACCGCCCCGACGCCGACGCCGGCGCCCCCCGCCGCCAGGGCCCCAAGCCCGTCATCGTCGACTTCGACGACCTCCACGGCCGCGTCCACGCCCAGCCCATCGCCGCCATGGGCGCTCCCACCTTCGCCCCCGACTCCCGCCGCATCCTCTTCCCCGCCACCATCGGCGGCCGCGCCGGCACCTACGAGGTCACCATCCCGGACGCCCTCACCCCGCGTTTCCTCAACGCCCGCTGGGGCTTCCCCATCGGCTGGTTCGGAAAGCCCGGCGCCACCCCCGACCGCCTCATCATGATCACCAGCGACAACAACATCGGCACCTTCGACGAGCTCTACCCCTTCAACGTCTACCAGGAGCTCTCCCTCCCAGACTACCAGGAGCTCGCCTTCCTCTCCGCCTGGCGCGCCCTCCGCGACGAGTTTTACGACGCCAACCACCACGGCGCCGACTGGGATCGCGTCCGCCTCAAATACCAGGCCCCGGCCCGCCACGCCCCCTGCGCCTCCGTCTTCGACCGCATCATCCAGGCCCTCAACGGCGAGCTGAACGCCTCCCATCTCGGCTTCTACCCCTCCGAGGCCTCCCGCAGGGAGTGGGAGCGCTCCACCTCCATCAACGCCTGGGAACCGGTCACCTCCCACCTCGGCATCCAATTCGACCACAACTACACCGGCGACGTCGGCTGGATGGTGCGCCGCGTCATCCCCGGCGGTCCCGCGGACTCCGCCCAGGTCGACCTCAAGCCCGGCGACCTCGTCGTCTCCATCGACGGCAAGCCCATCCGCAACGGCATGGATCCCACCCTCCTCCTCAACGGCCCCCGCCCCGGCAAATACACCATCGAGGTCCGCTCCGGCGGCCAGACCCGAAAGATCTACATCGAGGCCATCACCTATGGCCAGGCCCGCGACCTCCTCCAGAAAGCCCTCTACGCCGACCGCCGCGACTACGTCCACCGCCGCTCGGGAGGCGCCTTCGGCTACATCAACATCGCCAAGATGAACAACGACGAATACAACCGCTTCGAACGCGAGATCTTCGCCGAGGGCTTCGACAAAGCCGGCATGGTCATCGACGTGCGCGACAACACCGGTGGCTTCACCGCAGACCGCGTCCTCAACATCCTCGGCGTCCAGCGCCACTCCTGGTCCGTCCCCCGCCACGGCCAGCCCGCCTACCTCTCCGGCTACTGGGGCCGGCCCGTCTTCGACAAGCCCATCGTCGTCCTCTGCAACCAAAACACCGTCTCCAACGGCGAAATCTTCTCCCACGCCATCAAGCAGCTCGGCCGCGGCAAGCTCGTCGGCGTCCAAACCCAAGGCGGCGTCATCGCCACCAAAGACCGCCCCCTCCTCGACATCGGCATGCTCCGCCAGGCCCACTACGGCTGGTACACCCTCGACGGCACCGACATGGAGCTCCACGGCGCCCTCCCCGACGTCATCGTCGAAACCACCCCGGCGGACGCCGTCGCCGGCCGCGACCCCCAGCTCGACGCCGCCATCGACGTCCTCACCAGTGAGGTCGACGCCTTCGAGCGCGCCCAAACCCCCTTCGTCCCCAACACCTACAAGTGGGATTGGAAACCCTGACATGACCCTGACCCTCCTCCACGCCAAGCTCCATCACTTGCGCGTCACCCAGGCCGACCTCGAATACCTCGGCTCCCTCACCGTCGACGAGGATCTCCTCGACGCCGTCGGCCTCGTCCCCTACGAAAAAGTCCTCGTCGCCAACCTCGACAACGGGCAGCGCCTTGAGACCTACGTCATCCCCGGCGTCCGCGGCTCCAAAATCGCCTGCCTCAACGGCGCCGCCGCCTACATGGGCAAGGTCGGCGACCGCCTCATCGTCATGGCCTTCGCCCAAGTCCCCGAGCAGGACGCCCCCGCCCACCGCCCCCGCGTCGTCCGCCTCGACGAACACAACGACATCGTCGCCCAAGCCTACTAAACCGATGAAGACGGGCGCCCCGCCTCGGCGCTCCCCAAATCATCCCCCTATGCCCCTCAACATCCTCATCACCGCCGGCCCCACGCGCGAACCCCTCGATCCCGTCCGCTTCCTCTCCAACCGCTCCACCGGACGCATGGGCTTCGCCCTCGCCCAAGCCGCCGCCGAGGCCGGCCACGCCGTCACCCTCATCGCCGGCCCCGTCGCCCTTCCCACCCCGCCCGCCGTCCGCCGCGTCGACGTCCTCACCGCCCGCGACATGCTCGCCGCCGTCCAACGCGAACTCCCCCAGGCCGACGTCCTCATCGCCTCCGCCGCCGTCGCCGACTGGCGCCCGGAGACCTGCTCCCCCGCCAAACTCAAGAAAGCCCAGATGTCAGGCGTCATCCGCCTCGTCCCCAACCCCGACATCCTCAAGACCATCCACCCCCAAAAAGGTTCCCGCACCTTCGTCGGCTTCGCCGCCGAGACCGGCGAACCGGACGCCGAAGCCGCCCGAAAACTCCGCGAGAAAGGGCTTGACCTCATCGTCGCCAACGACGTCACCGCCCCCGGCGCCGGCTTCGCCCACGACACCAACCGCGTCACCCTCCTCTATCCGAACGGCCGCCGCGAGCCCCTCCCCCTCCTTCCCAAGCTCGACCTTGCCCGCCGCCTCATCGCCCTTCTCCCCTCCCTCCGCTGACCCCGCCCGTTAGCCTCTCCAGCCGAGAAGTGGTATACTGGCGGTTGCCACGTTCGATTGCCAACTGATAGGGGAGGGTTTATGGCCGAAGCGAATTCCAGCGTCATCGGGTTCGAGAAACAGATTTGGGATGCCGCCTGCGTGCTGCGCGGCAACTTGGACGCCTCGGAGTACAAATCCGTCGTTCTGGGGCTGATTTTCCTAAAGTACATTTCGGATCGTTTCGAGGCCAAGTTCCAAGACTTGCTCAAAGAAGGCGAAGGGTTCGAGGAGGACAAAGACGAATACGTCGCCGAGAACATCTTTTTCGTGCCTGAAAACGCCAGGTGGGGCGTGATCGCCGCCGCCGCCCACACGCCGGAAATCGGCGCCGTGATCGATGGCGCCATGCGCAGCATCGAGAAAGAAAACAGACGACTGAGGGACGTCCTGCCCAAAAACTTCGCCCGGCCGGAACTGGACAAGCGCCGTTTGGGCGAGGTGGTCGACCTGTTCACCAATATCCGGATGACCGAGCACGGCACAAGCAAGGACATTCTGGGCCGCGCCTACGAATACTGCCTGGCCCGATTCGCGGAGCAGGAAGGGAAGTTGGCGGGGGAGTTTTACACGCCCGCATGCGTGGTCCGCACGCTGGTGGAGATTCTCCAGCCCTACGATGGCCGCGTGTATGACCCCTGCTGCGGGAGCGGCGGCATGTTTGTGCAGTCG
>CALXSE010000006.1 GCA_944391085.1 uncultured Kiritimatiellota bacterium | reverse complement strand
CAACATCAAACGAAACAAAACATGATCCTCATTCATCCCTTTATATTTACCAAAATTAGATGCGTTTGCCCTGGCGGCGTTTGGCGTGGGGTTCTTTTTCACGCGGGTTTTGGTATACTGTCGGAAAGCCTTGAAGGGATGATTCGCCATGGAACAGTTGTCGATGGATAGCATTCGTCATGCGGCCGAGGTGCTGAAGGAGGTCGCGCGGCGGACGGATCTGATTTACGCGCCGAAGCTTTCGACGAACGCGGAGGTGTGGCTGAAGACCGAGAACCTGCAGGTGACGGGTTCGTTCAAGGTGCGCGGGGCGTATTACAAGATTTCCCGGCTGACGCCCGAGGAGCTGTCGCGCGGGGTGATTGCGTGCAGCGCGGGGAACCATGCGCAGGGGGTGGCGCTGGGCGCGCAGCGGCGCGGCGCGCGGGCGGTGATCTGTATGCCTGACATCGCGCCGATCGCGAAGATCGAGGCGACGAAGAGCTATGGCGCGGAGGTGCATCTGGTGCCGGGGACGTACGACGATGCGAGCGCGTACGCCCAGAAGCTGTGCAAGAAGGAGGGGATGACCTTTGTCCACCCCTTCGACGATCCGGACGTGATCGCGGGGCAGGGGACGGTGGGGGTGGAAATCGTCGGGCAGATGCCGGAGGTGGACGCGGTGTTGGTGCCGATCGGCGGGGGCGGGCTGATCTCGGGGGTGGCGTATGCCATCAAGCACCTGCGCCCGGGGTGCAAGGTGTATGGCGTCCAGGCGGCGGAGGCCGCGAGCATGAAGCGTTCGGTGGAGGCGGGGGACAAGCTGACGCTTTCCACGGCCAACACGTTCGCCGACGGCATCGCGGTGAAGCATCCCGGCGACCTGACGTTCGAGCTGGTGCGGCAGTACGTGGACGGCATCATGACGGTGACGGAGGATGAAATCGCCGCGGCGGTGCTTTTCCTTATCGAGCAGCGCAAGCTGGTGTGCGAGGGCGCGGGCGCGGTCTCCGTGGCGGCGATGATCTACGACAAGATCCCCGAGCTGCACGGCAAGAAGGTGTGCTGCCTGCTTTCCGGCGGCAACATCGACGTGAACATCCTCAGCCGCGTCATCTACCGCGGCCTGCTGGCGAGCGGGCGCCGCGCGGGCATCCGCCTGACGCTGCCGGACAAGCCCGGGCAGCTGGCGAACGTCTCGAACATCATCTCGAAGTGTGGCGGCAACGTCATCAACGTGAATTATGGCCCCTCCGGCGTGGACACGGCGCTGGCCACGTGCGTGCTGAGCCTGGAGCTGGAGACGCGCGACTTTGAGCAGATCGGGGCCATCCACGAGGCGCTCGAGGCGGCGGGTTACCGCCTGATCCGGGATTGACCCGATGCTGACGCTGACGGACGCCACCTTTCTCTACGGCGAGGCCTGCGGCATCCGCGGGGCCTCCCTGCGCGTGGCGCCGGGCGAGGTGGTGGGCGTGGTCGGCGCGAACGGCGCCGGCAAGAGCACGCTGCTTGGCTTGGCGGCGGCGGCGCTGGTGCCGCAGGAGGGGACGGTGCAGCTGGCGTTGACGGATCTGACCGGGCGCACGCGGAAGTACCGCTCCGACCTCGGCATCGGCTATCGCCGGCATGTCGGCTACATGACGGAGCTGGCGCCGACTTACGCCGAGATGCGCGTGGAATCCTATCTCCGTTTCCGCGCGAAGCTGCGCGGCGAGCGTTTCCTGCGCATCCGCCGGCGTGTGAAGGAGGCGTTGGAGCGGTGCGGGCTGATGGCGGCGCGGCGGCGGACGATCGGGAAGCTGTCGCTGGGGATGCGGCGGCGCGTGGCGTTGGCGGAGGCGCTGCTGACGATGCCTTCGGTGCTTGTGCTCGACGACCCCTTCGCGGGGATCGACGCGGCGATGCGCGCGGACTTCGCCGAGGTCATCCGCGAGGTCTCGTCCCGCGCGCACGTGCTGATCAGCGGGCACGACCCGGCGCTCCTGTCGGCGTGCTGCACGCGCTTCGCCCTGGTGGAGCGGGGGCGTTTGGCGGAGCAGGCGCTCGACGCGGGGGCGGCGATGGCCAGGCTTCTGCCTGCGCCCGCGCAGGATGGGCAGGGGAGGGCCTGAGCGATGGTGTTTTGGACGATTCTGCGGCGCGAGACCTTCCAGCTGACGCGGTCGGTGCATGGCCTGACGCCGCTTTTCCTGGCGCTCGCCGGCGCCGGGGCCGCCTTTGTGTGGGCGTTGCGCCGCGCGGAGGGCTCGGCCGAGACGCTCCCGGCGCTGTGGGGGCTGGCGACGGCCTTCGGGCTGCCCTTTTTGGCGGCGGTGGCGGCCTCGCGCGGGTTCACGCAGGACCGGGAGGTGGGGATGTTGCGCCTGATGTTCTCGACGCCGGTCCGGGCGCGCTGGTGGGTGCTTGGCAAGGTGATGGCCGCGTGGGTGCTCTGCATGGTCTATGTGGGGGGGATGGGGCTTTCGTGCTGGGCGCTGAGGCATTGGGCGTTGCCGGCCGACGCGGCGTTGCCGGGCACGTGGGTGGGGTTCGCGCTGGCGGCGTTGGCGCTGGCGGCGCAGGCGCTGCTGTGGTGCGGGGTGGGGACGCTCGTCTCGCTCTTTTCGCGGAGCTCGGCCTCGACCTTCCTGGTCTCGCTGCTGGCGTGCCTGGCGGCGCCGCCGGTCTTTTGCCAGGCGCTGGCGGCGGCGTTTGGCCGGCCGATGGCGCAGTGGCCGTGGTTCCCGCTGCAGATGGCGGTGTATGATTGCGCGGGCGGGCTGGTGGACGTGCGGGCGCTGGCGGGGTGCGTGACGGGCGCGGCGGTGCTCATCTATGCCGCGGGGATGGCCTTTGACGCGCTGCGCCTGTGCGCCACGGAGCGGTGAGGCGATGGACGCGATCCGAGAGAGCCTGAGCCGCGCCTTCCAGGCGGGCCGCCCCGCGCAGGGCTACGTCATCGTTGGGCCGGTGCGGCGCGAGGGGCGCGCGTTGGCCGAATGGATCGGTGCGCAGCTGTTGGGGGATTCCCCGACGTTGGCCGAGCACGCGAACCCTGACATGCCGTGGTTCGAGCCCGAGAAGGTGAGCCGCGTGATCAGCGTGGCGATGATGCGCGAGCGGATCTTGCCCGTGGCCCAGCAGAGCGCCCTGGCCGGCGGGTGGAAGGTGCTCGTCATCGTCTCGGCGGACCGCCTGCGCCAGGAGGCCGCCAACGCCTTCCTGAAGACGCTCGAGGAGCCCCCGCCGAAGACCCTCTTCCTGTTGCTGACCGAGGCGCCCGAGGAGCTCCTGCCCACCATCGTCTCGCGGTGCCAGGTCATCCATGCCGGCGGCGCGCGGCGGCTGGACGAGCCGTGGCGCACGCAGGCGCTTGACCTGCTCGCGGGCATCGAGGAAAAAGGGGTGCTGCTGGACGCCGCGCGGGCCGAGGCGCTTTGCGCCCTGCTCGCGGACATGGAGGCGCGCGCCGAGAGGGACGTCCGCGCCGAGGCCAAGGCCAACACCGCCGTGGAGGAGGACGCCGACACCCTGAAGGCCCTCATCGGCGCGAAGGCCAAGGCCTGGCGCAACGACCTGCTCCTGACCATCGAGCAGTGGATGCGCGACCTCGCCTGCCTGCGCGTCGCGGCGGGCGCCGAGGTGCCGCTCAACTTCCCCGAGCGCCGCGACGCCCTCGCCCGGCGCGCCCAGGCCCATTCCCTGGCCCATCTCAGCGAGAACCTGCCGATGCTGGAGGCCCTCGCCGCCCAGCTGGACCGGAACATCCCGCCCGCGCAGATCCTGCCGTATTGGATGGATCGTTTCTATTTGTGAAAGGAGAGCCATGAAACTCTTGCTCCTCAACGGCCCCAACCTGCGCCTGCTCGGCACGCGCGAGCCGGGCATCTACGGGCACTTCACGCTTGCCGACGCCGAGGCTCTCGCCCGCGAGACCGCCGCGCGCCTGGGCGCCGAGCTCGACTGCTTCCAGAGCGACGTCGAGGGCGAGCTCGTCTCCAGGATCGGCGCGGCCCGCGGGGTTTACGACGGCATCGTCATCAACCCCGCGGCGTACACGCACACTTCCGTGGCCCTGCGCGACGCGCTTGCCGCCGCGGAGCTGCCCGCCGTGGAGCTGCACATCTCCAACACGCACAGGCGCGAGGCGTTCCGGCACGTCAGCTACACCGCGCCCGTGTGCGTGGCCCAGCTGATGGGCTTTGGCCTGACGGGCTATGCGCTGGCCGTGGAGGGCCTCGTCGCCCTCATCAAGGGGGGGGCGCGATGACGGAGGCCCTGCCCGACGCGCTCAACGCGCTCGCCGCCCTGCTGGCGGCCTATCTGCTTGGGGCGGTGCCTTTCGGCCTGCTCATCGGCAAGGCCCGCGGGGTGGACGTGCGCACGGTGGGCAGCAGGAACATCGGCGCGACGAACGTCTTCCGCTGCGTGGGCGCCACGTGGGGTGTGCTGGCCTTCGCGTGCGACATGCTCAAGGGCTTCGGCGGGGTGTGGTGCGCGGCCTTGCCGCTCGCGTGGGGGGGGGAGGCGAACACGCTGCTCTTGCGGGTGCTGTGCGGCACGGCGGCGATGCTGGGGCACATCTTCCCGCTGTGGCTGGGCTTCAAGGGCGGCAAGGGCGTCTCGACGGCGCTGGGGCTGCTCCTGGGCGTGGCGCCGGCGGCGGCGGGGGTGGGGCTGGGCGTGTGGGTGGCCGCCTTCCTGCTCTCGCGCTACGTCTCGCTCTCGAGTTGCCTGGCGGCGGTGGCCGTGGGTGCGCTGGTCTGGACGCCGCTTTACGCCGCGGCGCCTCTTTGGTTCGCCGTCCTCATCACCGTTTTGGCGGCGCTGGCCATCGTGAAGCACCGCGCCAACCTCGCGCGCCTCGCCAAGGGCACGGAGAACCGTTTCGCCTTCACCGCCGCCCAGCGCGCCGCGCGCGACGCCAAGAGACAGGAGGCCAAACCATGAAGATCGCCGTCATCGGCGACGGCGGCTGGGGCTCGGCCGTCGCGCGCCTGTTGGATGCCAAGGGCCATGCCGTCACCGTCTGGGGGCCCTTCCCGGATTACATCGCCGAGCTCCGCGCCACGCGCAGGAACCCGCGCTATCTGCCGGGGGTCGACTTCCCCGAGTCCATCCGCTTCACCGCCGACCTCGCCGAGGCCCTCCCCGGGGCGGACGTGGCGGTGCTCGCCATCCCCTCCAAGTTCTATCGCGCCGTCTGCGCGCAGGCCGCCGCGCACCTCGACGCGGCACGTACGCTCGTCGTCAGCCTCACCAAGGGCGTCTGCCCCGAGACCCACCAGCGCATGAGCGAGGTCGCCCGCGCCACGCTCGGCACCGAGCGCGTGGTCGTGCTCTCGGGCCCCTCGCACGCCGAGGAGGTCGCCCGCGGCATCCCCACCGCCGTCACCTGCGCCTGCCAAGACCACGCGCTGGCCGTGGAGGCGCAAGCCCTCTTCAACGGCCCGCGCTTCCGCGTCTACACCACCGACGACGTGCTGGGCGTGGAGATCGGCGGCGTCGTCAAGAACGTCCTGGCCATCGCCGTGGGCGCGAGCGACGGCTTCGGCTTCGGCGACAACACGCGCGCGGCCCTCATCACCCGCGGCTTGGCCGAGATGATGCGCCTGGGCCTGGCCATGGGCGCCAAGGCGCAGACCCTCAGCGGGCTGGCCGGCGTGGGCGACCTCATCGTCACCTGCACCTCCTGCCACAGCCGCAACCACGCCGTCGGCGAGCGCCTGGGCAAGGGCGAGGCCATCGGCGACATCCTCGGCTCCATGAAGATGGTCGCGGAGGGCGTCGACAACGCCCGCCTGCTTCACGACCTCGCCCAGGCGCATGGCGTCGAGATGCCCATCGCCGAGGTCGTCTACCGCATTTGCTATCAGGGCCTTGCCGCCAAGGACGCGGTGCTTCTGCTCATGGGGCGCGCCGCCAAGCCCGAGTGAGCGGCCCATGCGAAACGGCCCGGGGCGGCGCTCGCCGCCCCGGGCCGTTTCGTTTGCCCAGATTTAACGCGCCTCTTCGATGCGTTTCTCGATGAGCCGGCGCCGCAGCCCTTTGGCGGCGGGTTTGCCGGTTTCGTAGAGCTCGGCGGCGTGGAGGCGGTAGGCGTGGGCGAGGTCGGCGTCCTTCGTTTTGTCGGCGAGCGCCCACCACCGTTCGCCGAGGTCGAGGGCGGCTTTGGCGCCGGGGGGCGCCTCTTGGGCTTCGTCGACGGCGAGCTTGGCCACGGCGGGGTTGTCGCAGATGGCGAGCGCGCCGAGCGTCTCGTCGTCCCATTGGCCGGTTTTGGCGAGGGCTTCGCCGTAGAGGCGGCAGGCTTTGGGGTCGCCGTCCTTGGCGGCCTGGCGCAGGTCTTTGAGCTTGGCTTGGGCGGCGAGGCGGCCTTCGGCGAGGGCGAGGGCGGCCTCCCAGGCGGCGTAATCCTTGGATTTGGCGAGGTAGCGCTTGATTTGCGCCGTGAGGGCTTTGGCTTCTTGGGCGAGTTTCGGGCGGTTGTTTCCCGTGGCGAAGGCGAGGACGGTTTGGGCGTGGGCGAGGGCGTCGTCGGGGGCGTTCACGGCGGTGTCGCGCAGGGCTTCTTTCAGGAGGGCGGCGGCCTCGGCGTCGGTGACGGCGCCGGGGAAGGCGCGCTCTCGCAGGGTCATCGTTTGGAGGGCGGCGGCAGGGTCGCCGCCGTCTGAGAAGGCGGTTTCCGCGCGGGTGAGGAGGGCGAGGCGCGTGGCGTCGTTCTCCGCGTCCCGGACGGCGTCGAGCAGGTCTTGCCCGCCGACTTTCTCGCCGTCGAAGAGTTCGTCCAGCAGGCGCCGGGTCGCTTCCCGCTCCGCGGCGGTTGGGAGGGGGCGCCCGGGTTCGAGGGTGGGCAGGCGGGCGCCGCCGGCGGCCTCGGCGTCGGGCGCGGGCCGGGGCGCGTCGGGCCAGGTTGGGCGCGTTTGCCGCCGGGGGGCGTTGGGGGGCGGGGCGCCGTCCACGCGCAGGAGTTTGGAGACGGCGCCGATTTCCTCGTCGCTCAGGGCGCGGCAGAAGAACTTGAGGTCGTCGGCCACGAAGCCTTCGAGGTCGGCCCCCGGCGTGACGTATTGCCTGAGGCCGCCGAGGACGGTGCCCAGCTGGTAGGCCGCGACGGTGAGGCCGTCGGCGTGCGCGCCGAAACGGATTGTGGCGGCACCCATGCGGCGGCCGTCGACCCAGAGAGAGAGTTCCCCGCGGTCGTGGCGGATGGCGTAGCAGTGGAAGGCCGTCGAGGCGTCCGGCACCGTGGCGCGGATGGGCTCGAAGGCGATCTCGGGCGAGTCGCTTTCCAGGAGGATCTCGTCGCCGTCGCCGCGTTTGAGGTTGAGGTGGTGGCAGTTTGTGTCGGTATTGGCTTGGAAGTAGAGGCCCAGGCAGAGGAGGACGCTCCCGGGCGTGCGCCCCATCTTGCCGACGATGACGGCGGTACCGGACATGCCGGACATCAGCGGCTGGGTGGCGATTGAGGATTGGAGGGAGTAGTAGCGCACGGAGGTGCCGTCGCCGCTGGGCGTGGGGATCAGCTCGCGCCCGCCCTCGTGCCTGACGCGGTGCGCCTGGCTCAGCCACCCCCCGCGCGTCCCTTTCAGGCCGTATGTCCAGTGGAAGGCTGCGGCCGGCGGCGCCGAGGGGGGCGGGGTGGGGCTCGGCGTGGCGCGTGCCGCGTCCTGCGCCGTGAAGGTGTCGTCCAAGGGGCGGTCGTAGAGGGCCACGCGGTTGATGCGCGCGTTGCCGTCCACGCCGATGGCCACGGAGGCCAGGACGTTGTGCAGGGCGTTGTGCAACTGGAGCTCGGTGCGCTTGCCGTTGAGGAAGGCCGTGCAGGGGAGGAAGTCCGGGTTTTCCGTCCCCGTGAGGCGCGGGAAGGAGAGGGCGAGGTGGGCCCAACGCCCTTCCAGTTCCCGCGGGAGGGGGATGGCGGCGTACGCCTCGCCGTGTTTGGCGAGGTGGAGCTGGCGTTCGCCGCGCACCCGTTGGGCGGGGATGTGGAGCGTGATGGTGTGGAGCCGGTGGCTTCCCGTGCCGGGCATCGAGTTGAAGCGGGCCAACGTCACCGGCGCGTCGTCCGCCGGGACCATGAACCAGGCCGAGAAGGTCATCCCCGCGAGCGCGTGCCAGCCGCCGTGCCGGCGCACGACGGGCGCAAGGCCTTGCAGGCGCGGGTAATCGTCCGTCACGAAGAGCGCCTCCTCGCGCATCGGCTCCTGACTCCCAGGCCAGGCCAAGACCGGCTCCGGCGCGTCGGCCCAGGCCGCGCACCCAAACAGGGAAAGCGCCGTGAAGGCGTACCAAACACGTTTGCGCATCGTCATATCCTTGTCGTTGCCCGGGTCTCCTTGGCCCGGGGCGCATCCATCCATAGGTGCCCGGCTCCCGCCGAGCAACAGGGAGAGTGTATCATGCCCCCCCCCCTAGTGTCAAGCGCGGGTTGAATTGCTTCGGGGCTTGTTGTATCCTATCCCCATCTTTGGAACAACCGCACCGCGGAGGAACCAACATGATCATCGGCGTCATCCCGTCGCGCTGGGGCAGCTCGCGCTTCCCCGGCAAGCCGCTCACCCCCATCCTCGGCAAGCCCCTCGTCCTCTGGGTCGTCGAGGCAGCCAAGCGCGCCAAGCGCCTGGACAAGGTCATCGTGGCGACGGACGACGCGCGCATCGCCCAGGCCGTCTCCCCCCACTGCCAGGCCGTCATGACCGCCAGCGACCTGCCCTCCGGCACCGACCGCGTGGCCGTCGCCGCCCAGGCCGGCCCCCAAGACATCGTCATCAACATCCAGGGCGACGAGCCGCTCATGGATCCGGCGCTCATCGACGCCCTCGCCGAGCGGATGCTCCGCACCGGCGAGGAGATGGCCACCGCCGCCTGCCCCATCCAATCCCACGGGCAGCTCAACGCCCGCACCGTCGTCAAGGTCGTCCTCCGCAACGACGACTCCGCCCTCTACTTCTCGCGCCTGCCCATCCCCTGCCGGCGCGACGGCGAGCCCGACCTCGCCAGCGGCCTCTACTGGCGCCATCTGGGCATCTACGCCTATCGCGGCGACTTCCTGGAGCGCCTCATCCACACCCCGCCCTGCCCCCTGGAGACCACCGAGAGCCTCGAGCAACTCCGCGCCCTGTGGCTGGGCGGCCGCATCGGCGTCATCCGCCGCAACGACGAAGGCGTCGGCGTCGACACCCCCGCCGACGTCCCCGTCGTCGAAAAACTGCTTCTCAAGCGTCTTTGAGGCGTATCCCGGCCTCTCAACCACCAAGTCCCCCATGACCAAAGCACATCAGCTCTTCACCGCCGTCTCCAAGAAGCACAACTGCGCCCAGGCCGTCATGGACGGCTGCGGCGGCACTCCCGGACAGGTCTCCGAGATGGCCGCCTGCGGCGGTGGCCGGGCGCCCGGCGGGCTCTGCGGCGCGCTCCACGCCGCGCTCCTCCTCCGCCCCGACCACGCCGAGGACATCAAGGCCGAGTTTGCCCGCCGTGCCGGCGCCCTCACCTGCCGCGACCTCAAGACCGTCGCCCACACGCCCTGCCCGGTCTGCGTCGAGACCGCGGCGCAGCTGGTCGAATCCTGCGCTCCCTGATGGCCCTGAGGGGGCATCACGTTCCCGGCTCCCCCAAGCCTTCAGCCGTCCAATCTCCCATCACAGAAAGGAATCCCATCATGGACGCCATCTCCACCGACAACGCCCCCGCCGCCATCGGCCCCTACAGCCAGGCCATCCGCGCCAACGGCTTCCTCTTCGCCTCCGGCCAGATCCCCGTCGATCCCGCCACCGGCAAGATCCCCGAGGGCATCGCCGCCCAGGCCGAGCAGTCCTGCCGCAACTGCGGCGCGCTCCTGGCCGCCGCCGGGCTTGATTTCTCCAAGGTCGTCAAGACCACCTGCTTCCTGGCCGACATCGCCGACTTCGCCGCCTTCAACGAGGTCTATGCCAACTACTTCACCTCCAAGCCCGCCCGCTCCTGCGTCGCCGTCCGCGACATCCCCAAGGGCTGCCTCTGCGAGATCGAGATTCTCGCCCTCGCCGACTGACCCTGTCTCCCGTTTTCTTGCACCCACAGGGGCGCGCCATTCCCACGGCGCGCCTTTTTGCTTGCCGTGCCGCAGGCGGTTCCTGCCTTTGCTATATTGTATTCCAAGGAGTGTGTCCCATGCGCCCGATGCTGACCGCCTTCGTCGCCCTGATCGCCGCCGTGATGGCGGCGGCCGATTTCACCGTCGTCGATGCCCCCAGGCCAGGCGAAACGCCGCTCCCCATCCCTGCGGACGAATTGCGCGTGGGTTGGACGGTTCGCCTGCCGCCCTTCCCGCTCATTCAGGCCCCGACCTGGGAGCTCTCCCTGGTCGCCAAGCGTCCGCTGTCTGGCACCTTCCGCGACGTCGCCCGGGTGCTTGCCTCTTTCGGCCAGGTGCAGGGGGATGGTATTTTCGATACTTCCAGGGAGATTTTCCTGCGTGACGCCGAAGGCCGCCTCCGCGTCCTTTCCCTTCCGCCCCGGCCCAACGGTTATCCCGCCGATGCGCTTGTCTGTCTGGGCGTGAGCACGGCCTACTCCCCAGGGTTCAACTGCAGGGATGATGGACAGGCCTTCGACACCCGCGCCTTCCTTCCTTTCCGCCTCGACGCGCTCCTGGGGCGCCGCGCCGCCAAGCTTCGCGTGCGCGACCCTTCCACCCTCCCCGAGCCGGAGCGCTATGTCTGTGCCCAGCTCCGTTTGGCCCCCAAGGCCCTCGGCCTCCCCGAGGACACCCCCGCCGACGTCATCTCCATGCGTCTCCGCGAACGCCGTGCCGAGTTCGATCCGCCGCCCCTGCCCGATGGGCTCTTCACCGTTTCCCGCCGGGGAGAGGAGCGCCTTGTCCTTACCTTTTCCAATCCCACAGACGCCCCCCTCACCGTCCAGACCCTTCCGCATGTCGCCGTCATGTGCGAGAGGACGTCCCCTTCCAGCGGCTTCGGCGGATGTTGCGATATCCACTTTCAGGAGAGCGACGTCGTCAAGCTCGAGCTCTGCTCGCCCTTCACCCTCGCCCCCGGCGAACGCCGTGACCTTCCCTTCCAGATGGCCGGCGGCGTCGAGCCCGGCGCGCAGACGACCCTTCTGTTCTCCGAGCCCGTCATGCTGGGCGGCGAGCTTCGCACGCTCCGCCTTCCGCCCATCGTCATCCGCGGCCGCAGGGTCGAGGATTTCCTGCCGCGCTTCGACGGCGCCGTCCTTACCCTCACCCAGACCCTGCCCGAGGGCGCCCGCCCCGCCGTCGGCGACTGCCCCCTCGCCCTTGACTTCGTCGAGGTGTCCCCTTTCGAGCGAATCGGCGCCTTTGCCCTGACCTCCAAGGCCAACGCCCCGCTCCGTGTCGAGCCTGCCCAGGAGACCTTCGCCATCGAAGGCCTTCCTGAAGCAACCGTCCGTTTCTATGAGCGTTCCTCTCGTCTTCCGCCGGGCGCCTCTTGCACCGCCACCCCCGGAAAAGCCCCCTACGCGGCCTCCCTTACACACCCCCACACCCTCGCCTGCCGCCTCTACGTCCTTGACAAGGACAACGCTTACTGGGCCCTTGACGCCGGGCGAACCTATCCCGCCGCCAATCCCGACGCGGTCCGCGAGGCTTTCCGCAAGGCGACCGACTACCGCGACAAACCTCCCGCCGAACCTTTCGTCCCCGCCACGCCCGCCACCCTTACCTTCACCGAGGGAAACTACTTTCAGGACGCCGCCCTTCCCTCCCTCGACCCCGCCTGGATGCGCCTGGATCTGACAGGAGATTGCCTTACCCTGACCCTCGCCAACCCCACCGAGGCCCCTTTGTCCATCGACGCGGGCACAATCGTCCTCTGGGACTCCACGGACGTCTTCGACCTCGACGGCAAGCTTGTCCGCAATCCCTCCGAGTTCTCTGCCAACGGCGCCCACCTCTCTTTTCCCCGAACCGACCTTGCCCCCGGCGAGACCCACACGCTTCGCTGGCGCGTTTCGGGCCTTGTTCCCCGGGGGGGCCACGACTGCCTCCTGTATGTCGAGGCGCCCCTCCTCGTGGACGGCGAGCGCGCCTGCGTCTTCCGCGCCGAGTTTCCCCTCCGCGATGTCTCCGCCGCCGGCCTCTGCGTCTCCCCCCTCCCTTAACCGCCCCGCCCGACGGCGGCGCGGCCGCGGCGATTTGACGCGGGGGCGTCGTTTGCGCTATAGTATCGCGGTTTACGACGCATAGAGAAGGATAGACCCATGTATACCGCTTCCGACCTGAAGAAGGGCCTCAAAATCATGTTCGAGGGCCAGCCCTGGATCATCACGGACTTTGATTTCTCCAAGCCCGGCAAGGGCCAGGCCATCTACAACTGCAAGCTCCGCAACATGCTCAACGGCTCGGGCAAGTCCTGCTCGTTCCGCTCCAACGACCGCTTCGAGAAGCCGGATCTGGCCCAGAAGCCCCTCGTCTACTCCTACGAGGACGCCGGCGAATACGTCTTCAACGACGAGGATTACAACGAAATCCGCGTGGGCAAGGACGTGCTGGGCGACAAGACCTATTTCCTCACCGACGGCCTCGAGGTCGACGCCCTCCTCTACGAGGACGAGGTCATCGACATCGAGCTGCCCTCCTTCATCGAGCGCAAGGTCATCAAGTGCGACCCCGGCGTCCGCGGCAACACCGCCGCCGGCAAGGTCACCAAGCCCGGCACCGTCGAGGGCGGCTATCAGCTTCCCGTCCCCCTCTTCATCAACGAGGGCGACCTCATCCGCATCGACACCCGCACCGGCGAATACGCCGACCGCGTCAAGGCCTAAAAGGAGCCGCCCATGGCCACGAAGGAGCTTCCCACCCTCAAAGACGTCTCGCGCATCCCCGAGGAGCTGCGTCCGCTCGTCCTCTGGTGGCAGGATCACGGCGCCAAGACGCTCGCCTGGGCCGCCCTTGCCGTGGCCGTCTGCGTCGGCGCCGCCCTTTGGCAGAACAAGGCGCGCGCCGCCGACGCGGCCGCCGCCGTCGCCCTCGCCTCCTCCACCCAGGGGCTCGACGCTCAGGGGGTGCTCGATCAATCGCCCGCCGCCGCCCCCCTCGTCCGCCTTGTCCAGGCCCGCGCCCTCTACGACGCCGGCGACTACGAAAACGCCCTCGTCGCCTATGACGACGCCATCGCGGAGCTTGACGGCGACCCCGCCGTCGCGGACATCGCCGCCCTTGGCCGCGTCTGTTCCCTGGAGGCCCTCGGCCGCGTGGACGAGGCGTTCACCGGGCTGGGCGCCCTCGAGGCCGCCTTCGGGCAGAGCCCCGCGCCCCACTTCCTGACCTCCGAGCTCATCCTCGCCAAGGCCCGCCTGCTCTGCCGTAAGGGCGACAAGGCCGCCGCCAAGGCCGCCCTCACGCCCCTCCTTGAGGCGAAGGAGGGCGACCCCCTGGCCAAGTATGCCGGCCGCGCCGAGCGCCTTGTCCAGGTCATCGACGCCTACGTCCCTGAGGCCTGACCCTGCGCGGCGCGCAAGGAGGCCCCGGCAATCGCCGGGGCCTCCTTTGTTTCGGGAGATGGGAAATGGGTGGCGTTCCGCCGCATCGTGGCGCAATTGACCGCGCGGCTTCCCCGGGGCACCGGCCGGGGGAAGAGCCGAGTGGCGCGGGGCTCAGGCGGGGCGGGGCTTGGCCAGGGAGATGAGCGTCACCGCGCCGAGGATGAGGAGGATGCCCACGCACAGCCGCGGCGTCAGCGCCTCGCCCAAGAGCGCCATGCCCAGGGCCACCGCGGTCAGCGGCTCGAGCGCGCCCATGACGGCGGTGGGGGTGGAGCCCACCAGACGCACGGCCCGCGCCATGAGCACCAGCGAGAGGAGCGTCGGCACCACCGCGAGCATCAGCGCCCAGAGGAAGAGCGGCAGGGAGGTCAGCGGCTGGGGCAGGGGCCGGCCGGAGAGGGCCTCGTGCAGGAGCACGGGGGGCAGGCAGAAGAGCAGCACGTAGAAGGTGAGTTTCGCGGCCGAGCAGGCCAGGCGCGCGCGGTTCACCACCACGATGTAGAGCGCGTAGGTCAGCGACGAGGCCATCACCAGGGCCACGCCCGCGCCCGTCACGCCGCCCCCGCCGCCCCGGCACAGCAGGCCGATGCCGCCCAGCCCCAGCGCCAGGGCCGCCCCCGTCGGCCACGTCAGCCGTTCGCCGAAGCACGCGGCCATGATGGCGGCGACCATCACGGGGTAGACGAAGAGGAGCGTGCAGGCCAGCCCCGTGTCCATCACGCGGAAACTCTCGAAGAAGGTCAGCGAGGAGATGGAGAAGAGCGCGCCCAGCAGGGCCAGCACGCCGGCCTCGCGCCGGGTCAGGCGGAAGCCCTCGCCCCGCGCCGCTAGCCAGGCGCCCAGCAGCAGCGCCGCGAAGGCGTAACGGTAGAAGAGGGCGGAGTCGGGCGTCAGCCCGCCCGCGTAAAGGAAGGTCGCGCCGAGCGGGTTCATGCCATAGCAGACCGCAGCCGCGACGCCGCAAAAAATCCCCTGCGCCTGGTTCCCGGACATGGTTTCCTCCAAAAACGGCGCGGCAGTCTACCACGCGCGCCGCGGGGCGTCAAGGGTCAGGCCAGGAGGTCCTCGATCTCGGCCATGGTGAGGGAGGAGACGATGGAGGCGTCGGAGGCGTTGACGGTGGCCTCGATGAGGGCCTGCTTCTTGCGCTGGAGCTCGAGGACCTTTTCCTCGATGGTGTCCTGGGCGATGAGCTTGACGGCCTGGACGGTCTTCTTTTGGCCGATGCGGTGGGCGCGGTCGGTGGCCTGCTCCTCGGCGGCGGGGTTCCACCAGGGGTCGAAGTGGACGACGGTGTCTGCGCCGGTGAGGTTGAGCCCGGTGCCGCCGGCCTTGAGGGAGATGAGGAAGACGGGGATGGAGGGGGTTTGGTTGAACGTGGCGCACTGGCCCAGGCGGTCTTTCGTCGCGCCGTCGAGGTAACAATAGGCGAGCCCCTCCTCCTCAAGGCGCGCGGCGATGAGCCTGAGCATGGAGGTGAACTGAGAGAAGACGAGGAGGCGATGGCCGCCGGCGACGGCCTCGCCCAGGAGCTCCATGAGGGCCTCGAGCTTGGCGGAGGGCGCCTCGCCGGGCCTGGGGGCGCGATCTTTGAGCAGGCGCAGGTCGCAGCAGATCTGCCGCAGGCGCATGAGCAGGGCGAGCACCTCGAACTTGGATTTCTGGAAGCCCTTCTCGCGCACCAGGCCGCGCATCTTCTCGCGGACGTCGGCGCGGATGGCGTCATACTCGCGGCGCTGGTCGGGCGTGAGGGCGCAGTAGGTGACGGAGCGGATCTTGTCGGGCAGGTCGGCGGCGACGTCCTTTTTCACGCGCCGCAGGAGGAAGGGGTGGAGCTTTTCGCGGAGGCGCGCCTGGGCGGCCTCCGCGGCGCGGCCCCCGGCGGCGATGGGCTCCTCGTAGAGCGCCTGGAAGTCCTCGTAGGGCCCCAGGTAGCGCGGCATGAGGAAGTCCATGATGCTCCAGAGGTCGCTGACGCCGTTCTCGATGGGCGTGCCGGAGAGGACGAGGCGGGTGTCGGCGCGGAGCTGCTTGACGGCCTGCGCGTTCTGCGTGCGCTGGTTCTTGATGGCCTGCGCCTCGTCGAGGACGACGGCGGCGTAGCGGCATCCCGCGTGGAAGGCCACGTCGCGCCGGATGAGCGCATAGCTGGTGATGGCCAGGTCGCAATCCGGGACCTGCGCGAAGAGCGGCCCGCGGTCAGGCCCCGAGAGCACGAGCGTCCGCATCCACGGCACGAACCGATCGGCCTCGCGCCGCCAGTTCTCGACGAGCGAGGTGGGGCAGACGATGAGCGCCGGCACGCGCCGCGCGTCCTCGCGGCACCGCGGCAGGGAGAGCCACGTCAGCGTCTGGAGCGTCTTGCCCAGGCCCATCTCGTCGGCCAGGATCCCGCAGAACCCGCACTCCTCCAGGAAGCGCAGCCAGTAAACGCCCTCCTTCTGGTAAGGCCGGAGCGTGCCCTCCAGGCGCCCCAACCCCACGGGCTCGGGCTTGCGGCGGCGGTTCTGGCGCTCGGCGCGGGCCCGCCAATCCGGCGCGGCCTCGAAGTCGATGCCCTCGAGCCTCTCCAGCGCGGCCTGCACGAAGGGCGCGTGCACGGCCTCGACCCGCGAGCTGCCGGGCGCCCGCCCCGCGCGGGCGTGGCAGGAACGGAGCGTCTCGCGGATGGCGGCGATGGCCCCGATGTCCAGCAGGGCCGTCCGGCAGTCCTTCTCGACGTAGGCGTCGCCGCGGGCGAGGGCGCGCTCGATTTCCGCGGGCGAGACGCTGAGGGAGCCGCGCGGCGCCTCGTAGGCCGTCTCCACCTCGAAGTCGCCCGCGCCCGCGTCGCGCACCCGCACCACCGGCACGATGACCTCCGCCGCGTCCCAGAAATCTCCCAGGGGCCCCAGCACGTCCACGCGCCAGCCCCCGCGCCGCGCCTCGGTGACCTTCGCGCCCAGCAGGTTGCGCACCTGCCGGATGCCCGCGAGCGTGCCCAGGTCGTCGCCCCGCGCCCCGGGGAAGCCCATCGTCCGTGCGCGGCGGAGGGCCTCGCGCTCGGCCTCCGGGTTGCGCACGAGGCAGTGATAAAAATCGTCCGGGTCGGCCAGGGCGATGTCCCTGGGGGCGCCCGCCGCCACCCAGAGGTTCCCGTACCCCGCGAAGAGCTTGGCCGAGACGGAGGCCTCGGAGCCGCGCAGCTCCAGCCGGAACCGCGGCGTGGCGGGCGTCGCCGTGAAGAGGTCTTCCGTCACGCTCCCCGGGGCCGTCGGCACGCAGGCGGCGAGCTGGGCGCCCTCCTGGCGGAAGAAGGCGGGGAGGCGTTCGCGCGGCACGCGCTCGGCCTGCGCGTAGAGCGAGCGGAAGGGCGCGGGCAGGACGTGCGCCAACGGCCTCGCCTCCCGTTCGCCCAGCCAGAAGCCCGCGTTGCCCGCCACGAGCGCCGCCCCGCCCCCGGGGGTCTGCAACGACAGGCGCAGGCCGTCGTTCCCGGGGTCGGCCTCGATGAGCAGCGGCGTCTCCACGGGCTCGTCGCGCACCTCCAGCCGCGTCTTGGTGGCGGCGAAGCCCACCCAGCTGCGCATCCCGCAGCGCAGGAGCGCCAGGAAATCCTCCTGCCCCAGCTCAAGCGTCTCGCCGAAGGGCCCGCCGGCGATGTCCTCGAGCATCCCCAGCAGGTTCTCGTCCCCCTCCGAGAAGGCGTACGTCCCCGGCGGCAACGCCTCGGGCCGCGTCGCCGCGCCCCCCACGAAGATCCGCACCGCCACGCGCACCCTCCCCTGCGCGAACTGCGCCGCCGCGCCCTGGGGCAGGAAGACCCGCGCCATCGCCGGCCGGCCGCCCGCCCCGCGCCGGATGAGGCCGGCCGCCCCGGCCAGGCGCGCCGCGCGGGCGCGATCCTCGGCGTAGAGGCGGCGGCGCTCGTCGCTGCCGAACAGCCGCATCACGCCCAGGGCCACGGCGATGACGTGCTCGCAGAGCATCCCCCGGTCGCGGCTCGTCGCGCACGGGCATTTCCCCGAGACCAGGCCGTTGGGCAGCATCGTGAAGGTGGCCAGGATCGGCGCGCCGCCGCTCATCACGCGGCCGCTGCCGGTGGGGTGGCGGAAGGTCAGCCGGGACACCTGCCCGCGGGCCACCAGCTCCTCGGCCCGGCGCAGGAGCGTGGGCCCGGCCCACTTTTCGATCTCCAGCCGCGTCGGCGCGCGCTCGGCGGCGAAGACCGTCTCCTCCGGGGTCTCCGCGGCGTGGTCGTGCACCCATTGCAACCCCACGGCCACGACATGCGCGCAGACGGCGCCCTCGCGCCCCCGCCCGCACGGGCACTTGGCGGCCACGGCCTTGCCGCCCCGCACGCGCGCCTGCGCCACCAGGCGCGAGGCCCCCATCCGCACCGCGCCGGCCAGGGCGTCGCCCTGCGCGCGCGTCCCCGTCACCGCGCCGGAGGCCTGCAGGCGCGCGCCCTCCGCCAACACGTCGGCGGGGGCCCACGCCATCACGTCCTGCTTCCTCAGCTCCATGCGCGGTATCCTAAAAAGCCCCGCAAACAGGACGTTTGCGGGGCTTGCAAGATGGTCGGCCTCGCGGGGCTCGGACCCGCGACCCCAGCATTAAAAGTGCCGTGCTCTACCAACTGAGCTAGAGGCCGAAAACGCGCGTAAGATAACACACCCGCGCCGAAAATGCAACCTCCGGGCCTTGCGGGAAGGCCCCGGCACATTTCCCGGCCCGGCCCTGTCGGCGGGGGGAGATGTGGTATAATGGCGGGCGATTGAAAGGATGCCCCGATGGAACTGAGGTTTTACAATTCGATGACGCGGCGCGTGGAAGCGTTCGAGACGTTGGCGCCCGGCAAGGTGGGGATGTACACCTGCGGCCCGACGGTCTACAACTTCGCGCACATCGGGAACTTCCGCGCCTATCTCTTCGAGGATTTCCTGCGCCGGACGTTGGAGTTCGCCGGCTATGAGGTGCGCCAGGTGATGAACCTGACGGACGTGGACGACAAGACGATCCGCGGCTCGCAGCAGGCCGGCAAGGCGCTCAAGGACTATACCGCGCCCTACATCGCGGCCTTCTTCGAGGATCTCAAGGCGCTCAACGTCGAGCCCGCGGCGGTCTATCCCGCCGCCACCGACCACATCCCCGAGATGAAGGCGCTCATCCAGGCCCTCTTCGACAAGGGCATCGCCTATAAGAGCGAGGACGGCTCGGTCTACTTCAGCGTTGACAAGTTCCCCGACTACGGCAAACTGGCCCATCTCGACCGTTCGGCCCTGCGCAGCGGCGTGCGCATCGACGCCGACGAGTACGACAAGGAAGGCGTCGGCGACTTCGCCCTCTGGAAGGGCTGGGACGAGAAGGACGGCGACGTGGCCTGGGACGCGCCGTGGGGCCGCGGCCGCCCGGGCTGGCACCTGGAATGCTCGGCCATGAGCATGAAGTATCTGGGCGAGAGCTTCGACCTGCACACCGGCGGCGTCGACAACCTCTTCCCCCACCACGAGAACGAGATCGCCCAGGCCGAGGCGGTGACCGGCAAGCCCTTCGTCCGCACCTGGATGCACTGCGCCCACCTGCGCGTGAACGGCCAGAAGATGTCCAAGAGCCTCGGCAACTTCTTCACGCTGCGCGACCTCCAGGCCCAGGGCTGGGCCGGCCGGGAAATCCGCTACGTGCTCCTCAACGCGCACTACCGCCAGCCCCTCAACTTCACGTTCGAGGCCCTCTCCGCCGCCCGCGCCGCCCTCGCCCGCGTGGACGAATGCGTCGACGCCCTCGCCGCCCGCGCCGAACAGGCCGCCGCCGACACCGGCGCGCGCGTGGCCAGCCAGCTGGACGCCTTCGCCGCGGCCCTGGCCGACGACCTGAACGCGCCCGAGGCCTTCGCCGCCCTCTTCGCCTTCGTCCGCGCCGCCAACGCCGCCCTCAACGCCGGCCTGCCCCCCGCCGGGGCCGCCGCCGCGCTCGACGAGCTCAGGCGCATGGATCGGGCCCTCGGCTTCGTCTTCTTCGGCCGCGCCGCACAGGAGGCCGTCCCCGCCGAGATCCAGGCCCTCGCCGACGCCCGCGCCAGGGCCCGCGCCCAGAAGGCCTGGGCCGAGAGCGACCGCCTGCGCGACGAACTCGCCGCCAAGGGCTGGCAGGTGCGCGACGGCAAGGACGGCCAAACCCTCAAACCGCTGGCGAAGTGATGGCGCGCGGCAGGTTCATCACCCTCGAGGGGCCCGAGGGCGCCGGCAAAAGCACCCATCTGGCCCTGCTGGCCGAGCGCCTCCGCGCCGAAGGCGTCCCCGTCATCGCCACCCGCGAGCCCGGCGGCACCAAGCTGGGCGAGGCCGTCCGCCCCTTGCTGCAACACGACGCCGCCGGGGAGGCCCCCACGCCGACGGCCGAGCTGCTCCTCTTCCTGGCCTGCCGCGCGCAGCTGATGGACGAGGTCATCCGCCCGGCCCTCGAGCGCGGCGACTGGGTGCTCAGCGACCGGTTCTGCGACTCCACCTTCGCCTACCAGGGCTACGGCCGCGGGATGGACCTGGCCGAGCTCAAGGCCCTCAACAAGTTCGCCACCCACGCCTGGAAGCCCGACCTGACGGTGCTCCTGGACATCCCCGAGGAGGAGAGCCGCGCCCGCGTGGCCGGCCGCGGCCGGGCCGACCGCTTCGAGCGCGAGCGGGAGGACTTCCACCGCCGCGTGGCCGAAGGCTTCCGTGCCCTGGCGCGCGGCTCGGCGCGCATCCTGCGCGTCGACAGCGCCGGCGCGCGGGAGGAGACCGCGCGGGCCATCTGGGCCGCCGTCGAAACCCTTTTGCAGAAGGAGAGAGAACATGACGCTTGACCCCACCAAAATGAAGGATTGGCAGATCGCCGAGGCCGCCGAGGAAACCATGCGCCCCATCGCCGAGGTCGCCGCCGAGCTCGGCGCGACCCCCGCCGAGACCATCCCCCACGGCAACGCCTACGCCAAGCTCGACGCCCGCGCCATCCTCGCGCGCACCGGCGGCAGGCAGCGCGCCAAGTACGTCGACGTCACCGCCATCACCCCCACGCCGCTGGGCGAGGGCAAGACCACCACCACCGTCGGCCTCCTCGAGGGTCTCGGCCGCCTGGGCAAGCGCTGTTGCGGTACGCTCCGCCAGCCTTCCGGCGGCCCCACCTTCAACATCAAGGGCGGCGCCGCCGGCGGCGGCCTCGCGCAGGTCATCCCCCTCGCGCCCCTCTCCCTGGGTCTGACGGGCGACTTCGACGCCGTCGAGAAGGCCAACAACCTCTGCATGGTGGCCCTCAACGCCCGAATGCAACACGAGCGCAACCATGACGACGCCTGGCTGGCCGCCAAGGGGCTCACCCGCCTGGACATCGACCCCGCGCGCGTGCAGATGCGCTGGGCGCTGGACTTTTGCGCGCAGGGCCTGCGCCAGATCCGCATCGGCCTGGGCGCGGGCACGCTCAACGGTTTCGAGATGGACAGCGGCTTCTACATCACCGTCGCCTCCGAGGTCATGGCCATCCTCGCCGTGGCGAGCGACCTGGCCGACCTCCGCCGCCGCATCGGGAAGATCGTCGTGGCCTATTCCAAGAGCGGCGCGCCCGTCACCGCCGACGACCTGGAGGTGGCCGGCGCCATGACCGCCTGGATGGTCCGCGCCCTCAATCCCACCCTCATGCAGACCGTCGAGGGGCAGCCCGTGCTCGTCCACGCCGGCCCCTTCGCCAACATCGCCATCGGGCAGAACTCCGTCATCGCCGACCGCGTGGCCTGCGCGCTCGCCGACTATGCCGTCACGGAGAGCGGCTTCGCCGCGGACATGGGCTACGAGAAGTTCTGGAACATCAAGTGCCGCTGCTCCGGCCTCCGCCCGGACGCCGTCGTCCTCGTGGCCACCGTGCGCGCCCTCAAGCGCCACGGCGGCGGCCCCGACGTCAAGCCCGGCACGCCCCTTGACGCGGCCTACACCCAGGAAAACCTCGCGCTCCTGGAGGCCGGGTGCCGTAGCAACCTGCTGGCGCACATCGACATCATCCGCCGCTCCGGCATCCGCCCCGTCGTCTGCCTCAACCACTTCTACACCGACACCGACGCCGAGGTCGCCCTCGTCCGAAAGGTCGTCGAGGAGGCCGGCTGCCGCTTCGCCCTCTCCAAGCACTGGGAGCGGGGCGGCGCGGGCGCCGAGGAGCTCGCCCGCCAGGTCATCGCCGCCTGCGAGGAGCCCAACGACTTCGCCTACCTCTGCGACCTGGAAAAGGAGTCCCTTTCCGAGCGTTTGGACAAGCAGGTGCGCGAGGTCTACGGCGGCGACGGCGTGGACTACGAGCCCGCCGCGCTCGAGAAGATGCGCGCTTACGAGGCCGACCCCGCCACCGCCCGGCTGCCCCTCTGCGTCGCCAAGACCCAATATTCGCTCTCCGACGACGCCGCGCGCGTCGGCCGCCCCACCGGCTGGCGCCTCAAGGTCCAGGACGTGCTCCTCTACCAGGGCGCGGGCTTCGTCGTCCCCGTCTCCGGCAAGATCCAGCTCATGCCCGGCACCTCGGCCAACCCCGCCTACCGCCGCATCGACGTCGACGTCGAGACCGGCAAGGTGCGCGGGCTCTTCTGAGGAGACGCCATGCGCACCTGGACCCCGCAGAAGATCCGCGCCCTCAAGGGCGCCCGCCGCTTCGCCACCGTCACCTGCTACGACGCCACCTCCGCGGCCATCGTCGAGGCCCTCGGCCCGGAGGCGATCCCCCTCGTCCTCGTCGGCGACTCCGTGGGCATGGTCGTGCAGGGGCACGATTCCACCCTGCCCGTGACGATGGACGAGATGGTCTACCACACCCGTTGCGTCGGGCGCGTCCTGCGCACGGCCTTCCTCTTGTCCGACCTCCCCTTCGGGGCCTACCAGGCCGACGAGGCCGAAGGCCTGCGCAATGCCTTCCGCCTCGTCAAGGAGGGCGGCGCGGACGGCGTGAAGATCGAGGGCGGCGAGCGCGTCGTCCCTCTCGTCCGCCGCCTTGTCGAGGCCGGCGTCCCCGTCTGCGGCCACCTTGGCCTCACCCCGCAGAGCTGCCTGGCGATGGGCGGCTTCAAGGTGCAGGGGCGTGAGCCGCAGGCCGCCGAGCGGCTCCTCCGCGACGCCCGCGCCCTCGAGGCCGCCGGGTGCTTCGCCCTCGTGGCCGAGGGCATCCCCGCCGAGCTCGGCGCCAGGCTCGCCGCCGAGCTTGCCATCCCCGTCATCGGCATCGGCGCGGGTTCCGGCACCGACGGGCAGATCCTCGTCTGGCAGGATCTGCTCGGCCTCACCCAGGGCCGCGTGCCCAGGTTCGTCCGCCGCTTCGGCGCGCTCGGCGACGCCGCCAAGGCCGCGCTCACGGACTATGCCGCCGCCGTCGCCGCCGGCGCCTTCCCCGCCGAGGGCGAAGCCTACGCATGATTCTGCGCCTCCGCCGCCAAGGCCACGCCCTCACCCTTTGGGGCGAGGCCCAGGGGCGGCCGGTGCCCACGCCCGAGCTGGCCGCCGCGCTTGCGCCCTTCTTCCAGGGATGGCGCGCGCCGGTGCTTGAGGGGCGCGGCGTCCTCCACCTGCTTCAGGGGCTGAGCCATGGGCTCTCCGCGCCGCTCGTCTCCCCGGGGCCGGACGTCCGCGCCGCCGTCGGCGCGTGGCGGTGCGTCGCGCGCCTCGTCGCCGCCGGGCGCGTCGTGCCGACCTATGCCGGGGGGGAGGCCCGGTGGCGCGCCACGCTCCTGCCCGCGGGGCATGACCCCGCGCTTGTCCAGGCGCTCACCGACGTCTGGATGCGTGTCTGCGCCAGCACCACCCTCACCCGCGCCCAGGCCGCCCGCGGGCGCTTCCTCACCGCCGACGACGCCTGGCTGGCGGCCCTCCGCGCCCCGGACGCGACGGTTTCCCCGGCGGATCCGGGGCTGGCCGAGGCGCTGCGCACGTGGGCCGCGCCGCTCTATGAGGGCGGCCGCGCCGCGCTTCCCATCAGGCCCGTCCATGGGGAAGGCGGGTGGCGGCTCGACCTGCCCGGCCTTGAGGCGTGGCGGCGCGGCGAGGCCGCGGAGCCGCCCGCGGCCGCCCTCCGGCTGTTGGGGCAGGCGGTGGCCGCCGCGCCGTTGCTGGCCCTGCCGCAGCCGTGGGACGGGGCGACCTTCGCCCGCTTTTTGCGCGAGGGGGTCCCCGCGCTCCGTGCCGCGGCCTTCGCCGTCGACCTGCCGCCCGCGCTGGAGCCTTCGGTGCCGGAGGTGCGCGAGACCGCCGTCGCGATGGCGGGCGAGGCGGTGCGCCTGGAGCGGGCCGTGTCCATCGGCGGCGTGGAGCTCCCGGAGGGCGAGGCGCGCGCCTTGCTCGACGCGGGGGAGCCCTTGGCCTTCGTGCGGGGCGAGTGGCGGTACGTGGACTTGGAGGCCTTGCGGCGCGCCCTTGAGGCCTTGGGCCCGGCGGAGGTGCCGCGCCGCCGCGCCCTGCCGTTGCTGCTGGCCGGGGCGGTGCGGGTGGCGCCGGGCGCGCAGGCGGTGCAGGATTTCCTGCGCGAGATGACCGCGCCGCCGGAGGGCGAGCTGCCCTTGCGCGGGGTGCTCCGGCCCTACCAGGCGCAGGGCGTCTGCTGGCTGATGCAGGCCGCGGCGCATGGGCTGGGCGTGTGCCTGGCCGACGACATGGGGTTGGGCAAGACGTTGCAGGCCATCGCTTTTCTGATGACGCGCCCGGGGCCCGCGCTGGTCGTCGCGCCGCTGACGGTGTTGCCGGTGTGGGAGCGCGAGCTGGCGCGCTGGGCGCCGGGGTTGCGCGTGCTGCGCCAGGCGGGGCCTGGGCGGGCGCGGCGCGAGGCCTTCGCCAAGCGTGCCGCGGCGTGCGACGTCGTGCTCACGGCGTATGGTTACCTGTGGCGGGATTACGCGGATCTGCGGCGCGTGCGGTGGCGGAGTCTGGTGCTTGACGAGGCCCAGCTCATCAAAAACCCTTCCACCCGTCAATCGCAGGCCGCGCGTTCCCTTGGCGCGGAGACCCGGCTGGCGCTCACCGGCACCCCCATCGAGAACAGCCTTGACGACCTGTGGTCCATCCTCGATTTCCTCAACCCGGACCTTTTCGGGCCGCGGCGCGCCTTCGCCGAGCGCTATGCCGACCCCGCGCGCCTGCGCCGTGCCGTCGGCCACTTCCTCCTGCGCCGCCTCAAGACCGACCCTTCCATCCTGCCCGACCTTCCGCCGCGCATCACGCAGGAGCATTATGCCCCCCTCACCGACGCGCAGGCTGCGGCCTATGACCTGGCGTTGGGCGAGCACGCGCGCGCCCCGGAGGGCCGCCGGGGCGCCGTCCTGGCCCTGCTCACGCGCCTCAAGCTGATCTGCGACGGCGTGGGGGAGGGGCTTGGGGGGGAGCCTTCGGGCAAGCTCCTCACCCTGCTGCCGCTTCTTGACGACATCCTCGCCGCCGGGGATTCCGCCCTGCTCTTCACGCAGTATGTCGTCGTCGGCTCGGCCTTGCGGGAGACGTTGTCCGAGCGGCTTGGGCGGCGCGTTCCCTTCCTGCACGGCGGGCTTTCGCCGGAAGGGCGGCGGGCGGAGGTCGAGGCCTTCTCGGGCGACCCGCGCCCCGGCGTGCTCATCCTTTCGCTTCGCGCCGGCGCCTTCGGCCTGACGCTCACCAAGGCCAGCCATGTCATCCACTACGACCGCTGGTGGAATCCCGCCGTCGAGAACCAGGCCACCGACCGCGCCCACCGCATCGGGCAGACGAAGACCGTCGTGGCGCATCATCTGATCTGCAAGGGCACGCTCGAGGAACGCATCGACCGTCTCCTGCGCCACAAGCGCCTCCTGGCCGACCAGATCGTCGCGCCCACGCCCGCGGCCCTCCTCTCCAAGCTCCCCACGGACACCCTCCTGCGCCTTCTCCGCCGCGCGTGAAAAAAGGGGCCCCGGCCGTTCGGCCGGGGCCCGCGTTCCCGTCGGCGGGGTCAGGCGCCGAAGTGGATGGGGGAGAAGTATTTGGGGACGTGGAAGTTGAGCTCGGGGCTCTGGGGCAGGAGGGTGCCCCAGTGGGGGCGGCTGGAGCAGTCGGCGCACTTGCAGAAGTTGCCCTGCCAGGTCTGCCCGGAGAGGTCGCCGAGGGGGCCGAAGACGCTTTCGAGGTAGGAGCGGGGGATGCGCAGGATCATCCACCAGGCGCAGGGGGCGGGGTCTTCGGGGTCGATGACCTGGGGGAGGTTGCCTTTGGCGGTGAGCTTGCGGATGGTGTCCTTGGAGATGTACTCGAAGTCGGCGAAGCCGCCGGGGGCGCGGGTCCAGTTGCGGATGTGGGAGGAGTGGATGCAGCCGCCGGCGTTGACCTCGATGTTGATGTAGCCCTTCTCGATCTTGAGGGGTTGGAGGAAGGCCTCGACACAGGCGTCCTCGCAGACCATGGAGTTGATGGCGGTGTGGGCGATGCGGACGTAGCGGTCGTCGACCTGCCAGCAGAGCATGATGTCGTTGCCGTCGTGGAGGGCGCGGAGGGTGGTCTTGGGGTGATGCTCGGAGGACTTCTCGTGCCAGTAGGCGTATTCGCCGGGCTGGGCTTTCTGCCAGATGGGGTCGTCGGGGTCGAAGTCGGGGAGACGGTCGACTTTGTTGATGGTGTATTCGGTGAGCATGGGGCTTCTCCTTTCTCAGATCAGAAGATGTCGGCCTTGATGGGCTGGGCGGGGGCGTATTCGCCGGAGTGGTAGAACTGGTCGGCGTCGCCGACCTCGGCCTTGAGGCGGTAGAGCTCGACTTTGAGGGCGGCGACGACGTTGGCGTAGGCGGGGTCGGCGTAGCGGTTGGTGAGCTCCTCGGGGTCTTTCTTGAGGTCGAAGAGCTCCCACTCGTCCTGCTTGTAATAGTGGATGAGCTTGTAGCGGTGGGTGCGGATGCCGTAATGGGCGGGGGTGTTGTGCTCGCCGCCTTCGATGTAGTAGCGGTAGTAGAAGGCTTGTCGCCAGTCCTTGGGGGTGCCGGCGGTGATGTTGGGGAGGAAGGAACGGCCCTGGTAGTTGGCGGGGCGGGGGACGCCGGCGGCGTCGCAGAAGAAGGCGGCAAAATCGACGTTGGTGATGATGTCGGTGTTGACCTGCCCGGGTTTGACGGCGGCGGGCCAGCGCAGGAGGAAGGGCATCTTGAGGGATTCTTCCATCATCAGGCGCTTGTCGTAGAGGCCGTGGTCGCCGAGGAAGAAGCCCTGGTCGGCGGTGTAGATGACGATGGTGTCCTGGTCGACGCCCTTTTCCTTGAGGTAATCGAGCATCTGGCCGACGGAGTCGTCGACGGACTGGACGCAGGCGAGGTAGTCCTGCATATAGCGCAGGTAGGAGAGCTTGATGCGCTCGCGGCGGCGGCGCTCGCGCTCGGCGTCTGGGAGGTCGGCGTCGTCGCGGATCTCCTTGGGCCAGCGGTTCTTGGATTCGCCGGTCTTGTACTGCCCGGGGTCGACGCCGGGGAATTGCCCGCCTTCGGTGAAATACTCGGTGAGCTTGAGGTCGGCCTCGATGCGCATGTGGTGCTCGAGGGTCATGGCCGTGCGCTTGATGGGGGTGGCGCGGCCCTCGTGGTCGTCGAAAAGGGTGTCCGGGGGCGGGAGATCGTCGAGGGTGAGCTTGCGGAAGGCCTTGCGGTACTTCGGCTCGGGCAACCAGTTGCGGTGGGGGGCCTTGTGGAGCATGGCCACG
The DNA here is from genome assembly GCA_944391085.1 of uncultured Kiritimatiellota bacterium. Taxonomy (GTDB): domain Bacteria; phylum Verrucomicrobiota; class Kiritimatiellia; order RFP12; family DVOR01; genus Spyradenecus. The sequence goes on along the minus strand of CALXSE010000006.1, from coordinate 88,828 downwards.
AAGAAGGGCTTGCCCTGGGCGAGGGCCTCGTCGATGACGCCCTGGGTGACGCGGGTGAGGTTGTCGGTGGCGTACTCTCCGGGGAAGGCGATGCGGCCGTTGGCGAGGCGGCCCGCGGCGGTGGGGGGGCACTTCTCGGGCTTGGTGAAGAAGTAGGGGTCGAAGTACTGCCCCTGGTTCTGGTAGATGGCCCAGCGATCCCAGTCGGAATCCCGGACGGTGCCGGGGCCGCCCATGTGCCACTTGCCCAGGAGGGCGGTGTAATAGCCGCCCTCGCGGAGGGTGCCGCCGACGGTCTTGATGTCGGGGGAGATGTCGTTGAAGACGGGGACGCCGTTCTTGCAGCTGTACATGCCCGTCATGATGCAGGCGCGCGAGGGCGTGCAGATGGAGTTCGTCACGAAGACGTCTTGGAACAGGGCCCCCTCCCGGGCCAACCTGTCGATGCCCGGGGTCTTGTTGATGCGCGAGCCGTAGGCCGAGATGGCATGGGCCGCGTGGTCGTCGGTCATGACAAAGAGGATGTTCGGGCGCTTCTTGGGCGCGGCCGCGGCGCCCTGCGCGAGGGCCGCGGGCGCCGCCAGCCCCGCGGCGGAAAAGGCCAGGCCGCATCCGGCGGCCTTGAGGAAGTCTCTGCGATTGGTCATGTTCGAGCTCTTTCGGTTGGTGACGTCCATAGATTAGCACAACGGGAAGGAGATTGGAAGCGCGGAAGCGTGGGGGAGCCTCCCCGGCCTCCCGGCCCCCCCTGCGCGGCCTTAGCCGAGGAGGAAGCGCTCGGCTTCGAGGGCGGCCTTGGCGCCCGCGCCGGCGGCGACCACGGCCTGTTTGTAAGCCGGGTCCATCACGTCTCCCGCCGCGAAGACGCCCGGGGCCGAGGTGAGGACGCCGCCGCGCACGGCCACGTAACCCTGCGCGTCCAGCTCGAGCGCACCCTTGAGGAAGGCGGTGTTGGGCGTGTGCCCGATGGCGACGAAGAGCCCGTCCACGGGCAACTCCCGCGCCGCGCCGTCCTTGACGCCGCGCAGGCGCAACGCGGTGACGGCCCCCGCCGCGGGGTCGAGCACCTCCTCCACCACGGTGTCCCAGATCGGCTCGATGGCGGGGCTGGCCAGGACGCGGTCGGCCATGACCTTGCTGGCGCGGAGGGCGTCGCGCCGGTGGATGAGCCAGACCTTCGCGCAGAGGCGCGCCAGGAAGAGCGCATCCTCGCACGCCACGTCGCCGCCGCCCACCACGGCCACGGCCTTGCCGCGGAAGAAGGCACCGTCGCACGTGGCGCAGCCGCTGACGCCGCGCCCGATGAGCGCCCGCTCGCCCGGCACGCCCAGCCAGCGCGCCGAGGCCCCCGTGGCCAGGATGACGGCGCGGGCCTCGAGCGTCCCGGCCACGAGCGTCTCCAGCCGTTTCACGGGCCCGGAGAAGTCCGCGCCCACGGCCTCGTCCATCTCGAAGACGGCGCCGAAGCGCTCGGCCTGGCGGCGCATGGTCACCACCAGGTCGTAGCCGTTCGTCGGCCCGGCCAGGCCGGGGAAGTTCTCGATCTCGGTGGTCTGGGTCAGCTGGCCGCCGGGCTGCGCGCCCTCAAGGACAAGGGGGCGCAGCCCGGCGCGGGCGGCGTAAAGCGCGGCGGTGCAGCCCGCCGGGCCGCTGCCGAGGATGACGAGGTCGTGGGTCATGGGGTGAGGCTCCTGAAACGGGTGGGTCGGGAATCGGGGAGAGGCGCGTGCCCGCCGCTTACCACGTGTGGCTCTTCTCGCCGGTGCGCTTGACGATGCGCGTCTCGCGGGACATGAGGACGGTGCCGGTCTTCAGGTCGTTCATGCGCAGCTGGAAGTAGTATTCATACTGGTGGCCGCCGTTGTCGCGCTTGACGTCGCGGGCGATGATCTTGCCGGTGAGCGAGAAATCCGGCGCCTTGAGCGTGCCTTGTTGCTGGACGGTGCTCTGGTCGAACTCCGCGTTGCCGCGCACGGTGCGCGCGTCGGAGATCGTCTCGTCCCGGTTGCCGGCGCTGTCGGCGAAGACGGCGGAGGTGACGAAGCGCTCGTCGTTGAGCAGGGCCTCGGTGATGCGGGCGGTGACCAGGTCGGTGTCGATGCCCAGCGGCGTGGCGTCGACCACCTTCCCGATGGACACCACGTAGAGCTTGCCCGCGGGCGTGGCCGCGCGGAGCTTGGCCGAGCCGAGGATGGCCTGCGTGGCCTCCGCGGCGGCGGTCTCGAAGTCCTTGTAGTCGAGCCCCGCGACGATCTCGGTGTCGTTCTCGGTGTCCACCAGCACGGTGCGGTCCATGCAGCCGGCGCAGAGGAGGAGCGCGCCGAGCGCGAGGGTGGGGAGGGTCTGTTTCATGGCGTTGCCTTTCTTCACCACGCGGGCATCCCGTTGGCGACGGCCTTGACCGTCTGGCACGAGTCTTGCCAGACGACCACGCCGTCGGAGAGCCGCGTGGCCTTGAGGGTGAGGAAGTATTCGACGCGCAGCCCGCCGTTGTCCCGGCGGACGTTGCGTTGGGTGAGCTTGCCGGAGAGCGAGAGGTCGGGGGCGCGGAGCGTCCCCAGCGCCTGCACGCTCGCGGCGTCGAACGCCGCGTTGCCGCGCACGGCCCGCGCCCCGGCCACCGCCGCGTCCGCCGTCGCCCCGAAGGCGGCGGAGACCACGAAGCGGTCGCTTGCCGAGAGCGCGTCGGCCAGGCGCCCGGTGAGGAGGGCGGGGTCCAGATGCTGGCAGGTGTCGTTCGTCACGCGCCCGATGGCGACGACGGCGGGGCGCGCCGCCGAACCGCCCAGGCGCGGGCTGGCGATGAGGCTCCGGGCCATCTCGTCCGCCGCGGCCCCAAGGTCGCGCCAGTCGTAGGAGACAGTCGTCTCCGCGTCGTTCCGCGTGTCCACCAGCTCGGTGGAGGCGCAGCCCGCGCAGAGGCCGAGCGCCAGGATGGCCCAGGCCCGCGCCATCAGTCGAGCTCCTGCAGGTAAAGCCGGAAGTCCGCGCAGTCCCCGCTGGGCGCGGTGGCGCGCAGGTAGCGCACCTCGTAAGGGGCGAGCGAGACGCTCATCCAGGCGTCCGTCGGGCTGCCCGTGCCCACGGCCAGGCCCGCGGCGTCCAGCCAGGTGAAGCGGTAGCGCAGGCGCAGGGGCTCGCCCTCGTCGTTGCGCAGGGTCACCTGGGCCGAGAGGCTGTTGGGCTCGCGCACGGTGCGCACGTCCATCAGCACCACCTCGTCGGCCCCGGGGCCGGAGACATGGTCGGCATAGGGCCCGGCGCACCCGGCCAGGGCCAACGCGGCGCAGGCCGCAAGCGTGCAAACGTTCGTTTTCATGGCGTCACTCCTTGTCTAAGTCGATGGTCATCACCGTGGCGGGGGCCGTGGACGAGGGCCGCCGCACCCACACCAGCGCGTTCCCCCGCCCCTTCAGGCGCACGTCGATCTCCCGCCCCCCCGCCGGCGCCACGCGCACCACCCCGTCCGCCGGGCGCGCCACCGCGCCCATCCAGACGGTTTTGGGCAGGAGGTCGGCGCACCGCAGGTCGGCCGCGTTGGTCCCTGCGTCCCAGGCGATCATGGCCAGGGAATAGAGCAGGGGCGCGAGTTCGTTGTCGGTGGCGTTGTGGAGGGCGGCCTGCCCGCCCTCCTGCGCCGCCAGGCGGATGAGCGTGCGGGCGATCTGGCGCGCCAGGATGCCCGGCCAGGCGCGGGCGAACTGATCGCGCGCCAGCGCCTCCACGTCCGCCAGGGGCCGCAACGCCACGCCGTTGGCCGCATAGCCCGCCGCCGCCGCGCCCCGCGCCCTCAGCCTGGGCACCGCGAAGCTGAGGGTGCCGATGCCGTTGAGACGCCCCGCGATGGAGGGATAGGGCAGGCTCATCGCCACCTCCTCCCGCCGCGGCGCGAGGCCGTCTTCCACGTAGACCCACACCCGCCCGCGGGGCCGCTCGCCGCGCCGCTCCGCCGCCAGGTCGGCCTGCGCCGCGTCGTTCCCCGGCGCCAGGGCCGCGGCCATCGCCAAGTCGTTGCGCGGCGAATCCCCCGCGCACCAGCGCGTCACCCCGGCCACGTGGGCCGCATAGGCGTTGCCGAAGCCGCGCAGGTTCCCGAAGAGGCGCGCGGCCTCGGCGCCCTCCGCGCTCGCGGCCCTGGCCACGGCCGCGTTCAGGGGGGCGGCGGCCTCGGCGGCCTTGCCGGCCTGCTCGCGCACCCAGGCGGCCTCGGCGGGCGGGAGCTCGGCGGGCGTGGCCTCGGCGATGTCCTCGCTGCACCGGTAAAACCATTCGTACTGACGCTGGCGGGCGCGGTTCAGCTCCACGCGCATCGCCGCCGCGTCCCCCGCCGCGCCGTAGGCCAGGGCCTTGTAGAGGTTGGCGAAGACGCGGTCGAGCCCCTCGGGCGCGTAGGGCAGCAGGCAGTCGTTCGCCGCGAGGGCCGCCGCGGTGTCCGCCGCCGAGGCGCCGTAACGCCGCCGCGCCACGTCGTTGAAGCCGTTGTCCGCCGCGTCGAGGTGGCCTATCGCCGCCTCAGGCTTGCCCCGCATCAGGGCCAGCGCCCCGGCCTCGGCCGACCAGAAGGGCCCGTCCACGCCGCCTTTGCCGGCGGCTTCCGCCGCGTCTCGGTAAGCCGCGCCGTAATCGCCGAGGGCCACCCGCGCGGCCTGCTCGTCGAGCCGCTCCCCCACCGACAGGCACCCGCAGAGGCCGGCCACCGCCGCCAGCCCCGCGAGCAACCGCATTGTCCGAACGCCACGCATGGGGCCAGTATAGCATATCGGGGGCGCGGTGGCTGCGGGGCCCCGAAGGAGGCCCTGCCCTTGCGCTCGGGGGAATGCGGCGTCTCTCCCCAAAGGTCAGGCGAGGAGGAGGGGCGGGAGGTTGAAGAGGGCGTGAAGCAGGATGGCGGGGAGGAGCGCGCGCTGGCGCTGGGTGAGGAGGCCGAGCCAGAGGCCCATGAGGAAGAGCGGGAGGGCGTAGGCGTCGGGGCCGTGGGCAAGGGCGAAGAGGGCGGCCGGCAGGAGGAGGCCCAGCCGCCGGGGGAGGGCGGCCGGGAGGACGGCGCGGAAGAGGAGCTCCTCGAGCAGGGGGGTGAGCCCGCAGACAAGGGGGATGAGGGCGAGGGTCTGGCCTGGGGTGAGGGCGCGGATGAGGGCGAGGGCGTCCTGCTCGGAGCCGTCGGCGGCGAGGTCGGCGAGGGCCCAGCAGCAGGTCAGGAGCGCGGCGGCGTGGCCGAGGAAGGCCCAAAGCCCGAGGGCCGGCGCGCCGGGGCCGCGCCAGCGGAGAAGCCCGCGGGGGCGGAGGCCGCCGCGAAAGAGGAGGGGCAGGGCGGGGAGGAGCAGAAGGGGCAGGCCGACGGCCTGCGCCAGGAGCAGGCGGACGAACAGGCCGTCGGGGATGGCGGCGGGGGCGGGGAGGTTGGCCAGGCAGAAGAGCGCGGCGACGGCCAGGCCCAGGGCCGCGGCGAGGGCGCGCGGCGCCTTAGGGGCTGGCGAGGTCGGCCACGGCGAGCCCGCGCCAGCCCGGGAGGCCGAGGAGGTGGCGGAGGAGCAGGGCGCAGGCGGCGGCGTCGTAGAGGGCGTCGTGGGGCGCGCGCCCGGGGACGAGGGCGTCGAGCCCGGGTTGGAGGCCGAGGGCGGGGATGAGGTCTTCGAGGGCATGGCTGGGGAGGGTGGGGTAGGCCAGGCGGCTGAGGCGGAGGGTGTCGACCCAGATCGGGTAGCGGGTGAAGGGGGCGAGGCGGGCGAGGATGGTGCGCTCGGCGGCGATGTTGTGGGCGACGGGGACGTTGGCGGCGAGGCAGGGGTGGAGGCGCGCCCAGACGTCGAGCGCCTCCGGGGCCCTGGCGATGGCGGCGCGATCCGCGTGGCGCCCGCCGGGCGCGTGCTTGGAGAAGGGGTGGCCTTCGGGGACGCGGAGATAGGTGTCAAAGAGCGGCTCGACGCGCCCTTCCCGGAGGGTGACGGCGCCGAGCTGCCAGGGGAGGGAGGCGAAGCCCCGCACGACGCCGGTGGTCTCGAAGTCGAGGACGGCGTAGGGGGCTTCGCCGGCGGGGGTCTCGGGGGAAATCACGGGATTTCGTCGAGGGGGATGCGCTGGAAGTAGTGGTAGTCGCTCTGGCCCTCGTAGAGGACGCCGACGTAGTCCCGGCCGTGCCGGCGCATGGGGCAGAGCGAGGAGTAGCCGGCGCAGGGGCGGGGGTCGTAGACGAGGCCTTTGGACCAGGTTTTGCCGCCGTCGGTGGATTTGCGCAGGGTCATGGTGTCGCGCTTGCCGGAGTCTGGGTTGGAGAAGACGAGGGCGTCGCCGACGCGGAGCATGGCGGCCTGGCAGAGGTTGCCGGGCTGGCGCAGGGGGGAGGTCTCGACCTTCTGCCAGGTTTGGCCGAGGTCCGTGGTGCGCGCGGTGACGCGGGTCCTGGGGCCGCCGCCCTCGCGGGTGTTGAGGAGGAGGGAGCCGTCGGGGAGCTGGACGACGGTGCTTTCGGAGCCGCCGAAGGGGGAGGCCTTGGACGAGGTCCAGGTCTTACCGTGGTCCTTGGAGTAGATGAGGGCGCCGTGGTGGGGGGCCTTGCCGTCGTTGCCCCAGATTTGGGCGGGGAAGACGAGGGTGCCGTCCCGGAGGGCGATGCCGGCGCCGGGGCCCTGGAAGATGCAGCCCCAATCCGCGGTGTCGGGGTCGCCGGGGCGCTTGACGGCCTCGGTGATGTTGCGGGGTTTGGACCAGGTCTGGCCCTCGTCGTCGGAGTAGGCGACGAAGAGCTGGCCGCACAGGGCGGGGTCGACGGTGCCGGCTTTGGACTTGAAGATGGGGTGGCCGGATTCGGGGGCGCGCAGGGCGATGACCCAGAGGCGGCCGTTGGCGGGGTCGACGAGGATGGCCGGGTCGCCGATGCCTTGTCCGCCGGGGAGGCCCTTGTAGGCCATGGCGGTGCGGATGGGGCCCCAGGTGTTGCCGCCGTCGGTGGAGGTGGCGACGCCGACGTCGATGTCCGCCGGGAGGTCGCCGGCGTGCTTGTAGCGGATGTCGAAGACGGCCACGAGGGTGCCTTTGGGCGTCATGGCGATGCCCGGGATGCGGAAGTTCTTGGAGGCGCGCGGCTTGCCGTTCACCGTCTGGTCGGCGATCGCCTGGGCGGGTCGGGTGACGAGGCTGGCGATGCGGATGCGCTTGCCTTCCACGCAGATGTGCCCGCCGAGGTCGGCGGTGTCGGAGAGCTCGGCGTAGAGCGGGAAGCTGTTCTCGCCGGCCTTGACGGGGAGGGTGAAGGTGGCCGCGTCGTTGGCCACGCGCGCGCATTCGGATTGGCCGAGCGAGAGGCAGAGGACGTCGCTTGGGTTCGTGCCGCGGATGTTGAGGCGGAGGCGCTCGGCCTGCGCCTCGGAGGAGGCCGAGAAGGAGACCGTGGCGATGGGGACGTCCTTGCGGCCCTTGATGGCCGGCGCGCCGGTGGGTTTGACGGAGACGCCCGAGATGGCGGCCTGCGCGCACGCCGCGCCCAAGGCCAGGGAGAAAAGAAGTGTCGTTCGCATGATCGGCTCCTTTCGCTAGGTTGAAGATACTTTAACACATCCGCATCCGGAAGGGAAGCCGCCGCGGGAAGGCGCGCGCGGCGGGGCGGCGGCGGGCGGAAGGCCTGCAAAATCAAGGGACGGAAGATTGTGCTTGACCGTCCGGTGGAGGAAAGTGTTTAATAGTGTCACAAAAGGTCAGACAAGGCATGGATTCGGAAAGCCCAGATTCGGAGGCGATGCAGGGCGAGGCGGTCTTCACCGGCTCGGCCGTGCATGCGCTTGACCCGAAGCGCCGCGTGACGATCCCCTCGGGGTGGCGCGACGCCTTGGGGCGGCCGAAGTATGTCTTCGTGATGGCCGACCCGCACGAGAAGTGCCTGCGCCTGCTCTCCGTGGAGCGGATGCAGGACATCCAGGCGAAGCTGCGGGCCAAACGCTTCGCCGACCCGGCGGTGGCGCGGAAACTGCGGGTGGTGGGCCAGAACACCGAGCAGCTGCCGCTGGACGTGCAGGGGCGCATCCGCATCAGCGACCGGCTGCTGGCCTTCGCGGGCATCGGGGCGAAGATCGCCTTTGTGGGCGCGGTGACGTACGGCGAGGTCTGGGCGGCGGAACGCGCGCCCGAGGCGCCGGTGGATCAGGCGGCGCTGGGCGAGGCGCTCGCGGCGCTCGACTTCTGAGGAGGCGCAGGCATGCATATCCCGGTGCTTCTGGAGGAGACGGTGGCGGCGCTCGCGCCCCGGCCCGGGTGCGTCTACGTGGACGGCACCCTGGGGCAGGCGGGCCATGCCGCGGCCGTCATGCGCCTGGCCGGCCCCGGGGGGACGCTCCTGGGCATCGACCGCGACGGCGAGGCGTTGGCCCGCGCCGAGGCCAACCTGCGGCGCGGCGACGTGCCGGGGCGGCACCTGCTGGCCCACGGCGGCCACGGCGACCTGGAGGCCATCGCCCATGCCAACGGTATCGAGGCGGCCGACGCGATCCTGCTGGATTTGGGCGTGAGCAGCGACCAACTGGACACGCCCGGGCGCGGCTTCAGCTTCCGCGCCGACGGCCCGCTGGACATGCGGATGCGCAACGACGCGGGCGAGACGGCGGCGGCGCTTTTGGCGCGGCTGGGCGTCGAGGAGATGGCGCGGCTTTTCCGCGAGCTGGGCGAGGAACGCCAGGCCGGGCGCATCGCGCGGGCCATCGACCGCGAGCGCCGCAAGGCGCCCATCACCCGGACGCTCCGCCTGGCCGAGGTCGTGGCGCGGGCCGTCGGCGGGGCGCACACGCCCGGGCGGCACCCGGCCACGCGCGTGTTCCAGGCGCTGCGGATGGCGGTGAACGACGAGCTCGGCGAGCTGCGCCGGGCCCTCGAGGGCGGGTTGCGCCTGCTGCGCCCGGGCGGGCGCCTGGCCGTCATCACCTTCGAGAGCCTGAGCGACCGCGAGACAAAGCGTTTCTTCCAGGCCCATTGCGGGCGCGAGGAGGCGCTCCAGCAGGGCGGCAGCGCCTGGCGCGGCGAGACCCCGCGCACGGAATGGGTGTTGAGGAAGGCCGTGACGGCGCGGCCCGAGGAATTGGCGGCCAACCCGCGCGCCCGCAGCGCCAAGCTGCGCGCCGTGCGCAAGGCGGAGGGATGAGGCATGAGAAGAAACCGCAGAAGGAAGACCTTCCATTTCAAGCCGGCGAACATCGGCATGGCGATCCTGCTGGTCGCGGCCGTGGCGCCGTGGCTGGCCTATTGCGTCATCAACGTCAGCAGCGACCAGGTGAGCGCGCAGATCCACCTGCTGGAGGGCGACATCGGCTCGCAGCGGGCCTCGCTCCGCCGCGAGGAGGTGAAGTGGAACCGCCTGGTGGCGCAGGACAACCTCGACCGCGCCATCGCCAGCCACGGCCTGCGCCTGGAGTACGCCCCGCCCGAGCGCACCGTCCACGTCGCCGCCGACGGGCGCGCGGCCATGCCCCCCAGCCTGGTGCGGGCCCTGGCGCAGGAGCGCCGCGAACGCGCCGGCGAGGCCGTCGCCCGCAACCGCCGCTGAGGCCGCCCACGGGCCGGGAGGGGACGCAGGGATGGAGCGCTCGGAGCGGAAGACGGCCTGCGGGTGGATCTTGGCCGCCTTCGTCGGCGTCGTCGCGCTCCTGGCGCTTGTCCTGGCCCAGCTCGTCACGCTGCACCTGGGCGGCAAGGAAATCCGCCAGAACAACTATCGGCAGGAACGCGACCTGCTGGGCCTGCGCGGGAGCATCCTGGATCGCAACGGCGCGGTGCTCGCGGAGAGCGTCCCGGGCCGCGTCGTCTACATCGACCGCAAAGACCCGCGCCTCGACGCGCCCGGGGTCGACCGCGAGACGTTGCCGATGGAGCTGGCGGCGCTGCTGAACGTGCCCGAGGAGCGCGTGCGCGAGGCCTTCTTCGGCGATCATGGGCGGCGCACCACGCGCCTCTGCGAGGTGTCGGACGACGCCGTCCTGCGGGCCCTGGCCGAGCGCAGCTCGCCGCGGGTGAAGGAGGGGCGCCTGGCCGGCGTGAACTACAGCGAGCAGGTCTCCCTGCGCTCGCACCCCAACGGCGCGCACCTGGCGCACGTCATCGGCTTCATCAACAACGACGACGTGGGCGTCTACGGCATCGAGCAGCGCTTCGACAAGGCCCTGCGCGGGCGCGACGGCCACATCCTGACGATGGTCGACGCCCGTCGGCGCGAGCTCCGCGGCCGCCGCCTGGAGGAGGTGCCGCCCGAGCACGGCGACAATGTCTTCCTCACCATCGACAACGCCGTGCAGGCCATCATCGAGCGCGCCCTCGCCGAGGCGCTCAAGACCTACCAGGCCGATTCCGGCATCATCCTGGTGCAGGACGTCCACACCGGCGAGATGCTCGGCATGGCCACCCTGCCGAGCTTCGACCCGCAGGATTACAGCCGCATGGACGAGGAGCAATGGAAGAACATCGCCATCTCGCGCAACTACGAGCCCGGCTCGGCCATGAAGGCCATCACCGTGGCCACCGCGCTCCAGCTGGGCGTGATCGGCGCGGACAGCCGCTTCGACGTCGGCGACAAGCGCGTGTGGTTCTACGCCGGCAAGCCCCTGCGCGACCACGCCACCGGCATCCTCACCCCGCGCGAGATCCTGGCGAAGTCCTCCAACATCGGCACCGCGATGATCGGCCTGCGCATGGCCGAGCCCGCCCCCGGGCAGGGGATGCCCGAGCCCAACGAGCGCCTGTGGCGCGCCTTCCGCTCGATGGGCTTCGGCCAGCCCACGGGCATCGAGCTGGTGGGCGAGGAGGCCGGCATCCTGCGCCCCTACCGCGAGTGGGACAAGCTTTCGCCCACGCGGATGCCCCTGGGCCAGGGCATCGCCGTCACCGCCGTGCAGCTCTGCAACGCCTTCGCCACCATCGCCAACGGCGGCGTGCGCATGAAGCCCACCATCCTCAAGGAAATCCGCACGCACGAGGGCGGGCTCGTCCTGGCCAACGCCCCGCAGGTGCTCGGGCGGCCCCTCTCCCCGGAGGTCAGCGCCCAGGTGCTCGACATGCTGCGTTCCGTCACCGACCGCTCCGCCGGCGGCACCGCCTGGCGCGCGAACCTGCGCAGCTACACCGTCGCGGGCAAGACGGGCACCGGCCAGATCCCCGTCAAGGGCGGCTACAACCACAGCGACTACAACGCCACCTTCGTGGGCGTCTTCCCGGCCACCGCCCCGCGCCTGGCCATCCTCGTCACCATCGAGCGCCCCAAAGGCGCCTACCGCATGGGCGGCAGCGTCGCCGCGCCCGTCTTCGCCGCCGTCGCGGAGGACATCGGCCGCAGCCTCGGCATCCCGGCGGACAAACCCCTGGAGGTGCGCCCATGAGCCTTTGCCTTGCCTTCGCCGGGATCGACCTGGACGCGGTCGTCGAGGGCATCCGCGCCTCGGCCGACTTCCCGTGGACGCAGGGCTGGCTCACCGCCTTCGCCACCTTTTTCGGCGAGAACATCGTCTGCTGGACGATCGTCCCGCCGCTCATCTCCGAGGGCATCATGGGGCGCATGACGGCGCTCCAGGCCACCTTCTGGGGCGTCTTCGTCGGCGACATCCTCACCTACCTGCCCGTCCGCTTCGCCATGCGCTACGTGGCCCGCTCGCGCTGGATCCGCAGGCATCAGGGGCAGATCGAGGCCTGCAGCCACTTCCTTGACCGGCACATCGGCAAGACGATGTTCGTCATCCGCTTCACCCCCGGTATCCGCACCCCCACCATCCTCGCGGCGGCCATGCTCCGCGTCCACTTCGGCCTCTACACGCTCTACTCCGCCCTCTCCTGCCTCCTGCAAAGCGTCATCACCGTTTACTTCATGCCCACGCTCTACGCGCCCCTCATCGCCTGGCTCAAGGGGCTCTGGGCGCAGCATCCCGTCTTCGTCGTCCTCTTCGTCGCGGCGTTCTTCGCGGCCTTCGGCGTCGCCCAATGGTTCATCGCCAAGGCCGTCATGCGCCGCGTCTCCCGCCCCAAGCCCTGACGCCTCCCCGTCCCGCGGCGCCCGTCTGCGCACTGCAGGAGGCAGCGCCGGGTGGAAGGGCCGCCCTGGGCGACGGCCCGGCCGGGCGGGGGTAAAATAGGGCGCCATGAAGACACGATTCCTGCTCCCCCTGCTTGCCCTCTGCCTCGCCGCGCCCTGCGCGGCGCAGACCCGCGTGGCCGACCTTTCCCCCGCCGAGCTCACCAAGCTCGCCGCCGTCGCCCAGGTGCGGCCCGAGCCGCGCCAGCTGGCCTGGCAGCGGCTGGAGCTGACGGCCTTCGTCCACTTCGGCATCAACACCTTCACGAACCGCGAGTGGGGCGACGGCAGGGAAGACCCCGGGCTGTTCAACCCCACCGACCTGGACTGCCGCCAGTGGGCCCGCGCCCTGAAGGACGCCGGCTTCCGGCTCGCCATCCTCACGGCCAAGCACCATGACGGCTTCTGCCTGTGGCCCAGCAAGCTCACCGCGCACACCGTCGCGGCCTCCCCCTGGAAGGGCGGCAAGGGAGACCTCTGCCGCGAGTTCGCCGACGCCTGCCGCGCCGAGGGCCTGCGGGTGGGCTTCTACCTCTCGCCGTGGGATCGCCACGAGCCGACCTACGGCACCGAGGCCTACAACGACTTCTTCGTGGGCCAGCTCGAGGAGCTCTTCGAGAACTACGGCCCCATCGACGAGATCTGGTTTGACGGCGCCTGCGGCGAGGGCCCCAACGGCAAGCGCCAGACCTACGACTGGGCGCGCTACTACGCCGCCATCCGCGCGCGCAACCCCGACTGCGTCATCGCCGTCTCCGGCCCCGACGTGCGCTGGGTGGGCAACGAATCGGGCCTCGCCCGCGAGAGCGAGTGGTCCGTCATCCCCGCCGAGGCCGTCGACAACGAGGCCATCCGCGAAGGCTTCGCCCCCTTCCACTTCGACGGCCAGGACATCGCCGCCCAGGCCAAGCGCGCCCTCGCCCAGGAAAGGCTCTCGGCGAACTCCCCCAGCCTCGGCTCCCTTGACGAGGTCCTCGCCTCCCACCATTGCGTGTGGTATCCGGCGGAGTGCGACGTCTCGATCCGCCCCGGCTGGTTCTGGCACCCCGAGCAGGACGGCCAGGTGAAGAGCCTCGACAAGCTCCTCTCCATCTACGACCGCTCCGTCGGGCGCAACGCCGTCCTCCTCCTCAACGTCCCGCCCACCGCCCAGGGGCGCATCCATGAGACCGACGTCGCGCGCCTGCGCGCCTTCGGCGAGGCGATCCGCAAGACGTTCGGGACGAACCTGCTGGGGGCCGTCAAGCCCGGGCAGACCGAGTTCGCCCTCGCCAGGCCCATCCGCGTCGACACCCTCGTGGCGCAGGAGGACATCGCCCAGGGCCAGCTCGTCGAGCGCTTCCGCTTCGAGGCCAGGCGCCCCGGATCGGACGCCTGGGAGACCCTCGCCGGCGCCACCACCATCGGCCACAAACGCATCCTCCGCCTCAAGGAGCCCGTCGAGATCGCCGCGCTCCGCCTCGTGGTCGAGGAAAGCCGCGCCGAGCCGCGCATCCTCTCCGTCGGGGCGCACCTCTCCGCGCGCTGAGTCGGCGGGCACGGGCCGGGCTCGGAAACGGCCCGCGCCTTTGCGCGGAGGCGCGGGTTTGGTAAAATGACGGGCGAAAGGATTAAAGCCATGAACGAGTTGAACGAGAAGATCCGCGCCAAGCTGGAAGAGCTGCGCGGGATGTTGCAGGCCGACGGCGGGGACATGGAGCTCATCGACATCGAGGGCAAGACCGTGCACCTGCGCCTGCGCGGCGCGTGCGGGTGCTGCCCCCACGCGACCATGACGATCAAGGACGGCATCCAGCGCATCCTGCGCGAGGAGGTCGACCCCGAGATCGAAGTCGAGCGCGTGATGTAAATGGACGTGCTGTCCCGGGAGCTGCGTTCGCTGGAGGACACCGCCGCGCTGGCGGAGGCCGTCGCGCCGCGCCTGCGCCCCGGGGGCGTGTTGCTCCTGGTCGGCGACCTCGGCGCGGGGAAGACGACCTTCACCCAGGCGCTGGCGCGGGTCTACGGCGTGACGCGGCCCGTGACGAGCCCGACCTTCACGCTGGCGAACGCCTATCCGCTCCCGGGCGGGGGCACGCTGGCGCATTTCGACCTGTACCGCTTGGCCACGCCCGAGGGGCTCTACGACCTGGGGCTGGAGGAGGCGCTGGAAGGCGGCGCCCGCGTGGTCGTCGAATGGCCCGAGCGCGCGGCGCGCGTGCTGGCCGCCGAGGCCCCGCACCGGCTGACCCTGCGCCTGGCGCTGACCGAGGCCGGCACGCGCCGGGCGACCCTGACGGAGGAATGAGCGATGGCTGACGAGGCGGTGTCCGTGGCAATTGAGCGCGCGCGCGCCGAATGGGGCGCGCGGCTGCTGATTCTGGGCCACCATTATCAGGCGAGCGACATCATCGCGCATTGCGACGCGGTGGGCGATTCGCTGGAACTGTCGCGCCTGGCGGCGCGCTCCCAGGCCGAGCGCATCGTCTTCTGCGGCGTGCGCTTCATGGCCGAGACCGCGGACATCCTCTCCCGCGGGCCGGGGCGGAGCGTCTGGCTGCCCGTGCCGCGCGCCGGGTGCCCGATGGCGGACATGGCCGCCGCGCCGGCCCTCGAGGCCGCGTGGGAGCGCCTGCGCGCCGCTGCGCCGAAGGCCAGGTGGGCGCCCATCGTCTATGTCAACTCCAGCGCGGAGGTCAAGGCCTTCTGCGGGCGCCACGGCGGCGCGGCCTGCACGTCCGGCAACGGGCGCCGGGTGGTGGAGCACTTCCTCTCGCGGGGCTGCCGCATCTTCTTCGCGCCGGATCAGCACCTGTGCACCAACATCATGCGCGCCCTCGGCCGCGAGGGCGAGGTGGCGCTCTGGCACCGCGGCATGGCGGACGGCGGCCTCTCCGACGCGCAGATCCGCGCCGCGACGCTCGTGGCGTGGGACGGGTGTTGCCCCATCCACGCCGGGTTCACGCCCGGCGACGTGGCCGCGGCGCGCGCCGCGCACCCGGACGCGGAGCTGCTCATCCACCCCGAGGCCCCGAGCCCCGTGGCCGCGCAGGCCGAGCACGTGGGCTCCACCAAGGCCATCATCGAGGCCGTCTCCCGCGCGGAGCCCGGCGCGGAGCTGATCATCGGCACGGAAGACCGCCTGGTGCGCCGCCTGGCCGCCGCGAACGGCCACCTGCGCATCCATCCCCTGCGGCCCATCCTCTGCGCGGACATGGGGCGCACCACGCCGGAGGCCCTGCTCCGCACGCTCACCGAGTGGCCGGAGGCGTGCCGGGTGCGCGTGGACGATGCCCTGATCCCGGACGCCCGGGCCTCCGTCGAGCGGATGCTCGCCCTCTGACCCATGCGCCCCTTCTCCCTGCTCATCAAGCCGGCCGGGGCGGACTGCAACCTCCGGTGCGCCTACTGTTTTTACCTTGGGAAGGCGGGGCTCTACCCGCAACGGCGCGTCCACCGCATGGACGAGGCCACGCTCACGCGCCTGGTGCGCGGGTTCTTGGCGTTGCCCTTCCCCGCGCACACCTTCGCCTTCCAGGGGGGTGAGCCCCTGCTCATGGGCGAGGATTTTTACCGCCTGCTGCTGCGCCTGCAGCGCCGCTACGCCCGCCCCGGCACGCAAATTACCAACTGCGTCCAGACCAACGGCACGCTGCTCACGCCCGGGCTGGCGCGGCTCTTCGCGGAGAACCGCTTCCTGCTCGGCGTGAGCGTGGACGGGCCCGAGGCCGTCCATGACGCGCGCCGACCAGACCCCGCGGGGCGCGGCAGCCACGCCGCCGTCATGCGCGGGCTGGGCCTGTTGCGCGAGCATGGGGTGGAGCACAACATCCTCACGCTGGTCTCCCGGAGCAACGTCCACGACCCCGTCGGCACCTATCGGTATCTGCGCGACGGGCTGGGCGAGCGCTTCCTGCAGTTCATCGAGTGCGTGGAGTTCGGGCCGGACGGCGCGCCGTTGCCGTATGCCATCACGCCGGAGGAATGGGCGGATTTCGTCATCGCCGTCTTCGACGAGTGGCACGCCCATGACCTGCGCACCGTCTCCGTGCGCCTCTTCGACAGCGTCGTCTCCAGGATGCTCACCGGCGAGGCCAATAGCTGCGCCATGGGGCGCGACTGCCGCGCGTACCTCGTCGTCGAGCACAACGGCGACGTCTACCCCTGCGATTTCTTCGTCCGCCCCGAGCTCCTGCTCGGCAACGTCAACGAGAACGACTGGGACGAGATCTGGGACAACCCCCTGCACGCGGCCTTCGGCGCGCGCAAGGCCGCCTACAACCCCGCCTGCCGCGCCTGCCCCTACCTGACCTTCTGCCAGGGCGACTGTCCCAAGAACCGCGCCGGGCACGACCCCGCGCGGGATTCCCGCGCGCTCTCCTTCCTGTGTCCCGCCTGGAAGCGCATCTACGCGCACATCCTCCCGCCCCTGCGGCGCGCGGCAGAGGCGCTGCGGAAGGGGTGAGGGCGGGGGCGCTCAGAGGGCGGCGAGCGCCTCGGACATCCGGTCGAGGGCCCGGCGGAGCAAGTCGGCGTGGGTGGCGATGTTGATGCGGACCCAGCCGGGGGCGCCGAAGATGGCGCCGTCGTGCAGGGCCACCTTGGCCGTGCGCAGGAAGAAGTCGCGCGGGCTTTCCCCGTTCAGTTTGGGCAGGAGGGCGGCGCAGTCGAGGAAGCCGAGGTAGGTGGCCTGGAGCTTGCAGAGCGGCAGGCCGTGGCGCGCGGCGAAGGCCTCGAGCAGGGCGCGGTTGCCGCGGAGGTAGTCGAGCAGGGCCAGGCGCCAGGGCTCGCCGTGGGTGTAGGCGGCCTCGGCGCCGACCCAGCCGAAGAGGTTGACGGCGGGGATGAGCTGGTCGTAGTTGCGCGTGAAGTGTTCGCGCAGCACGGGATCCGGGACGATGGCGAAGGCGCAGCCCAGGCCGGGGACGTTCCAGGTCTTGCTGGGGGCGACGAAGGCGATGAGGCGGCGGCGCTCGGCGTCGGAGCGGGCCAGGGAGAGCAGGGGCAGGTAGGCGTGGGGCGGGTCGAGGACGAGGCCGCCGTGGATTTCGTCGGAGGCGACGAGGAGGTCGTTGGCGGCGGCGAAGTCGAGGATGCGGGTGAGCTCGTCGCGCGTCCACAGGTGGCCGAGGGGGTTCTGCGGGTTGCAGAGCATCCAGCCGCCGGCGCCGCGGGCGTCGATGGCCTCAAGGCCTTCCGGGAGCGGCCCGCCGAAGGGGCGCAACGCCAAGCGGCGTTCGCGGACGCGCTGGAGCCGGGCGGCGGACATGAAGTGGTGGTAGACCGGCTCGTTGATGAAGACGTCGGAGCGGCCCGGGCGCATGTCGCGCAGCAGGCGGCAGAAGAGGTTGAGCGCGGTGACGACGCCGGGCTGGGGGACGACCCAGTCGGGATCGATCTCCCAGCCGTAGAGGCGGCGGTGGTAGTCGATCATCGCCTGGATGGCGGGGCGCGAGTCGCGGGCGTAGCCGTAGCAGCCCTCCTGGGCGCGGGCGGTGAGGGCCTGGACGATCTCGTCGCAGGCGGGGAAGTCCATGTCCGCGATCCACAGCGGGATGACGTCCGGGCCGAACTGGGTCCATTTGACGCTGTCGGAACGGTCTCGGCCGAGGGGGCGGTCGAAGTAGGCGCTGTCGTAGACGCTCATGGTCAGAGCTCGAAATAGGTGTAGCCGCGCAGGCCGTTGGCGTAGGTGGAGAGGATGCGGCGGCGCTCGGCGGGGGTGATGCGCTTGGCCTTGACGGCGGCGTCGGTCAGGCGGCGGAAGCGCGAGACGAGGTCGGCGGTGTCGTATTCCACGTAGGAGAGCACCTCCTCGACGGTGTCGCCCTCGACCTCGTCGGTGAAGTCGATGTCGCCGTCGTCGTCGAGGGAGACGGAGACGATGTTGGTGTCGCCGAAGAGGTTGTGCAGGTCGCCGAGGGTCTCCTGGTAGGCGCCGACGAGGAAGGCGCCGAGGATGTAGTCGTCGCCCTCCCGGACGGGGTGGAGGGGGAGGGCGTGCTTGACGTCGTGCAGGTCGATGAACTTGTCGATCTGCCCGTCGCAGTCGCAGGTGATGTCGGAGAGGTGGGCGCTGCGGGTGGGCTTCTCGCAGAGGCGCGAGATGGGCATGATGGGGAAGAGCTGGTCGATGGCCCAGGCGTCGGGGAGGGATTGGAAGACCGAGAAGTTGCAGTAGTAGATGTCCGCCATCGCCTCGTCGAGGCCGGAGAGGTCTTCGGGCACGTACTTGAGCTTGGGCACCTCGGCGCGGATGCGCGTGAGGATGGACCAGAAGACGCGGTCTGCGGCGGCGTGCTGGCGCAGCGTCACCTGCCCCTGCTTGAAGGCCTTCTGGATTTCCTCGCGGTAGTAGAGCGCGTCGTTGAAATATTCCGGCAGGTTCTTCGTGCGCAGGTTCTTGGAGACGTCGAGCAGGTTCACGATGCAGTCGGGCAGGGTGGCGTCCTCCAGCACGGGGTCGTGCTCGGGCACCTCCGTCTCGAAGGTCGTCGTGCCCAGCACGTCCACCAGGAGCACGGAGTAATAGCCGATGAGCGCGCGCCCGGATTCGCTGACGATGGTGGGGTGGGGGACGCTCGCGTGGTCGCACGCCAGCATGATGCCCTCCACCACGTCGGCGCAGTATTCCGAGACGTCGTAGTTCGCGCTGCTCTCGAAGTTCGTGTGGCTGCCGTCGTAGTCGATGGCCAGCCCGCCGCCGATGTCGAAGACGCCCATCGGCGCGCCCTCCTTCACCAGCCCCACGTAAAAGCGGCTCGCCTCCTTGATGGTGTCGCGGATCTCGCGGATGTTCGGCACCTGGGAGCCGAGGTGGTAATGCAGCATCTCCAGGCAGTCCAGGCGCCCCGCCTCGCGCAGGCGGTCCACCGCCGCGATCATCTGCCCGGCGGTGAGCCCGAAGACCGAGCGGTCGCCCCCGCTTTCGCTCCACTTCCCCCCCACCTTGCTGCTCAGCTTCACGCGGATGCCGATGCGCGGCTTCACGTCCATCTCCTCGGCCACGCGCAGGATGATGTCCAGCTCCTCCAGGCTCTCCAGCACCAGCATCGTCTGAAGGCCCATCTTCAGCGAGCCCAGCGCCAGGCGCACGAACTCCTCGTCTTTGTAGCCGTTGCAGACGATGTAGGCCTCGGGATCCTGCATGTAGGCCAGCGCCGCGATGAGCTCGGCCTTCGACCCCGCCTCCAGCCCGTGGTGCCACGGCCGCCCGAAGCGCACCACGTCCTGCACGGCCTGTTGCTGCTGGTTCACCTTGATGGGGTAGACGCCGCGGTAGACGCCCCTGTAGCCGTAATCCTTGATGGCCTTCGCGAAGGTCTCGTTGATCACGCGGATGCGGTCGGCCAGGATGTCGCTGAAGCGCAGCAGCACCGGCAGGCTCATCCCCCGCTCGCGCAGCTCCTGCACGATTTGGGCGAACTTCACGTCCATCGGCTTGCCGCGGTGGCTCAGGCGCACCGTCGCAAAACCGTCAGGGGAGACCCCGAAGTAATTCCGTCCCCAGGCATCCACGCCATAGAGCTCCGCGCTCTTCACCGCGTTCCAACCGCTCAACGCATCCGTCGTGCCCTTGGCCATCTTCGATTCTCCTCCTGCGACGGGCCAATCCCCTCGCACTTGCCCCCCATCATACCACAATCCCCGCCCGCCGGCCTGCCCCTTCCCCCGCCCGTTTGACGGCCGGCCGGGGAAAGGGGTATGCTATGGGCAACGGTGCGACTGCGCGGAGGCCCCGCGGGGCAGGCGTAGGCGCGGCGCGCCGGTTCGGGATGGCGGCAAGGATGAACGCGAACCAATCACAGGCCTTTAGCAACAGGGGGGGGTAGATATCCGTGGATTGACGGGGCGCCGCCGCGCACCGTCGCCGCGTGGCTGAGCGACGCCGCGGACGGGGATCCCTGCCTAGAGGCCGAGTTCCTGGTTCCCCGTCTCACCCTCGGCGGGCTGGCGATCCTGCGCGAGCGTCTCGGCAAGCCCGCGCGCCTGCGCATCCTCCTGCCCGCCGGGCCGGTGTTGCGGGACGCCGCCGAGGCCCCGCGTTACCGCTTGCTGGCCTCCACGCCCGCCGAGCTCATCCTCGACAACCAGCTGACGCAGGGCGTGGACGCGCGCCGCCTGCACCGCTGGCTGGCCTCCGCCGCCATCGAGGTGCGCGCCGTCGCGTGCGAGGCCGCCCTGCCGTGGATGGCCGCGGTGGGCGACGCGCTCCTGGTGGGCAATGTCGAGCTCACGCGCGACTGCCTCGGCCCCGCGTGCGCGATGCCCCAGGCCGGCCTCTTCGCGCCCGATGAACCCTCCCGCGCCGCGCTCGCCGCCGTCTACGAACGCCTTTGGGCGCAGGGTAGGGACGTCAAGGGCGCGCTTCGCGCCGCCCTGGCCGCCCTTTACGCGCCCAACGCCCCGCGCTTCATCTACCACCTCGCCCTCTGGCACCTCTTCCGCGACCGGCTCGACGAATGGCGCGGCGCCCTCGCCGACGACCGCCGGCTGGAGGAGACCCCCATCTGGAAGGCCCTCTACCGCTTCCAGCGCCACGGCGCCATCGCCGCCCTCCGCAAGCTCAGGAAGGAGGGCGGCTGCATCCTCGCCGACAGCGTCGGCCTCGGCAAGACCTACACCGCCCTCGCCGTCATCAAGGCCTATGAGCGCATGGGCAGGCGCGTCCTGGTGCTCTGCCCCAAGAAACTCCGCGAGAACTGGCTCCGCTTCCTGCAGGACGACGACTGCAACCCGCTCCCGACGCTGAACGGGCGCTCGGACTTCTTCTACGCCCTGCTCAACCACACCGACCTGACGCAGGAGTGGGTCGATCCCGGGCGCGGGATGCGGGTGCGGCGCGAGGAGTGCTTCCGGAAGGACTTCGGCCTCATCGTCATCGACGAGAGCCACAACTTCCGCACGCGCGGCGGCAAGCGTTATCGGTTCCTGCTGGACTACCTCAAGGCGCACCCGGGGACGAAGGTGCTCATGCTCTCGGCCACGCCCGTCAGCAACCGCCTCGCCGACCTCGCCAACCAGCTGGGGCTGGTCTATCGCGCGGACGACCCGCCCAGCGGCGCCTTCCGCCGCGAGGTCGCCTCCGTCGTCCAGACCGCCCAGCGCATCGTCACGCAGCAGCGGACGGTGGCGGACACCCCCGAGGCCCTCTCCGCCGCCATCCTGGCCAACCTCCTGCCGCCGTCCTATTTTGCCCTCCTTGAGCGCTATACCATCGCCCGCAGCCGGGGCGGCATCTCGCGCTTCTACGACGGCGCGGAGGCCGAGATCGGCGCCTTCCCCGCGTGCGAGACCCGCTCCTGCCATCCCGAGATCGACACGGCCTCCGACCGGCTCAACGTCGATGCGCTTGCCGGCCGGCTCGAGGCCCTCTCCCTCGCGGCCTACAACCCGACGGACTTCCTGCGCGCCGGCATCCGGTGGCACGAGGAAGAGGAGGACAGGCGCCTCCGCGACAAAAGCCGCCAGAAGGCCCTCCCCGCCCTCATGCGGATGAACGCGCTCAAGCGCCTGGAGAGCTCCGTGGACGCCTTCCGCAGGACGGTCCGCGAGGCGCTCCTGGCCCGCACGCAGGCCCAGCTGGAGGCGCTCGCCCAGGGGGTCGTCCGCGTGCCGTCGGTCACCGCCAGGGCGCTGCTCGGCGAGGCCGAGGCCCTCCGCCAGGCCAGGGCTGCCGCGCTCGGCGTCGACCCGGCCACCCTCGACGAGGACGACGAGGCCATCGCCGAAGAATTGGGACGGGAGGTCTTCCTCCCCGCCGAGGCCTATTTCGACGTCGCCGCCCTCAAGCGGTGGCTGGGGCATGACCTTGGCATCCTGAGCCAAATCCTGGACGACGTCGACCCCATCGGGCCCGAGCGCGACGCCAAGCTGATGGAGCTGGAGCGCGTGTTGATGGAGAAGGCGGCCCATCCCCTCAACCCCGGCAATTGCAAGGCCCTCGTCTTCTCCGCCTTCGCCGACACGGCCGTGTACGTCGCCAAGACCCTCGCCGGGCGCCACCCCGAGCGGCACATCGCCTGCGTCACCGGGGCCAGGGGGGTCGTCTGGCACGCGGGCAAGGCGCAGCGCGAGGAGATGGGCCGGCTCCTGCGCCGCTTCGCCCCCTTTGCGCAGTGCCCCAGGGACCCGGCGACCGGCGGGCCGCGCCGCGAGCGGGCGCCCGAGATCGACTGGGTCATCGCCACCGACTGCCTCTCCGAGGGTCTCTCGCTCCAGGACTGCGATGCGATCGTGCACTACGACGTGCACTGGAACCCCCTGCGCGTGGTGCAGCGCGTCGGCCGCATCGACCGCATCGGCTCCCGCAACGCGCGCATCCGCAACGTGTTGTTTTTCCCGTGCAAAGACCTTGACCAGTACATCGGCCTGGAGCGCAGGGTGCGCGCCAAGATCGCCGTCGGCGCCACCGTCGCGCCCGACGCCGCCGTCCTTGGCGGCGAGGTCAGGCAGGATCTGGCCTACCGGGAACACCAGCTCCGGGCCATCCAGCGCAGCGACTTCGACATGGACGCCTTCTTCACCGGCACCCACGGCGAGTTCGACGACTACCTCGCCGAGCTCGACGCCTGGCTCCGGGAAGGCAAGGCCCGGGAGCGGCAATGCGCGGAGGCCCCGCTCGGCCTCTGCGCCGTCACCCCCGCCGCCCTCACCGAGGCCTTCGCCGGGAGCGGCCTCCCCGTGCCCACGCGCGGCGGCATCCTCTTCCTCCTGCGCCGCGCGGGCCTCTCCGCGGAGGAGGCGAGGGTCAACCCCTTCCGCGACTGCTTCCTGTTCGCCGTGGACGCCGGGGGCGAACCGCTCGGCGCCCCGCGGCCGCTCGCCCAAGAGGAGGCGCTCGCCCTCTTCCGCGCCCTCTGCCGCGACCGGGCCGCGGCCGACCCCGCCTTTGCCGCCCGCCTCGACGCCCTCGACCCCAAGGCCTTCGTCCCCGCCCTCGCGGGGGCCCTCCGCCAGCTTGGCGTCGCCCGCGAGACCAACCGCGCCAAGCTCCTCCTCGGCGACGAGCCCTTCGACTTCCACACCGGCCTCACCGACGACGTCGCCGCCCTTACTTTGCTCACTTTCGCCCTCATCCTCCCGGATGAGCCGCCACGGTAGGAGAACGACGATGGCCGCGTCTTGGTTTGGGGATCCGCAGGATTTCGATTGCTCACGGGGGGTGGCCGTGTGGCATCCGGATGATTACCTGGCGCTTATCCGAAAGCAGCGGGGGTGGGGGCGGCGGCGCCTCAGGGAGATTGAGGGCATCGACTATCTGCCGTATGAGAACGTGCTGCCATGGGAGC
This sequence comes from uncultured Kiritimatiellota bacterium, assembly GCA_944391085.1. Taxonomy (GTDB): domain Bacteria; phylum Verrucomicrobiota; class Kiritimatiellia; order RFP12; family DVOR01; genus Spyradenecus. The sequence goes on along the minus strand of CALXSE010000006.1, from coordinate 65,524 downwards.
GGAAGTTCCGCCGGGAATATGAGGCCCTGCCGAACGCCGGGCCGGTCTCGCTGGCGGGCGAACTGCTGAAAGAGGCCCGCTCCTGGGGGCTGCCGGAGGCCTGGGGGGACAAGGCGGACTTCGTGCGCGCCTGCCAGGCCCGCAGGCGCGACCGCTTCGCCATCAACGGGCGCAGACAGAACCTGTGCCGCGTGATCGAGCGGTTCCAAAAGGAGCTGCGCACGGCCGCGAACTACAAGACCGTCGATGCGTTCGTCGCCCAAAACCGGAAAGAGGTGGACGCGGACACCAACGAGCTGCTGCGCTTCGCCTCGCGCGGCGGGCGGCCGTTGTGGGAGGCGGAGCGCGAGTGTGGGGCGATGCCCCCCGAGTCTTTCAGTCGGGGGCCTTCCCACAGGCAGCCCACCTGGCTCGAGGCCGCCCTTGCGGCGGAAACGCGTGGGCGGCCCGGCGCCGCGCCGCGCGGCGATGCGCCTTCGGGCCGGGAATCGCCGTTGGTCTGCTGTCTGCCTCCTCCGCGGAAGAGGCCGCCGCGCAGGAGTTGGAAGACTTTGCTGGGAGCGTGAGCCATGGATGGGGACGCGGACGACAAGGGATGGATCGGGTGGCTGGGGCTCGAGGATGCGAACCCGGCGCCGGTGCGGCTGACGAAGAAGGCGTTGGCCGGGGCGGTGGAGCGCCGGCGGGGGGCCGCGCTCGCCGAGAAGGACGCCCACGCCATCCGCTCGGTCGTCTGCCGGACGCGGCTGGACGCGACGATTGACGAACGTTTCGCGGCGTCGGGGCGGGTGCGCGGCGTGGACGTGGTGGAGGTGGCGTGGGAGGCCTCGCTGAAGGACGCCGGGCAGATCCGGCGCGTGGCGGAGTGGCTGGGCAAGGCCCTGACCCTGAACCCCGTGGCGGTCGCCTTCCTTCATCCGTTGGACTTTTGTGTTGATATCCGCCCGGCGATGATCCTGCCGGGCGGCAAGGTGGCCGTCGGCGCCATCGCGTCGCACAACGGCGTCATCTCCTCCCTCCCGGCCTTCTGGTCGAATGCGACGCTGGGGGCCACGACGGCATCGGATTGGGCACAGGCGGCTTTTGACAGGCTCGGCGCCGAGGAGCGGCTGGAGGCCATCGACCGGGAGATCGCCGCGCTGAACGACAGGCGCGGCCGGGCGCGGACGGACGCCGAGCGGATGGAAATCCATCGGCGGCTGAAGGAACTGGCGGACGAGAAACAGACCCTGAAGAGCAAGTTGGAAGCGTGAAAGGACGGACATCATGGGCTTTGAGAACCTTCCCAAGACGACGGCGGATTTGGCGCAGGAACAGATGGCGAAACTGCGTACTCTTTTCCCCGAGTGTGTAACCGAGGGGCCGGCCGGCCTGGCCGTGGATTTCGACCTCCTCCGCCAATCCTTCTCCTCCGAGGCGGTGGTCGAGGGCCCCAAGGAGCGTTACCGTCTGGAGTGGCCCGGCAAGCGCGCCGCGCGTTATGCCGCCAACGCCCCAACGGCCTCCACTCTTCGCCCTGTTCGCGAACGTTCCAAGGACTTCGACACTACGCAGAATCTTTATATTGAGGGCGACAACCTCGAAGCCCTCAAGCTCCTGCGCACCGCCTATTCCGGCAAGGTCAAGCTTATCTACATCGACCCGCCCTACAACACCGGCCATGACTTCATCTACCACGACAAATACGTCCGCTCCGTCCGCGAGGAGATGATCAAGGCCGGTCTTCTTGACCACGCGGGCCGCCAGACCGAGGACAAGGACCCCTTCCAGAGGAACGACGAGACCAACGGCCGCTACCACTCTGATTGGCTCTCCATGATGTATCCCCGCCTCCTCCTCGCCCGAGACCTACTCGCCGACGACGGCGTGATCTTCATCTCCATCGACGACAACGAGCAGGCCAACCTCAAGCGCCTCTGCGACGAAATCTTCGGCGCGGGGAACTTTATTGCGCAAGTGGTGTGGGAGCGCGCCTATGCCCCCATTTCGCTGAAGAAGCATTTCTCGCCGTCCCATGACTATATCCTCGTCTATGCACGAGACCTTGCGCAGGCACAATGCAATGGAATCCCGCGCACGGCAGAGGCGGACACACGTTATAAGAACCCGGACAATGACCCGCGAGGGCCGTGGGCATCTGACAATCTTTCTGTTGGGCCGGCAGTCGAGAGCAATATTTATCCGATTACAACGCCTTCCGGGCGCGTCGTCTATCCGCCCTCTGGATATTCATGGCGTGTTTCGGAGGAAGAGTTCCTGAAGCGTGTTAAGGATAATCGCATTTGGTTTGGCACGGATGGGAATGGTGTGCCTAGAATTAAGCGATTCCTTTCTGAGGTCAAACAGGGGATTACGCCGATGACCGTTTGGAAGTACACGGAAGTCGGGCATTCGCAGGACGCAACCAAGGCGTTGAAAGCTCTCTTTGATGGGAAGGATTATTTTGATTATCCCAAACATGTGCCGCTGATTCAGCGTTGCCTATCGCTCTATAGCTCCAAGGATGATCTCGTCCTCGACTTTTTCTCTGGGTCGGGGACGACGGCGCATGCGGTGATGGCGCTGAATGCGGAGGACGGGGGGAACCGGAAGTTCATTTTGGTGCAGTTGCCCAAAAATGTGGAATTGACGGGTGAGGCGGTGAAGACTTTCGCGGATATCTGCGCGATTGGGGAGGAGCGGATCCGGCGGGCGGGGGAGGCGATTCTGGGGGAGCGGCCGGAGCTGCGGGGGAAGCTGGACGTGGGGTTCCGCGTGCTGCGGGTGGACGAGAAGAACGAGCTGGAGGCGGCGTTGACGCCGGTGGACGCGCTGGCGAATTGGGAGGCGGGCTTGGCCGAGGGGACGGTCAAGCCCGGGCGCACGGAGGAGGATTTGCTCTTCCAGGCGCTGTTGCGGGTGACGGAGCCGCTGCTGGTCGAGCGGATCGAGCGGGCGGAGGCGGCGCCCGGGGCGACGGTGTGGTCGGTGGCCGAGGGCTTCCTGGTGGCGTGCCTGATGGGGGAGGGTGCGCTGACGGCGGCGAAGGCGGAGGCGGTGACGCGGTGGATCGTGGGGCAGGCCGTCGCGCCGAGCTACGTGGTCTTCCGCGAGGAGGGCTTCGCGGACGACACGGTGAAGGCGAACGTGGAGGCGGGGCTGCGCCAGGCCGGGTGCCGGGCGACGCTCTGGGTGCTGTGAGGAGGGCGGCGACGATGGAGAACCGGCTGGAGCTGAAGTTCGACGCGTTGCCCTATCAGTGGGACGCGACGGTGGCGGTGTGCGCGGTCTTCGCGGGGCAGCCGCGGCAGGGGCCGGCGCAGAACGACGACTTCTTCATGCCCGTCTTCGCGAACGCGCCGCTGGCGTTGGGCGAGGAGACACTGCTGGCGAACCTGCGGGCGCGGCAGGACAGGGAGCGTCTGCCGCAGTCCGGGGCGTTGTGGCGGGGCGCGGGGGAGGCGTGGCCGGTGAACCTGGACGTGGAGATGGAGACGGGGACGGGGAAGACCTACGTCTACACGCAGACGGCCTTTGAGCTGCACAAACGGTATGGCTGGGCGAAGTTCGTCATCGTGGTGCCGACGGTGGCCATCCGCGAGGGGGTGAAGGCGTCGCTCGAGGCGACGGCGGGGCACTTCTTCGACAAGTACGGCGTGCGCGCGCAGGTGGCGGTCTACGACTCCCGGCAGCCGGGGTGCCTCTCCGCCTTCGCGAACACCTCGGGGCTGAACATCCTGATCATCAACATCCAGGCCTTCAACGCGCGGGGCGAGGCCAGCCGGCGCATCCGCCTGCGGCAGGACGAGGCGGGGTCGAGTTCGCCGCTGGAGCTGCTCGCGGCGTGCCGCCCCATCCTGATCCTGGACGAGCCGCAGAAGATGGAGGGCCGGGCGACGACGGAGGCGCTCAAGGAGTTCAACCCGCTCTTCGCGCTGCGCTACTCGGCCACGCACAAGACGCGGCACGACCTGGTGTACCGCCTGGACGCGCTGGACGCCTACAACAAAAAGCTGGTGAAGAAGATCGAGGTGACGGGGCTGCGCGTGCGCAACCTGACGGGGCAGTCGGGCTATCTCTATCTGGTGGGGGTGGAGCCGCAGCGGGTGGGCGGGCCCAAGGCGCGGCTGGAGTTCGAGCGGCGGCGCGTGGAGGACGGCGCCGTCCGGCGCGAGACGCGGCTGTTGGGGCGGGGCGAGAATCTCTTCGCGCGCTCCGGCGGGATGGCGCAGTACGCGCAGGGTTACGTCATCCAGGAGCTGGCGGCGGACGAGGAGGGCGGCAGGGTGCGCTTCGCCAACGGCCTGACGCTTGAGGCCGGCGACGTGGTGGGCGAGACGGCGGCCGACGCGCTCCGGGAGATTCAGGTGCGCGAGGCCGTCCGGGCGCACCTGCAGAAGGAGGCGGCGAACCTGCCCAAGGGGATCAAGACGCTCTCGCTCTTCTTCATCGACCACGTGGCGGATTACCGCGTCTATGGCCAGGAGGACGGCCGCGGGCCGCTGGCGGCGCTCTTCGAGCGCGTCTATCGGGAGGAGGCGGACAGGTGCCTGGACGACCTGGCGTGGCCCCGACGGCACAAGGACTACCTGCGCGGCATCCGGGCGGAGGAGACGCACGCGGGCTATTTCAGCCAGGACAAGAAGAGCAGGCGCGCCGTCGACCGCTCGGAGAAGGAGGTCGAGAAGTCCGGCGGGGAGGATTACGACCTGATCCTGAAGGACAAGGCCAGCCTGCTGTCGCTGAAGGACTCGGAGCGGGCGCGCGTGCGCTTCCTCTTCTCGCACTCGGCGCTGCGCGAGGGGTGGGACAACCCGAACGTCTTCGTCATCTGCCTCTTCCGGCACACGGACAACGTCGTTTCGCGGCGGCAGGAGGTGGGGCGCGGGCTGCGCCTCTGCGTGACGCAGGACGGCGCGCGGTGGGCGGTCGGCGGCACGCACGACGTGAACCGCCTGACCGTGGTGACGGACGAGGCGTGCTCGGAGTTCGTGAAGGGCCTGCAGCGGGAGTTCGCCGAGGCCATCAAGGGGCGTCCATTCGCCATCAGGCCGGACTTCCTGACGGGGCACAAGTTGGCAACGCCCTCGGGGCTGCCGATGAAGATAGAAGGCAAACAGTCCCAAAAGGTCTACAATTGGCTCTTCAACAACGACTATCTGGACGCAGACGACGCGTTGAACGAGGCCTTCCGCAAGGATCGCGCGGCGGGGACGTTGGCGGAGGGCTTCCCGCGTGAGCTGGAGGCTATGCGCGAGGAGATCCTGTCCATCCTCGACGCGTTGGCCGCCGGGCAGAGAATCCGGATTGAGAATGGCCGCGGGCGCAAGAGGCTGGAGGTCAACCGGGAGAATCTGAACAAGCCCGGCTTCCAGGAGCTGTGGGGGAAGCTCCGGCGCAAGACGGTGTGCCGGGTGCGGATCGACACGCCGCGCCTCATCGACACTTGCGTCGCGGCGCTCAACAGTACAGAGACGGGGCCCAGGGTGCCCAAGCCCACGGTCGTCATCGAAAAGGTCAGCCAGAAGGGGCGGCTCTCCGCCGCGGCCGTGCGGGGCGGGGAGGCCTTCGGGGGCAGGCAGTCCAGCAGCGAGGCGCTCGCGCCCGGCGGCACGGTGGCGTATGATCTGGTGGGGGAGCTGGCCGACCCGAAACGGACGGGGCTGACGCGCCGCACCATCGCGGCCATCCTGCGGCGGCTGGAGCCCGCCGTGCGCGCGCTCTACGCGGTGAACCCGGAGGCCTTCATCGCGGAGGTCGCCCGGATCATCAACACGGAAAAGCTCCGGCAGGTGCTGGACACCATCGCCTACCGCCCGACGGACGAGCGGTATGGGGACGACTTCTTCGCGGAGGAGGCGCCCGCCCTGCCCGCGGAGCGGTGCGACGAGGCGGAGCGCCTGAGCCGCCACCTTTACCCGTGGCTGGACGCCGACTCGCAGGTCGAGCGGGACTTTGCCAAGGACGCGGACGGCGCCGCGGAGGTGGAGGCCTTCGTCAAGCTCCCCGCGGCCTACGCCATCCCCCTCCCGAACGGGGAGACCTACAACCCGGACTGGGCGGTGGCCTTCAGGAAGGGGAGCGTGCGCCACGTCTGCGTCCTCGCGGAGACCAAGGGCTCCTCGGACGACTGGGATCTGCGCGGGAACGAGAGACTGCGCAAGACCTGCGCGGAGGCCTGGACGCGGGCCCTCGCCCCAAACGGGGACGTGGAATACCACCTGGTCGCGTCCTACGGGGAGCTGATGGGCCTTGTTGGGGAGCTGGTGGATCCGGGTGGACTTGAACCACCGGCCAAGGGATTATGAGTCCCCTGCTCTGACCGACTGAGCTACGGATCCGGGAAAGATGGGGGAATTATGCCATGTTTGGGGACGCGGCTCAAGGCCAAAATGGCGGGGCGGCTTTGTCGGCGCGGGTGTGCTATAATAGGGCGCGAGTTTAAGAAAGGAACCTTGCCATGGACAAACGCCCTGTCTGCCTGATCATCCGCGACGGTTGGGGGATGAACCCCCGCTTCGCCGGCAACTCCGTCTTCAGCGCCAAGACCCCCGTGATCGACCGCCTGCGCGCGCGCTACCCGTGGTGCCGCATCGAGTGCTCGGGCGAGGAGGTGGGCCTGCCCGACGGCTACCAGGGCTCTTCCGAGGTGGGCCACCTGAACATGGGCGCGGGCCGCATCGTGGAGCAGGAGCTCAAGCGCATCGACGACGGCCTGAAGAGCGGCGAGCTCTTCAAGAGCCCGAAGTGGGAGGCCCTCATCGCCAACTGGAAGGCCAACAAGTCCCAGCTCCACCTGATGGGCCTGTTGCAGGACGAGGGCGTCCACGCCCACCAGGAGCACCTCTTCAAGATCATGCGCCGCGCGCGCCAGGAGTTCCCCGAGGGCCGCATCGTCGTCCATCCCTTCCTGGACGGCCGCGACACGCCGCCGCGCTCCACGCTTGAGTATCTGGCCAAGCTCCAGGGCGTGATGGCCGAGGTCGGCGGTTGCGCCATCGGCACGGCCATGGGCCGCTATTACGCGATGGACCGCTCCAAGAACTGGGCCCTCACCTCCGAGGCCTTCGCGTGCCTGGTCGACGCCAAGGGCAAGCGTTTCGCCACCGTCGAGGAGGCCGTGAAGACGGCCTATGACACGGAGAAGACGCCTGACGGCGACCCGATGACCGACGAGTATATCCCCTGCTCCGTCATCGGCGATTACGCGGGCATCCAGGATGGCGACAGCGTGATGCACACCAACTATCGCCAGGATCGCGCCATCCAGCTGACCCAGGCCTTTGTCTGCGACGACTACGCCGGCGTGCGTCCCCGCCGCCCCAAGGTCACCTACCTGGGCTTCACCCGCTATTGGGACGAGTTCGGCGACTACCTCCTCGGCGCCATGGGCGGCGACGGCGCCATGGACATGCTCCTGGGCGAGGTCGTCTCCAGGGCCGGCATCCGTCAGCTCCGCCTGGCCGAGACGCAGAAGTTCCGCCACGTCACCAGCTTCTTCAACGGCAAGAGCACCAAGCCCTATCCCGGCGAGGATCAGGTGGAGGTGCCCAGCCGCTTCGACCCGGCCACCTTCGCCTCCCACCCCGAGATGGAGGCCTACAACGTCACCGACGAGCTCCTGCGCCGCCTCGAGGACAATCCCTACGGCTTCATCGTGGTGAACTACGCCAACTGCGACATGGTCGGCCACACCGGCAACCTTGAGGCCGCCACCCGCGCCGTCGAGATCGTCGACGAATGCATCGGCAGGCTCCTGCCCCGCCTGATGGCGCTCGACGCCCACGTCCTCATCACCGCCGACCACGGCAACGCCGAGCAGATGGTCGACTACGCCACCGGGATGCCCAAGACCTCCCACACCCTCAACAAGGTCGAGTGCATCTACGTCGCCAAAGACGCTGACAAACGCGCCATGCGCCCCGACGGCAAGCTCTCCGACATCGCCGTCACCTGCCTGGACCTCCTCGGCCTCGAGAAGCCCGCGCAGATGACCGCCGACGACCTCTTCGTCAAGTAACGCGCCGGGGACGGCGAGCGGTTGCGCCGCCGAGGCCCTCCGCGGCCGCGGCGGCGCGCCCCGTTCCCCCTCCCCCGCCAGCCCACAGGTTTCCCATGGACACCGAACACCTCTCCCGCATCGAGCGCCTCCAGGGCGCCATGGCCGAAGCCGGCATCGACGCCGCCTTCCTCTACGCCTCCGTCAACCGCCTCTACTTCACCGGCCTTGAGACCAGCAACGGCCTCCTCCTCGTCGAGCGCCAGGGCACCCCCGTCTTCTACACCGACCCCCGTTACCTCGAGGTCGCCCACCGCCTCCTCTCCGGCGTCGAGATCCGCAGGTTCAAGCCGACCAAGGAACAGCTCGCCGACTACGCCGCCATGGGCAGGAACTGGGCCGTCGTCGGCTACGAGGGCTCCCTCTCCGTCGCCCAGTTCCTCCCCCTGCAGGAGGCCTTCGCCCACGCCAAGATGGCCAGCGTCACCAGCCTCGTCTCCGCCATCCGCGGCGTCAAGTCCCCCCGCGAGATCGACGCCATCCGCCGTTCCGCCGCCGCCAACGACGCCCTCCTCGCCGACCTCCTCGAGACCTTCCGCCCCGGCATGAGCGAGCTCGAGATGCTCCGCCACTTCCGCATGGCCGAGGCCGCCCGGGGCCTCGTCGAATCCTTCGACCCCATCCTCTGCGCCGGCGTCAACGCCGTGGAATGCCACCACCAGCCAGACGCCACCGTCCTCAAGCCCGATTCCGAGCTCCTCATCGACATGGGCGTCAAGGTCGACGGCTACTGCTCCGACATGACCCGCACCCTCTTCTACGGCACCCCCACCCCCCGCTTCAACGAGATCTTCGACATCGTCCTCGAGGCCAACCAGGCCGTCGCCGCCGCCGTCAAGCCCGGCCTCCGCTGCTGCGACCTCGACACGCTCTCCCGCGACATCATCGGCAAATACGGCTACGCGGACTACTACGGCCACTCCCTCGGCCACAGCGTCGGCCTCGAGATCCACGAGATGCCCGGCTTCTCCAAGACCTGCGACACCGTCCTCCGGCCCGGCATGGTCATCACCGACGAGCCCGGCATCTACATCCCCGGCGAAGTCGGCGTCCGCATCGAGGACCTCCTCGTCGTCACCGAGACCGGCTGCGAAGTCCTCTCCCACACCCCCCACCGCCTCGTCCTCCCATGCTGAAGCAACCCGACCAAGCCCGCCTCGCCCGCCTCGTCCGCGAACTCCTCGCCGAGATCGGCGAGGACCCCGACCGCGAAGGCCTCCTCAAGACCCCCGAGCGCGTCGCCAAGGCCCTGACCTCCCTCACCCAGGGCTACCGCCAGACCCCCCGGGACGTCCTGAACGGCGCCGTCTTCCAGTCCGCCGCCAACAACATGGTCATCGTCCGCGACATCGAGGTCTACTCCCTCTGCGAGCACCACCTCCTCCCCTTCTACGGACGCTGCCACGTCGGCTACATCGCCGACGGCCACGTCGTCGGCCTCAGCAAAATCGCCCGCATCGTCGACTGCTACGCCCGCCGCCTCCAAATCCAGGAACGCCTCACCGAGGAGATCGCCCACGCCATCCAGGAGATCACCGGCGCCGAGGGCGTCGGCGTCGTCATGAGCTGCGCCCACCTCTGCATGATGATGCGCGGCGTCGAGAAGCAGAACGCCCTCACCGTCACCTCCTCCGTCCTCGGCTCCTTCCGCACCTCCCCTTCCGTCCGCGCCGAGTTCATGGCCCTCGTCAAATGACCCCGCCCCTGCCGGCGGCCTAGCCTTCCTCCGCCGGATTCGGGAAGGGGGCGCGTTCCCCCGGGGGGCGCCCCGTCCCGGCCCTGGGGGCGGCGCCGCCGCCCGGCCAGCGCCCTCGCAGGGGGCGCTTCGCCGTTCGGGCCGCCACGTCGGCGGTGGGGTGGGGGATTTGGTACAATGCGGCCATGCACTCGGAATTGTTCGCCATCGGGGGTTTCCAACTGCACGCCTATGGGCTGATGCTGGCCATCGGGTTCGTGCTGTGCTATGTCCTGGCGCGCCGGCTGGCGCGGCTGACGGGACGCGACCCCGGCGAGGTGGACACGCTGATCATGGTCGCGGCGGTCTGCGGCATCCTCGGTGCGCGGCTGGTCTACGTGCTCCAGTTCTGGCATGAGCCGCAGGGGCAGGCGGGTCTCTCCTTCGCGGAGGCGCCGATGCAGGCCTTCCAGCTGTGGCAGGGCGGGCTGGTCTATTATGGCGGCTTCATCGCGGCGTCGCTGGGCATCCTGGCCTATGGGCTGATGCGGCGGCGGCGCGAGCCGGTGCGGGCGCTGCTGGATTACTGCGTGGTCTTCGTGCCGCTGGGGCAGGCCTTCGGCCGGGTGGGGTGTTTCTTCCATGGGTGCTGTTACGGCGGGCGGACGGACGCGCCGCTGGGGGTCTGCTTCCCCGCGGGCTCGCCGGCGTGGCAGGGGCAGGTGGGCGCGGGCCTGATCTCGCCGTACGCCGCGCACGCGCTGCCGGTGTGGCCGACGCAGCTCATCGAGGCGGCGGGGTGCGCGCTGCTCTTCGGCGCGCTGTGGTGGGCCTATAAACGGCGGCGGGGGTGTCTGGGGCTGTGCTGCGGGCTGTACGCGATGGCCTACGGCGCGCTCCGCTTCGTGGGGGAATGCCTGCGCGACGACCCGCGCGGGGAGCTGCTTTTCGGGCTGACCTTCAGCCAGAACGTTTCCCTGGCCCTGCTGGCGTTGGGCCTTGGGTTCCTTTGGTTCGCGTTTCGGGAGAGCAAGCATGGAACAGAGCACCGTTGATGGGATGTTGGCCTGGCAGGGCGGCGTGCGCCTGGCGGCCGTGGCCGGAAGGCTGCGCGCGCGCGGCTTCGAGGCCGAGGTGTGCGAGACGCGCGGGGAGGCGCGCGGGCGGGTTCTCGCCCTGGCGCGGGAGGCCGGGTGCGTGGGCTTCGGCGGGTCGCTCTCGGTGGCGTGCCTGAACCTGACGCGCGAGCTGCGCGAGGCGGGCAAGGAGATCCTCAACCACGGCTTCCCGAACCTTTCGCCCGAGGAGAAGCTGGCGATCATGCGCCGCCAGCTGACGTGCGACCTCTTCCTCTCCTCTGTCAACGCGCTGACCGACGACGGCGTGATCGTGAACGTGGACGGCAACGGCAACCGCGTGGCCTCCACCATCTTCGGGCCCCGCCGCGTGGTCTTCGTGGTCGGCCGCAACAAGGTGGTGACGGGCGGCGTCCATGCCGCGCTCGCGCGCGTCCGCGCCGTGGCCGGCCCCGTCAACGCCCACCGGCTGGGGAAGCGGACGCCCTGCGCCGCCACGGGGGCCTGCGCCGACTGCGCGGGGAGCTGCCCGGAGAGCATCTGCCGCGTGGTGACGATCATCCGCCAGCGGCCCTCCTGCACGCCCGCCACGGTGATCCTGGTGAACGAGGATCTGGGCCTGTGAGCAGCGTCGGCATCGTCTCGCTCGGCTGCTCCAAGAACCTCGCCGACAGCGAGGTCATGGCCGGGCTCCTGCTCAAGGCCGGCCACACCCTTGCGCCGACGCCCGACCGCGCCGACGTCATCCTGGTGAACACCTGCGCCTTCATCGAGCCCGCGCGCGCCGAGGCCGCCGAGAACATCCTGGCCGCGTGCGCCCACAAGGCCGCCGGCCGCTGCCGCGCCGTGGTGGTGGCCGGGTGCATGCCCCAGCGCTACCGCGGGCGGATGGCCGAGGCCTTTCCCGAGGTCGACGCCTTCTTGGGCGTGGACGAGCTCGACCGCCTGCCCGAGACGCTCAAGGCCCTGGCCCGCCGCCGCCGCGGCGCCCTTCCCGTGACCGTCGCCCCGGGACTGCCCACGCGCACGTTCGACAAGCCCATCCCCGCGCTCCGCCTCACCGGCCCCGTCTTTGCCTACATGAAGATCGCCGAGGGGTGCAACCACGCCTGCGCCTTTTGCGCCATCCCCCTCTTCCGCGGGCGCCTCCGCAGTCGCCCCGTCGACGCCCTGCTCGAGGAGGCCCGCGCCCTGCTCGCGACCGGGTGCCGCGAGATCAACCTGGTGGCCCAGGACGTCACCGCCTATGGCAAGGATCGCCGCGACGGCACTTCCCTGGCCGCGCTTCTGCGCGCGCTGGACGCGCTGGAGGGCGACTTCTGGGTGCGCTGGCTCTATGGGTTCCACAACCATGTGACGGACGACCTGCTCGAGGCCATGGCCGGGGCCCGCCACGTCGTGCCCTATTTTGACCTGCCCATCCAGCATTGCGCCCCGGACGTGCTCCGCGCCATGCGCCGCGCCGACACCATCCGGGCCATCGAGAGCTTCCCCGCGCGCCTGCGCGCCGCCGTCCCCGGCGCCACGCTCCGCACCACCTGCATGGTCGGCTTCCCCGGCGAGACCGAGGACCACTTCAAGGCCCTGCTTGACTACGTGGAGGCCGTCCGCTTCGACCATCTGGGCGCCTTCGTCTTCTCCCCCGAGGAGGGCACCGCCGCCGCGGCGCTCCCCGGCCTGCCCCCGCCCGAGGTGGCCCGCCGCCGCCACCGCGAGCTGATGGAGGCGCAGCGGCGCATCGCCCGCGAGCGTAACCGGGACCGCGTCGGCACGCGCGCCCGCGCCCTGATCGTGGACTACTGCGGCGAGGACGGCGCCGTCGCGCGCCTCCCCCACCAGGCCCCGGAGGTCGACGGCCTCACCCGCATCGCCCACGTGCCGGAGGCCGTCAGGCCCGGCGACTTCGTGGACGTGCGCGTCACCGGCGTGCGCGGCTACGACCTCACCGCCAGGCTCGCATGAGCCCCGACCTCCGGCCAGAGCGCGCGTTTTGGGCCGCGCATCCCGGCGTGGCCCTCGCGGGCGTGGACGAGGCTGGGCGCGGGTGCCTCGCCGGGCCCGTCGTCGCCGCCGCCGCGCAGTTCGCCGAGGCCGACGCCGAGGCCCTCCTGCGCGGGCCGCTCGCCGGGGCCAATGATTCCAAGCAGCTCTCCCCCGCCAGGCGCGACGCCCTTTATGAGGCGCTGACCCAGGAGCCCCGTGTCCGCTGGGCCGTCGGGCAGGCTTCCGTCGCGGAGATCGACGCGCTCAACATCCTGCGCGCCACGCATCTGGCCATGCGCCGCGCCCTCGAGGGGCTCCCCGCGCTCCCCGGCCATGCGTTGGTGGACGGCCTGCCCGTCAGGGGCCTGCCCATCCCCCACACCGCGCTGGTGAAGGGCGACGCGCGGAGCCTGCTCATCGCCTGCGCCTCCATCCTGGCCAAGGTCACGCGCGACCGTCTGTGCGCCGGGCTCGACGCGCGCTTCCCCGGCTATGGGTTCGCCAGGCACAAAGGGTATGGCACGCGGGCCCACCTTGAGGCCCTCCGCCGCCTTGGCCCCTGCCCGGCCCACCGCCGTACCTTCGCGCCGGTCCTTGCCGTGCAGGAGGAGTTGGCCTTTCCACGCTGAGGCACGGGCCCAGCGCATTGACGGCCCAGAGGTGGGGTGGTATACTGATGGGTGCCGGGAAGCTTTTGGGAAGCGGTCTGTGGCCGGGCCGGTTGAGGAAAGCAAGGGGGTTTGCTATACTCCCACGGTCTGTTGAGAAGGTCGGAGATGCTGCAGGGCCGTTTGAGAGTATTGTTGCTGATGATGACGGACGCGCTGACGCTGAGCGCGTGCGGGTTCGCCGCGGCGGCGCTGTATGGGTGGTGCGCGGGGGTGGCGCCGGATTGGCGGTATGCGTCCACGCGCGGCGGGTTCGTGGCGGTCTACCTTTGCCTGAACGTCTTTGGGCGGCTGTACCATGGGAACCCGTTTTACCCGGGGATGGCGTTGCCGGCGATGGAGGAGTTCCGGCGGCTGACGCTTTCTACGGTGGGGACGGGGGCGCTCTTCTTTGCCTATCTGTCGTTTTTTGCGAAGGCCTCGCCCTTCCCGCCGTGGGTGGTGCTGCTGGCGGTGGGGCTGAACGTGCTGGCGGCGCAGTCGGCGCGGAACGCGGTGCGGCGTTGCCTGCTCGCTACGGGGGGGGGTAGACTCCTGCAGATTCCCGTGGTGCTGCTGGGGCCGCGGGGGCTGACGGGGCGGCTGGAGGGGATCTTCGCGCGGTCGACCTATGCGGGGGTGCGGGTGGCGGGGGCCTTCGAGCGGACGCAGGAGGCGCTGGCGTTCGCGATGCAGGGGCGGATCGCGCACTGCGTGTGCTGCCAGCCGCTGCGGGTGTTCAAGGCCTCGCTCCCGGCGTTGCTGGATTACTTTTCGGTGGTGGTGTGCATGCCGGAGTGGCAGGTCTTCCCGGTGGCGTTGTCGCGGCCGGTGGAGTTTGGGGGCTATGGGGCGTTGGAGATGGCGAACCAGCTGCACCAGCGCGGGACGCGGGCGGTGAAGCGCGTGGCGGAGCTGGCCCTGGCGGCGTTGGCGATGGCGCTGTGCCTGGCGCCGGGGCTGTGCATCATGGTGGCGCTGTGGGCGACGGTGGGGCGTGAGCACATCTTTTACAAGACGACGCGGCTGGGCAAGCGGGGGAGGCCCTTCACGTGCTGGAAGTTCCGCACGATGGCCCCGGACGCGGAGGCCCGCCTGCGGGAACTGCTGGCCGCCGACCCCGAGCTGGCGCGGGAGTGGCGGGAGACGGGCAAGCTGCGCGACGACCCGCGGGTGACGCGCCTGGGGGCGTGGCTGAGGAAGACGTCGCTGGACGAGATCCCGCAGCTGTGGAACGTGCTGCGGCGGGAGATGGCGCTCATCGGGCCGCGGCCGATCGTCGAGGCCGAGGTGGCGAAATACGGCGCGGCGTACGCGGTGGTCTCGTCGGTGAAGCCGGGCATCACGGGGCTGTGGCAGGTCTCGGGCCGGAGCGACGTGGACTACGACACGCGCGTGGCGCTGGATTCGTACTATGCGCAGAACTGGAGCCTCTGGCTCGACCTCTGGATTTTCCTTCGAACCTTCGCCGTGGTGCTCCTCCAGCGCGGCGCGTATTGATTGAGGCCGAACGCGATGACGCACGCCCTGGCACTGAAACGCGACCAAATCCTGGTCCTGGTCTCCAAGGACTTCAAGCTGAAGTACAACTCCACGGCGCTGGGCTTCGCGTGGTCGCTCATCGTGCCGATCGTCACCAGCCTGGTCTACTTCTTCGTCTTCGGCGTGGTGATGCGGTGGCAGGCGGAGAACTACGCGCTGTACCTGGTGAGCGGGAACTTCATGTGGCAGTTCTTCGCCAACGTGGTGCTGACGAACGGGCGCGTGCTCATGTCCAACAGCACGCTGCTGAAGAAGACCTCCTTCGACCGCGGGCTGCTCATCTGGGGCACGTTCTTCACCGAGAGCCTCCACTTCCTGCTGACCATCCCGGTGCTGGCCGCGATCATGCTCTGCTATGGCGTCGTGCCGCAGTGGGCGACGGTGGCGCCGAACCTCGCGCTGGCCCTCACGTGCCTGACGCTGTTCTCCGTCGGCCTCAGCTATGCCTACGCGGCGGTGAACCTCTACTTCCGGGACCTGGAACGCATCGTGGCGGTCGGGATGATGCTGTGGCTCTTCGTCTCGCCGGTCTTCATCCCCATCGACAACGTGCCGGAGCGCTTCCTCTGGCTCTACGAGATCAACCCCATGGGCGGGATCTTGATGACGTGGCGGGACATCTTCTGGTCGCCGGGCTTCCACCCGGGGCGTTTCCTGCTCTTGGCGCCGATCTGCCTGGCCGTCTTTTTCGCGGGGCGGTGGCTCTTCCGGCGGCTGGAGCCCCGCTTCGCCGAGATGATGTGAGGGACCGCCATGCCTGAGCCGCCCATCATCGAGATCAACGGCCTGACGATGCGCTTCGCCATCGAGCGCCGCCACTACGGCCTCAAGAACATCGTCCTCCACCTGCCCCAATACATCCGCGACCGCGCCAACCGCGCCTGGTTCACCGCGCTCGACGGCCTCACCCTCTCCATCGCCCGCGGCGAGCGCGTCGGCCTCATCGGCCACAACGGGTGCGGCAAGACCACCCTCCTCTCCGTCATCGGCGGCGTCTACCGCCGCTACCAAGGCGAGGTCCGCGTCCGCGGGCGCGTCTCCATGATGCTCGCCCTCGGCGCCGGCTTCTCCAAGGAGCTCTCCGGCCGCGAGAACATCCTCCTCAACGGCGTCCTCCAAGGCAAGACCCGCCGCGAGATGGCCGCCCTGATGGACGACATCATCGACTTCGCCGGCATCGGCCCCTTCATCGATTCGCCCGTCTACCAATACTCCTCCGGGATGCTCGCGCGCCTGGGCTTCGGCATCGCCACCGCCATCAAGCCCGAGATCCTCCTCGTCGACGAGGTTATGGCCGTGGGCGACGCCGACTTCGCCGCCAAGTGCAAACGGCGCATCAACGGCCTCCTCGCCGACGGCGCCACGCTCATCCTCGTCTCCCACAGCATGTCCGTCATCCGCGCCTACTGCGACCGCGTCATCCGCCTTGACCACGGCCGCATCGCCGCCGACGGCCCCGCCGCGCGCATCCTCGGCCCCGCCCGCTGACCGCCCCTCCCCACAGAAAGGACCCGCCCATGGCCGCCCAGCCCGACAACACCATCCGCACGATCGCCCACAACGCCTGCACCGGCTGCGGCGCCTGCCGGAACAAATGCCCCAAGGACGCCATCCGGATGGTCCTGGACGGCGAGGGGTTTTACTTCCCACAGGTGACGGACGCCTGCGTGAACTGCGGCCTCTGCCTGGCGGCCTGCCCCGCCGCCAACCCCGTGGCGCACCATCCCACGCCCCCCGCCTACGCCGTCTGGGCGGACGACGACACGCGCATGAAAAGCTCCTCCGGCGGCATGTTCTCGCTCCTGGCCGAGGCCACGCTCGCAAAAGACGGGGCCGTCTTCGGCGCGCGCTATGCCGAGGATTATCTGTCGGTCTACCATGCCGCCGCGCACACCAAGGAGGAATTGGCGCCCCTGCGGAAATCAAAGTACGTGCAGAGCGACACGCGCCTGACTTACCGTGAGGTCAAGGAGGCCCTGGGGCAGGGCAAGCCGGTGCTCTACGTGGGCTGCCCCTGCCAGATCGCCGGGCTCTACCGCTTCCTCGGCAAGGACGACCCCAACCTCCTCACCGCCGACCTCGTCTGCCACGGCGCGAACTCCCTTACGGCTTACCAAACCTTCCTCCGCGAGTTCTCGGAGGGGAAACCCATCGAGCGGGTGGATTTTCGTGATAAGGTGTTCTACAACTGGGCCACTCCAGTGGTGGTTTATCTGAAGGATGGGTCGGTTCGCAAAAAGCCCTCTTGGGAAAGCAGTTGGTATGACGGTTTCCTGAAGGGGATCATCAATCGTTATAACTGTTTTGCCTGTCCGTATGCGTGCCCCACCCGAATCGGGGATTTCACGCTAGCGGACGCCTGGCAAGTCAATAAGATCAACCCGGCCTATGACGACAAGAAGGGGACTTCGCTTGTCTTGGTGAACAGCGAGAAGGGGCGGGCGTGGTTCGAACGCCTACGGCCGGCGATGACGCTGTGCGAGAGCCTGCCTTATGACGCGATCAGGCGCTACAATGGGCAAATCAACTTCCCCTCGAAGCAGCATCCGCTGCGCGGGGCGTTCTTCCGGCTGATGGCACGTTTCGGTTACGAGGACGCCATCCAGATGGTCCAGGGCAAGAAGGCCGCCTATGACATCGGGTATGTCGGGTGGTGGGACAGCACCAACTATGGGAGCACGCTGACCTCGTTCGCCATCAATCGGACGCTGAAAAACCTCGGGAAGAGCGTCCTCATGCTGGAGTATCCCAAGATGCCGACCGAGCTGCCGGAGGGCAAGCGCTATGGCATTGAGTTCGCGCGGCACTTTTATGACGTCAGCGACGTCATGCGCGGCGACTACCGGCGCTTCAACGCACTGTGCGACACCTTCCTGTGCGGGTCGGATCAACTGTGGAACTACGATTGTAACCGTTTCTTTGGGTATGGCTACTTTTTCTTCGACTTCGTGGACAACAAGAAGAAAAAGATCGCCTATGCGACCTCGTTCGGGCGGGACACGGAGAATTACCCCGACCCGCAAAAGCTCAGGGTCGGGTATTACCTTTCCAAGTTCGACGCCGTCTCCGTCCGCGAGAAGAGCGGCGTCGACATTTGCCGGGATTCCTTTGGCGTGGATGCGACGCACGTGTTGGACCCTGTGTTCCTCTGCGACATGGCATCCTATGAGGAGGCCATCGCGCTTTCGCGTGTCGCGCTTCCCGGGCGATACGTCCTTTCCTATCTGTTGGACGTGACGCCCGAGAAACTGGAGGCCGTGCGCCTCACGGCGGAAAGCCTTGGGCTGCCCTATCGCATTATCCTGGATGGGCAGAAGGACATCGCCAAACTCAAGGCGGAAATCGACGACCCCAACATCGTCAACCCAATTCGGATCGAGGATTGGCTGAACTACTTCCAAAACGCCGACTATGTCGTGACGGATTCCTTCCATGGGTTCTGCTACAGCATTATCTTCCACCGCCCCATGTCGGTCTTCGCGAACAAGTATCGGGGCATGGCGCGGTTTGAGACCATCTGCGACCTGACCGATCTGCACAATCGCTTGGTTTTCACCTTGGATGAACTCAAGGAGAAGGCGTTGCATCGGGAGCCGATTGATTTCGACGCAGTCGACGGAAAGCTCGGCCCGATGAAGGCGTTCAGCCTCCAATGGCTGAAGAATGCGCTCGACAAGCGGAAATTGCCCACCTCCGTGCGGGAACTCCAGTTGTGGAAGGCGATAGAGCACGATCGACGACTCCATGCGCTTGAGCAGGCGCTTCAATCGTTGCGGACGATTCCGGCGCTGGCGGAGTTGCTTTCTCCTGGGCCGACCAAGGCAGAGAACGCCGCAGGGAAGCCGGGAGAATCGTTGGACGTGGCCAAAACGTTGGTTGACGCTTTTTTTCGGGGAGTCTTGCAGAAGCGTTCGTGAACGGGACGTCTGATGAAGGAGAGTCAGGATGAAGAAGACCAAGACCATGAAGGAAGATGTCCGGATTTATGTTGTCTGCCACAAGCCGACGCCGTTGCCCAAGACGCCGCCCTTTGTGCCCATCCAAGTGGGGAAGGGGAAGCCAATCCCTGGTGTTACAATGCGCGACAACATCGGGGATAACATCGCGGCGAAGAACCCGAACTTTTGCGAGCTCACCGCGCAGTATTGGATTTGGAAGAATGTCCAGGCGGATGTCGTGGGGCTTTGCCACTACCGCCGAATCCCGAGTTTCTCTGGTTGTTTGGACGGGACTTTCTCGGATTTCTCGAAGTCGACGCTCAAGCGGTTTGGGTGGACGCCGCAGGTCATCCGGGGGTTGCTCGCCGACCATGACATCCTGATGCCGCCCTGCTGGCCGGTTTTCCCGCCTGGCGAGCCGGGGCACATCATGACGCCCTACCAATTCCATGCCTATGAGCATCGGGAGTCCGATATCGCCGAGACGTTGCGCGTCATCCACGACCTCACCCCGGAGATGGAGGGTTATGCCCACCAAGCCCTTTGCGTGGACACGACCCAATGCTTCGGCAACATCTGCGTCATGCGCAAGCCGCTCTTCGACGATTACTCCGCCTGGCTCTTCAAGATTCTCTTTGAGCTTGAGCGTCGCATCGAGTTGCCGAAGAACAAGGAGCAGGCCCGTGTCTTCGGGTTCCTCTCCGAACGCCTCATCATGGTCTGGCTGGCCTACGCGAAGGACAAGCTCAAGGCGCGCGTTTGGTTCGCCAGAATGATCCCGTTGGGCGAATTTGACAAGAAGACCATCACGGCGGATTGCTCTGTCCCCGCCCGCGAGGCGGTCCCCAACCCCAAACTCTCCGTTATCATCCCCGTCTACAACGCAGAGAAATATCTCCCGAAATGCCTGCAATCCGTCTGCACGCAATGCGAGGAGAACATTGAAATCATCTGTGTGGATGACGAGAGCACCGATGGGTCGCGTGAGATTTTGAGCCGATTCGCCGAAAGAGATAAACGTATTCGCATCATCCGTCAGAAGAATGGTGGCCCGGGTAAAGCGCGCAATCGCGGCATCGAGGAGGCGAAGGGGGAATATCTGGCTTTCGTGGACAGCGACGATTGGGTGGATCGTTTCGTTTGGTACCGTACGCTCCGCAAGGCTGAGCGTCAGAACCTTGACATGGTGCTTTTCGAACCGCAGGACGTCATCAGCGAGACCGGGGAGCAGGTGTCCAACGAATGGAACGAGACCCGCTTTCCCGAACGGTGTTACGCGGAGCCTTTCACGTGGCGCGACATCGGGCGTTCTCCCTTCGACACGTGTTGCTATCCTCACAATCGCATCATCCGCAAATCCTTTCTGGGCGATCGCCGCTTCCCGGAGCATCATCACTATGAGGACGCGGCCATCCATATCGACCTCCTCCTTTCCGCAGATCGCCTCGGTGCGTTCGCCTGCCCTTTCTATTTCTATCGCATTCACAGAGATTCGCGCGTTCATGCCTCCGATACGCGAGTGCTCGATCACCTCATAATCCTTGACGACGTCGCCAAACTCCTGCATGAGAAAGGCCTCTTTGAGGAATTGCAAGGGCCGTTCCTGCACTTCTCCGCGTTATTGCTGCTGAGGACGTACACGCTTTGGCCCACGCCGGGATGTTTGGCGAGTCTCCAACGGTGGTTGCGTGCCAAGCCTCAGAAGGCTTGGGCGTGGCAATCCGCCGGTCCCGTCGCCCGCCTCACCGCCCATGCGATTCTCAAGGGCAACACGCGCTTCCTCGCCAATCCCTATGCCTCGCCCCTTGCGGCGGTGGCGCTTGCCCTCGACAATCGCTCCGCTCGGAAGCGCGCCCGCAGGGCATTCAAGCAATGGGTGCCCTATGGCCTGATGCGCCGTTGGCTTGCTGAGCGTTACGGCATGGTCATCGATGAGCCGCTGATGGCGTATCCAGGCTTCTTCAAGCGGGCGAAGCGGATGGTGAAGTTTTCTCTTCCCTATGGCTTAGTGGAGGCGTGGAAGCACGCCGACGTCGCGACGCAAGTGAACGGCGGTTCTGGGATTGTCTCTGTTTTCCGTCGGATATTGCGGCCGCGAGGAAAGTAAGGGCGTTGCAAATCTGTTTTGGCGGCGTCCGTGGATGTCGCCTTTTTGTGTTGTAGGTGAAGGGGAAATGACAGGGCGAAAAAAGAGATTGACAGGGGGAGTGGATTGTGTATAATATTTGGCGTTATTTTTGCCCGATTGGGCTTTTTTGCCCGATTGGGCTTTTGTCGGGTGGCATGGCGCGGCCCGGCTTGCGAATGTCCGGGGGCGCGTCGTTGTTGACGGCCGTGGCATGGGGTGCGCGGGGGTGGATTTTGGCGTGGGAAGGGGCGTTTTTGGTATACTGAGGGAAGGAGGAGGCCATGCCCAGACCGATCAACGAGACGACTTACGATTTCCCGACGTTGCGCAGGAATGGGTGCGTGTATGTGGACAAGACCAAGGTTTTCCACGCGCTGATCACCGATGCCGGCGGCAACAATCTCTTTTTCCTCTCGCGGCCGCGGCGGTTCGGGAAGTCGCTCATGCTTTCCACGCTCAAGGCGATTTTTCAGGGGCGGCGGGAGCTTTTCGAGGGGTTGGACATCGCGAAGACGGATTACGATTGGTCGGACGTCTATCCCGTGTTGCATTTCAGTTTTGGGACGATGGACGTCTCGACGCTGGAGGATTTCCAACGGCGTTTCGTGGCGCGTGTCAAGGATGGCCTTCGGGAGGCCGGCTGTGAGTATGACGACGCGCTTGACCCGGATGTCAACTTCGGAAACGCGATGAAGGCGCTCGCCGCGCGGCACGGCAAGTCGGTCGTGGTGCTCATCGACGAGTACGACGCGCCCGTCGGCCACGCCATCGCCGACCCCGACAAGGCCGAGGCCATCCGCGACCGCATGGCGGCTTTTTACGGCCAGCTCAAGGAAAACGTCGCCAACATCCGCTTCCTGATGATGACGGGCGTGACGAAGTTCACCCAGCTCTCCGTCTTCTCCGCCCTCAACAATCTCTGCGACCTCACGCTCGCCAGGCAGGCGGCCCATCTCCTTGGTTACACGCAACAGGAGCTGGAGAACAATTTCGGTGAGCATTTGCGTGCGCACGCCGAGGCGATGGGGCTGGGTTACGGGGATTATCTCGCCCGCTTCAAGCATTGGTATGACGGGTACCGTTTTTCTCCCTACGTGCGGGAGAGCGTCTATAACCCCGTCGCCGTCGCCAAGACCCTCGTCGCGAAGAACCCTTATTTCGGCGCCACGTGGTCGCAGACCGGCCGCCCCTCCGTGCTCATGAACTTTCTCAGGGGCACGTCGTTGGACGAGGTCGACTACGAGGCCATCCCAGGTCAGCCCGAGAGCGTCTTCGATACCTGCGACCTTCGCGCCATCCCGCCCGTCACGCTTCTCACGCAGGCCGGGTACCTCACCATCAAGGACTTCGACCCCAACTTCGGCTATACCCTTGGCGTGCCCAACGAGGAGGTGCGCCGCGACCTCAATGCGCTGCTCATCCAGTCCCTGCGCCGCCCGGAAACCGGCGCTCTCGTCGTCGCCGTCCGCGCCGCCTTGGCACGCGAGGACTTCCCCGGCTTCCTTGACGCGCTCAAGGCCTACTACGCCGGCTTCACTTACGGCCCGCGCGAGGACAAAATCCACGAGGCCAACTATCAGCGCCTCCTCGCCGTCCTCCTCTCCGCCAGCGGGCTTGACGTGACCACCGAGGCCACCCAGGCCGCCGGCCGCGCCGACGTCGTGGCCGAGGCGCTCGGGCAGGTCTATCTCTTCGAGCTTAAGGTCGGCGGCACGGCGGCGGAGGCCCTCGCGCAGATCAAGGCGAAGGGCTACGCCGCGCCCTACCGCGCCCAAGGCAAGGCCATCCATCTTTTCGGGCTGGCCTTCGACCCCGCGACGCGCCGGCTTGTTGACGCCCAGGCGGAGACCGCGGCGCTTGGCGCATGAGGGGGCGCGCGTGGCCGAACCTTTGGACGGGCGTTTCCGGGAGGCGGTGTGCGCCGTGGTGGTGACGCACAACCGGTTGGCGTGCCTGAAGCGGACGCTCGCGGCGTTGCGGCCGTTCGGGGTCGCGACGGTGGTGGTGGATAACGCCTCGGAGGATGGGACGGGGGAGTGGTTGCGGGGCGTGCCGGGGGTGGAGGCGCTGACGTTGCCGGAGAACCGGGGCGGGAGCGGCGGGTTCGCGGCGGGAATGCGGTGGGCGATCGCGCGAGGGTTCGATTGGCTGTGGCTGATGGACGACGACGTGGCGCCGCTGCCGGGGGCGTTGGCGGCCTACGCGCGCCATGCGGCGCCGGGGGTCTGCCTGACGCCGTCCAAGCTGACGGCGCGGGGGGAGGTCTTTGAGTTTGAGGGGCGGCTGGATTGGCGGACGCTGCGCCGCCGGCGCCTGCCGCACGCGCGGGCCTTCGCCGGGGGACGGGAGGCGGTGCCGTGCGAGCTGGCGTGCTTCGAGGGCCTCTTCGTGGACGCGCGGCTGGCGGCGGGGCTGATCGCGCCGTGGGAACGCTTCTTCCTGGCGTGGGACGACATCCTGTTCGGGATGTTGGCCGCGAAGGCGGGGCGGAACCTGTACCTCCGCGACTTCTGCGTCCGCAAGCAGTTCGACAAGGAGCGCCCCTTGGTCGGGGGGCTGCGCTACCACTCCTCGCTCTTCGGCCGGTATTTCCATCTGCGCAACTTCTGTTTCGTCATCCGCTTGGTGCGGGCGCGCGGCTGGGGCGGGGGGCTGGCGTGGCTGCGCTATGCGGCGGAGTGGGCGAAGGCGTGCGCGCTGACGGTCTTGGCGGAGCGGGATTGGCGGGGGGTGCGCGTCCTGGCTTTGGCGTGGTGGCATGGGATCCATGGTGATTTGGATGGCGCGTTCGGGCTTGTCCTGCCGCCGAGGCGGGAGGAGGCGCGGGGATGATTTCGTTGATTGTGGGCTCGTTGGGGCGGGTGGGGGAGTTGCGGCGTCTGCTGGGGTCGCTGGTGGGGCAGACGTTCCGGGATTTCGAGGTCATCCTGGTCGACCAGACGGGGACGGAGACGCTGGCGCCGGCGTTGGCGGCGTTCCCCGCGCTGGCGGTGCGGCGCGTGACGGCGGCGCCGGGGCTGTCGCGGGCGCGGAACCTGGGGTTGGGGCTGGCGCGGGGGGAGATCGTGGGGTTCCCGGACGACGATTGCTGGTATCCGCCGGATTTGCTGGGGCAGGTCGTCGCGCGGCTGGCGGAGCCGGGGGTGGACGGGGTGTCGTTCCGGGTGACGGATGAGGCGGGGGCGTGCTCGGCGGGCGGCTGGATGAGCGCGGGGCGGCTGGAGGTGTCGCGGGGGAACGTGTGGCGGACGGCGGTGTCGTGCTCGTTCTTCCTGCGGCGGGAGGCGATCGGCGGGGTGCGTTTCGACGAGCGGCTGGGCGCGGGCGGCGGGACGGCGATGGGGTCGGGGGAGGAGACGGATTTCCTGCTGCGGCTGTTGGAGCGGGGGCGGCGGATTCGGTATGACGGCTCGGTGACGGTGTTCCACCCGGTCTTCCGGGGGCCGTGGCGGGTGGGGCGCGGGTGGCGCTATGGGGTGGGGCATGGGTGGGTGCTGCGGCGGCACGGCTTTGGCCTGGCGCGGTGCCTGTGGGCGGCGGCGCTGCAGGGGGCGCGTGCGGCGCAGGCGCTGGCGACGCTGCGCGTGGGCAAGGCGGCGTTCCATGCCGCGCAGGCGGCGGGGCGACTGGCGGGGTTCGCGCGCGGCGGGCGGTGGCCGGGGTGGGCGTGGCCGGCGGCGCTGGCGCTGGCGGCGTGGGTGGCGGCGGCGCCTTTCGCGTGGGCGTTCAATCTGAGCTACGGGGACGTGGCGAACCGTTACGCGCTGATGGCGGAGGCGTTCGCGCAGGGGGATTGGGCGTTCGCGTTCCATCCGCGCTTCAACCTGCTGTTCCCGGTGGGGGCGGGGGCGCTGACGTGGGCGCTGGGGTGCGAGGGGACGGTGGCGTGCTCGCTGCTGGGGCTGCTGGGGTGGGCGCTCGCGGCGATCCCGTTCTTCGGCGTGGCGCAGAGCGTGTTCGGGCGGCGGGTGGCGTGGTGCGCGTTCGCGCTTTACTTCATCGCGCCGCCGCTTTTCGACGTGGGGTACGAGGGGTGCCGGGACACGTTCCGGACGCTGGCGGTGATGCTGGCGGCGTATGCGTTCCTGATGCGGTGGGAGGGGCGCGGGCGGCGGGCCTTCTGGAGCCTCGCGGCGGCGCTCCCGCTGTTCGCGACGACGCGCGGGGACACGATTTTGCTGGGCGGGGCGGCGTGGCTGGCCTATGGGTGCCTGGACCGGTTCCGGCGGCGGACGTGGGCGGCGGCGGCGGTCTATGCGGCGGCGCTTCAGCCGGGGTGCTGGCTGACGTGGGCGTGGACGGGGCTGTGGCTGCCCTCGGGGCAGATCGCGGGGGCGTTCCTGCGGATTTTCGGGTGAGGTGCGGCATGGAAGCGTTCTGGCAGTTTTGGGTCGACGGCTTTTACGCGCCGTTCGCATTGCCCGCCTACGCGGTGTTGGCGGCGCGGATCTGGGCGCAGACGATCTCGCGCAGGGAGTGGCTGGTCGTCGCGGTCTTTTTCGGGCACCATCTGCTGCAGGTGGCGCAGCTGTGGGTGGGCGACGGCGTGCTGAACAGCCTGACGGACCGGACGCGTTACTTTTACCCGCTGGCGCCGCTGCTGTGGCTGTGGACGGCCTACGGCGTGTGGCGGCTGTGGGAGCTCCGCGGGCGGTGGCGCACGGCGTTGCGCGTGGCGCTGGCGTGCGTGGGGGCGGCGCTCTTCGTCTATGAGATCCCCGTGCGCACGGCGCGGCAGGTGTTGCACGGCTCGCGGAGCGAGACCCGCCAGGCGGGCGAGTGCTTCGCGCCCATCATCCGCGCGGATTACAAGGGGCCGGCCACCTTCAAGGACTTCAAACGCGACCCGGACCATTATTTCGTCAACCGCCGCCCGCTCCTGGGGCCGGATTGGGACAATGGCGCCTGGCCCCTGCGGACGCAGTCGCTGTGGCTGGGCGCGCTCCAGCCTTACCCGGACTACTACCTGTCGTTCAAGCCGCCGCCGCCGGAGCTCGCCGGGCGGTACACCCTCATCGCCACCAAGAAGCTCCGCCGCCGCACCTTCTACCTTTACCGCCTCAACCCGGAGCCCGCCCCGTGAAGACGGCCCTGCTCCATTACTGGCTGCTCTCCATGCGCGGCGGCGAGAAGGTGCTCCAGGCCATCGCCCGCCTCTTCCCCGGGGCCCCCATCTACACCCACGCCTGCCGCCGCGCGGCCATCGCGCCCGACCTTCTGGCGCACCCCATCCGCGAGAGCCTCGTCGCCCGCCTGCCGCTGGGGCGGGCCAGGTGCCAGGCTTACCTGCCGCTCATGCCGCTGGCCCTGCGGCGCTGGGATCTCTCGGGCTACGACCTCCTCGTCAGCAGCGAGTCCGGCCCCGTCAAGGGCGTCCGCAAGCCCGCCGGCGCCAGGCACCTGTGCTACTGCCACACGCCCATGCGCTACCTCTGGGATCTGGCGGGCGACTATTATCGCCGCGCCGGCCTTGCGGGTCGCCTGGCCATGCGCCTCTTCACGCCGCCCCTGCGCCGCTACGACCTGCGCAGCGCCGAGGGCGTCGACCGCTTCGTGGCCAACTCCGCCTTCGTGGCCGCGCGTATCCGCCGCGTCTACGGCCGCGAGGCCGCCGTGGTGCACCCGCCCGTCGACGTCGCGCGCTTCGCCGCCGAGCCGCCGCGCGAGCGGGCCTACTGGCTGTGGCTGGGCGCGCTCGTCCCCTACAAGGCCCCGGACGTCCTCATCGAGGCCTTCCGCGGGCTGGGCGAGCGCCTCGTCGTCGCCGGCGAGGGGCCGCTCCTGGACGCGCTCCGCAAATCCGCCCCGCCCAACGTCTCCTTCCTGGGGCGCGTGCCGGACGCCGCGCTCCCGGGGCTCTACGCCGGCGCCAAGGGACTGCTCTTCCCGGGGGTGGAGGATTTCGGCATCGTGCCCGTGGAGGCGCAGGCCGCCGGGACGCCGGTGCTGGCCCTCCGCGCCGGGGGCGCGCTCGAGACCGTGCGCGAGGGGGAGACGGGGCTTTTCTTCGACGCGCCGACGCCCCGGGCCATCCGGGACGCGATCGACGCGGCCGGGGCCCGCCGCTGGGACGCCGCGGCCCTGCGGCGCAACGCCGCGCGCTTCGCCCCCGGGCGTTTTGAGGCGGCCTTCCGGGCGCAGCTCGCCGCGCTGGGCGTTCAGGCGGGGGCTTAGAAGAGGGAGAGCTGGAGGTCGTCGTCGGCGGGGGTGCGGCGGCGCTTGGGGAGCTCTGGGGCGGGGGGCTTCTGGCCCTCGAGGCCGGAGAGGATGACGGAGGCGCGGTCGACGACGGGCGCGGGGAGGCCGGCCAGGCGCGCGACGTGGATGCCGTAACTTTTGTCCGCCGCGCCTGGGACGATGCGCCGGAGGAAGACGATGGAATCGCCCTGCTCGCGCACCTGGACGGTGTAGTTCTTGACGCCGGGGAGGGCGGAGGCGAGGTCGGTGAGCTCGTGGTAGTGGGTGGCGAAGAGGGTGCGGGCCTTGCGCCGGGGGGTGTTGTGGAGGTATTCGACGACGGCCCAGGCGATGGAGATGCCGTCGAAGGTGGAGGTGCCGCGGCCGATCTCGTCGAGGACGATGAGGGAGCGCGGGGTGGCGTTGTTGAGGATGTTGGCGGTCTCCTGCATCTCGACCATGAAGGTGGAGCGGCCGCGCGCCAGGTCGTCGCCGGCGCCGACGCGGGTGAAGATGCGGTCGATGAGGCCGACCTTCATGCTTTCGGCGGGGACGGGGCAGCCGATGTGGGCCATGAGCGCGAGGAGGGCGACCTGGCGGATGTAGGTGGACTTGCCGGCCATGTTGGGGCCGGTGATGAGGATGAACTGGCGGGTGGTGCCGTTGAGGTCGGCGTCGTTGGGCACGAAGCGCTCGGCGCCGGGCTGGAGCTCGACGATGGGGTGGCGGCCCTCGCGGATGGCCAGGTCGAGGCTCCCATCCACCACGGGGCGGCGGTAGGCCAGCGCGAGGGCGCGGTCGGCGAAGCCCTGGAGCACGTCGAGCTCGGCGGCGGCGGCGGCGGTGGCCTGGATGGGGGCGAGCGCGTCCACGGCCTTGGCGCGGAGGGCCTGGAAGAGCTCGTATTCCAGCGCGTTGCCCTTTTCCTGCGCGCCGTAGATGCGGCTTTCGTAATCTTTGAGCTCGGGGGTGACGTAGCGCTCGGCGTTGGCGACGGTCTGCCGCCGCTCGTAGGCCGCCGGCACGAGGGCGAGCTGGGATTTGCCGACCTCGATGTAGAAGCCGAAGACGTTGTTGTGGCGCACGCGCAGGGTACGGATGCCGGTGGCCTCCTGCTGCTCGGCCTGGTAGCGGGCGACCCAGGCGTGGCCGTCCCGCGCGGCCTCGCGGTAGGCGTCGAGGTCGGGGCTGTAGCCCGCGCGGATGAGGCCGCCCTCGCGGACGGTCAGCGGCGGGTCCTCGGCCAGGGCGCGCGTCAGCTCCCCCGTCAGCTCCGGCAGCTCCCGGAGCGCCTCGGCCAGGGCTTTCAGGCGCGGCGCCTGGGCGGCGGCGAGGAGGGCGCGGAGCCGCGGGATCTGCGCGAGGGAGTCGGCCAGGGCACGCAGGTCGCGGGCGTTGCCCGAGCCCCCGGAGAGGCGGGTCATGACGCGCTCCAGGTCGCGCGTCTCGGCGAGGGTGGCGCGGAGGTCGGCCAGGCGGCGGCGGTCGGCCTGCAGGTCGTCCACCGCGTCCTGCCGCGCATGGATGGCCTTGAGGTTGCGCAGGGGCGAGCGGATCCAGGCGCGCAGGAGGCGCTTGCCCATGGGGGTGCGCGTGCCGTCGAGCACGCCCAGGAGGGTCTCGGCCTCGGGGCGGCCGCCGGGGACGGGGAGCAGGTCAAGGTTCCGGCACGTGCATTCGTCGAGCGCCAGGAAGTCGCCGCCGTGGCGCACGTCCAGCCCGCGCACGTGCGAGAGGTCGCGCCGCAGCTCATGGCGCACGTAGTTGAGCAGGGCGCCCGCGGCGCGCACCCACTGCGGCAGGGGCCCCTGCCCGCAGAAGCCCTCGAGCGAATGGACGGCGAACTGGCGGGTGAGCGTCTCAGCGGCCTGGTCCGCCATGAAGCGCCAGGCCTCCGTGGACGTGAGCGTGCCGGCGACGGCGGGCACGAGGGCGGGGGCGAGCCGGGCGCGCTGCTCGTCCGGGACGAGCGTCTCGCTGGGGGCGATGCGCCGGAGCGCCTCGACCAGCGCGGCCTCGCCCGCGGCGTCCTCCACCGCCAGCGCGCCGGTGGAGAGCTCCAGCGCGGCCACGCCGAAGGCGCCCTTCCCGGCGAAGACGGCCGCCAGGTAGTTGGGGGAGCCCGCGTCGAGGAGCGCTTCCTCGGTGAGCGAGCCGGGCGAGACGATGCGGGTGATCTCGCGGCGCACCAGGCCCTTGGCCGTCTTGGGGTCCTCGGCCTGCTCGCAGACGGCCGCCTTCAGGCCGGCGCGGATGACCTTGGCCAGGTAGCCGTCCAGCGCGTGGTAGGGCACGCCGCACATGGGCACGCCCGCGCGCTTGGTGATGGCCACGCCCAGGATGGGGGCCGCGCGGTGCGCGTCCTCGAAGAACATCTCGTAGAAATCGCCCATCCGGAAGAAGAGGATGGTGTCGCCGTCCAATTCGTCCTTGGTCCGGCGGTACTGCCGCATCATCGGGGTCAAGCCATCGGGATCCTTCGCCATGCGCCCCATTATAGCACACCCCGCCGTCGGCGGGCCTGCGGGCCACGGGCGCTTGCGGGGACGGCGGGGATGTGGTATGATGGGGCACGTTATTTCGCGCGATTGTAGCTCAATTGGATAGAGCGTTGGCCTCCGAAGCCAAAGGTTGCGGGTTCGACCCCCGCCTTTCGCACCACTTCCCCGGGAGAGCAGCCATGGCAGTTGACTTGAAGGCCGCGTACAAGACGGTGATGGACGACCATTTCGCGCCCGCGTTGGAAATCTCCTTCGTGGACGGCGGCAAGCGCCAGACGCTGGTGTACGAGAAGGTCGCCTGGACGATCGACGGCGTGCGCAAGGGCCTGCGCTACGGCGAGAACCCGGGCCAGGAGGCGGCGATGTACCGCCTGGTGAACGGGAACCTGGCGTTGGGCGACGTGCGGACCATCCTGCCCGGGCGCGGGCTGGTGACGGACGCGGAGCTGCTGCAGTTCGGCAAGCACCCCGGGAAGATCAACCTGACCGACGCCGACAACGCGCTCAACATCCTGCGCTTCCTCTCGGCCACCCCCTGCGCCGTCATCGTCAAGCACAACAACCCCTGCGGCGTGGCCAAGGGCGCCACCCTCGCCGAGGCCTACGACCGCGCCAACAAGGCCGACATCCTGGCGGCCTTCGGCGGCTGTATCGCCCTCAACCGCACGTGCGACAGGGAGACGGCCGAGCTCATCACGCGCAACTACGCCGAGGTGGTCGTCGCGCCGGAGTTCGAGCCCGCCGCGCTGGAGCTCTTCCGCGCCAAGAAGAACCTCCGCGTGATGAAGATCGGCGAGATGGCCCGCCTGGAGACTTACGCGGCCGAGCGCTTCGTCGACTTCAAGAGCCTGATGGACGGCGGGCTCATCGTGCAGGCCAGCTACCTGCCCGAGGCCCGCTCCGCCGACGCCTTCATCCTCCCCGAGGTGACCGACAAGGAGGGGAAGGCCCACCGCATCGCGCGCGCCCCCACCGCGAAGGAGCTCGACGACCTGCTCTTCGGCTGGCTGGTGGAAAGCGGCGTCACCTCCAACTCCGTCCTCTTCGTCAAGGACGGCGCGACCGTCGGCATCGGCACGGGCGAGCAGGACCGCGTGGGCGTGGCCGAGATCGCCCGCGACAAGGCCTACCGCAAGCTGGCCGACCGCCACGCCCGCGAGGCCTTCGGCACGCCCTACAACGAGCTGGCGGACGCCGCCAAGCGGGCCGCCTGCGACGCCTTCGCCAAGGAGACGAACGGCGGGCTCAAGGGCGCCTGCATGGTCTCCGACGCCTTCTTCCCCTTCCGCGACGGCGCGGAGGTGGGCATCCGCGAGGGCGTCTCGGCCATCGTCCAGCCCGGCGGCTCCCTGCGCGACTGGGACGTCATCGACTGCTGCAACGAGAACGGCGTGGCGATGGTCTTCACCGGCCAGCGCAGCTTCCGCCACTGAGGGCGCGGCCATGCGTGCCTGGACGATCGCGGCTCTGGGTGCGGCCCTGCTCGGCGCGGGGTGCGCGGCGACGCTGGAGCGCTATGCCGACCCCGCGGCCCTCACCCTCCAAAGCCCCGTCGCGGAGGCCACCACGCTGGACATCCCCGTGCGCTTCTTCGACGACGAGCTCGGCGCGCGCTGGCAGCACAAGGGCATGGGCATCATCAACGACCAGGCCACCTTCCAGAGGCTCTGGTCGATGTACACGGCGGAGGTGACGACCCTGCCCCCCGCCGTCGACTTCGAGCGCTTCGCCATCCTCTTCGTCTACGACCCCGAGCACTACAACCTGGTGAACATCCGCGGCCTCAACGTCTGGAACGGCATCGCCAACCCCATCGTCGAGCGCACGACCTGGACGCTCCCCATCGGCGGCAACCCCACCATGCGCAAAGTCCGCGAGCAGCAGGGCCAGAAGGTGCCCGAGGCCAAGGTCAACGTCGCCCTCCTGCCCATCCTGCGCAACGCCCCCGGCCGCCCCGGCGTCACCGCCCTGCTCGTGGAAGGCAACGCCGGGGACGAGGGCGCCAGCCGCGTCATCCCCGTGCCGGAGGCCCCCTGAGGCCATGCACCGGCAGCTCTCCTTCCAAGAGGCCTGCGCCCGCCTGCGCATCCCCGAGCGGCGCCTCCGCGACGCGGTCAAATACGGCGAGGTCCCCTGCCGCAGGCAGGGCGGCGACGTCGTCTTCGACGCCGACGCCCTCGACGCCTGGGGCTCCGCGCGCATCCTTGCCCTGCATCGGCGCGACCTCCTGCCCGAGCACCTCGCCGCCACGCGCCAGGACGCCAAGGCCCCCGACCAGGACATCCTCCTGCCCCACCTGCTCAAGCCCGGGTACGTCGACCTCGACTTCGCCGCCAAGACCCGCCCCGGCGCCATCCGCGACCTCGTGGCCAAGGCCGAGGCCCTCGACCTGCTCTACGACCCGGCCGACCTCCTGCGCCAGCTCGAGGAGCGCGAGGCCCTCTCCCCCACCGCCCTCCCCGGCGGCATCGCCCTCCCGCACCCCCACCACCAGGATCCCTACCTCATCGCCGAGCCCTTCCTGATCCTGGCGCGCGCCCGCAGGCCCATCTGGTTCGGCGCCGCGGACGACGCGCCCACCGACCTCTTCTGCCTCCTCTGCTGCGGCGAGAACATGCGCCACCTCCACGTCCTCGCGCGCCTCTGCCTCATGATCCGCGAGACCGACCTCCTGGGCGCCCTGCGCGCCGCCGCCACCCCCGAGGAGGCCGCCGAGGCCGCCTTCGCCGCCGAGCGCGCCGTCCTGGCCGCCCTGCGCTGACGCCTGCGCCGCGGCGCGCCTTTTGCTATAATAAACGAAATGATTCAAGGGGCCGCGGAGGCCCACGAAAGGTCACCCATGGCAGACGAAGAGATTGAGACCCAGGGCCAGCACTACGACGCCGACTCCATCGAGGTCCTCGAGGGGCTCGAGGCCGTGCGCGTGCGCCCGGCCATGTACATCGGCGACACGGCCGAGCGCGGCTATCATCATCTGGTCTACGAGGTCGTCGACAACTCCATCGACGAGGCCCTTGCCGGCTTCTGCACCCACATCGAGGTGACCATCAACGCCGACGGCTCGCTCACCGTCGAGGACAACGGCCGCGGCATCCCCGTGGCCGAGCACCCCAAGATGCGCAAGTCCACCCTCGAGGTGGTCATGACCGTCCTCCACGCCGGCGGCAAGTTCGGCGGCAGCGGCTACAAGGTCTCCGGCGGCCTCCACGGCGTCGGCGTCAGCTGCGTCAACGCCCTCTCCGAGTGGATGGAGGTGCAGGTCAAGCGCGACGGCCACGTCTACCGCCAGCGCTACGAGCGCGGGCGTCCCCTCGGGCCCGTCACCCAGGTGGGCGACACCGAGGGCTCCGGCACCGCCGTCACCTTCATGCCCGACCCGCAGATCTTCCAGTACCGCGAGGGATTCAAGTGGGAGACCCTCGCCCACCGCCTCCGCGAGCTCGCCTTCCTCAACGGCGGCGTCCGCATCACCCTCACCGACAACCAGGGCGAGCAGCGCCACCAGGAATCCTTCCACTACGAGGGCGGCATCCGCGAGTTCGTCGCCTACATCAACAAGAGCAAGACCCCCCTGCACGACGTCATCTTCATCTCCGGCCAGGGCCAGAACAAATACGGCCCCATCGCCGTCGAGGTGGCCCTCCAGTACACCGACGTCTACTCCACCATTGAGTGCTCCTACTGTAACAACATCAACACCGTCGAAGGCGGCACCCACCTCGCCGGTTTCCGCTCCGCCCTCACCTCCACCGTCAACAAGTACGTCGCCGACAACAAGCTCGGCAAGAAGGCCGACGCCGTCCTCACCGGCGACGACATCCGCGAAGGCCTCACCGCCGTCATCTCCGTCAAGATCCCCCAGCCCCAGTTCGAGGGCCAGACCAAGACCAAGCTCGGCTCCGACGTCGCCGGGCTCGTCCAAAGCATCGTCTCGGCCAAGCTCGCCGACTTCTTCGCCGAGAACCCACCCGTCGCCCGCGCCATCATCGAGAAGGCCGTCCTTGCCAGCCAGGCCCGCGAGGCCGCCCGTAAAGCCCGCGAGACCACGCGCAAGAAAGGCGCGCTCGAGGGCCTCGGGATGCCCGGCAAGCTCGCCGCCTGCTCCAGCCGCGACCCCGCCGAGAGCGAGCTCTTCCTCGTCGAGGGCGACTCCGCCGGCGGCACCGCCAAGGACGGGCGCAACCGCCGCGTCCAGGCCATCCTCCCCCTCCGCGGCAAAGTCCTCAACGTCGAGAAGGCCCGCATCGACAAGATGCTCGACAACAACGAGATCCGCTCCCTCATCACCGCCATCGGCGGCGGCTTCGGCAACGACGAGTTCGACCTCGCCAAAGTCCGCTACCACAAGATCATCATCATGACCGACGCCGACGTCGACGGCGCCCACATCCGCACCCTCCTGCTCACCTTCTTCTTCCGTCAGATGCCCAAGCTCATCGAGCACGGCTTCGTCTACCTCGCCCAGCCCCCCCTCTACCAGATCAAACGCGGTAAAAAAGTCGAATACGTCGCCAACGACGAAGCCCTCGAGCGCCGCCTCCTCCTCTCCTGCGACACCCTTACCTTTGCCAAGCCCGACGGCACGGCCGTCTACGTCGAGCCCTTCATGCGCTTCCTCGACGTCGCCCTCGAGATCGAGGCCACCCTCCGCGCCATCCGCCTCCGCGGCGTCGACACCCGGGCTTATCTCAAGACCTACGACCCCGCCGACGGCGCCTTCGCCCGCTACATGGCCGTCATCGGCGCCGGGGACGACGCCCGCTTCCTCTTCCCCCGGGACGACGCCCAGCTCGAGGCCGCCCGCGCCGAGGCCGAGCAGGCCCTCGGCGAGCCCGTCGACCTCTCCCTCTACCGCGTCTCCGAATACACCCCCAAGCGCCTCCACGCCTTCCAGTGGATGGAAGTCTTCCGCTCCCAGCGCCTCCGCGACCAATTCCGCGACCTCCAGGCCCAGGGCCTCGGCTTCGGCCCCGCCGCCTACCACGGCGACGGCACCCCCCTCGGCGAGCTCCGCGACGGCAACCGCCCGCCCATCCCCATCACCAGTCTCGAGCAGCTCATCGCCGAGGTCCGCGCCCGCAGCCGCCGCGGCGTCGAGATCCAACGCTACAAAGG
This sequence comes from uncultured Kiritimatiellota bacterium, assembly GCA_944391085.1. Lineage (GTDB taxonomy): Bacteria > Verrucomicrobiota > Kiritimatiellia > RFP12 > DVOR01 > Spyradenecus. The sequence goes on along the minus strand of CALXSE010000006.1, from coordinate 30,704 downwards.
CCTCGGCGAGATGGACGCCGAGCAGCTCTTCGAGACGACCATGAACCCCGCCACCCGCCGGATGCTCCAGGTCAAGATCGAGGACGCCGTCGCCGCCGACGAGACCTTCCGCCTCCTGATGGGCGAGGACGTCGAGCCCCGCCGCAAGTTCATCGAGGACAACGCCCTCAACGTCAAGAACCTCGACTTCTGAGGCGCCCCGCGCCCCCCGGGAAGCCCCCGCCCGGGGGCTTTTTTTGCCCCGTGGGGGGCCCTCCCGCCGCGGCTGCGAAGACGGCCCCGCGGCGGTTGTGCTATAATAAAAAGAACAGTTGAAAGGAGTCCCGGACATGGACGAAGAGACGCAGGCAAGCCCGGCGGTGGACGCGCGGTTGACGTCAATCAACGTCGAGGAGGAGATGAAAAGCTCCTACATCGACTACTCCATGAGCGTCATCGTCGCGCGCGCCCTGCCCGACGCGCGCGACGGCTTCAAGCCCGTCCACCGCCGCGTGCTCTACTCGATGCACGAGAACAAGAACTTCTTCAACACCCCCTACCGCAAATGCGCCCGCGTCGTCGGCGACGTGATGGGCAAATACCACCCCCACGGCGACGCCTCCATCTACGACACCCTCGTGCGCCTGGCCCAATGGTTCAGCATGCGCGAAAAGCTCGTCGACGGCCACGGCAACTTCGGCACCATCGACGGCGACGGCGCCGCCGCCGCGCGCTACACCGAATGCCGCCTGGCCAAGATCTCCAACGAGATGCTCGCCGACATCGAGAAGGACACCGTCGACTTCCTCCCCAACTACGACAGCACCACCCAGGAGCCCCGCGTCCTCCCCGCCAAGCTCCCCAACCTCCTCCTCAACGGCTCCCAGGGCATCGCCGTGGGCATGGCCACCAACATCCCCCCCCACAACCTCCGCGAGCTCTGCGACGGCCTCATCCACTTCGTCGCCCACCCGGACGCCACCGTCGACGAGCTCATGCGCTTCGTCAAGGGCCCCGACTTCCCCACCGGCGCGCTCATCTGCGGCCGCGCCGGCATCGAGGCGATGTACAAGACCGGCCGCGGCTCCATCACCATCCGCGGCGAGGCCCAGGTCATCGAGGAGGGCAAGCGCGAGGCCATCCTCATCACCTCCATCCCCTACATGGTCAACAAGGCCGCCATGGTCTCCAAGATGGCCGAGCTCGTCAAGGCCGGCGTCATCGAGGGCATCTCCGACATCCGCGACGAGACCAGCCTCAAGGACGGCATCCGCGTCGTCATCGAACTCAAGCAGAACGCCAAGCCCGGCGCCGTCATCCTCAACCAGCTCTACAAGCACTCCGACCTCCAGACCACCTTCGGCGCCAACATGATCGCCCTCGACCACGGGCGCCCGCGCCGCATGAACCTGCGCGACTTCTTCCAGTGCTACGTCGACCACCGCTTCGAGGTCCACACCCGCCGCTGCCGCTTCGAGCTCGCCAAGGCCCAGGAACGCCTCCACATCGTCGACGGCCTCCTCATCGCCCAGGACAACCTCGACGAGGTCATCCACACCATCCGCGACTCCAAGACCAACGACGAGGCCAAGGCCCGCCTCTGCGCGCGCTTCGGCTTCTCCGACGCCCAGGTCTCCGCCATCCTCGAGATGCGCCTCCGCCAGCTCACCGGCCTCGAGCGCGACAAGCTCCTCGCCGAGCAGGCCGAGCTCCGCGCCCGCATCGCCGAGCTCCAGGCCACCCTCGAGGATCCCTCCAAGGTCTTCGCCCTCATCACCAAAGACCTCGAGGACATCAAGGCCGCCTACACCAGGGAAGGCGACCGCCTCACCCAGATCATCCCCATGGCCGGCGACGTCAACTTCGAGGACCTCGTCGCCGACGAGCCCTGCGTCGTCACCCTCTCCCACCGCGGCTACGTCAAACGCACCCCCCTCACCGTCTACGCCGCCCAACGGCGCGGCGGCAAAGGCAAGAAGGGCGTCCTCATCAAAGACGAGGACTTCATCGAGCGCGTCTACGTCCCCAAGGCCCACGACACCCTCCTCTTCTTCACCGACACCGGCCGCGTCTACGCCGAGCGCGCCTTCGAGATCCCCGAGACCGGCCGCACCTCCGCCGGCACCCCCATCGTCAATGTCATCGAGGGCCTCCAAAAGGAAGAGCGCATCGTCGACATCCTCGCCATCCGCGGCTTCGACGAGGACAAGGACATCTTCTTCGTCCTCGCCGACGGCACCGTCAAGCGCACCCGCCTCGCCGACTACCGCAACGTCAACCGCCGCGGCATCATCGCCATCAACATCGGGCAGGGCAACGCCCTCATCAAGGTCGCCCTCACCCAGCCCGGCGACTTCGTCCTCCTCGCCACCCGCGAGGGCCTCGTCAACAAGTTCCCCGTCGAGGACGTCCGCCGCGTCGGCCGCGGCGCCACCGGCGTCATCGGCATCAAGTTCAAGATCCCCGGCGACCGCGTCTGCGGCTTCGCCGTCCAGGAGGCCGACGCCCGGCTCCTCATGGTCACCGAGAACGGCCGCGGCAAACGCAGCGACTTCGACGCCTTCCCCGTCCACAGGCGCGGCGCCATGGGCGTCATCGCCAACCCCCGCGACAACGACAAAAACGGCAAGCTCATCGGCATCGCCGCCGTCAAGGGGGACGAGACCGTCGTCTTCCTCACCACCGCCGGCCTCATGATCCGCACCCGCGTCGACGAGGTCCCCATCCACGGCCGCACCGCCGCCGGCGTCAAGTTCCTCACCCTCCCCGAAGGCGTCGCCCTCGCCACCTTCTCCCTCGCCCCCGCAGAGGACGACGAGCCGGAGGGCGCCGCCCCCGCCGGGGAGCCCCCGCCCGAAGCCGCCCCCGCCGGGGAGCCCCCGCCCGAAGCCGCCCCCGCCGAGGGTACCCCGACCGAGGGAACCCCGCCGGAGGCCTGAGCCCACGCCCACGACGCCCCCATGGGGGAAGGCCGCCCCCCGAAGGGGGATTGGCCGGCGGCCATGCGGGCGGCGTCGGCAGGGAAGGGTGGGGGAAGCGTGCGGCATGGCGGGGCGCGCCCCGCCGCCGCACGGCGGGATTTGGTATAATGCCGCCATGATTTGGGTGACCGGGGACAAGCACGGCGAGTTTGGGGAGGTGGCGGCGTTCTGCCGCCGCGAGGGGACGTCGCGCGACGACGTCCTGATCATCCTGGGGGACGCCGGCATCAACTATTACAGGGACGCGCGCGACACCGCGCTGAAACAGCATCTGGCGCAGTACCCGATCACCTTTCTCTGCGTGCATGGCAACCATGAGGCGCGCCCCGAGACGGTGCGCGGCTACGAGCGGCGCGAGGGGTTCGGCGGGGAGGTGTGGGCGGACCCGCGCTACCCGAACCAGCTCTTCCCCGTGGACGGGGCGGTTTATGGGCTGGGGGGCCTGCGGACGCTGGTCGTGGGCGGGGCCTATTCGGCGGACAAGTTCCAGCGGCTGCGCAGCCACTGGGCGTGGTTCGAGGACGAGCAGCCCTCGGCGGCGATCCGCTCCCGGGCGGAGGCGGCGCTGGCGGGCGAGGGGTGGCGGGTGGACGCGGTGCTCTCGCACACGTGCCCGGAGGGCGTGTTGCCGCCGGGGCGGAAGGAGGCCTGGGAGGCCCGCTTCGGGCCCGTCGATTGGTCCACGGAGCGGTGGCTGCAGGGGCTTCGGGAGCGGCTCGCGTTCCGCCGGTGGTACGTGGGGCACCACCACGTGGACTACGGGGCGGGCGACTTCGTTTTTCTCTACCATCACATCATTCCCTTCGCGTGAAAGGAGGCCAGCGTGGCCGGCGAGTATGTCTTCAACCTGCAGAACGTGACGAAGCACCATGAGAAGAAGGTCATCCTGGACGACGTGAACCTGGCCTTCTTCCATGGCGCGCACATCGGCGTCATCGGCGCCAACGGCGCGGGCAAATCCTCGCTCCTCAAAATCCTGGCGGGGCTCGACAAGGATTACATGGGCACCTGCCAGGTGGCCAAGGGCGCCAAGGTGGGCTATCTGCCCCAGGAGCCGGAGCTCGACCCGGGGAAGACCGTGCAGGAATGCGTCATGGAAGGCGTGGCCGAGGCCCAGGCGCTGCTCGAGCGCTACGAGGACGTCTGCTGCCGCCTGGACGAGCCGGGCGCCGAGGAGGAGATGGCCCGCCTGCAGGAGCAGATCGACGCCAACGACCTCTGGAACCTGGACCATCAGGTGGAGCTGGCGATGGAGGCCCTGCGCTGCCCCGACCCGAACGCCCCGGCGGGCAAGCTCTCCGGCGGCGAGAAGCGCCGCGTGGCCATGTGCCGCCTGCTCATCTCCAACCCCGACGTGCTGCTCCTCGACGAGCCCACGAACCACTTGGACGCGGAATCCGTGGCGTGGATCGAGGCCTTCCTCAAAAAGTTCAAGGGCACGCTCATCGTGGTGACGCACGACCGCTACTTCCTCAACAACGTCACCGAGTGGATCCTCGAGATGGACGCCGGGCGCACCTATCCCTACAAGGGCAACTACGAGCAGTGGCTCGAGCAAAAGCAGGCCATGATGGCCGCCCAGGCCAAGCAGGCCGAGAGCCGCCGCAAGATGATCCAGCAGGAACTCGAGTGGATCCACACCAACCCCTCCGGCCGCCGCGCCAAGGGCAAGGCCCGCCTGGCCCGCTACGAGGAGCTCGTCGCCAGGCAGGTCGACACCCGCGAGGAGGAGCTCAAGATCCAGATCCCGCCCGGGCCGCGCCTGGGCAACCTCGTCGTCCGCGCCACCGACCTCTCCATGGCCTTCGGCGACCGCATCCTCTTCGAGCACGTGGACTTCGACCTCCCCCGCGGCGGCATCGTCGGCGTCATCGGCGCCAACGGCGCCGGCAAGACCACCCTCTTCAAGCTCATCACCGGCCAGCTCAAGCCCACCTCCGGCGAGCTCCGCGTCGGCGAGACCGTCGTCCTCAGCTACGTCGACCAATCCCGCGAGGCGCTCGACCCCAACCACACCGTCTACGAGGAAATCACCGGCGGCGGCGACTTCGTCAACCTCGCCGGGAAAGGCCTCATGAACGGCCGCGCCTACTGCTCCCGCTTCAACCTCCGCGGCGCCGACCAGCAGAAAAAGGTCGGCGTCCTCTCCGGCGGCGAGCGCAACCGCGTCCACCTCGCCAAGCTCCTGCGCGCCGGCGGCAACCTCCTGCTCCTCGACGAGCCCACCAACGACCTCGACGTCGCCACCCTCCGCTCCCTCGAGGAAGGCATCCAGGACTTCGGCGGCTGCGCCGTCGTCGTCAGCCACGACCGCTGGTTCCTCGACCGCATCGCCACCCACATCCTCGCCTTCGAGGGCGATTCCAAGGTCCGCTGGTTCGAGGGCTCCTACTCCGACTACCACGAGATGCGCCGCAAGGAGCTCGGCGACGACGCCGACCGCCCCCACCGCATCAAGTTCCGCCCCGTCCGCCACTGAGGGAGGCCCCCATGCGCACCGGCATCGGCTTCGACACCCATCGGCTCGTGGAGGGACGCAAACTCATCCTGGGCGGCGTCGACATCCCCCACGAGACCGGCCTCCTCGGCCACTCCGACGCCGACGTCCTCACCCACGCCGTCATGGACGCGCTCCTGGGTGCCGTCGCCGACGGCGACATCGGCCGGCACTTCCCGGACACCGACCCCAAGTGGGCCGGGGCGGACAGCGTCGCGCTCCTGCGCGCCGTCGTCGCCCGCCTCGCCGCCGGCGGCTGGCGCGTGGGCAACGTCGACGCCACCGTCCTGGCCGAGCGCCCCAAGCTCCTGCCGCACATCCCCGCCATGCGCGGGCGCCTCGCGGAGGCGATGGGCGTCCCCGTGGGCGCGGTCTCCGTCAAGGCCACGACCGTCGAGGGGCTCGGCGCCATCGGCCGGCGCGAGGGCATCTCCGCCATGGCCGTCGCCACCGTCCTCCCCATCGGCTGACCGGGCACGGCAACAAAGGAAATGGCCCCCGCGCGCGGGGGCCTTTTCCTTTTGTCCGGCGGGCTCACAGGCGCTGCGCGGCGTCGAGCTCCAGCTCGAACAGCAGGTCGTCGCGGCAGACGTCGGCGATGACCTCCTGGGCGAAGGCGGTCGGCAGGCCGTGGTCGGCGAGCCAGCGCTGCCAGATGGGGCGGTACTCGGGGCGCTTGATGTAGGCGATGGCGCGGGTGGCGTCCCGGAGCGTCAGTCCGCGCGTCTGGAGGATGGCCGAGACGACGTCCATCGTCAGCGCGATCTGCTTCTCCGGGTCGCCCACGTGGGCGGTCTCGCCGCCGTAGGCGATGGAGGCGGTCCCGGAGACGAAGACGACGCGCCCCTCGGGGGTGACGACCTCGGCGGCGCGGCTGAAGCTGCTGCGGTAATCAAGCGCGGAGCACTGGAGGGGGGAGTCGAGCATGGCGCGGGTAACGGCGGCGCCGGCCTTGGGGCGCATGGCGATGGCCGCGGTGACGATGGCCGAGCCGGTGACGTTGGCGCTGCCGATTCCGGTGCTCGCGGGGACGAAGCCGCCGAAGATGCCGCGGCTTTCGAAGAAGGCGTCGCGCACGCGGTTGAGCTCGTCATACCATTCCAGGAGCCTGTCCATGTAGAGCCAGGTGCGGACGACGTCGTGGAAGTCGAAGCCCTGGCCCTTGAGGATGGCCTCGAGGTTCTCGAAGGCCTGGGCGGCCTGCTCGGCGCGCGGCGCGGCGGGGTCGGTGGGCCCGACGCCCACGAGCATGACGAAGTCCGCGTGTTCGTTCCCGAAGCGCGAGCCGACGAGGCGCCCCCCGTGGAAGATGGGGTCGACGGCGCCTTTGGCGAGGAAGAGGCGCTGGGCGACGGCGGGCAGGCCGCCGGAGACGGGGTTGCAGAGCCAGAGGGAGGGGACGTCGCCCATCTGCGCGGAGGCGATGGCCTCCGGCGTGCCCCAGCCGCACCGGGCGATCTCGATGCCGTTCGCGGAGGCTTCAAGGGTGGGCCAGAGCGTACCGTTGAGGTTGGTCAGCATGGTTGGGGCGCTCCTGGGTCAGAGGGAGAGGATGTAGAGCTCCAGATCCTTGAGCTCCTGCTCGGTGAGGTCGGAGGTGATGCCGTGCTGGTCGGCGGGGTTCCAGGCCTTCAGCACGGCGGTCATGTCCGCGGCGCGGCCGTCGTAGAGGTAGGGCGCGGTGCGCCAGACCTCGCGGAGGGTGGGCACGTCGAACTCCTGGCCCAGCTCGTCGCGGGTGCCGAGGCCGAGGTCGTAGAGCTTGGACTTCGCGCCGTCCTCGGGGTCGACGGCGGCGGTGAAGTAACGGTCGGGCAGGTGGCAGCTGGCGCAGTCGGCCTTGTTGGGATCCATGAAGAGGGCCTTGCCGCGGGCGATGGCCTCGGCGTTTTCGGGGCGGTCATAGGGGGAGGCGACGGGCTTCATGGACATGACGTAGGCGTCGATGCACTTGGCGTCCTCCTCCGCGGCGTCGTAGAACTGGATGTGGTGGAAGCCGGCCCGGTTGCAGTGGAACATGTCCTTGCGGATGCCGGTGATCATGGTCGGCGGCGTCCAGCGCGAGAGGTAGAGGCTCTTGGTCTGCTTGGGGTTGCCGATGCCGTCGTTCATGAGGTCCCAGTTCAGGCCGTCGACGCGGCCGTCGGGGTGGCAGCTGGCGCAGCTCTGCCACAGCTGGAAGCACTTGGTGCCGTCGTTGAAGAGCATCTCGCCGCGCAGGACGGGGTCTTTGGAGAGGTCGATGAGCGTGCCGTTGAGGGCGTGGGTGACGGGCTGGACCACGCGTTCCTTGAAGGGGATCTCCACCAGGGCGTCGGCGAAGTGGCAGACCACGTAGGCCTTGTCGTCGGTGGCGACGATGCCGCGCGGCCCGTCGGGCTCCACCGACACCCGGAAGCGGATGCCCGAGAGGAAGGAGAGGTCGTTGTGCACCTCGGCGGCGGAGCGGGTGACGGCGGTGACCTGCTCGCCGGCGGCGGCCCGGTCGAGGCGCTCGTGCAGCTTCGCGCGGTCGATGACGTTCACGTCGCGCGAGCCCGCGTGGGCGACGACGAGGGTCTTGCCGTCGGGCGAGACGGCGACGCCCCAGGGGTTGGCCGCGCCCAGATCCACGTCGTCCAGCAGCACGGTGTTCACGTACTTGCCCGTCTCGCCGTCGAAGATGGAGAGGGCGGCGGTGTTCATCCAGCCGCGCTCGAGCTGGGTGGTGGGCAGCTGGTAGCGCGCCTGCGTGTGGGTGAGGTAGACGAACTTGCCGTCGGGCGAGGCGGCGATGCCGCGCACGCCGGTGGAGCCGTCGGGCAGATGCACGTTGTCCAGCACCTTGAAGCTCGCCGCGTCCACCACGGTGACCTTGGCGGCCACGTACTTCACCGGCTCGGCGGTGTCCGCCGGGAGCATGTTGATGACGAAGAGCAGCTTGCCGTCCTTGCCCAGCGCGCACCCGTTGGCCTCGCGCACCGCCGGGGCCGTCGCCAGCAGCTCCAACGTCTTGGCGTCGTACTTCTGCACGTTGTCGTCGAAGCGGTTGCAGACGTAGACATACTTGCCGTCGGGCGAGACGGTCGGCGTCATCGGGCAGTTGCCCGTCACGACGAAGGCGCCGTCCTGGCGGTACAGCCGCCCCGCGTTGCCGTCGTCGGCGGTGTAGAAGACGGTGCCGTCGGGCGCGGCGGTCGCGCCGGTCACGGGGAGCGGCGTCTCCTCCGCGAAGAGCCCCAGGAAGCCGCCGCTCTTCCTCACCGCCTCGTAGGCGCGCAGCTCCTTGCCCTGGAAATCGCGCACCGAGGCCTTCCCCGCGCCCTTCTCGCCAACGAGCAGGGCATCCCCCCCGGGCATGAGGCAGAGGGTCTCGGGCAACAGATACTCGGCGCGGGCCGCCGCGGCGAGCCCAAGCAGACAGGCGAAAACCAACAGACGCTTCATCGTGTGTCCTCCAACGACTTGATAAGGGCAGTTTACCATATCCCGTGGGGAAAACTCAACCCTCCTCCGTGGCCCGCCGCCGCGCCGGATACGGCCGTGGGCGGCGCCGCGCGGCCCGGGCGCGCCCGGGGGCCGGCGGGGTGGGGCGGGCTCGGCGCGGGAGGGCGCGTTTTGCTATCCTATGGGCACGCCGCGGGGGAGCCGCGGTTTGATTGCGCTTTGCGCAAACAGGTTGTCTCATCGGAAATTGCGACCTTCTATGAATCCGACAACGTGTTTGGCGAGGCGCGCCGTCATTTGGCGCGCCTCCTTTCACGTGTGGATTCTAGGCCGTCGCAAGCCTCCGATGAATACGTGAAAGGATGCGCGCCTTTTTTCGGCTTCGGCCCGGGGCGCGACGGAGACCGGGCCATGGGCATGACGTTGGATGAAGTGTTGGCGCGCTTCCGCGAGGAGGCGCAGGGGAACCTTGCGGCCATGGGGGCGGCCTTCGAGGCGCTCGTCAAGAACATCCTCCTCCGGGCCCCCGTCTACCGCGGCCGCTTCCGCCACGTGTGGCACTGGAATGAGCTCGGCTGGGGGCACGACGTCGGCATCGACCTGGTGGCCGAGGACGTCTTCGGCAAACTCTATGGTATTCAGGCCAAATGCTACGCCCAGGGCCACGCCGTCTCCAAGCCCGACGTCGACACCTTCCTGGCCACCCTCGGCAAGGCCGTCCCCTTCCACGGCGCCCCGCGCGCCTTTGACCACGGCATGGTCTTCGCCTCCACCGACGCCTGGGGCCCGCACGCCGAGGCCACCCTTGTGGGCTGGGCCATCCCCGTCCAGCTCATCACGCGCGCCGAGATGGACGGGTGGGCGGTCGACTGGGCCGTCCTGGCCGGTCTTGCCGACGGCCCCCTCGTCCGGCCGCGCCCCCTGCGCGACTACCAGGAGGCCGCGCGCGACGCCGCCCACGTACACTTCGCCGCCCACGACCGAGGCCAGCTCATCATGGCCTGCGGCACCGGCAAGACCCTCACCGCCCTGCGCATCCTGGAGAACGAATGCCCGCAGGGCGGCCTTGCCCTCTTCCTCGTCCCCTCCATCGCCCTCCTCAACCAAACCCTCATCGCCTGGAGCGAGGACGCCGCGCGCCCCCTCCGCGCCGTCTGCGTCTGCTCCGACGCCAAGGCCCACCGCCGGGGAAGCGACGACGACGCCCCCGACGCGAACCCAAACTCCCTCGCCCTCCCGCCCACCACCGACGCCAAGGCCATCGCCGCGCGCATCCGCGCCCTCCGCGCGGCCCACCCCGGCGACCTCACCGTCGTCTTCTCCACCTACCAATCCATCGGCGCCGTCGAACAGGCCCAGCGGGAACTGGGCCGAGAGGCCTTCGCCTTCGACTTCGCCCTCTGCGACGAGGCCCACCGCACCACCGGCGCCATCGACGTCAAGGAGCCCGCCTTCGTCCGCATCCACAGCGACGCCAACCTCCTTGCCCGCCGCCGCCTCTACATGACCGCCACCCCGCGCCTCTACGCCCCCGCCGCCAAGGCAAAGGCCAGGGAGGCCTCCATCCAGATCTGCTCCATGGACGACCCCGCGCTCTACGGCGAGGTCTTCTACCGCATCGGCTTCGGACAGGCCGTCAAGGACGGCTGGCTCGCCGACTACAAGGTCCTCGTCCTCACCCTCCCCGAGGACAGCCTCCCCGAGGGCGACTCCCCCTACGACGCCCTCACCGACGCCGAGCGCAAGGCCCTCGAATCCCGGAACGACGACGGCCGCACCACCGCCGTCAAGCTCCTCGGCTGCATCAACGCCCTCGCCAAGCGCCTCACGGATTCCCCCCTCCTCACCGCCGCCGACGGCGTCCCCGCCCGCCGCGCCGTCGCCTTCTGCCGCACCATCGCGACCTCCCGGGCCACCACCGCGCTCTTCCGGCGCTTCGCCGCCGACCCCCGCTTCAACGCCCCCCTGCGCGTCGACGCCCGGCACGTCGACGGCGCCATGGGCGCCCTCGACCGCGGCAACGCCCTCTCCTGGCTCAAGGCCGGGGCCGGCGACGGCTGCCGCCTGCTCACCAACGTCCGCTGCCTCTCCGAGGGCGTCGACGTCCCCTCCCTCGACGCCGTCCTCTTCCTCTCCCGCCGCAACTCACAGATCGACGTCGTCCAATCCGTCGGCCGCGTCATGCGCAAGGCCCCCGGCAAACGCTACGGCTACATCGTCATCCCCGTCGTCGTCCCCGCCGGCAAATCCCCCGAGGCCGTCCTCGACGACTCCGACACCTTCGGCGTCGTCTGGACCGTCCTCAACGCCTTGCGCGCCCACGACGAGCGCTTCGAGGCCACCATCAACAAACTCCGCTTCGACCGCACCAAATCCGAGACCATCGACCCCACCGCCCCCATCCCCGGCGACGACGGGCCCATCATCGATGCCCCCGGCGACGACGAGCCCCCCGCCATCACCATCAGCACGGGGCTCGACGACGAGGGCGGCGCGCCTTCTGGCGGCGAAAACCTCGTGCAGGGCGAGTTTGACCTCCGCATCCCCGAGAAACTGGAGCAATACCGCCACCTCCTCTACGGCCGCATCGTCGAGAAATGCGGCGACCGCGCCTACTTCGAGCGCTGGGCCGCCGACGTTGCCGCCATCGCCGCCCGCCAGACCGCCGCCCTCCGCGCCCGCTGCGACGCCGACCCCAGGGCCGCCGACGCCTTCCGCCGCTTCCACGCACTCCTCCAGACCGCCGTCTACGCCGCCGTCTCCGAGGAGGACGCCCGCGTCATGCTCGTCCAGCAGCGCCTCACCGGCCCCATCTTCGACGCCCTCTTCGGCGCCAACGGCTTCACCGCCCACAACCCCGTCTCCCACGCACTCGACTCCGCCGCCGACCTCCTCGACGCCCTCGACACCCCCGAAGACCGCAAGACCCTCAAAAACTTCTACGAGGACGTCCGAACCCGCGTCGGCGACATCCGGAGCGCCGACGGCAAGCTCGAGGTCATCCGCACCCTCTACGACACCTTCTTCGCCGCAGCCTTCCCCGGCATCGCCGATAAGCTCGGCATCGTCTTCACCCCCATCGAGGCCGTCGACTTCATCCTCCGCTCCGCCGACGACGCCCTCCGCGCCCACTTCGGCCGCCGCCTCTCCGACAGGGGCGTCCACATCCTCGACCCCTTCACCGGCACCGGCACCTTCATCGCCCGACTCCTCCAGAAAGACCTCGCCCTCATCCGCGACGCCGACCTCTACCGCAAATACGCCGCCGAGCTCCACGCCAACGAGATCGTCCTCCTCTCCTACTACATCGCCGCCGTCAACATCGAGAACGTCTTCCACGACCGCGCCGGGCGCAAGGAAAGATACGCCCCCTTCCCCGGCATCGTCCTCGCCGACACCTTCCGCATGCGCCAGGTCAAGCCCGGCGACCTCCTGGACGACGGCGCCTTCGCCGAGAACTCTGAGCGCATCCTCGCCCAAAACAACGCCCCCATCTCCGTCATCGTCGGCAACCCGCCTTATGTCGTCGCCAAGGGCGAGGCCTACCCCGCCCTCGAAAAACGCGTCGAGGAAACCTACGTTGCCAACTCCACCGCCACCAACAAGAACTCCCTCTACGATTCTTACATCAAAGCCTTCCGTTGGTCCTCCGACCTCATCGAAAATGAGCGCGGCGGGATCCTCTGCTTCATCACCAACGGCGGGTGGCTTGACACCGGCTCAGGTGCCGGTTTCCGGAGATGCCTCGTCCGCGAGTTCGACGAAATCTACTGCTATAATCTCCGTGGGAATTGCAATACCTCTGGAGAAGTTCGTAAACGTGAGGGTGACGGTCTTTTCGGCGAGGGAAGCCGTACACCCATCTCCATCCTCCTCCTTGTCCGCCTGCCCGACGGCCAACACCACGGCAACGCCGCCATCCACTACCGCGACATCGGCGACTACAAGACCCGCGAGGAGAAACTCCACGACCTCATCATGTACCGCTCCTTCCTCTCCAAGGAATGGCTCGACGGCGCCCAGACCCTCTCCCCCGACGCCCACGGCGACTGGATCAACCAACGCAACGACACCTTCGCCGCCTATATCCCACTTGAGCCGGGGAAGAAATTCGCCGAGGGGCAAAGCTTCTTTGTCGTCAATAGCAGTGGACTCAAGAGTGGTGCAGATGCCTCATGTTATCAATTCAAGAAGGACTTCTTGCAAACAACAATGACAAAACTCATGGGAGAAACAGTCGCTTTCCATGACGAGAAGGTGCGCATGGCCGCGTTTCGTCCATTCAGTAACCAGTGGCTCTATTACGACAAGAAGTGGAACCAGCGTCGTTACCAAATCCCCAAACTCTTCCCCACGGGGGAGCGCGGGGAGAATGTGGTGATTTGCGTGAGCGGCGTGGGGGTGACGAAAGACTTCAGTTGTCTGGTAACGGACATCACGCCAGACTTGGAGTTCATCGGCAAGAGCCAATGTTTCCCGCTGTATTGGTATGAGGAGAAGGACGTCGACCTCTTCGGGAAGCGGACGCTGGTGCGGCACGACGGGGTGAGCGACTGGATTCTGGATCAGGCGCGGCGGCGGTATGGGGCGGAGGTGACGAAGGAGGAGATTTTCTACTACGTCTATGGCTTCCTCCACCAGCCGGGCTATCGGAAGGCCTTCGCGGCGAACCTGAAGAAGTCCCTGCCGCGTATCCCGCTGGCGGGGCGCGGCGAGGACTTCAGGCGGACGGCCGACATCGGGCGGCAGTTGGCCGCGCTCCATCTGAACTACGAGGCGCTGAAACCCTACCCGCTGGAGGAGGTGGGGGACTTCTCCGACACGCGCATCGTCAAGATGCGCTTCGGCGGGAAGGGCGGCAAAGACCGCTCCACCCTCGTCGTCAACGGCACGCTGACGCTGCGCGGCATCCCCGAGGAGGCCTTCCGCTACCAGGTGAACGGGCGCAGCCCCCTGGACTGGGCGGTCGACCGCTATCAGATTAGCACCGACACGAAGAGCGGCATCGTCAAAGACCCGAATCTGTGGGCGCCGGAAAACCCGCGCCACATCCCCGACCTCGTCAAGCGCCTGGTGACCCTCTCGCTCGACAGCCTCCGCCTCATCGACGCCCTGCCGCCCTTCGCGCCCTGAGGGCCCGCCCCCGGCGGGGCGCTTGTGCTACAATAGGGCCATGGCAACGAAGGGGAGGATGCTTCTGCACACGTGTTGCGGCGTCTGCGCGTCGCATTGCGTGCGCGCGCTGCGGGCGGACGGGTGGGAGCCGGTGCTCTTCTTCTTCAACCCCAACCTCTTCCCGCACGCGGAGTACCTGCGCCGCCGGGAGGCCGCCGAGCGGCTGGCGCGGGCCGAGGGCGTCGCGCTGGTGGAGGACGCGCCCGACCACGCGGCCTGGCGCGAGGCCGTGGCCGAGGGTTTCGAGGACTGCCGGGAGGGCGGCGCGCGGTGCGCGCGGTGCTTCCGCTTTTCGCTGGCGCGCGCCGCGGCGCGGCGGGAGGAACTGGGGTGCGCGGCCTTCACGACGAGCCTCACCGTCTCGCCGCACAAGCGCAGCGCGCTGCTCCACGCCATCGGGCGCGAGGTGGGCGGGGAGGCCTTCGCGCCCTACGACTTCAAGAAGCAGGGCGGCTTCCAGGATTCCAACCGCCGCGCGGCGGAGCTGGGGCTGTACCGGCAGGTCTACTGCGGGTGCGAGTTCTCCATGCGCCACCGCGGGCCCTTCTCCGTGGCCATCCTGGGGCTGGGCTACCGCGGCGGCGTCTACGCGCGGTGGGCGCTCGAGCATCCCGGCGACCTGCGGGTGGCGGCGGTGGCGGAGCCCGACCCGGCGCTCCGCGCGCGGTGGGCCGGGCGGCTGGGGTTGCCGCCGGGGGCCGCCTTCGCCGATTGGCGGGAGGCGCTCGACGCGCCGGGGCTGGAGGGGGCCATCGTGGCGCTGCCGGACCGGCTGCACTTCCCGGCGGCGCAGGCGGCGCTGGGGCGGCGGCTGCACCTGTTGCTGGAGAAGCCCGTCGGGGCGACGTGGGAGGAGTGCGTGGGGCTCGACGCGGCGGTGCGCGGGAGCGGCCGCCTGGCGCAGGTGGGGCACATCCTGCGCTTCACGCCGTATTACCAGAAGATCGCCGCGCTCATCCACGGCGGCGCGCTCGGGCGCCTGGTGAGCATCCGCCACCTGGAGCCGGTGGGCTACCGCAAGGCCGCGCACGCCTTCTGCCGCGGGCCCTTCGGCCATACCGCCGAGTCCACGCCGATGATCGTGCAGAAGTGCAGCCACGACTTTGACCTCTTCGCCTGGTGGGTCGGCCGGCGGTGCGTCTCGGCGCAGTCCTTCGGCGGGCTTCGCCACTTCCGCCCCGAGTGCGCGCCGGCCGGCGCCGCGGCGCGTTGCCTCGACTGCCCCGCCGCCGTCGAGCGCGCCTGCCCCTATTCGGCCATCAGGCTCCTGCGCGAGGGGCGCGACCTCCATTACGCCCTGCCCGACGCCTCGCCCGCCGCCATCGAGGCCCAGCTCCGCGGGGGCCCTTACGGCCGGTGCGTCTACGCCTGCGGCAGCGACGCGGTCGACCACCAGGTCGTGACCCTGCTCTTCGAGGGCGGCGTCACCGTCCAGCACTGCATGGAGAGCCACACCTGGGGCCGCGACCGCGAGACCCGCGTCTTCCTCACCGACGGCGAGATCGTCGGGAACGCCCGCACGCTCGACGTCTACCGCTTCTCCGACCGCACGCACCGCCGCTGGGACGCCGCACTCGACACCGGCAACGCCACGCACGAGAGCGGCTACGTCGTCGGCAACGACGGGCTCCTCCGCGACTGGGTGCTGGCCCTGCGCACCCTGCCGCCCGCCTATTACGCCGAGCGTTTCCACGCGAGCATCCAGGCCCACGCCATGGCCTACGCCGCCGAGGCCTCGCGCCTGTCCGGCGGGCATCCCGTGCCCCTCGCCACGCTGTGAGTCACTCCCCGGCGAGGGGGCAGCGGGCGCAGGAGAGGGCGGGGTTGGCGCAGAAGTCGGCGTGGATCTGGAGGAGGCCCTGCTGGCGCAGGCCGTCCCCGGGGAGGCCGTCGAGCGCGCCGGAAAGGCGGTGCCAGGCCTCGCGCATGGGCTGGGAGACGTCCTCGCCCGGGAGGTCGCGCAGATGCTCCGCGCCCAGGGTCCCCAGGGCGATCCGGTAGGGCACGAAAAGGTTGGTGACGATGGCGTTGGCGCGGTTGGCGCCGATGGGCGCGCCCTTCAGCGCGAGCGCCGCGCAGAGGGTGCGGGAGGCCTCGGAGAGGGCCTTGGGGAGGCCGTCCAGCGGCAGATCCAGCAGGGCGCCGGCGTGGTGGAGGACGCCGACCGCGCCGGCCAGCCGGCGGAAGGGGTGGTTCTGGGGGCGCATCGCGCGGAAGTCCCACGCATAGGGCCGCAGGGGCGGCGGGAAGCCGCTGCCCCACCACAGATCCCAGAGCGCGCGGCGATCCTCCCCCAGCAGGCCGCCGACGCCCGCCAGGACGGCGAGGCGCCGCAGGGAGGGGAGCCCCTCCAGCCGCGCGAAGGGCACCTCCCGCGCCAGCCGGCGGAAGGGGGCGGCGTTGCGGCCGTAGCCCATCGCGGCGAGGAGGCCCTCGTAGAAGGCCTGGAAGGGGTCGCCGACCCGGAGTGCCTGGGCGAAGGCGCGGCTTTTGGCCAGGAGGCGGTGCGCCCCCGCGGCGGCCAGGAGGCGGTCGCGCGCGCCGGGCTCGGCCTCGAGGCGGGCCCGGCAGGGGCGCGGGGCGGGCGCGTCGGGCCCGGGCAGGGCGTCGAGGGCGAGGGGGCCGCCACGCCCGGCGAAGGGGCGCAGGGCCAGGGTGGGGACGGCGGGCGGGAGGGTTTTGGCCTCGGGGGCGGGGGCCCAGGTGACGTGGAGGATGACGCCGGCGTAGGCCGGGTCGGCGGCGTGGCCGTGGGCGTCCCAGTCGGCGGGGCGCAGGTGGAGCTCGACGTCGCCGCGGCGGATGGCGCCGCCGAAGGAGAGCAGGGCGCCGAGGAAGTCCGGTCCGGGGCCGCGGTTCCAGCGGCCGGGGTCGAGCACCTCCAGGGGCGTGCCGTCCGGGAGGGCGAGGCCTGCGGGGAGGCGGCCGTCCCGCCAGAGGGCCTGGAGGCGCATCTCGCCGGGGGCGCCGGGCTCCGCGAGGGTGTCCGCGCGGCGGAGGCGCGCGGCGTAGGGCTCGGCGAGCGTGGCGAGGTCCGCGGCCATCAGAAGAAGCGTTTCCTGGAGAAGAAGACGACGGTGACGAGCACGAGGAGGACGGCGATGGAGACGATGGCGGCGAAGCCCCAGGGGCCGCCGTGCGCGAAGGGGAGCCAGGTGTTCATGCCGAAGATGGAGGCCAGGAGCATGGGCACGGTGAGGACGATGGTCATGGAGGTGAGGAACTTCATGACGTTGTTGAGGTTGTTGCTGATGATGGAGGCGAAGGCGTCGAGCGTGCCGGTGAGGATGTTGCTGTGGATGGAGGCCATCTCGAGGGCCTGCTGGTATTCGACGCGCACGTCCTCGAGGACGTCAAGGTCGTCCTCGTCGATGTCGAGCTGGCGGGTGGTGCGGATGCGCGAGAGGAGGATGTCGTCGGCCTTGAGGGAGGTGGTGAAGTAGACGAGGGACTTCTCGATGTTGAGCAGGCGCATGAGGCCTTCGTTGGAGATGGATTCGTGGAGCTCCTGCTCGACGAGGTCGGCGCGCTGGCGGATGTCGCGCAGGTAGCGCAGGTAGAGGATGGCGGCGTGCCAGAGGAGGTGGAAGGTGAAGCGGAACTTCTGCTCGGGCGGGCAGACGCGGCGGATCTGGTCGAGGAAGGAGGCGGCGATGGGGGTGGGGCGGTTGCAGACGGTGATGACGGCGTTGGAGGTGTGCACCACGCCCAGCGGGAGGGTGTTGAAGGGGTGGAGGTTCTCGTTGGGCTCGTGGTAGGGCACGTGGACGACGATGAGCACCGTGCCGTCGTCGTCCACGTCCAGGCGCGGCCGCTCGTCGCGGTCGAGCGGGTCGGAGAGGAACTCGCGCGAGACGCCCGTCAGCGTCTGCACGCGCAGGATCTCTTCCGAGGTGGGGTCGGCCAGGTTGATCCAGCACGGCCCGTCCGGCGTCACCACCTCGCGCAGGCTGCCGTCCACCCACTGATAGATCGAAAGCATCTCACTGCCCTCCCGCTTCGCCCAGGACCCGCCGCCGCAGCGCGAGTTCGTAATCCTTTGGCTTGTGCGCCGAGACGAAGGCGTATCCCTTGAACACCCAGAGCCTCCGCAGGCGCATCATCCCCACCAGGATCCGCGCCCGGCTCTCCGGGAAGCCGCCCGGGCCGTCGTTGAAGCCGCCGCGGCCGTCGTAGTAATGGCGGTAATAGTGCTTGTACACCGAGGAGAGGTCGGAGACCCACAGCAGGCGTTTCACCCAGCGCGGGAACCACCCGCGGATCCTCACCCCGGATTGGAAGTCCACCAGCCCGGGGCGGTCCCCCGGCAGCACCATCACGTTCTTCGCGTTCCGCGAGTCCAGGTGCGCCACCCCGCGCCGGTGCATCGCGCAGATCAGCCGCTCCAGCCTGAAGAAGAAGGAGACCGGCAGGTAGTCCAGGCGCTCCGTCGCCGCGCGCTGGTTCCTGTCCCCCAGCGACACGCCCTCCAGGAACGCCATCCCGAAGGCGTAGGCGTCCACCCGGAAGACCCGTTGCGGCACCCCCTCCAGCCCCTCCAGCGCCTTCAGCAGCCGATACTCGTGCCCGATCATCCACCGCCCCCACGTCCAGCGGATCCACCACGGGCTTTTGCGGAAATCCTTGACGACGAACGTCCCCTCCGGCGTCTCCACCCGCCAGACGCGCGCGTTCCCGGCCCGCCCCTTGCTCAGGCAGGCCGCGCCGCCATGCTCCCAACTCGCTCTCGTGATCCCGAAGGCCATTGTCTCGCTCCGTTTCCGCCCATTGTACCACAAAACCGGCCCGCGGGCCGCGCCGGGGCGTGCGGGCGCTCAGCGGCGGGAGGGGAGGATCTCGATCCAGTAGCCGTCGGGGTCCTTGATGAAGTAGATGCCCATGTCGGGATTCTCGAAGCAGATGCAGCCCATGGCGGCGTGCCTGGCGTGGAGGGCGTCGTAATCCTCGGCGTGGAGGGCGAGGTGGAACTCCTCGTCGCCGAGGGCGTAGGGCTCGGTACGGTCGCGCAGCCAGGTGAGCTCGAGCAGGAAGTCGCTTTGGCCGTCGGTGAGGTAGACGATCCTGAAGGCGCCGTCCTTGGCGTCGATGTGGCGGCATTGCTCCAGGCCGAGCGCCTCCTTGTAGAAGGCGAGGCTCCTCCCGAGGTCGAGGACGTTGAAGTTGAAGTGCGCGAAGCGCGGCATGGCGGGGCTCCTTGGGGCGGGTCATTCCCAGAGGCCGGTGGCGGCGGGGAAGGTGGCCTCCTGGCGGAGGAGGACGGAGGGTTTGCGGTAGATGAGGGAGACGAAGGCGGAATCGAGGGGGACGCGCGCCTCCCGGGCGGCGGCCTTGAGGCCGAGCTCGGCCAGGGGGAGATCCCGCGCGGCGAGGGTATAGTTGCCGGCGGGGAGGCGGCTGACGAGGGCGGGGGCGTAGGCGTCGAGGCGGGTGTGGGCGTTGAGGCGGTGGAAGGGGTCGGAGCGGGTCTCGGGGGCCTGCGTGGGGGAGACCCAGCCGTGGGTGGCGCGGCCGAGGGCCCCCGTGCCGGCCTCGAGGCGGACGTCGTGGCGGAGGCGGAGCCCGCGGTGGGCGAGCCGGGCGAGGGTCGTGGCGCCGAGGACGAGGGCAAGGAGGCAGACAAGCGCGACGACGAGCTCGACCATGGCCTGGCCGGCCCGCGGGGTCGGCCCTTTCACTGCACGCGCCAAGCTTTCTCCCCTCCGAGAGCCCTGTTCCATGGGTTCATTGGCCGGTGTAGAGGCGGGTGATGAGGCGCTCCGGGAGCCCGGCGAGCTCGATGCGGCGGACGGCGGCCTCGATGTCGTAGTCGACGCGGCGGAACTGGATGGAAAGCCGGGTCAGGCCCTCCATGGAGAAGATGGCGTAGCAGGCCTTTGGGATGCCGTCGCGGGGCTGGCCGACGGACCCGACGTTGATGAAGTAGAGGCCTTTGCCCTTTTCGAGGATGCCGTCGGTGGGGGCGAGCTTGGCGATGCGCAGGGTGGCGTTGTCGCGCAGGAAGATGCAGGGGACGTGGGTGTGGCCGTGGAAGCAGACCTTGGTGGCCTGGGTGGCGAAGTTGGCGGCGGCGTCGTCGTCGTTGAAGGTGTAGCGGAAGTGGCCGGGGGTGTCGAGGTTGGCGTGGACGAGGGTGAAGCCGGAGAGGACGGCGGTGAGGGGGAGGCCGTGGAGCCAGCGGGTGTCGTCCTCGCTGATGTTGCGGCGCGTCCATTCGATGACGCTGGCGGCGTTGGGCTGGAAGTCGTCGAGGTTGACGTAGGGGTCGGAGCAGTAATGGTCGTGGTTGCCCTTGACGACCCTGCAGCCCAGGTCGCGGATGCGGCGGATGCATTCGGCGGGGGCGGCGTTGTACCCGACGATGTCGCCGAGGCAGACGACGTCGTCGACGCCCTGGGCCCGCGCGTCGGCGAGGACGGCCTCGAGGGCCTCGATGTTGGCGTGGATGTCGCTGATGACGGCGTAACGTTTGGCGCGTGGCATAGGTCAGTTGAGGCGGAGGATGGCGGCGGCGACGGTGAGGTCGATGGGGGTGGTGATCTTGGGGTTGGGCGCCTCCCAGCGGACGAGCCGGGTGGCCTCGCCGGCGGCCTCGTAGACGGCGGCGTCGTCGGTGAAGGTGCGCTTTTTGTCGCCGGCGAGCTTGCCGTAGGCGGCGATGAGTTTGTCGGCGGCGAAGGCCTGGGGGGTCTGCACGGCCCAGAGGGTGTCGCGGTCCGGGGTGGACTCGACGGCGAGGCCCTTGCCGGCGATCTTGATGGTGTCGGTGACGGGGTGGGCGGCGATGCCGCTGCCGAAGCGCTTGGCGTATTTGAGGGTCTCGCCGATGAGCTCGGGGGTGATGCAGGGGCGCGCGGCGTCGTGGACGACGATGTAGCGGACGTCGAAGGGGTCGATTTCCCTGAGGGCCGCGGCGACGGAGTCCTGGCGGCGGGCGCCGCCGACGACGATCCTGTCCAGCTTGCTGATGCCGAACATGGTCTGGAGCCCGCGCGCGGCGGCGAGCTGGTCTTTGCGGACGGTGAGGACGATGTGGTCGACCTCCTTGCATTTCTCGAAGGCGAGGAGGGACCAGGCGACGACGGGGCGGGGGCCGAGGGAGAGGAAGCATTTGTCAAGGCCGGCGCCCATGCGGGTGCCTTTGCCGGAGGCGAGGATGATGGCGGTGACCATGAGGGGCTCCTTAAGGGTGAGGAGGGGGTGTCCCGCCGAGGGGGGCGGCGGGGGGGAGCCCCCCGGCCGTCGCCGGGGCGGTGCGGCGGGGCGCGCTCACGGCTCGTCGCCTTTCCCGGGCGCGTCGGGCTTGTGGGCGGCCAGGCGGCGGAGGGTCTCGGGGGGGAGGGCGGCGCCGGGCTCGGGCGGCGCGCGGCGGATGACGAGGGCGGTGCGGGCGGGGGCGTAGACGTGGATGGCGAAGCAGACCTCGTTGGCGCGCTCGATGGTGGCGAGGGGGTAATCCTGGCCTTCCCGGAGGCGGCCGAAGCCGCCGAAGGGCGCGGCGTCGGTGTCGAGGGCGAGCGTGTAGCGGCCGGGGGGGACGATGAGGGGGTAATCGGCGAAGGAGTGCTCGCCGTGGAAGTTGAAGACGAAGAGCAGGTCGCCGCGCATGAAGGCGAGGATCTTGTCGTCGTCGCTGGCGAAGATGCGCTTGGGGCAGGTGCCCTGGTCGAGGACGCCGGCCTGGTTGATGAGGCGCATCATGGCCTCGTCGAAGTCGCCGAGGGCCTTGAAGTAGAGCTTGGGGTCGTCGCGGAGGGACCACTGGCGCCGGGCGTGGTGGTAGCTGTTGTTGTTGCCTTCGCGGGGGAAGTCGATCCATTCGGGGTGGCCGAATTCGTTGCCCATGAAGTTGAGGTAGGCGCAGCAGCAGCCGAGGGTGGCGAGGCGGGCCATCTTGTGCAGGGCGATGCCGCGGTCGACGTAGAGGTTGCCGGAGCCGACGTGCATGGAGAAGTACATCTCCTTGTCGATCATCTGGAAGATGAAGGATTTTCCGCCGACGAGGGCCTGGTCGTGGGATTCGACGTAGCTGACGGTGCGTTCGTCTGCGCGCCGGTTGGTGAGCTCGTGCCAGAGGAAGCCGACGGACCAGTCTTCGTCGCGGATGTCGCGCACGAGCTTGAACCAGCATTCGGGGACGCCCATGGCCATGCGGTAGTCGAAGCCGATGCCGCCTTCGTCGGGGGGGGCGCCGATGCCGGGCATCCCGCTGACGTCCTCGGCGACGGTGAGGGCGTCGGGGCGGACGGCGTGGATGACGGTGTTGGCGAGGGTGAGGTAGGTGCAGGCGTCTTCGTCGACGGAGCTGTCGAAGTACATGCCGTAGTCGGAGAAGTCCACGCCGAGGCCGTGGTGGAGGTAGAGCATGGAGGTGACGCCGTCGAAGCGGAAGCCGTCGAAGCGGTATTCGTCGAGCCAGAAGCGGCAGTTGGAGAGGAGGAAGTGGAGGACGTCGGTCTTGCCGTAGTCGAAGCAGCGCGAGTCCCAGGCGTCGTGCCAGCCGCGGGAGCCGTCGTGGAAGTATTGGTAGGGGGTGCCGTCGAAGAGGGAGAGGCCGTCGCGCTCGTTCTTGACGGCGTGGGAGTGGACGATGTCCATGATGACGGCCAGGCCCATGCCGTGGGCCTCGTCGACGAGGGCCTTGAGGTCTTCGGGGGTGCCGAAGCGGGAGCTGGCGGCGAAGAAGTTGGAGACGTGGTAGCCGAAGCTGCCGTAGTAGGGGTGCTCCATGATGCCCATGAGCTGGAGCGTGTTGTAGCCGGCCTTCTTGATGCGCGGGAGGATGTTTTGGGCGAACTCGGCGTAGGTGCCGACGCCTTCGCGTTCCTGGGCCATGCCGACGTGGGCCTCGTAGATGAGGGGGGCCTGCGCGGGGTCGCGGCGGAAGTCGTGCCGCCATCTGTAGGGCTTGGGGGCCCAGACCTGGGCGGCGAAGAGGCCGGTCTTGGGGTCTTGCACGGCGCGGCGGACGTAGGCGGGGATGCGTTCGCCGCGGCCGCCGTCCCAGCAGACCTCGAGGTGGTAGAACTGCCCGTGGGCCATGGCGCCGGCGGGGCCGCGCCATTCGAAGACGTCGCGGCCGGGGATGCGTTCGGCGCGGTAGGCGAGGGAGCGTTCCCAGCCGTTGAAGTCGCCGACGAGCCAGATCTCGGAGGCGTGGGGGGCCCATTCGCGGAAGACCCAGCCGTCCTTGGTGCGGTGGAGGCCGTAGTATTCGTGGGCGCTGGCGAAGTCGGCGAGGGCCTGCGCGCCGTGCGCGCCGCCTGTCAGGCGGGCCGCGAGGAGGCGCGCGCGTTCGGCGCGGTGCTCGATGACGTCCGCGTAGGGGGCGAGCCAGGGGTCGTCCAACAGGCGGGTGCGGGGCGCGGCCATCTCAGTCCTCCTGGTGGTAGGGGTTCTGTTCGGCGTTCTCGCCGTCGAAGAGCTCGGTGAGGGGGCGTTGGAGCATCTCTTCGTAGATCTTGATGTACTCGGCGGCGCAGCGTTCGTGGCTGAAGCGTTGCTTGCTTTCGTTCATGATGCGGGCGACCTGGGCCTCGCGGACGTCGGTGGGGAGGCGGTAGAAGGCCATGGCCTGGTCGATGGCCCAGGCGAGGCCCTGGCTGTCGTAGTACTTGAAGGGGAAGCCGTTGCCGACGCCTTTCTCGGCGTCGAGGAGCTCGACGGTGTCGTGGAGGCCGCCGGTGTCGTGCGCGATGGTGAGCGAGCCGTAGATGGGGGCGACCATCTGGGGGAGGCCGCAGGGCTCGAAGAGCGAGGGCATGAGGGTGAAGTCGCTGGAGGCGTAGCCGAGGCGGGAGATGTGCTCGTCGAAGTCGCAGACGGCGAGGCGGCCGTAGAGGTTGTGGAAGCCGAGGATGTCGCGGAAGGCTTGCTGGTAGGGGCCGTTGGCGACGACGGCGAACTGGATGTTGTCGTCGCGGTATTTCTCGAGCGTCTTGTAGAGGATGTCGGTGAGCAGCTGGGGGCCCTTCTGGATGGGGTCGAGGCGGCTGGGCCAGAAGAAGAGGGGCGCGTCCGGGTTCTTGAAGAGGCCCACCTTCTCCTGGAACTGCATCTTGTTGGAGATCTTGGCCGCGTGGTGGGTCTTGGCGTCGTAGTTGACCTTGAGGTTGGGGTCGGTCTCGGGGTTGTAGCTGTCGTCCGGGGCGTTGAGGATGCCGCAGGCGCAGCCGGCGTTGTATTTGGCGATGACCTCGCCGCGGAACTGCCCGGGGATGAAGTCGAACCACCCGCGGACGATCTCCTCGAGGAAGGTGGGCGAGACGGAGTTGATATAGTGCGAGGCGAAGACGCCCGAGGTGAGGAAGTCCACCGGGTTGGTGTCGCGGCTTTCGAAGTAGTCGTAGGGCGGGCGTGAGTAGTAGAGGTTCTTCCAGAACTCGGCCGCGTCGATGCCGGCATACTCGATCTCGCCGAGGCAGCGGTGGACGGTGTGGATGTTGTGGATGGTGAAGAGGCAGGGGATGCCCAGGCGGCGCGCGGCCGCGGGGATGAGGCCGGTCATCCAGTCGTTGCAGTGGATGAGGTCGGGCTGGACGGTGGGGATGATGTTGTTGATGACCTCGCGCTGGAAGGCCAGGGCCAGGTGGGGGTTCTCATCGCCCTGCGAGTAGACCGTGTCGCGGTAGTAGAAGCAGCGGTCCTCGGCCAGGTGGATGCGCGAGTCTGGCAGGTGCGCCTGATATTTGCGCAGCTCGTCGCTGATGAGGCGCCCCACGTCCACGTGGAACATGCGCCGGTAGTGCGGCAGGGCCACGTGGACGTCCGCCCCCAGCTTGAAGAGGCTGGCCACGAGGCTGGCCGAGACGTCCGCCAGGCCGCCGGCCTTCGCGCTGAGCTTGTCGGCCATGTTGCCCATGCCGGCCGGCAGGTAGGTGATCTCCGGCGTGACGATCAGGATTCTGGGTTTGCGCTGTCCGGGTTGTTTTTGCTGCGACATGATTGGCCTCCGTGAGCCGCGCTCACTCCGTCTGGGTTTCACCCGCCCGGGCCGGCGTCTCCGACGGGCCCTTCGGGGATAGATTGATCCGGATCTCCTCCATCCGCGCGGCGTTCGCCTCCCGGATGGCGTCCAGTTCGACGATTTCGGGGGCCTTCGCGCAGGCCTCCTCGATCTGTCTGTCCAAAGCCTTCAGTTCTTCCAGCTTCGCCTTGCGCGCCGTGCGCAGGGCCTCGGCCTCCGGCGTCGTGAGGCGCCCCGAGCGGATGAGGCGCCCGCGCTCCCGCGCCAGGATGCGGTCGTAGTCCTGCCGCTGCGCCAGCTCGGCGAACGCCTTCGCGCGGGGGAACTGCTCTTCGGCGCGCCTTTGGGCGATGTGCGCCTCCTGCGCCTTCGCGAGCGCGGCGACGTCGGATTCCGCGAAGCCCTGCCCGAATGCCAGGCAGATACACGCCATTGCAAACAACCACGCTTTCATTCCGACCTCTGTCTCAACGACCTTGACACGACAAAGTATGCCCCATTGCAAGCCAAATTGCAAGCCAAAAGTGTCCCGCACCCCCTTTGCCCCCCCGCGCCGTCATGCCCCGCGCAGGGTCAGGACCGCGATTTGCGAGCCGTAGACGCGGTAAGGGAAGCCCATCCACACCCCCACGCCCGGCGAGACGAAGAGGCGCATCCCGCGGGGCAGGGCGTACCACCCGCGCACGAAGCCGTCGTTGAACCGCGCGATGACCGCCGCCACCCCCGGCACCTGCCCGCCGTGCGTGTGCCCCGAGAGCTGCAGGCGCACCCCCAGCGCATCCGCCGCCCGCGCGATGCCCGGCTTGTGCGCCAGGAGCACCGTGAAGGCGCCCTCCGGGAGCCCCGCCATGAGCCCCCGCAGCTCCGCCTCGGCCTCGCCCTGGCGCGTCAGCGAACGCCGATCCCCCAGCCCCACCAGCCACAGCCCGCGCACCTTCGCCGCCCGGCCGTCCAGCACCGTCATCCCCAGGCGCCCATACTCCTGCAGATAGGCCGCCGTCTCGAAGTAATGCTCGTGGTTCCCCGTGATCAGGAACTTCCCCGCAGGCGCCTTCAGCCCCGCCAGCGGCGCCAGATCCGCCCGGCGCAGATCCACCGCGCCGTCCGCCTGATCCCCCGTGAAGACGATGAGGTCGGGCCTCGCCCCGTTCACCCGCTCCACCAGCCGCTCGCACCACGCCCGCCCCCGCCAGGCGTCGATGTGCACGTCGGCGAGCACCGCCACGCGCAGCCCTTCCGCCTCCGCCGGCAACCCCGGCAGCGTCACCTCGTGCTCCCGCACCGGCGGCAGCCGCTCCCCCATCCACACCAGCCACCCCGCCGCGGCCGCGCCCACCGCCAGCGGGATCCACCCCGGCACCGCCACCTGGCAGAGCCGCAGCGCCCACCACGCCACGCTCAGCCCGCCCGCCGCCAGCAGGAACGCCGTCCCCCACAGCAGGACGGCCTCCACCCAGATCGGCATCCCGTCCGGCGACAGCAGGGACACCCGCAGCGCCCGGTGGATCAACGCCTGCTGCGCCAGCGCCACCAGCGCCGCGCCCGCCACGGCCACCGCCCAGCGCGGCAGGCCCAGCCGCGCCAACGGCCCCGCCGCGATCACCACCGCCAACAACGAGCAAAACAAGTTAATCAGATACATGCCCCAATCTTACCATAAGTCCCACGCCTCCATGGGGCCGCGCCCGCCCTGCCGCCCAAGCGGCATGCCACGCCCGCGCCTCCGGGCGGATTTGACGGCGGGGCGTCTGATTTGGTATTATCCGCCAATCAGTACTGAAAGGAAAGCCTGTCTATGGACCTTCTCTTTGGCGTTTTGTTGGTCGTCGAGGCGCTCATCGCGCTTCTGATGGTGGCCGTCGTGATGCTGCAGCCCCCCAAAGACCCCTCCGGCGGGATGGGCTCGGCCTTCGGCGGCGGCTTCGGCGAGGAAGTCTTCGGCGGGCGCACCGGCAACGTCCTTACCCGCGCCACCACCGTTTTGGGCGTGCTTCTCATCCTCAACACCCTCGGCCTGGCCCTCCTCAACCGCGGCGCCAACGAGACGGCCACCAGCACCGCCGTGCCCCAGGAGCAGCCCGCCGCCCCGGCCCCCGGCCTGCCCCTGGACAGCCCCCTGAACCAGCAGTTCTGAGCGGAGGAACGCACATGAACCTTGAAATGCTCGAGAAGGCCCGCGCCCGCGTGCCCAGCATCCCCGTCCTCGTCAACCTCGTCTCCCAGCGCACCCGCCAGCTCAACCGCGGCGCCCGCCCCTACCTGCGCCCCCTCTCCAAGTTCGAGGACAAGAGCGACATCGCCCTGCGCGAGATCGCCGAGGGCCTCGTCGTCTCCCAGGTCGACATGCAGGCCGTCGAGGCGCACCTGGAGGCCCAGGCCCGCTGGGGCCGCCACGTGTGACGCAACGCGCCATGGCCGCCGGGAAGAAAGCCAAGAAGCCGCAATCGGTCAACCTGGCGGTCAACCGCAAGGCCACACACGACTATACCATCCTCGAGAAGTTCGAGGCCGGTATCGAGCTCCTCGGCACCGAGGTCAAGGTCCTGCGCAACGGCGAGGGCGGCCTCATGGGCGCCTGGTGCAAGATCGACGAGGCGGGCCAGCTCTGGCTCATGCAGGTGCGCATCCCCCCCTACGCCTTCGGCAACCGCTTCAACCACAGCGAGCTGCGCCAGCGCCGTCTGCTCATGCACCGCGCCGAGATCCTCCGCCTCCGCCAAAAGGTCGACCAAAAGGGCCTCTCCCTCATCCCCCTGCGCCTTTACCTCAGCCCACGCGGCAAGGTCAAGGTGGAGCTCGCCCTCTGCCAGGGCAAGAACCAATACGACCGCCGCGAGACCATCAAGCGCCGCGAGGCCGACCGTGCCGCCGCCCGCGCCGTCCGCGTCTACCGCTGACCTTCACGAAAGGAACCCCACCATGCGTCCCGGACTTTGGCAAATCCTCATCGTCGTCCTCATCGTCGCGCTCGTCTTCGGCGCCAAGAAGATCCCCGAGATCGCCCGCGCCCTCGGCCGCTCCTCCGGCGAGTTCAAGAAGGGCCTCAAGGAAGGCAACGCCGCCGCGGCCGAAAAGGCCGACGAAATCAAGAAGGCCCTCATCGAGGAGGACGCCAAGCCCGGCGAGGGCAACTGAGGCGACCCCGCCGTCCTCCTTTGCGGCGACGGATAAGGCGTGCGCCCGGCGACCCCTGCGGCCGCCCAGGCGGCACGCCTTTTTTGTCGCCGCACGTTCCCTTCCCGCCCTGGGCTGGTGCCGAGGCGGCGTCGGCGTTGAGTGTCTGCCGGCTGCCCGCGCCTGCCGGCTGCCCGCGCCTGCCGGCTGCCCGCGCCTGCCGGCCGCCCGCGCCTGCCGGCGCTTGGCAGGGACAGGGGCGAACGTCTCTCCCGTCAGGGGGAGGCCAGGGCGCGGAGGCGCTGTGAGAGCAGCATGGGGAAGTGGGTCAGCCAAACCTTCGCGAGGACGCGCGGATAGTTGAGCCACCGGGCCGCCCGGCTCGGGTTCCTGGTGTTCGCCGTGTAACAGTCCACCGTTTGGTCCAGCGTCCCTGGCGGGACGGCGAATTCCGCGTTGTGGAAGAAGGCCTCGTAGGCGTCGCATGCCGCCGTGCACCGCTTGGGGTCGTGGATGGCCGCGGCCCGCAGCCTGGGTTCCTGCCGGCAGAGCAGGCGGAGGTTGCAGAAGGCGGTCCGGGTCCTCTCCCCGGAGGCCTTCACCAGGGCGGGGGCGTTTGGGCTGCCGTTGACGCCTCGCGCGCAGACGGTTCCCGGGGGAGCCGTATCCAGGGTTTTCTCGACGGCATAGGCGGTCTCGATCAGCGAGGTCAGCCAGAGGAAAGAGAGAAGGATGGCGGGGGCGAACGACAGGGTCGCCGCCGTCAGCCCGATCCTCCTGGCCTGCGGGGCGCCGAGGCGTGCGAGCGCGGCGAACGCAATCAGCGACAGGAATGACGTGCCGGGGAAATAGCGAAGGTACCCCATCATTTCCGTCGGGACGAGGATGAGCGGCAAGGCGACCATCACGGTCAGCAGGCGTTCCGTCCGTTTGCCGAAGAGGAGGGCCAGGATGAACGCCAGCTGCAGGGCCGTCCGCCGCTTGAGCCCAAAGGGCGCAGGCTCGGCGCTGGATTGCTCCCATGTCGGGCGCCAGGGGGAGAACTCCGCCTGCCCCAGCTTCCTGGTGTAATACCAGCCCGCGAGGGTCCGGCTGACGTAGGCGTTCACGAAGTTGCCGAGGTGGCCCATCGCCAAGGCGTCCGCGTTGCCGAACTTGAAGTCCGCCGTGATGTCCTGGACGGGGAAACGCGCCTCATCCGCCGTGTACTTCGGGTAGAAGGGGTGGCCGAAGTGTCGCCAGGAGGTCGCGTAGGGGGAAACCCCCGTCACGCAAAAGAGCGCGCCGAGCGCCGCCGCAAGGCAGAAAAGGCGCCTGGCCGCGCCCAGGGCGTCCGCCCTGTTCAGCCAGAGCCAGGCGCAGGAGAAGACGCACCACGCCAGGAAGCAGGCCCATAGGCTGGGCTGTTTGGCCGTCATCATCCAGAAGGAATGGGCCGCCAGCGCCGTCCAATCCGGCCGTTCCCCGTTCAAGGCCCGCCCCATCCCGGCCAGCAGGCCGAACGCCCCCAGCGCCGTCACGCAGTCCACGACCGCGAACATCCCCGACGGCGCGAACGCCCAGGCCGCGACCACGCCCACGAGCCGACATCCCCAGTGCGCGTGCCTCAGGAACCCCCAGACCTGGACGGTTGCCGACACGAGGAGGAACCCCACAATCGGGTAGGGCAACGCCATCGGCATCCGGAAGAACGAATAGGCCGCCGCGTTGAACACCCACACGTTCTTCGGCATGGCGAGCACATGCCAGAGGCGCATCTCCCAGGGGTCGATCCCCATCGTCGCCGCCAGAGCCTCGCCGGTCCCGGCCCAGACGGGGTTCCAGCCCTCGACGAGCAAGCGCATCGCGGGGAGGTGATAGCCCACATAGTCGTTCCAGGCCAACGTGCAGAATGCCCCCGCGCAGACCCAGAGCGCCGCCAGGAACCCCAGGAACGCCGCCGCCCCCAGCGCGCCCCGCCGCCGGGTTTTCCCCCGAAGCCAGACCCACGCGAGCGTCCCGCAGAGGGCGAGCCACCATTGCCACGCGGCGCACCGGCCCCCAAACAGGAACGCGGCCCACGCCAAGACCGTCACGGCGACCGGAAAGACGAGGATGGCCCGCCCCGCCAGCCGCGCGCCTTCACGCAACCCGTCCCGATGCGTTCCCACGCATCGGCGCATGCTTCCACAGACATCCCATAAGACCTTCCATTTGCCGCCCATAAAGGCACGCCTCCTTTTCCAACCCACTTCGAGGCCTTAGGAAGCCCATGGTCAGGTACGTGAAAAGAAGGCGCGCCAAAACGGCACGCTTCGCCAACACGTTGCTCGACCAAAGAAAGTTCCTAAGTTTCGAAGTAAGCAACCTTGTTCGCTGAAGCGAAAGGTCATGGCTCTCCCATGACGTGCCGCAAGTATAGCACAGTCAGGGGAGGCTTTGCCCGCGGGGCGGGGGCGTCCAGGGCAAACGCATCTAATTTTGCTGAAGATTCAAGAGGAATTCGAGGTAGGCGGGGTCCAAGGCGGCACGCATGATCATGCGGCGGAAACTGTCGGCGGGCGTTTTGTGGCGGCGGAGCAGATTCAGG
>CALXSE010000005.1 GCA_944391085.1 uncultured Kiritimatiellota bacterium | reverse complement strand
CGCCAACATCAAACGAAACAAAACATGATCCTCATTCATCCCTTTATATTTACCAAAATTAGATGCGTTTGCCCTGGTGGGCCCCGGCGGGGGGGTTCCCGGAAGGGGCGGGATGTGCTATCTTGTGGGCCATGGGATTGGACTTGACGGAACTGCGGGCGGCATTGGCGGCGAACGAGCCGGCGGCGCTTTCGGCGGCGCCGGGCACTGGCAAGACGACGCGCGTGCCGCCGGCGCTCTTGGGCGAGCCGTGGCTGGCAGGGAAGAAAATCGTCGTCCTGGAGCCAAGGCGCCTGGCGGCGCGGCGGGCGGCGACCTTCATCGCGGAGACGCTGGGGGAGCGCCCGGGGGAGACGGTGGGCTGGCAGGTGCGCCTGGAGCGTTGCGTGGGGCCGCGGACGCGGATCGAGTTCCTGACGGAGGGGTTGCTGGCGCGGCGGATCTTGGCCGACCCGGAACTGGCGGACACGGGGCTGATCATCTTCGACGAGTTCCATGAGCGGGCGTTGGCGCTGGACGTCTCCTTCGCCCTGGCACGGGAGGTGCGCGAGGCGTTGCGGCCCGACCTGCGCCTGCTCGTGATGTCCGCGACGCTCGGGGAGACGCCGCTGCCAGGCGCGCGGCGCATCGACCTGCCCTCGGTGGCCCACCCGGTGGAGACGCGCCACCTGCCGGGGACAGACCCGGTGGCGGCGACCCTGCGGGCGCTGCGCGAGGAGGCGGGCTCGGTGCTCGTCTTCCTGCCCGGCGAGGGGGAAATCCGCGACGCGGCCGAGGCGCTGCGCGGGGCGGGCCTGCCGCCGGACGTGCGCGTGGCGCCGCTCTACGCCGCGCTTGACCGCCGCGAGCAGGATTTCGCCGTGGCCCCGCCGGCGCCCGGCACGCGCAAGGTGGTGCTGGCCACTTCCATCGCCGAGAGCTCGCTGACCATCGAGGGCGTGCGCGTGGTGGTCGACTCCGGCCTGGCGCGGGTGCCGCGCTTCCTGCCGCGCAACGGCCTCACGCGCCTGGTGACCGTGCGGATTCCCCTGGATCGCGCCGACCAACGCCGCGGACGCGCGGGGCGTCTGGGGCCGGGCGTCTGCTACCGGCTGTGGGACGCGCGGGAGGAGCGCACCCTGCCCAAACACGCCCAACCCGAGATCCTCGACGCCGACCTCACGCAGACGGCCCTCCTCTGCGCCGAATGGGGCTCCGCCGACCTGCCGTGGACGACCCCGCCGCCGCCTTCGGCCTGGGCCCGCGCCTGGCAGAACCTGCGCGACCTGGGGGCGGTCGACGCCGACCGGCGCATCACCGAGCTGGGCCGTGCTATGGCGCGCTTCCCCGTCCACCCCGCGCTCGCGGGGATGATGATCCGGATGCGGGCGGTCGACCGCGCGGGCGGGGCGCTGCTCGCGGCGGTCTGCGCCGAAGGCGAGAAGGTGCCGCGCCTCCGCGCGCTGCACGATTTCCGCCGCGTCCTCGAGACCGTCCTCCGCGAACGCCCACGCGAGCTGTGGCGCCTGGCGGAGCGATGGGCCGGCGGAGACCCCACCCCGCGTCTGTCGCCGGACGATTTGGCGCCCTACCTGCTTTGGGCCTTCCCGGGGCACCTGGCCCGCCGGCGCGGCGGGACGGGGCGGTATCTGCTGGCCGCGGGCTTCGGCGCGGCGCTCCCGCCCGATTCGCCACTCCTCAACGCAGAATGGCTCCTGGCCGCGCGCATGAGCGACGCCGACGCCGAGGCGCGCCTGCTGTGGGCCGCGCCGCTGTCGGAGGCCGACCTGGCGTTGCTGCCGCGGACGACCGAGACCCGCGTGGCGTGGGACAAGGCCGCCGGCAGAATCGTCGCCGCCGAGGAGGAGCGCATCGGCGCCATCGTCCTCAAGTCGCGGCCGCTCCGCGAACTGCCGCCCGAGGCCCGCGTCGAGGCCGAGCGCTGCCGCCTGCGCCACCAGGGGTTGCCGTGGGACAGGGCCGCGGCCGCGCTGGCCCAGCGCCTGGCCTTCCTGCATAAGGCGTTGCCCGAGGGGAACTGGCCTGCGCCGAGCGAGGAGGCGCTCATCGAGCGGCTGGCCCAGGCGCCCGGGCTCTCGGTGCTCGACGCCCTGCGCGCGGCCCTCGCCGAGAGCGGGCACACCCTGCGCGAGCTGGAGGCCGAGGCCCCGACGCGCTTCGCCGTGCCCAGCGGCTCTGAAATGCAGGTGCGCTACGACGGCGGGCAGCCGTACGTGGCCGTCCGCATCCAAGAGGTGTTCGGGCTGAAGGCCACGCCGCGCCTGGCCAGGGGGCGCGTGCCCCTGTTGCTCCACCTGCTCTCGCCCGCCCAGCGGCCCGTTCAGGTTACGGCGGATTTGGCCAGCTTCTGGGCGGGCGGCTATGCCGCAGTGCGCAAGGAGCTGCGCGGGCGCTACCCCAAGCATTACTGGCCGGAGGACCCAACGCAGGCCGTGGCCTCGCGCCGCATCATCCGCCCCGATCTCAGGAAGTGAGGGCCCGGGCGGCGATGGCGCAGGCGCGCTCGACGGCGGCGGCATGGGCGGGGATGAGGGAAAGCAGATAACGGCGGCGGATCTCGACCTCGCCGCGTTCAAGCGCCAATCGGCGGGAGGCGCGGTAGTGGAGGCCGCCGTTGCACCAGGCCAGCTGGATGAAGACGAAGTCGGCGAAGCTGGCGATGTCGGCGTAGTCGACGCTGTCGCCACGCTCAAGGGCGGCGAGGACCTTGGGGGAAGGGGGGCCGTCGAGGGGAAGCCCCCAGTAGACATCCGGGTGCGTGGGAAGGTAATCGGTCTCGATGGCGTGGTCAAGGACGGTGTAGATGTCGAGCTTGTCGGCATCGCGGACGAGATGGGCAAGGGCGAGCTCGTCGGCGGGGAGGTGCGGGGGAAGGTCGCGGAGGTTGTGGCACTCGATGGCACGGAGGAGGGCGTTGCGGGTGGGGGCGTCGGCGTCGTCCAGCCAGCCGAGGCGAAGGAGCTCGGCGCAACTGAGAAGGGCGTGGTTGACGCTGACGCGGTCGCTGAAGGTCTGGTATTGGGTATATTGGCGGAAGCGGCCAAGGTCGTGCAGCCAGGCGGCGGCCTCGCCAAGGGGGCGGAGGCGCGGGGGGAATGCCTCGCCGTCCATGATGGCGCGGGCGTTGGCGGCGACGCGGCGGGTATGGTCGCGCTTGAGGAGGTTCATGTCCTCGGCGGGGAAGGTGTCGGCGTAAGCCTCGAAGGCGGCGGGGATATCGGAGAGGCGCATGGCAGTGCTTTCAGTGGGCGGAGAGCCAGTCGGAACCGGCGCCGAGGGAAACGGAGAGGGGGACGGGGAGGTCGATGACGCCCTCCATGGCGTCCCGCACGAGGGGTTTGACGGCCTCAAGCTCGTCATCGGGGACGTCGAAGAGGAGTTCGTCGTGGATTTGGAGGGTCATCCGCGCGCGGAGGCCGTGGGCACGAAGCTCTCGGTCGATGCGGACCATGGCGAACTTGATGATGTCGGCGGCGGTGCCCTGAATGGGCATGTTGATGGCGACGCGCTCGGCCGCGTTGCGGGTGGTGGCGTTGCGGGAGCTGATCTCTGGGACGGCGCGGCGGCGGCCGAAGAGGGTTTGCGCGTAGCCGCGGGCGCGGGCCTCGGCCACGGAGCGCTCCATGTAGGCGCGGACGGCCGGGTATTGGGCGAAGTAGGCGTCGATGAGGGCCTGGGCCTCCTTGCGCGGGACGCGGAGGCGGGAGGCGAGGCCGAAGGCGGAGATGCCGTAGATGATGCCGAAGTTGACCATCTTGCAGCGGCCGCGCTGGGCGGGGGTGACCTCGGCGAGGGGAACGCCGTAGACGACGGAGGCCGTCTGCGCGTGGATGTCGTCGCCACGGCGGAAGGCGGCGATCATACGCCCGTCGCCGCTCATGGCGGCCATGAGGCGGAGCTCCACCTGGGAATAGTCTGCGGAAAGGAGCGTCCAGCCGGGGCCGCGG
The DNA here is from genome assembly GCA_944391085.1 of uncultured Kiritimatiellota bacterium. Classification (GTDB taxonomy): domain Bacteria; phylum Verrucomicrobiota; class Kiritimatiellia; order RFP12; family DVOR01; genus Spyradenecus. Next base: position 116,040 of record CALXSE010000005.1, on the reverse strand, counting down.
GCGACGAAGGCGGCGCGGATACGCTGGCCGCGGTCGGAACGCACGGGGATGTTCTGGAGGTTCGGGTCCGAGGAGGAGAGGCGCCCGGTGTCGGTGAAGGTTTGGTTGAAGGTGGTGTGGATGCGGCCGTCGGCGGGATCGATGTGCTCGGGCAGGCGGTCGACGTAGGTGTTCTTGAGCTTGACGCAGGCGCGCCAGTCAAGGATGAGGTCGATGACGGGATGGCGCTCGCGAAGCTTGAGAAGCAGCTCCTCGTTGGTCGGGAACTGTCCGCGCGCGGTGCGCCTGACGCCGGGGTCAAGATTCAGGCGGCCAAAAAGGAACTCGCCGACCTGCTTGGGCGAGGCCAGGTTGACGCCCGCGCCGGTGTACTCGCGGATGGCGAGCTCAAGGTTGACGATCTCGCCCTCCAGCTCATGGCGGAAACGCCGGAGGGCCTGCACGTCAAGCCGCACGCCCACCCGCTCCATGCGCAGCAACACGCCCGCGAGCGGCTCCTCGCAATCGGCCAGCAGATGCGCCAGACCCATTCCCTCGACCTTCGGCATCAGCACCTGGTGGAGGCGGAAGGCCACGTCCGCGTCCTCTGCGGCGTAATCGAGGATGTCCCCGGGCGCAAGGTCGGCCATCGTGCGCCCCTTCTCCTTGCCAAGCAGGTCGGCGATGGGGATGGGCGCGTAGCCGAGGAAAACGTTGGCCACATGATCCAGGTCATGCCGGTCTGTCGCGTCGATGAGATAGTGCTCCAGGAGCGTGTCGTGGAGCGGCCCGCGCAGCTCGATGCCCAGGCGGGCGAGGACGGCGCGGTCGAAACGCAGATGGTGGCCCACCTTGGCGATGGCCTCGTCGCGGAAAATCGGCAGGAAAGGCTCAAGCGCGGCGAGCTGCCCCGCGTCATCCTCAGGCAGCGGCACATACCACGCCCGCCCACCGCCCACGGCGAAGGAACACCCCACGGCGCGGTCCCGGCGCGGATGCAGCCCGACGGTTTCCGTGTCGAAGGCGACGATCGGGGCCTTTCGCAGCTCGGCGGCGAGCGCCTCGCGCGCCTCCGCCGTCGCCGCCAGCCGATAGTCATGCGGCACATCCGCCAGCCGTTTCAACGCCGGCGCCGGGGCGGCCGTCTCCTCGGAAAAGGCGAACTGCGTCTGCGCCGGCGTGGCGGCGATGCCCAGGCGGTTCGCCACCTGGCGGAGCTCATACTTCGCCAACACCGGCGCGAGCGCGGAGAGGTCTGGCGGGCCGAGCCTCAGCTCCTCGAGCGTCTCGGGGACGGGCGCGTCGCGCACGATGGTGACCAGCCGCTTGCTCAGGCGCGCGTCGTCGGCATGGGCGCGGATGGCCTCGCCCGCCTTGCCCGGGATCTCGCCGGCGCGGCCGAGGAGCCCCTCAAGCGTGCCGAACTCGCGCAGCAGCTTGACGGCGGTCTTGGGGCCGATCCCCGGCACGCCGGGGATGTTGTCGCTGGCGTCGCCCGCGAGGGCCAGGTAATCGACCATCCGCGCAGGCTCGGCGAGCCCCCACTGCGCGCAGATGGCCTCGGCGGAAAGGGGGGCCTCGTCGCCGGGATGGAGGATGGAGACGGAAGGCCCGGCCAGCTGCCCCAAATCCTTGTCCGGCGTGGCGATGACGACCTTGAAGCCCTGCGCCACGCCGCGCTCGGCCAACGTCCCGAGCACGTCGTCGGCCTCGAAACCTTCCGCGCGGACGGTTCGGATGCCCCAGGCGCGGGCCAGTTCCTCGGCCTGGCCGATGGCCGCGGCGATGTCTTCCGGCATCTTCTCGCGCTGGGCCTTGTAGGGCGGATAGAGCGCATGGCGGAAGGTCGGCCCCACGCTCTCGAGCGCGATGGCCAGATGCGTGGGCCGATAGACGCGCAGCAGTTGCTCGAGCGTCGTGGCGAAGAGCGAGATGGACGAAGTGACGATGCCAGAGGCCGTCCGGCGCGGCCGCTTCAGGAAGACGAAATGCCCCCGGTAGAGGATGGGCATCAGGTCGACGAGGAAAAGCGTCTCGTGCATCACGCGCGCTTCCCTTCCGGCGCGGCGCGCCACTGCCGGGCCAACTCCCCGAGCGGCCGGGCCAGCTCCTCCTCCCCCGCCTCGCCGAAACGCCGCCTGAGCGCGCCCAAAAGGCGCGTCAGCTCGCTGTCGTCATAGATGCAATGCTCGGGGTAAAGCACCAGGTAAACATCCATCGGCGTGGCCTCCTGCGGCAGGTTCCGCGCCATCCCGCGCCGCAGGGCGAAGGCCGCCTCGAACGTCCCCAGGAAGTCCGCGTCCGCCTCCCCCCACGCGGGGTTCGGCGCGGGATAGGCCTGGCGGAAGCGCCGCACCTGCGCCCCCCGGTTCCACCGCCAAATCAACGCCGTCACCACAGCCAACGCGACCACGTAAAACACAATCCGCACGCTCATCCACGCCTCCTTTTCACCCGATAAACCGGCCGCCGCGCACGGCGGGCACGCCTCACGCAGGGCCGTGGCCTCACGCCGAAGGCCAGCAGCTCGGCCACCCTCCGCTGGATTCCCGGCAGAGCCTCGGCATCCAACGCGGGCTCCGCCACGGCGAGCAGCTCGCCCGTCCCCCGAAGCTCATAGAGATGGACGCGCCGCCCCGCCGCGTCGCGCGAGACCTGCCGCTCGACCAGCCGTTTCCCGCGCTCCAACAGCAACGCCAACACATACGCCGCCGCGCCGTCGCGCGGGTCGGCCCGCCCCACAAGCGCCCGCAGCACCTCATCGGGCAAGGCTTTGTGCGCCTCCTCAGGCGCCTGCCTCGGCGCGGCCCGGGGCACCGCGAAGGCCCACGTGGCCGAAGCCGCCGCCCGCTCCCGCGCGTCGAGCGCGGCGAAACAGGCCGCGCAGAGGTCACGCCGCTCGTGGCCTTCGCCGTCCGCCGCGGGCATCAGCACCGAATGGCCGACGCACTCGGGGGCGAAGGGCGCGCCGCACGCGGCGCAGCGCTGGGCACGGGGTTTGAGCCGCCAATCCGCCATCTCACTCCCCCAGGAGGCCTTTCAGGGCCCTGAGGCCACCCTCGATGGCTTGGCGCTTGACCTTCTCCTCGGGGTCGTCCTTCCCTTTCGCGTCCTGTTTCTCGAGGCGCTCCCTCAGCCTGTCGGCAAGCTCGTCCGAGGCACGCTTCACCGCCGCCTCCCGCGCGGCCTCCGCGACGGCCTCGGCCAGCGCGCGCGTCTCGATGCGGGGCCGGTCGATGGTGCCGCCGATGGGCAGGCGCACCTCCGCGTCCGGGCCAAGCCGATCCCCAAGCAACTCCGCGAGGGGGACGGTAAGCGTGTAGTCAAGCCGGCGCGTGGACAGATCCGTCCGTCCCTCGCAGCGCACGGTCACGGGGCCGACGTCCATCTCGATGGGGTCGCCGGCCAGCACGCCGCCGTCAAGGCGGAACGCCACCTCCTGATCCGGCAGCGCGGCGACCTTGCCGGAACGCCCCGCCGCCGTCAGCACCGAGCGCACCAAGGCGTTCGGCTCAAGCGTGAGGCCATGGGTGAGGAGCGTCATCCCCGCCTCGGCCTCGGCGAGCGCCTCAGGGCCGCCCAACGGCACGCGCAGCGCGTCGCACCGCAGGTCGATCGTCCCCGAGGGCGTGGCCGCGCCCTTGAGCAGGGGGCTGACGACGCCAAGTCCCGCATCGAACAGCGCCTGCGTCACGCCGACGTCCTTGAGGATGTACGCGCCCTCGGGGATCGTGAGCACGTAGGGCGGCGCGGCCACGGAGACCCGCGGGCAAAGCCCAAGCGTGCCCCCGTTTACGGAAACGTCGGCGTCGAGCGCGACCTCCGCCCCGCCCAGCGTCACCGTGGCCTCGCCGCGCGGGACGTCCAGCCCCGGGAGCGTCACGCGGTCAAAGGCCACCGCGGCCCTGGCCTTGCCCTCGTTGAGGATGCCCGCCGCGCCGAGCGTCACGGGCCCCTCGAAGGAGAAGGGCCGCGCGTTCCGCCCGGAGACGGCGATCCCCAGCTCCCGCGCCGCGTCGAAGAAGGGCAGCGCCCAAAGGGCGTCGAAATCCGGCGTCAGCTCGCCCGAGAGTGCCGCGACGCCCGTGGCGGGCGAGAAGCTCCCGGCCGCGTCAAAGGCCACGTACGGCGTCTTCGCCGCGAGGCGCTCCAGCGCGAAGGCCTCTCCCCGCCCGACGGCCTGCGCGCCGACCTCGAAGGGCACGTCGAGGGGCACAATCCCCGGGAAGGCCACCTTGAAGGCCGGCGCGGAAAGGTCGAGCGACAGGCGCGGGGTGAAGGCATCCGCCTCCGGCGCGGCCCTGACGGCAAAGTCGACCGTCCCCTCCACCCCCGGCAGCGCCGCGCGCCGCCCAGGCGCAAGCCAATGCGCCAGCGCGTAGGCGGGGTCGGCCCGCCCCGCAAGCGCCGCGGAGACCATGCGCCCGGGCGGCAGGCCGAGCGCGCAATCGGCCTGCCCCTGAAGGGAGAGGACGGGCGTCTTGAGCGTCAGGCCGCGCAAGCCCAGCGCCGCACCGTCATACGTCGCGGCAAAGGCCAGCTCCGCCAACGGCGCCTCCTTCTCCACGATTTGGAAGTCGGGCGCGGAGACCGACACGTCCCGCACGGCGGCCTTGACCTGCGCGGCGAGCCGCGTGGGCGTACCGTTCGCCGTCGCCTCCAGGGTCGCCGTGCCGGACGTGACCGCCGGGACCTCGAGGGCCAGCGCCTTCGCCGCGGCGGCCAAATCGGCCTTCGCCCCAAGCCGCAGGGAGCCGACGCGCCGCGCGGCGACGTCGATGTCCGCGGCCTCCAGCGAGGCTTCCGCGAGCGAGGCCTGCCCCGAGGCAAGCGCCGCCGTGGCCGAGAGCGCACCCTTCCGGGCCTGCGCCCCCACGTCCAGGACGAACGGCCCGGGCAAAGGCGACTCGCCGAGGAAGGGCCGCAAGACCTCCAGGAGCGGCGCGGTCTCCACGCGGACCGCGAGCCTCCCGGCCTCCAGCCCGCCCTGCCCGGAGGCCAGCACGCCCGGGAAGTCCACCGAGAGCTTTGCAATCTTGGAAGCCGCCCAATTCGCGGGATCCACCTCCGCCTCAACCGCCGCCTTCGGGTTCGCCTCGACCCGCTTCCCGCCGACGACCACCGCCAACCCGCGCGTGGAGACGTCCGCAGAGACCCGCGCCAGGCCCGACGGGGCGTTGCCGAGAGCGGCCTCGAGCGAAACCGCGCCGGAGGGAATTGCCAGCCCCGCGGGCGTCACGCCGAGCGTTTGGGCAAAGGCCAGCGCCTTGGGGCCATCGACCGTCGCCCCAAAGGTGGCCTCTGGCCAGGGAAGGCCCGCCGCGCCGGACGCGCCGAGGGTCACGCTCAACCAGGGGGAATCGGCCTTGAGGGAAAGCTCGCGCAGGAAGTCCGCCGGGGCCTGCGCGGCGAGGAGCGCCCGCGCGGAAGGGGTCCGCGCGGCGGCCTCGAAGGCCAGATCCAACGCCTTCCCGCCCAGGGCGGCGGCGATGTCCCCGTCGAGCGAGAGCATGGTCAGCTCCGCGTCCACCCCCGTCAGCAACGGCGCGGGCAACCCCTCAACGACAAGGCTCGCGTTCCTGACGGCGAGGCGCACGGAGATGTCCAAATCCGGCAACGTGAAAGGCTCGGCCTCCCGGGCGGGGGCCGGCGCGGCAGGAGGCGCGGAGGGCGCTGGCGCGTAGGCAGGCGCACTTTCGGCGGGAAGCCCGGGGCACGGCTCCGGGGACGGGGGCGGCGCGTAGGCCACGTGCGGCGAGAGCACCTCCGCCTCCACCGTCATCTTGCCGAGGGGCAGCAGCTCCCAGAACGACGAGAGGCGCACGGCCTCGACCGTGGCCTCGACGCCCCGCCGCGCGTCATGGTAGGCCAGCCCTTCAAGGGACTGCCCCCCGAACCATGAGAACGACCAGTCGGCGACCTCGATCCTCGCCGGGGCGATGGCCTTGTTTGCCTGCGCCACCGCCAGCGCGCGCACGGGGCCCAGGGAAAGCAACGTCGGCGCGAGCGCCGCCAATGCCGCCACCACGGCGACCAGGGCGGCGAGCCCCAACGCCAGCCATCTCAACCAAGCGCCCCTCGGCGGGTTCAGCTTCCGTTCGTTCACCGGTTCCGTGAAGTCCATGCGCGCACTCCTTCCTTTTATTATATCACATTCCCTCCCACGGCCCCGGCCACGGGGCGCCATTCGGGAAACGCCCGCCATGCCCGGACGGGGCGGCAAGGGCGCCGGAACAGGCGGAATGTGGTAGAATGGGGACGTTTGCAAGGAGGTTTTGCATGAAACCGATCATTGAGCCGCATATCCATATGATCGCGCGAACGACGGACGATTACATGGCCATGCACAAGAACGGCATCCGCGTGTGCGTGGAACCTTCGTTCTGGCTGGGCGAGAACCGCCGCTACGCAGGGTCTTTCTTCGATTATTTCCGCCTGTCGCTGGAGTTCGAGCACACGCGCGCGGCGCGGTATGGCATCGATCATTGGAGCGCCATCGGCATGAACCCGAAGGAGGCGGAGGACCGCCGCCTGGCCGACGAGGTGATCGACGGGATGGGCGAGTACCTGGACCACCCACGGTGCGTGGCGCTCGGGGAGATCGGCTTCAACAACATCACCGAGAACGAGGAGCACGCCCTGGTGCGCCAGCTGCGCCTGGCGGAGGAGCGCAAGATGCCGGTGGTGCTGCACCTGCCCCACTTCAACAAGCTCAAAGGCATCCGGCGCGTCCTGGAAATCATCAAGGCCGAAGGGCTGACGCGCGAGCGCATCGACATCGACCACAACGTGGAGGAGACCATCGGCCTGGCGCTGGAAAGCGGCTGCTACGCCGGCATGACCGTCTATCCCTACTCCAAGCTCTCCCCCGAGCGCGTGAGCGCGATGATCAAGGCGCACGGCCACACGCGCGTCATCGTCAACGGCTCGGCCGACTGGGGCATCAGCGACCCGCTCTCGCTCGTCAAGGTGGTGGCGCGCCTGCGCCAGGACGGCTTCGGCGAGCAGGTCATCGAGGACATCACCCACAACACCCCTATGGCCTTCTACGCCGCCTCGCCCCATTGGAAGCCGGACTTCGGCATCGTGCCGCAGGATCCGGCCACCTACCAGCGCCAGCCCTGACCCGGAGAGCGAACCATGCCCGACGCGACCCCGCCGCCCGAGCCAAAAGCGCCCGAGGCGAACTCCGCAGACGAAAAGACCGTCGTGCTCGACCCCAACCGCACCGAGGTCATCCGCCCCGGCGAGGAGCCCGCCGCCGCCCAGCCCGGCGCCGGCCCGATGGCCGACTACACCATCTGCGGGAAGGTCGGCGACGGCGGCATGGGCGTGGTTTACCTGGCGCGCGACCGCCGCCTGGGCCGCTACGTGGCCATCAAGCGCCTGAACGAAAAGGCCCTCGCCGACCCCGTGCTGCGCCAGCGCTTCCTCCAGGAGGCCCGCGCCGTGGCGGCGCTCAACCACGCCTATATCGTCCACATCTACGCGCTGGGCGAGGACGCGCTGGGCCCCTACATCATCATGGAATACGTCTCCGGCCCCGCGCAGACCGAGACTGTCCCCGCCGGCCAGGACGCGCCGCCGCCCAAAAACCTCACCCTCGAGCAATTCATCGGCCGCCACGGCCCCATGACCGCCGACGAGGCCGTGGCGATGATCCTCAAGATCGCCCGCACGATGGTCTACGCCCACAGCTGCGGCGTCATCCACCGCGACCTCAAGCCCGCGAACATCCTCCTCGACCCCACCGGCGAGCCCAAGCTCGTCGACTTCGGCCTGGCGCGCATCGCCCCGCAGGAAGGCCGCACCCAGGTGGCCGAGCTTACCGTCCCCGGGGAAAAGCTCATCAGCCTGGGCTACTCCGCGCCCGAGCTCGAGCAGGACGCCTCGTCCAGCGACGTGCGCGCGGACATCTACTCGCTCGGCGCCATCCTCTACTTCCTGCTCACCGGGCGCAACCCGCGTTACTACCGCGAGCAGGACGTGCCCGCCTTCCTGCGCGACGTCATGCGCCGCAGCCTCGAGACCGTCCGCGAGCAACGCTACCGCACGGCGCAGGACTTCGTCGACGCCCTCTCCGAGGCCGCCAGCCACGGCCGCGCCGTCGCCCCCACCATCAAGACCACCTGGCGCTGCAAATGGTGCGACGCCGTCAACCCCATCTCCACCAAGTTCTGCGCCGAATGCGGCTGGGACGGCAGCGAGCGATGCCTGGAATGCGGCGCGGAGACCTTCGTGGGCCAGCAATACTGCCCCAACTGCGGCGCGGACTGCCGGATGTACGAGCACGTGGCCTCCATCGTCAAGCTGATGGACCAGGCCTGGGACGAGCGCCACTTCGAACGCATCGCCACCATCGCCGGCAGGCTCCACGGCTTCGACCCCGCCGGCCCCACCGGCCGCAAGCTGCTCGCGGACGCCCACGCCCGCGTCGAGGAGGCCGAGCGCAAGGTCGCCCGCCGCAACCGCCTCGCCGCGCTCATCCCCAACGAGCTCAAGGCCGAAAACTACGAGCGCGCCCAGGCCTTCATCGAGGAGTTCCGCACCCTCAACGAAGACGCCATGGTCTACGAGGAGGAGCTCCGCGACATCCCCGCCAAAATCCTGGCCCGCGATCTCGTGCGCATCCGCCAATGCATCCGCCGCCGCGATTGGCGCACCGCCCGCCGCCTCGCCGCCAACCTCGCGCCAAGATACGGCAACGTGCCCGAATACCAAGACGTCCGCGCCCGCGTCGAGGCCCACGGCCGCCGCCTGCGCCGCGCCGCCTGGGCGGGCGCCGTCGTCGCCGCCGCCGCGTTCTACCTCCTCTCCCTGCCCTGGGCCGCGCGCCTCGCGGGCGGCGCCTTCGGCGAAGGCGGGAGCGCCTTCTACGCCCCCGTCCGCGCCCTCGCCGGCCTGCCCGGCCTCGACACGCTCCTCGACGGCTACGCCAGGCTCTGCGGCGGGCGGCCGACCGCCGACTACTTCCCCGGCCGGGACGCCGTGGCCAAGGCCGCGCCCCCCATGCCCTCGCGCCCGCACCTGCCGGACGACTTGGACAAGGAGCGGGACGCCTTCGACGCCGCGCTCAAGGAAATCGCGGACCGCCGCACCGCCCAGGACGACGTCCTCCTCTCCGAATACTGGCGCGACCTCACCGATTACCGGGACAAATCGCAGAAGGAAGGCCTCTACGAAGGCGTCAAGGCCGCCATCGCGGCCATCGACGCCTACACGAAGACCAACGACCTGAGCGTCGTCGCCACGGACACGCCCGCGCTGGCCACCCTCAAGCGCCACATGGCCCGCCGCCGCGACGAACAGCGCCTCCTCTCCGCCCGCCAGGTCCGCATCGCCGCGCACAACTACCGCGAGCGCCTCGAGGCGGCCAGCAAGACCTACACCCAGCGCGGGGAGCTCGGCAAGGCCGAGGCCGTCCAGGAGGAGGTCAAGCGCCTCCTCGGCCTCCCCGCCGTGGAGGACGCCCGGGCACTCCTGAAGAACTCGCCGAACGACCTCTTCCTCGGCGACGAGGCCTCCATGGCCGAGACCGAACGCCTCCGCGCCGAGATCCGCGACAGCCGCGAGAAGCTCCGCCAAGACCTGCGCGCCCTCAACGACAAGGCCCAGCAGACCCTCGGGGACTGGCCCGCGCAGTATGGCGACGCCCTCCGCACCCTCCTGCGGGACTTCCAGCAGTCGGGCAACTTCAACGCCCTCGAGGCCGTCGCCATCGAGCTCTCCCGCTTCGATGAGCAAAAGTCCCTGGAGCCCGCCGACGTCGTGGACTTCCCGGACGGGCTGCGCCAAACGCAGGCCACCTTCCTCCAGCGCCTCCAGTCCGTCCTGGGCGCGCGCGACACCGCCAAGGCCGCCGTCTTCGAGGCCTATCTCGCCGACCTGGAAAAACGCCAGACCGAGCTGACCAAGGCCGGCGAGTTCGCCGCCGCCTCCGTCGTCAACCAGGAGCTCCGCGACATCCGCCAAAGCCGCGCCTACCAAAACGTCGCGCACCCCCACGCCGCGCCCGCGCGACGCCCCCAGCCCCCGCCCACGGCGCCGACCCCCGGGCAACCCGTGGACGACGAGGGTTACGACGAAGCCTTCCTCACCCTCGCGCCGGGACCCGCGCCCACGGCCGCCGCCCCCACTCCGCCGATTTCCCCGGAGGCCCCCCATGACTGACGAAACCGCCCGCATCCTCGCCATCCGCCCCCTCGCCCAAGGCTATCAGGTCCTGACCCTCGCCGCCCCGGCCATCGCCGCCGAGGCCAAGCCCGGACAATTCGTGCACGTCCGCGTGCCCTCGCTCGACCCCGCGCGCCTGCGCCGCCCCTTCAGCATCTACGACGCCGAGCCCGAGACCGGCCGCCTCCACATCCTCTACAAAACCGTCGGCCTCGGCACGCGCCGCCTCGCAGCGCTCCCCGTGGGCACGGCCCTGCCCGTCCTGGGCCCCATCGGCCGCCCCTTCCCGCTCGACCCCGCCGGCACGCCCTTCCTCGTCGGCGGCGGCTACGGCGTGGCGCCGCTCTGGTTCCTGGCCTCGCGCCTGCCGCGCAAAGGCGTCCTCTTCGTGGGCGGGCGCACCGCCGCGGACATCCTTGAGACCGATCGCTTCGCCGAGGCCGGGTGGGACGTCCGCGTCGCCACGCAGGATGGTTCCCTCGGCACGCCCGGGCTCGTCACCGCGCCGCTCGACGACGCCCTCGCCGCCAAGCCCCGGGCCGAACTCTACGCCTGCGGGCCCGACGGGATGCTCCGCGCCGTGGGCGAGCGCGCCATCGCCGCCGGCGTCAAAGGCTGGCTCTCGCTCGACAAGCACATGGTCTGCGGCGTGGGCGCCTGCCTGGCCTGCGTCCAGAAGACCCGCCGGCCGGACGGCTCGGAAACGCTCGCCCGCGTCTGCGTGGACGGGCCCGTCTTCGAGGCCCGGGAAATCGTCTGGTAAGGAGGCCCCATGGCCGCACGCCTGCCCTTCGCCGCCCTCGCGCTCTGCCTGGCACTGCCCCTCCACGCCGTCCCGGCGGGGGCCGAGCGCCTGCGCGAGGACTTCCGCGCCGCGATCGCGGCGCCTTGCCCGGAGACGCCCGCCCTCGCGCTCTACGACGCCCTTGGCCGCCTCCAGGCCAGGCCAGACGCCGCCGTCGACCTCCAGTCCGTCCGCCTGGCCGTCGGCCAATTGAAAGACCCCGCCCTTGCGCCCTTCTTCGACACGCTCGTCACCCTCAACGCCGCCGCGGAGGGCGACGGCGCGCGCTTCCGCCGCGGCGCGGCGCGCGTCCGGGCGACGGTCGATTCCGCCGCGCTCCTGCGCCTGCTCGACTTTTCCGATGCCACGACCCTCTGCCCGGACTGCCGGGGCAAGCTGCGCTGCGACGCCTGCGGCGGCACGTTGAAGTGCGCCGCCTGCAAGGGCAACGGCTTCACCATCCGCCGGGCCTCCGCCGGCCTGGGGACGGACGACAGACGTACCCTCGGCGGCTCGCTCCGCGACGGCGCCAAAAACAGCCTGCGCGTGCCCTGCGCCCGCTGCGACGGGGCGGGCAAGTGCCCCGCCTGCAAGGGCGTCCCCATCGTCTGCGGCACCTGCGACACCACCGGCAGGATCCCGGACGCCGCGCGGGCCGCGAGCCGCGTGGGCGCGTTGGCCGGGCAGATGCGCGACGCCGTCGCCGCCGGGCACGCCGAGGCGCTCGCGGCCCGCGAGCAGACCCGCCTGCTCGCGGACGAGCTCCGCAAGGCCAGCGGCCTCGGCGACCCCGCCGAGGCCCTGGCGTTCCTCGACGCCCTCCCGGCCGAGCGCGCGAAGGCCGCGCAGTGGCCCCTGCTCGGCGCCATCCGCCTCGACCTCGAGGCCATCGTCCAGGAGCGCGCGGCCAACGACGACGCGAAAGTCCGCGCCCGCGAGGCCCTCCGCGCCACCATCCGCGAGGCCCAGGGCAAAAGCGACCCCGTGAAGGGGCTCGCCGCCCTTGCCGAGGCCATCGAGGCCCAGGCCGACTGCGACGCCCTGCCGGAGGCGAAGACCGCCTTCGACGGGCTCCTGGCTTCCGCCCGGCAACAGGCCAGACAACGGCGTGAGGCGCTCTCCGAGAGGCTCGGCATGGTCGCCTCGCTCACCGCGCCGCAGGATCGCCTCGCCCAGGCCGAACGCCTCCTGGCCGACTGGCCCGAACCGACGCGCGAGGCCGGGCTCCTGGCCTATGCCAAGGACAACCGCCTCACCGCCCTGCAAAACCTGCTCGAGGACGATGCGCTCGACTCCCTCCGCGCCCGCGTCGAGGCGACGCGCGACCAAGCGCTGGCCGAGCTCCGGGAGACGGAGGAGCCGGGCGTCGCCTGGTGGGTCTGGGTGGCCTCCGGGGTCGGCGCGTTGGTCGTGCTCTATGCCCTCCTCGCCGCCGTGCAGGCCTTCTTCGCCCGCCGCGCCGAGGCCGAGCGCGAGGCCCGCCGGCGCGCCGCGATGGACAGCGTGCGCAAGACCTTCGCGCATCGGAAACGCTGATGCGCCGCGTCAAACAAAGCGCCTCCTGGCGGGCCTGGCTGGAACTGCTGCGCCTGCCCAATCTTTTCACCGTGCCGGGCGACGTGCTGGCCGGATGGTGCCTGGCCGGCGCGGGGGGCGGATGGCGCGCGCTCGGCCCCACCCTGCTCGGCTCGCTCTGCCTCTATGCGACGGGCCTCCTGCTCAACGATCTCCTCGACGCGCGAACCGACGCCCGGGAGCGGCCCTCGCGCCCCATTCCCTCGGGGCGCGTCTCGCGCGGCGCGGTGCTTGGCGCGGCGGCGGCGCTGGCCGGCGCGGGCGTGCTTCTGGCGCCGCATACGCCGGCGCTGTGGCTCTTGGGCGCGATTGTCTTTTACGACGCGCTCGCCAAGCGAATCCCCGGGCTGGGCGTGCTGACGATGGGATGTTGCCGCGGCCTCAACCTGCTGCTCGGGGCTTGCTGCGCCTGGCCCGCCGGGACGGCCGTGGTGGGGCCGCTCGTCGGCGCGGCGGCCGCCTTCTTCGTGCTGTATACCCTGTTGCTCTCGGTCGTGGCGCGGAACGAGGCCTCCCCTTGCGGCGAGCCGAGCGCATGGCTCCGATGGTCGCCCGCCCTGCTCATCCTGGCGTTGGCGCCGCTGTTCTGGCTCTTCGGCGTGGGGCCGTTGTGGGGCCCTCCAGCGGCGGCGGCCGCGCTGGCGCCCGTCCTGCGCATCCGCGGGGACGTGCCGACGCTCGTGGCCGGGCTCATCCGCCACCTCATCCCCCTCCAGCTCCTCTGGTGCCTGGCCGCCCTGCCGCCCGGCGGGGGATGGATCGTCGGCGGCCTGCTGGCCTGCTGGGGCGCGGCCTTCGCCGCCTCCCGCCGTTTCGCCGGCTCCTGACGCGCCCTTCCCAACGGGCCGCGACTGTGCTAGACTAGGCACGTAAGGAGCGAAAGATGGCGAGATCGGCGCAGACATTCGAGCAACTCATCAGACGGATTCGGCGGGACGCCCAGCGGCGGGGGAGCGTGCGCGCGGAAAGCACGGCCGAGCGCCGCGTCTTCGACGTTTACGCCCTGGGGGACGACCTCTTCCTGCTCCAGCGCGAGGGCAGCGGCGCCGCCCCCGCCAGGGAACGCCGGCGCTCCCTGGTGCTCATCCCCCGGCGCGACCTGCGCATCGGCGCCAAGGGCTGGCTCTGCGCCACCGGCACGGGTTATTTCGGCACCATCCTGACGCCCCTGTTCTCCGGCGCCTTCGGCCCCGCCTTCTGCCGCGTGCCGCGGGCGCGCCGCTCCGAGACCCTCGCCAAACGCGTGGTGCTCGCCAACGTCTCCGAGGGCGTGGCCGAGCTCTTCCAGCGCGAGACCGACTTCGGGAACGTCGAGCGCGCTCAGCGCTGGCTCCTGGGCCAGGGGCTTGACCTGGCCCACGTCATCTTCGGCGAACGCACGCCCGAGGCCCTCGCCTACACCGAACGCCTGGGGCAGGTCTGGCGTGTCCGCCCCCGCGTCTACACCCTGCGGGAGATGCGCGAGGCCGTCGCGCGCGCCTGGCTGCGCATCGACACCGCCGCCCGCTACTACGTCAGCATCCGCGGCGTCCACTGGCTTACCGTCCAGGAGTTCGACCATCTGGGCAAGCTCGCGCGCCAGGCGCCGGAGCGCTTCCAGGCCTGCCTGCGCGAATGGGCCGCCATGGCCCCGGGCGAGAGCCAGAACGCCCTGCGCCGCGCCAAGTGCGGCCGCCTCCACGCCGTCGAGTTCTTCGGCCTGTCGCGCGCCGACGCCGAGGGGCTCTTCATCCCCGCCATGGAGCGCCTGCTCGAGGGCATCACCCTGGGGCGCATGGACGCTGAGGACGTGGCCGACACCTTCGGCGGGCTGGCCATCCTCTACCGTCGGCTCCTCACCGACCCGGCCTATGCCGATCTCGGCGGGCCCGAGACCATCCGCGCCCTTTACGCCTGCGTCGCCGACGACCTGCCCGGCGGCCACGACGCGCGCCCGGACTTCGACGCCCGCCGCGTGGCACTCCCCGGCGCCTCCTTCTCCCCCGCGCAGGAGAACGTCCCCATCCCCCACGTCGGCGCGGACCGCCAGACGCTCGAGGTCATCCGCCACCTCATCAGCCGCCTCAGCCTCAACGAGCGCATGGAGCACGTCAACGTCTACGAGCTGCGCTCCTCCAAGGATCTCGCCACCGAAAGCGCCCAGACCCGCGAGATCGTCGCCAAGACCAACCGCCGCCCCGTCCCCGTCTCCTTCATCCAAAAACGCCTCGGCTCCGTCCGCGCCGGCTACGCCGACTACGTCCTCACCCGCGCCAACGTTTTCTGCGCGCTCGGCGCGGATTACCCGGCCTTCCAGCTCCTTGCCGCCTCCGCGGGCGCGCCCCGCCCCGCCGCGCCCTTCTTCCTGCGCACGCGCAGCCCCGGGGACCCCCTCGAGGCCATCCCCCCGGCCCTCTTCCTCAGCAATCCCGGCAACCCGGGCAGCCCCGAGCTCCCCGACGTCGTCCTTGCCCTTGCCCGGCTCTACGGCAACGCCGCCGCCCAGAACATGGCCGTCAAGAAATACATCGCCGGCCCGCCCCCCACCTCCCGCTTCGGCGTCGGCAAAGAAATCTTTGAGTTCGTCTACGACCCGTTCCTCCACCGCCCCATGCCCGCCCACGTCCAGGTCTGCTCCATCCGCGGCACGCTGGGCTGGCCGGAGCGTGCCCAGGACGAGACCAACCTTGAGGAATGCCACCGCTTCTACCTCCGCCAATACGCCGCCGTCCTCGGCGACTACTGGATGCGCCACAAGGACGCCTGCACCCTCAACGAATGCGCCGCCGCCTTCTTCGACGGCTTCGAGCAGAAGATCGAGACCATGCACTGGGCTTACCGTCAAAACCGCCCCTACTTCGACGCCTTCGACCCCGGCCTGCGCCCCCTCTACGCCTTCCGCCCCAAGCTCGACTTCGCCCTCTGGGCCCTCGACCGCGACGCGCACGCCCTCCCCTCCCTCCGCGAGCGCTTCATGGATTACGTCCGCGACGGCTTCGTCAAGGCCTGACCATCCCCCTTCCAAAAAGAACCGGCCTGACGCTTCCCCGCCGCTCCGCCCGGGAGCCCCTTTGGGGAGGCGCCGGGGATGTGGTAGAATGGGCGCATGATGGACGGCGAGCGACTGCAAAATCTGTTGGCGCGGCGGGGGGTGGCCTCACGGCGGGGGGCCGCGGAGCTCATCCGCGCGGGGCGGGTGCGCGTGGCGGGGGTGCCCGTCACCGAGCCGGGCGCGCGGGTGGCGGCGAACGCGCCGATAGACGTGGACGGGCGGCCGCTCCGGGCGATGGAGGCGCGCAGGACGTTCCTTTACAACAAACCCGTCGGGGAGGTGTGCTCCACGGATGGGCAGGGCGCGCGGAGCGTGCTGGAGGCCTTCCGGGGCCTTGGCCTGCGCCTGGTCCCGGTAGGGCGGCTGGACAAGGAGAGCGAGGGGTTGCTCCTGGTCTCAAACGACGGGGCGTTGATTCAGCGGCTGACGCACCCGCGCTTCGGCCACGAAAAGGTCTATGAAGTGGAGGTGGACGCGCCGCCCACGGAGGGGCAGCTGCGGACGCTTCGGAGCCCGCTGGTCATCGAGGGCTACCGCATCCGTCCGGCGGGCGTGCAGGCGCTGGGCGGGCGGCGCCTGCGCTTCACGCTCCGGGAGGGGCGGCACCGGCAAATCCGCCAGATGTGCGGCCAGGCGGGGCTGCGCGTGCGGCGGTTGCGGCGGGTGGAGCTCTCGGGGTTGCGGTTGGGTAGCCTGCCGCCGGGACGGTGGCGGGAGCTCTCGGAGCGCGAAATCGCCGCCCTTGCGCGGCCCCGCTGAAGAAACGGAAAGGCCCCCGCTGCGGCGGGGGCCTTTGTCGTCGCATAGGCCCGCTCAGGCGGCAAGGCTGCCGACGGCGATGAGGGTGAAGACCATGATGAAGATGGCGGTGGTCTCGATGACGCCAAGGGCGGCGAGGTTGTTGGTCAGGCCCTGCCCGGTCTCGCCGTGGGCGTCTGCGGAACAACCGCCCGCGCGGCCCTGGAAGACGGCGGACATGCCGATGCCCGCGCCGGCGAAGATGCCAAGGATGAGCATGGCCAGGCCCGCGCCGGGCTGCATCGCGCCGCCGGTGACGCCGATCATGGTGAACATGAGGATCATCCCATAGAGCGTCTGGGTGATGGGGGCGCCGACGTAGGCGAGCAGGAGGAAGGGCGCGGGGCGGTTCTGCGCGTAGCATTTCTTCCAGGCGCCGATGGCGCCGGCGGCGGCGAAGCCGGTGCCGATGGCCGAGCCAAGGCCGGAGAGGGCCAGGCAGGCGACCGCGCCTGCGACGCCGAGAGCGATGTTGATGTCCATGTCTGTGTTTCCTTTACTGTTGAGGTTGGCGGAAGGGGGCGTACGGCTGCCCGGCCCAGGTGATGCCCTTGGCGTTGGAGAACTCCAGGGTGTTGAGGCGGACGGCGTGCACGAGGACGGAGAGCGCGCCCATGGCCAGGTTCAGGCCGTGCCCGACGAGCAGGATGGCCACGACGGCAAGGACGCGCGGCAGGAAGGGGAGGTCAAGGCCCAGGGCCATCGCGTTGAAGTTCTCGGCCACCTTGACGGAGGCCAGGCCGACGGCGAAGAGGCGGACGTAGCTGATGATGTCGCCCATCGCGCTGATGACGTTGAGCGGCAGCATCCCCACGCTCACGCCCTCGTTCCGGATGTCCGCGACGAGCGGGACAAGGATGAGGGCGACGCCCGCCCCCACCAGCCCGACCATCAGCCCGACGGGCGCGGCGAACCATGCCACGACGATGTTGCACACCACCGTGAACATCCCCCACGTGACGCAAAGCCAGCCCAGCTCCCCGACCGCCTTGAGGCCCGGGAAGAGCAGGATGGCGTTCCACACACGGGCGATGGAGATGTGGATCGCGCCAATCAGGAAACAGAGGAACATCATGTTCGCGTCCACGCCCAGCCACGCGACGGTGGGGATGGCCGTAAGGCAACCCGGCAGCGCGTCCTTCGCGATGCCGAAGTAGGTGCCCGAAAGGACGCCCCAAAGGATGGTGGACAGGCTGAAGACGGCAAAGACCGTCAGCGCGGGGCGCGCGGCGGGTTTCCGCCAGAGGGTGGCCGCGGCGGCGAGGGTGGCCGCGAGCATGAGCGCGCCGTAACCCGCGTCGCCCACGAGCATGGCGAAGAAGAGGGAGAAGAAGGCGTAGAAGGGGATGGAGACGTCGCCCTCCGTGTATCCCGGGAGGATGCCCAGGCCCTTGAAGACCACGCCGATGGCACGGAAGGCACGCGGCGGCTCAAGCAGGACGGGCACGTTGGGGTCGTCCGCCTCGGGCGCGTCGGTGACGACGCCCCAGCCCTCGGCCTTTGCCTTGGCGAGGAGGTCGGCCTCGGCGCGGGCGGGGAGATAGCCGCGCAGGTAGGCCACGTCCCCGGCGTCGCGCAGGTTGGCGGCGACCTCGGCGGCGACGCGCCCATCGGCGGCGGCGGCGGCCTCGCGGCGCAGTTCGGGGCGCAGGGCCTCGCAGTCGGCGAGCAGCCCCTTGAGGGATGCGGCGGCGGCCTCCGCCCCGAGCGCCCGGGCAGACATCTCGCGGGTGGAGAGCTCGGGCGGCGGCAGGGCCTCGCAGGCGGCGGGGAGGGGCTCGGCGGAGATCCATGCGCCGTAGACGAAGCCGGCCTCGGCGCGGAAGCGGTAGGCGGCCGGGCCAAGCGTTTCGACGGACTGCTGCGGGGCCTTGAAGAGGCGCACGGGCAGGCCGGCGGCGGCGAGCGCGGAAAGGTTGGCGGGGTCGACCTCGCCGAAGGGCGCATAGCGGCGGAGGGCGAGGCGGTAGGCAAAGGCTTCCTCGCCCAGGCGGGTGGCGAGCTCGGCCAGGCGATTGACCTCGGCGGCGGAGGCGGGGCGCGCGGGGTCTCGGGCCGCGGCGAGCAGGGCGGGGAAGTCCATCGCGGCGACGGGCGAGGCGGCGTCCGGCTTGAAGACGAAGGCGCCGTCCTTCCCGGCGGCGTCCAGGACGCGGAGGGCCTGCTCGGCGGCGGCGACGGCGGCCGCGGCGCGGCGGACGCCCTCGCCGTCGCGCACCTCAAGGGCGACGTGGACGCACCCGAGGGCGCGGAGGGCGCCCAGGGCGGCGAGGCGGTCCCTGGCCGCGCAGAGCAGGGTCAGGCGCAACATCGGGACAATCATGCGGTCGCCTCCTTCTGCTTGGCGGTGCGGCCTTTGGCGATTTTGCCGCGGACGACGGCGGCGGTCTGCTCATCGCCGATGAAGATGCGGATGACGCGGATGTTCTCCTTGCACTCGGGGATCTTTACCTTCTCAAAGAGGTTGACGCGCTGGCCGGTGGTGTGGAGTTCCTCTTGGATGAGTTCGCGCTGGCGGCGCAGGACGTCGCCCTCGGCCTTGAGGGCCATGAGCTCGGCGAGCATGGCCTGGGCGTCGTCGGTCCAGGCGGGGGTGCGGTAGGGGTCGAGGGGGGCCGGCTCAGCGTCGACACCCTCATAGAGGGGGATGGCGACGCCGGCGATGTTGCCCTGGGCGGTGCGGACGCCCTTGAAGGCGACGAGCGCGTCGGGGGCGACGGCGGCGTCCGAGTAGAGGGCGACCCAGGCCTCGAGGCGCTTGCGGGCGGCGTCTTCCCGGCCCTGCACCCCGGCGAGTTTGGCGGTAATGCCGGCGATTTCGGCCTGGAGTTGCTGTTTCTTCAGCTGCAGCATGGGCAGGAAGCGCTGGAAGCGCTTCAGCGCGTCCGTCTGCGCCTTGAGCTCGGTCTTGGTGTGCTTGATTTTGGCCATGGCGGCTGGAACCCTGGAAAGTGGGGGCTTGATGGTTCAGTGGCCTGACTTCCGCGCGAAGGCGCCCGTCCGGCGAGCCGACGTCTCAATCCCGCGCAGGTCTCCTTATTTCTTGGGCCAGAACTTGTCGGACATCTTGGAGGGGATGCCGGTCTCCATGGGCTCGAAGCAGTCGGCGAGGATTTGCCAGCCGAGGTCGAGCGCCTGCTCCAGGGGGATGTTGACGGAGAGATCCATCATCTTCTCCTCAAAGCGCGCGCCGTAGCGCAGGAGTTTGCGGTCCCACTCGCTCATGCGGAAGCCCATGGACTGCTTTTCGGCGGCGTCCTTGTACTGCGCGTAGAGCTTGATCATCGCGTCCATGATGGTGCGGTGGTCCTCGCGGGTGTCTTTGTTGACCTGCTGCTTGAGGCGGGAGAGGGAGCCGAAGGGCTCGATGCGGCCGTTGCGGAGGTAGAACTGGCCCTCGGTGATGTAGCCGGTGTTGTCGGGGACGGGGTGCGTCACGTCGTCGCCGGGCATCGTCGTCACGGCAAGGATGGTGATGGAGCCGGCGCCCTCGAAGTCGACGGCCTTCTCGTAGCGGGCGGCGAGCTGGGAATAGAGGTCGCCGGGGTAGCCGCGGTTGGAGGGGATCTGCTCCATGGTGATGGCGATTTCCTTCATCGCGTCGGCGAAGGAAGTCATATCCGTGAGCAGGACAAGGACGCGCTTGCCCTTGAGGGCGAACTGCTCGGCCACGGCCAGCGAGACGTCCGGCACAAGCATGCACTCCACCACGGGGTCGGCGGCGGTGTGGACGAACATGACGGTGCGCGAGAGCGCGCCCGAGGCGTCCAGCTTGTCGCGGAAGGCGAGGTAGTCGTCGTGCTTCAGGCCCATGCCGCCGAGGATGATGATGTCGACCTCGGCCTGGAGGGCGATGCGGGCGAGCAGCTCATTGTAAGGTTCGCCGGCACGGGCGAAGATGGGGAGCTTCTGGCTCTCGACGAGGGTATTGAAGACGTCGATCATCGGGATGCCGGTGCGCACCATGTGGCGCGGGATGATGCGCTTGGCGGGGTTGACCGAGGGCGTGCCGATGTCGGTGGGGTTCATCGCCAGCTCGGGGCCGTTGTCGCGGGGCTTGGCCGAACCGGTGAAGACGCGCCCGAGCAGCTCGTCGCCGAAGGGCACCTGCATCGGGTGGCCCAGGAAGCGCACCTGCGCGTCCGTCGCCACGCCGCGCGCGCCGGCGAAGACCTGAAGCGTGACCTCGTCGCCGGCGAGCTTGATGACCTGCGCCAGCGAGGTGCCGACGCGGGAGTCGATCTCGGCGAGCTCACGGTTCTTGACGCCCTCGGCGCGGAGGGTGACGACGGAACCGGAGATGTTGTCGATCTGGTGGTAAAGCTTACGCATGGGGAGCCTCCGCGACGAAGTTGAGCACGGCCTCGCGGCGGACGCCGTAGTCCGGGCCGCCCTGCGGGGTGTTGTTCCAATCGATGAACGCCTGCTGGAGGCGCAGGAAGGCGCGGCGGGCCTCGGCCTTGTCGGCGTAGGCGTAGCGCTGGGAGACGATCGCCTCGAGCACCCCGAAGGCGTCGCGCTGGCGCGCCACGGGGCAACAGGCGTCCACCTCGTTGAAGGCGTTCTGCTGCAGGTAGACCGCGTCGATGAGCTCCTTCTTCAGGAAGTCCATGAAGTCATCCATCGCCGTGCCTTCCTCGCCGACGACCTTCATCATCTGCTCCACGTCCGCGCCCTTGCGCAACAAATCACGCAGCGCCTCGACGCGCCCCTGCTCGATGACGGAGGGATACTTGCTCCACGAGTCCAGCGGGTCGATGGCCGGGTAGCGGCGCGCGTCGGAACGGGCGCGGGAAAGGCCGTGGAAGGCGCCGACCACCTTCAGCGTGGCCTGCGTCACCGGCTCGTCGAAGTTGCCGCCCGCCGGCGAGACCGTGCCGCCGATGGTGACCGAGCCGACGGAGCCGTCCTTGAGGCGGACGCGGCCCGCGCGCTCATAGAAGCCCGCGATGACCGATTCCAGGTAGGCGGGGAAGGCCTCGTCGCCGGGGATTTCCTCGAGCCGCCCGGACATCTCGCGCAACGCCTGCGCCCAGCGGGACGTGGAATCCGCCAACAACAGGACGTTCAAGCCCATCTGGCGGTAATAGCCGGCCAGCGTGACGGCGGTGTAGACGGAGGCCTCGCGCGCCGCCACGGGCATGGACGAGGTGTTGCAGATGATGACGGTGCGGTCCATCAGGGTGCGGCCCGTCTTCGGATCCATCAGCTCCGGGAACTCGCGGAGGGTCTCGACGACCTCGCCGGCGCGCTCGCCGCAGGCCGCCACGATGACGACGTCCACGTCCGCATACTGCGAGGTCTGGTGCTGGATCACCGTCTTGCCCGCGCCGAAGGGGCCGGGGATGCAGTAGGTGCCGCCCACGGCCACCGGGAAGAAGGTGTCCACCGAACGGATGCCCGTGGAGAGGGTCTCGGTGGGGCGCAGGCGCTCGGCATAGCAGGTGATGGGCAGCTTCACGGGCCAGCGCTGCATCAGCTTCACGCCGTGCTCCTGGCCCTTGGCGTCCGTCACCACCGCCACCTCATCCTCCACCGTGTACGCACCGGCGGGGGCGACGGACTTCACCGTGTAGACGCCGCGCCAGGCGAAGGGGATCATGATGCGGTGCGTATGGACGCCCTCCGGCACCGTGCCCACCGCCTCGCCCGCCGTCAGGCGGTCGCCGGGCTTGGCCACGGGGGTGAAGGCCCACTTCGCCGTGCGGTCGAGCGAGGGCAGGTACGTCCCGCGCTGAAGGAAGAAGCCGCACTGCTCGGCCAGCTCCGGGAGCGGGTTCAGCAGGCCGTCGTAGACGCGCCCAAGCAGGCCCGGGCCGAGCTCCGCGGCGAGCATGTCGCCGGAGAACTCCAGCGCGTCGCCCACCTGCAGGTCGCGCGTGTCCTCGAAGACCTGCAGGTCCGCCACGCCGTCGCGGATGCGCACGATTTCGCTCATCAGCCGCAGGGGGCGCCCCTTGCCCGGGATGCAGGCGTAGCCCACCTCGTTCTGCGCCACGGCCCCGGTGAACGCCACCGTGATCATGTTGCCGTTGACGCCCGTCACCTTGCCAATCGTCTTGTCCATAGTCACCTCAAAGCGTCTGTTTGGGGAGCGCGGCCTCCAGCCGCTCTCGTCCCCGCCCCGCGTCCAACGCCGCGCGGCGCAGGGCCAGGCGCAGCCGCACCGCATAGGCGAAGACCTGCCCCTTCGCCATCGGGTCGAACCCGCCCAGCTCATCCGCGGCCGCCCACCGGACGCGGTCGATCGCCTCCTCGCGCGCCAAGGGGTCGGGCGCGCCCTCGAAGGCCGCGTCCACCAGGCGCGTCAGCCACACCGGGCAGGCCGCCGTCTCGGGCGGCGCGAACGTCCCTGCGCCCTGCACTCTGCGCGCCAGGCGGCGGCGGCCGACGGCGCCGTCGATGGCGGCCTCCAAATCGCGCCATTTCCGGGCCGCGGGATGGTCGCAGGCCTCCCCGCGGGCGAGGGCCGCCGCGCAACCGGCGTCCTTCCCGGGAAGCGCGGCGGCGCAGGCCGCCGCGAAAGCCTCCGCCGTCACCTGCGGCGCGCGGCCGTAGGCAAGCATCGGCAGGGAGGCCAGAAGATAAGCCAGGCTCACGCCTCACGCCTCCAGGAGCTTGGCCAGCTGCGGGCGCAGGAGGGCGGCCAGCGCCTCGCGCACGGCCTCGCCCGAGAAATCATGTTCCACGCGCCCACCGTCCAGGCGCACCTTGAAGCCCGTCCCCATCTGCGGGTCCGTGACGACCGTCGCCCCACCCTGCCGGGCCAGGCGCGCCTTGAGGGCCTCGGCCAACCCCGGCGCGGCCTCAAGGGTCACCTCGCCGTCCTTGAGATAGGCTTTGACGGCGGCCTCCGCGAGGGCCTCGACGGCCGCGCCCTTGGCAAGCGCCTCGTCCACCGCGCCCCCGAGCGTCCGCTCGAAGAGCGCCTCGACGTCTTGCCCCAGCTTCAGGAGCACGTCGCGCGCGGCCTGGCGGATGGTCGCCTCCGCGCCCTGGGCCAGGCGTTCCGCGTCGGCCTTCGCCCGGGCGCGCTCGGCCTGGGCCTCCGCCTTGGCCTTGACGAGGGTCTCCTCGGCCTCCCGCCGGGCTTTGGCGACGATTTCCGCGGCTTCCCGCTTCGCGGCCTCAACGCCGTCGTTCCGGATCTTTTCCAAAAGCGCGTCCAGGTTTTCCATGCCGTGTCCCTTTCCTGAGGAATAATGGGCCGTAACATACCAAATCCCCACCACACGGTCAATATACAAACCTTAGGGTTAGGTAAGCGCGGCGTTAGGATTTCGTTTTCCCGCGCCGACGCGGGCGCACGGCCGGCGGCCCCGCCAAAAAGCCGTGCGCGGGGAGGTGGTTTTTTGGTATGATGGACGCGCTTTCGGAGCCGTACGGACGTGAAAGAGCTACAAGCGAACGCTTTCGTCGAGGCCCTGCGTGGGAGCGCCCATGCGGGGAAGACCCCCTATTACCTCTTTTATTCCAGCCTGTGGGACGCTTGCGTGCGTGACCCGGCGCTAATGGTGGTGCCCTTCGCGGACCACCTGGCGCACCGGGGCGACGGCGTCTTCGAGACGATGAAAGGCGTGGAGGGCGCGGTCTACAACCTGGACGCGCACCTGCACCGCCTGCGCCGCAGCGCGTACCAGATCGGCCTGGCCTTCCACCGCGGCCCGGAGGCCCTGCGCGAGAAGGTCTTGGAGGCCTTGGCGGCGGCCGGCCGGCGCGACTGCTCGGTGCGCGTGGTGCTGAGCCGCGGGCCCGGCGGGATGGGCGTCTCGCCCATGGAGAGCGAGGCCTCGGCGCTCTACATCCTGGTCTACGGCGCCGGGAGGCCCTTCATGGAGCGTAAGCCCGGGGGCGCGCGCCTGCGCCTGAGCGCGGTGCCGCCCAAGCACCCGGACTTCGCCACCGCCAAGACGTGCAACTACATCCCCAACGTCCTCATGAAGATGGAGGCCGAGGCCTGGGGCGTCGACTTCACCGTTGGCGCGGACGGCCGCGGCCACATCACCGAGGGCGCCACCGAGAACATCGGCATCGTCTCCAAGGGCGGCACGCTCGCCTTCCCGCCGCTTGACGCCGTCCTCGCCGGCACCACGATGCTGCGCGTGGCCGAGCTGGCGCAGGGGCTGGAGGCGCAGGGCCTGCTGCGCGGCGTGGTCTTCCGCCCCATCCGCGTGGAGGAGCTGGCCGAGGCGCGCGAGATCCTGGTGGTGGGCACGACCCTGAACGTGGCCTCGGCCGTGGAATGGGAGGGTCGGCCCGTCGGCGACGGCAGGCCCGGGCCCATCGGGCGCAGGCTCGACGAGCTGATTTTGCGCGACACCCGCGAGAACGCGGCCCTGCGCACCCCTTATCTTTGATTCGACAAGGAAACACCTATGAGCACTTACGACACGATGTTGGACAAGGCCGTGGTCGTCAACGCCCTCAAGGGCGAGGACATCTTCGGCGTCATCGCCGAGCTGGTCGACGCCCTGGTCGCCGCCGGCGCGCTCCCCGAGGACCGGCGCGAGGAGGCCAAGCAGGCCGTCGTCCGCCGCGAGATGTCCGCCTCCACCGTCATGCCCGGCGAGATCGCCCTCCCCCACGGCCGCACCGACGTGGTGGCCGAGCTCGCCTGCGCCATCGGCATCCACAAGGAGGGCTTCGCCGCCGACGCGCCAGACGACTGCCCCACGCGCGTGGTCATCCTCATGCTCGTGCCCCCCGCCGCCGGCTCGGGCTACATCGCCTTCCTCGGCAGCGTCAGCCGCACCCTGATGGACGCCGACAAGCGCGCCGCCATGATCGCCGCCACCGACCGCGAAGGCGTCCTCGCCGTCCTGCGCGATTGAGCCCCGCACCAAAGGAAACCATGTTCAAGCCCGTCTCCAACCGTCCCGACTTCGCCAAGAATGAAGAGGCCGTCCTCGCCCAATGGGCCCGGGAGGGCACCTTCGCCAAAAGCCTGGAGCGGCGCCAGGGCGCGCTCGTCTTCCGCTTCTATGACGGCCCCCCCTTCGCCACCGGCCTCCCCCACTACGGCCACCTCCTGGCAGGCGTCATCAAGGACATCGTCCCGCGGTACCAGACCATGCGCGGGCGTTACGTGGAGCGGCGCTTCGGCTGGGACTGCCACGGCCTGCCCATCGAGGCCCTCGCCCAAGACGCCCTGGGCGTGAACGGCGCCCACGAAATCCGCAGGCACGGCGTCGACGCCTTCAACGAGCAGTGCCGCTCCATGGTGCTGCGCTACGTGGCGCAATGGCGCCAGACCGTCACGCGCATCGGCCGCTGGGTGGACTTCGACAACGACTACAAGACCATGCAGCCGGCCTTCATGGAGAGCGTCTGGTGGGCCTTCAAGCAGCTCTGGGACCAGGGCCGCATCTACAAGAGCCACCGCATCATGCCCTACTCGTGGAAGCTCTCCACGCCCCTTTCCAACTTCGAGGCCGGCAGCAACTACAAAGACGTCCAGGATCCCGCCGTCACCGTCCGTTGCCGCGTCACCGAGGGCGCGCGCCCGGCCTGGGGCGGCGCCCCCGCCTACCTCCTCGTCTGGACTACCACCCCCTGGACGCTCCTCACCAACCTCGCCATCTGCGCCGGCCCGGACATCGACTATGTCGCCGCGCGCGACCGCGACGGCTCCGTCTACCTCCTCGCCGAGGCCCGCCTCAAGGCCGTCTTCGGCAAACAGCAGCCCGAAATCCTCGAGCGCGTCAAGGGAACCGACCTCAAAGGCATCCGCTACGAGCCCATCTTCCCGCAATACAAGGACAAGCCCAACGCCTTCGTCGTCCTCACCGACCCTTACGTCTCCACCGAGGACGGCACCGGCCTCGTCCACAACGCCCCCGCCTACGGCGAGGACGACTTCCGCGTCTGCGCCGCCGCCGGCATCACCCTCGAAGACCCCATGGACGAGGCCTGCGCCTTCGTCGCCCCCGCCCCCGAGGCCTGGCGCGGCCGCTTCTGCAAGGACTGCGACAAGGACATCATCAAGGCCCTCAAGGAAAACGGCAAGCTCGTCCACCAGGGCACCATCGTCCACGCCTACCCCTTCTGCGACCGCACCGACACGCCCCTCATCTACCGCGCCATCGACGCCTGGTACGTCCGCGTCGAAGACCTCCACGACAGCCTCGTCGCCAACAACGCCACCGTCCACTGGACGCCCGAGGCCGTCGGCGCCAACCGCTTCGGCAACTGGCTCCGCGACGCCAAGGACTGGAACATCTCCCGCAACCGCTTCTGGGGCTCCTGCCTCCCCGTCTGGGTCAACGAGGCCGACCCCGGCGACATGATCTGCGTCGGTTCCGTCGCCGAGCTCGAGGCCCTCTCCGGCCAAAAGGTCACCGACCTCCACAAGCACTTCATCGACAAGATCCTCATCCACCGCGACGGCAAGACCTACCGGCGCACCCCCGAGGTCCTCGACTGCTGGTTCGAATCCGGCTCCATGCCCTACGCCCAGCAGCACTACCCCTTCTCCGGCAAGAAGCTCGAGGACTTCTTCCCCGCCGACTTCATCGCCGAGGGCCTCGACCAGACCCGCGGCTGGTTCTACACCCTGCTCGTCCTCGGCACCCTCCTCTTCGGCAAGGCCCCCTACCGCAACGTCATCGTCAACGGCCTCATCCTCGCCGAGGACGGCAAGAAGATGTCCAAGCGCCTGCGCAACTACCCCGACCCCACCGAGGTCATCGACAAGTTCGGCGCGGACGCCCTCCGCCTCTACCTCGTCAACTCCCCCGTCGTCCGCGCCGAGAACCTCCGCTTCTCCGAGAACGGCGTCAAGCAAGTCCTCCGCGACCTCCTTATCCCCTGGTGGAACGCCTACAGCTTCTTCGTCACCTACGCCAACGCCGACGGCTTCGACGAGCCCGACGTCGCCACCCCAGACTCCCCCAACGTCCTCGACCGCTGGATCGTCTCTTCCATGGAGACCCTCATCGCCGACGTCTCCGCCGCCCTCGACGCCTACGACCTCCAGCGCGCCGTCCGCCCCTTCGTCGCCTTCATCGACGACCTCACCAACTGGTACATCCGCCGTTCCCGCCGCCGCTTCTGGAAAAGCGAGGACGACGCCGACAAGCGCCACGCCTACCGCACCCTCCGCTACGTCCTCGTCCAGCTCGCCAAGGTCGCCGCCCCCTTCACCCCCTTCGTCGCCGAGCAGATCTACCGCAACCTCAAGGGCCCCAACGACCCCGAAAGCGTCCACCTCTGCGACTTCCCCACCCCCCACGCCGCCGCGCGGGATCTCCCCCTCGAGCGCGACATGGCCCTCGTCCAGCGCGTCGTCAGCCTCGGCCGCCAGCTCCGCACCGACGAAGACCTCAAGGTCCGCCAGCCCCTCGCCGCGCTCCGCGTCGCCTCCGCGGATCCCGCCGTCCGCGACGCTCTCCCCAACTACGCCGACATCATCAAGGAAGAGCTCAACGTCAAGGAGCTCCTCCTCTCCGCCGACGAAACCGACCTCGCCACCCTCACCCTCAAGGCCGACTTCAAGCGCCTCGGCCCCCGCTTCGGCGCCCGCATGAAGGCCGCCGCCGCCGCGATCGCCGAGCTGCCCCCCGCGCAAGCCGCGGCCCTCGCCCGCGGCGAAGCCGTCGAGATCGACCTCCAGGGCGAGACCTTCCAGATCGCCCCCGCCGACGTCGTCATCCGCCGCCAGCCCCGCGAGGGCCTCGTCGTCGCCGCCGAGGGCAACGCCGTCGTCGCCCTCGAGACCGACCTCACCCCCGCCCTCATCGCCGAAGGCCTCGCCCGCGAATGTGTCTCCCGCGTCCAGGCCCTCCGCAAAGAGGCCGACCTCGAGATCACCCAACGGATCGACCTCATCGTCCGCTGCGACGACGAGCTCGCCGCCGCCCTCGCCGAGTGGCAGGACTTCATCCTCGAAGAGACCCAGGGCGACGCCCTGCTCTTCGGCGACCCGGCCGGCGACCCCATCGACCTCAACGGCCACGAGGCCATCCTCGTCATCGACCCCAAGTGACCCGTCCTCGCCGCCCCTCGCAGGCGCCCCGCCCGGGGCGCCTGTTTGTTTTTCCCCTCCCCCGCCAGCCCCGCCACGGAAGAGGCGCCCAAGCGCCTCGCCATGCCGGAGAGGCAGGCCATGGGGCCACATGTCCACGTGAAAGCGTCGGGCAACAAAAAAAGGAAGGGCCCCGGGGAACGGGGCCCTTTGGGCACGCGGAGCGGGGCGCTCAAAGGCCCTGGCGCATGCGCTTGGTGGTGCGGACGGCGCAGAAGGCCTTGCCGCACATGGAGCAGTGGTCGTCGTTGGCGTCTGCGCCCTTCTCGGCGCGGGTGCGCAGCCAGCGCTCGCGGGCGGCGCAGGGGTCGATGGCAAGGTCGAACTGGGCGTTCCAGTCAAAGTCGTAGCGGGCCTGGGCCATCCTGTCATCGCGGTCGCGGGCGCCGGGGAGCCCGCGGGCGACGTCGCCGGCGTGGGCGGCGATGAGGTAGGCGACGCAACCCTGGTGGACCTCGTTCGCGTCGGGGAGGCCAAGGTGCTCGGCGGGGGTGACGTAGCAGAGGAGGCTGGCGCCGTAAGTGGCGGCGGCGGTGGCGCCGATGGCCGAGACGATGTGGTCATAGGCCGGGGCGATGTCGGTGACGACGGGGCCGAGGACGTAGAAGGGGGCGCCGTCGCAGAGCTCCTGCTCGCGCTCCATGTTCATCTGGATTTGATCGAAGGGGATGTGGCCGGGGCCCTCGACCATGGCCTGGACGCCGCGCTCGCGGCAGCGGCGGACGAGTTCGCCGAGGACGGAGAGCTCGGCGAATTGGGCCTCGTCGCTGGCGTCGGCGAGGCAGCCGGGGCGGAGACCGTCGCCGAGGGAGACGGTGACGTCGTGCTCGGCAAGGATGTCCATGACCTCATCCCAATGGGTGTAGAGGGGGTTTTCGGCGTCGTGGCTGCGCATCCATTCGGCCATGATGGCGCCGCCGCGCGAGACGATGCCCATCTTGCGGCCGTCGGAAAGAGGGAGGTGCCTGCGCAGGAGCCCGGCGTGGAGGGTCATGAAGTCGACGCCCTGCTCGGCCTGCTCGCGGATGACCTGGAGGAGGTAGGCGGGATCCATCACGGGGATGTCGCCGTCGAGGCGGGAGATGGTCTCGTAGATGGGGACGGTGCCGAGGGGGGCGGGGGAGTGGTCGAGCATCCCCTGGCGGATGTCGCGGAGCTCGGCGCGGATCTCGTCGGCGCCCTTGCCGGTGCCGACGGAGAGATCCATGACGAACTGCGCGCCGGCGTCAAGGGCGACCTGGAGCTTGACGATCTCGTCGCCCTTGCCCGAGCGCGTGGGCGAGCGGCCGAGGTTGGCGTTGATCTTGGTTGAGAAGAGGCGGCCGACGCCGGTGGGCTTGACGCCTTTGTGCGCGGGGTTGAGGGGGATGACGGCGCGGCCGGAGGCGACGGCGTCGCGGACGGCCTCCGGGGTGAGGCGCTCTTCGGCGGCGACGGCGCGCATGGCTTCGGTGACGATTCCTTGGCGGGCGGCTTGCAGTTGTGTCATAGGGGTGCCTTTCTTCTCGCTGACGCGCCATAGTATAGCAAATGTGGTACAATACGCGGCGATTCCAACCCGAAACGGAGTGATTGACAATGGCAATGGTTTTGGACGACCTCAAGGGCATGGTGGCCGGGACGTGCGTCTCGGGCGGCCTCGACTCGCGCACGATCGCGAAGGTGATGATGGAAGCCGGCGTGAAGGTGATCGGCTTCACCGGCGGCATCGGCCAGCCCGACGAGAAGGACATCAACGACGTGGCCAGGCGCATGGCGCCCACCGGCATCGAGACGGTCATCGTGGACCTGCGCGACGAAATGGCCGACGCCTGCCTCGAGGCCATCAAGTGCCAGGCGATGTACGACGGCGGCTACTGGAACTCCACCGGCATCGGCCGTGCCGTCACCATCAAGGGCCTCATCCCCGAGATGAAGAAGCGCGGCGTGCAGGTGCTCGTCCACGGCGCCACCGGCCGCGGCAACGACCAGATGCGCATCGAGCGTTACACCAACGTCTTCGCCCCCGAGATGAAGGTCTACTCCCCCTGGCGCGACGCGGGCCTCCTCAAGAAGTTCCCCGGCCGCACGCAGATGGTCGACTACCTCGCCCAGTTCGGCATCGTCGCCTTCGCCGGCGGCAAGAAAAAGTATTCCACCGACGCGAACATGGCTGGCCTCTCCCACGAGGCCGAGGACCTCGAGAGCATGGAGACCTCCATGTCCATCGTCGAGCCGACCATGGGCGTGTGGCCCTGGCAGGCCCCCGACAAGCCCGAGCAGATCACCATCCGCTTCGCCAAGGGCCGCCCCGTCCAGATCAACGGCAAGGACGTCTCCCCCCTCGAGGCCATGATGCTGGCCAACGAGATCGGCGGCCGCAACGGCATCGGCATGAAGCACGCCCTCGAGAACCGCATCATCGGCACCAAGAGCCGCGGCGTCTACGAGGCCCCCGGCATGGAGCTCCTGGGCTCGGCCATCCGTTACGTCTATCAGGCCACGATGGACCGCCGCGCCACCCTCTTCTTCATGCAGCTCTCCAAGCTCATCTCCGACCAGATTTACGACGGCCGCTACTACGACCCCACCACCGTCGCCGCGCGCAACGCCGTGGACACGCTGGCGCAGTACGCCGACGGCACCGTCAAGCTGAGCCTCTACAAAGGCAACATCCTCTTCGACTCCCTCACGGACTGCCCGCACTCCATCTACAACGAGGCCGACTCCTCCATGGAGGCCTCCGACGGCGTCAACCCCGTCTCCTCCCAGGGCTTCGCCGAGATCCAGTCCGTCGAGGCCCGGATGCTCGCCCTCTCCGGCCAGATCGCCGGCAAGTAAGCAGGCGCGAAGGCACCAAAAAGCCGCGCCCGGCCGGGCGCGGCTTTTTCGTCGCGACGCCCACGCTCACGGGTTGAGGCAACGCAGGGCACGGCCGCCCGCCTCGGCGAGGGGCGGGACGGCTGCGGAGCAGGCGGGCACGGCGCGCGGGCAGCGGGGCGCGAAGGCGCAACCCGCGGGGAAACGCCCGGGCGGCGGGACCGTGCCGGGGATGTCCCGAAGGCGGGGCTTGTCCAGGCGCAGGGAAGGAACGGCCGCCAGAAGGCCGCGGGTGTAGGGATGGCGCGGCGCGGCAAGCACGTCCCGCACCGGGCCGCTCTCGACGATGCGCCCGGCGTACATGACGTAAAGGCGCTGCATGTAGTTGGCGACGATGCCCAAGTTGTGCGTGATGAGGAGCACGGCCATGCCGCGCTTGCGGGCAAGGCCGTCCATCACGCCCAGGATGCGCCGCTGGGTGGTCACGTCGAGCGCCGTCGTGGGCTCGTCCGCCACCAGAAGGCGCGGGTCCGCGGCCAGGGCCATCGCCAGCATGACGCGCTGGCATTGGCCGCCGGAAAGCTCGCAGGGGAAGGCCTCCGCGGCACGGGCGGGGTCCGGCAGGCCGACGTCCGCCAACAGCCCCAGGATGCGGTCGCGGCGGGCGGCGCGGGGCAGCCCCGCAGGGAGCGCCTCGGCGATTTGTGCCCGGACGCGGAGGACGGGGTTGAGGCTCGCCATCGGGTCCTGGAAGACATAGGCGACGCCGCCGCGGCGCACCGCGCGCAACGCCTTGGGGTCGCCCAGCAGATCGTGCCCGTCGAACCGGATCGCGCCGGCGCGGCGGGCGCGGTCGGTGGGCGGGAGGGCGGTGAGGGAGAGGGCGGTCACCGATTTGCCGCACCCGCTTTCGCCCACGAGGGCGACGCGCTCGCCGGCACGGACGCGGAGGCTGACCTCCGGCACGGGGGTGACCTCCCCGCCGGGCGTGCGGAACGTCACGCTCAGGTTCTCGACTTCGAGCAAAGGGACGGCGTCCATCGCACGCCTCACACGGTGAGATCAAGGTGCTCAAGCTCGGAGATGGCCTTGTTGTCGGCCTCGGAGGCGCCGGGGCGGCGGCGGACGAAGGGCACGTGGCCCCTGACGATGACCAGGCGCACCAGCGGTGGGAAGGGGATCGCCGTGCAGAGCGAGAGCACGACGATGGCGTTGAAGAACTCCTTGCCGAGAATCCCAAGGTTGGTGGCGATGAGCGCGGCGGCCACGGTGGCGGAGAGCTGCGGCACGGTCATCAGGCCGGCGCAGAAGGCCTGGCGGCCGTCGAAGCCGGTGGCGCGCAGGGCCAGCCACCCGCTGAGGACCTTGCTGGCGACGAGCCCCACGACCGTCGCGCCCGCGAGGAGCCAGCCGCGCACGACGTCTACGCCGCCCCCGGCCATGCCAAGGAAGGCCTTGAGATCCGCCTCGAAGCCGAAGCAGAGGAAGAGGAAGGGGATGACGAGGCCGAAGCCAATGGCCTCGAGTTTGCTGTGGACGCCGTCGGAGGGGTTGCGGAAACCGGGGGTGCGCGCCACGGCGATGCCGGTGACGAAGGCGCTGACGATGAGGTTGATGCCAAGCATCTCGCCGAGGAGCACCATCAGCAGGACGACGAGGACGAAGAAGGTGGGCTTGGTCTCGTCGGCATGGGGCACGACGCGCTCGACGACGCGCCAGAGGAGCGGGACCACGGCCATCACCGCCGCCAGGAAAAGCGCGATCATCGCCAGGAAGCACGGCGTGAACCACACGCCCAGCCACGAGAGGTCGAAGCGGTCGAGGATGGAGAGGCTCTTGGTCAGCGCCAACGCGCCGTCGGCCGCGGCCTCCATGGCGTGGAGCTGGATGCAGAGCGCAAGGGTGACAAGCGAGAGGATGTCCGTGACGATGGTGGCCGAAAGCACCGTCACGCCGAAGCGCGAGCGCATCAGCCCCAGCTCCCGCAGGACGGGGAAGACGATACCCACGTCGTGCGAGGCGAAGAGCGAGGCGTAGACGATCGCCGGGACGACCCAGGCGCAACCCGCGGGCGCGAAGAGCCAATAGACGAAGAAGCCCGCCACGGAGGGAAGCAGGTAGGTCAGGACGGAGAGGGTGGCCACGGCCTTGCGCTCGTTGGCCAGCAGGCGCAGGTTCGTCTCGACCCCGGCCAGCGCCATCAGGAAGACCAGGCCAAGGAACCCGAGCGCCTCGACCACGTGGTAGAGGGACGCGGAGGCCTCGGCCGTCTGGCCGGGCTGCAGCCAGCCCGCGATGCCATGCAGCACGTCCAGGCAGTTCGGCCCGATGACGATGCCCGCCACCATCAGCGCCACCACCGAGGGCACGTGGAAACGACGCGCCACGGTCTGCACCACGGCGATCAGCGCGATCAACACAAGAAAGGCGATCAGATAGGTCAGTTGGCTCATAATGGCCCCAGTCTATCAAAAACCTCCGCCCCCCGCACGTCCGCCGCGCCGGATATGCTATACTGTGTGCTTCCATTGACAAGGATTTGACATGAATCTTCTGAAACTGATTTTCGGCACGAAGAACCAGCGCGACATCAAGAGGCTGCTCCCCATCGTCCGCCAGGTGAACGCCCTCGAGGAACAATACCAGGCGCTGAGCGAGGAACAGCTGAAGGCCAAGACCCAGGAGTTCCGCGACCGCCTGGCCAAGGGCGAGACGCTCGACGGCCTGCTGCCGGAGGCCTTCGCCGTGGTGAAGAACGCCTGCCGCCGCCTCGTCGGCACCACCGTGGAGGTCTGCGGCCATGAGCTCACCTGGAACATGATCCCCTTCGACGTCCAGATCATCGGCGGCATCGTCCTGCACCAGGGCAAAATCGCCGAGATGCAGACCGGCGAGGGCAAGACGCTGGTGGCCACCTTCCCGCTCTACCTCAACGCCCTCTCGGGCCGCGCCGCCCACCTCGTGACGGTGAACGACTACCTGGCCCGGCGCGACGCGCAGTTCATGGGCCACCTCTTCAACTACCTCGGCCTCAGCGTCGGCTGCATCCAGAACACCATGCGCCCGGCCGAGCGCCGCGCCCAGTACGCCTGCGACATCACCTACGGCACGAACAGCGAGTTCGGCTTCGACTACCTGCGCGACAACGGCATGGCCACCGACCCCTCGCAGGTCGTCCAGCGCGGCCACGCCTTCGCCATCGTCGACGAGGTGGACAGCATCCTCATCGACGAGGCCCGCACCCCGCTCATCATCTCCGGCCCCGCCCAGCGCTCCGCCTCGGGCGAATACGTCGCCCAAAAGCCCCGCGTCGAGCGCGTCTTCCGCGAGCAGACGAAAATCTGCACCCAGCTCCTCGCCGACGCCAAGGCCGCCATCGCCAAAGGCGACTCCGAGACGGCCATGCGCAAGCTCTTCCAGGTCTACCACGGCACCCCCAAGAACAAACAGTTCCAGCACCTCATCGAAGAGCCCGCCGTCCGCCGCCTCCACGAGCAGGTCGAGGCCATGATGATCACCGACATGCGCAAGCGCGAGGCCCGCGACCTGAAGGAAGACCTCCTCTTCACCATCGACGAAAAGACCCGCGAGGTCGCCCTCACCGACAAAGGCACTCGCTTCATCTCCCCCGACGACCCGGACATGTACGTGGTGCCGGACCTCCCCGGCCAGCTCGCCGCCCTCGAGGGCAAGGCAGACCTCTCCCCCGACGAACGCGCCGCCGAGCGCCGCCAAATCCAGGAAGCCTTCGCCGCCAAGAGCGAACGCCTCCACATCGTCGACCAGCTCCTGCGCGCCTACGCCCTCTACAACAAGGACGAGGAATACGTGGTGCAGGACGGCAAGGTGATGATCGTCGACGAGTTCACCGGGCGCATCCTCCCCGGCCGCCGCTGGAGCGAGGGCCTCCACCAGGCCGTCGAGGCCAAGGAAGGCGTGAACATCGAGCGCGAGACCCAGACCCTCGCCACCATCACCATCCAGAACTACTTCCGCCTCTACGACAAACTCTCCGGCATGACCGGCACCGCCGAGACCGAGGCCACCGAGTTCAACGACATCTACAAGCTCGACGTCGTCGTCATCCCCACCAACCGCCCCATCCGCCGCGTCGACGGTAACGACCTCATCTACAAGACCCAGCGCGAGAAATACCGCGCCATCATCGACGAGGTCCGCAAGGCCCACGACCGCGGCCAGCCCGTCCTCCTGGGCACCGTCACCGTCGACACCTCGGAGGTCCTCAGCCGGATGCTCCGCATGGCCGGCATCCCCCACCACGTCCTCAACGCCAAAAACCACGCCATGGAGGCCGAGATCGTCGCCCAGGCCGGCCAGCCCGGCGCCGTCACCATCGCCACCAACATGGCCGGCCGCGGCACCGACATCAAGCTCGGCCCCGGCGTCGTCTGGATGACCGAAGAGCAGATCAAGGACAAGGCCCTCACCCTCGACACCGTCCCCAAAGGCGAGCGCAAGACCCTCCGCCACCTCCTCGAGGAACGCCCCTGCGGCCTCTACGTCATCGCCTCCGAGCGCCACGAATCCCGCCGCATCGACCGCCAGCTCCGCGGCCGCTGCTCCCGCCAGGGAGACCCCGGCGCCAGCCGCTTCTACCTCTCGCTCGAAGACAACCTCATGCGCCTCTTCGGCAGCGACAAGCTCTCCGGCCTCATGACCCGCCTCGGCCTCAAGGAAGGCGAGGCCATCGAGCACCGCTGGCTCAACAACACCGTCGAGCGCGCCCAGCGCAAGGTCGAGGAACAAAACTTCTCCATCCGCAAGCGCACCCTCCAGTACGACGACGTGATGAACCGCCAGCGCACCATCATCTACGGCCTGCGCCAGGACATCCTCATGAAGGACGGCGCC
Source organism: uncultured Kiritimatiellota bacterium (assembly GCA_944391085.1). Classification (GTDB taxonomy): domain Bacteria; phylum Verrucomicrobiota; class Kiritimatiellia; order RFP12; family DVOR01; genus Spyradenecus. The sequence continues at coordinate 80,007 of CALXSE010000005.1, read as the reverse complement.
GCCCACGCCTGCATCCTCGACGTCTTCAACGACCTCATCGTCGACCGTTGCGAGGCCACGCTCGCCAACGCCAAGGACGCCGACCCCGAGGGCCTCGCCGCCTGGGCCGCCAACTTCCCCATTCTCTGCCCCGTGGACGACTGCAAGGCCTGGGTCGAAAAGCCCCAGGAGGCCGCCGCCGAACTCTTCCGCCGCGTCGAGGAGGCCTACCAGGCCAAATGCGAGGGCGAAATCCCAGAGGCACTCCCCATGCTCGAACGCATGGTCTGCCTCACCGCCATCGACGAGGAATGGCAAAAGTTCCTCGCCGCCATGGACGACCTCCGCCGCAGCGTCAGCCTCCGCGGCTACGGCCAGCGCGACCCCCTCGTGGAATACAAGCGCGAGGCCTTCACCATGTTCGAGGAGCTCATGGGCACCATCAAGGGCGCCATCGTCCGCGCCGCCTTCACCACCACCACCAACGTCGCGGCCTACTTCGCCATGCGCGAGCGCGCCGCCCAAAAGGCCCAGACCGTCCACCAGGATCTCGGCGACCTCACCGCCGCCCCGCCCCCGCCCCCGCCCCCGCCGCGGCCCCGCCCCATGCCCGCCTCCTTCACCGTCACCGCCCCCGGCCTGCCCCAGCCCGCGCCGGAGCCCGCCCCCGCCGGCGACGGCTCGCTCGAATCGCTCATGCGCTCGCTCGGCATGGCCCCGGAGGCCCCCGCCCCCGCCCCGCAAAAACCCGAGCCCCTCCGCGCGCAGCCCAAGGTCGGCCGCAACGACCCCTGCCCCTGCGGCTCTGGCAAAAAATACAAGAACTGCTGCGGCAAAGGCCTCTGATGGACTCCCGCGAAAGCGCCCTCCGCCCCCTCCCCGCCGACGACGGCCTCGGGCTGGGGCGGCACACCCTGGCGCTCTTCGCGGCCCTCCTCCTCTCCATCCTGCTGCACTTCGGCCTCTTCTGCCTCGCCGCCCCCCTGCGCGTCGGCACGGCCCGGGCCGAGGCCGTCGAGCGCCTCACCGACGACGACCTCCCGCCCCTGCGCGTCGCCACCCTTGTGCAAGACGTCGCGGCCGTCCTTCCCCCGCACGACGCCGCGCCGGACCCCGAGGCCGCCGCAGCGCAATCCGCCCGGGAAACCGCCGCCCGCGCCGAGGCCGCGCCCCTCCCCCTCCCCACCGCGCCGGCCCTGCCCCAACCGGCCGAGGCGCCCCTCCCGGCCCCGCCGCGGATGCCGGATGCGGGCCTCACCCCCCGCCAGCTCATCGCCGCCGTGCCGGACGCGCCGGACCTCAGGGATGCCAACCCCACCCCGCGCTGGGTCATCGACGCCGACGTCCCCCGCGTGCCGGACGCGCCAGACCTCGCCGACTCCGTCCTCAACGGGACGCCCCCGTCCGCCCCCGCCCTGCCCGCCACGGAAGCCCCCGGCGCCCCCGCGTCGGCCCCCGGGCAAGGCCCCGCCCCCCTGCCGCCGCCGGCCCTCGGCACGGGCGCCGTGCCCTCCCCGTCCGCGCTCGGCGCGCAGGCCCTGGCCGACGCGCTCGCCGCCTCACAGACCCGGGACGCGCCGCCCCCCACCCCGATTGACGACCGCCTCAGCCTCTCCCTCACCGTCTCCGAGCCCGAGGCCGACCCCGCGCACCGGTATTTCCGGCTCGAGATCCTCCGCCGCCCGGACGGCCCCCTCGCCGTCATGCCCAAGGACGTCATCCTCATCCAGGACGTCTCCGGCTCCATCGGCGCCGACCGCCTCGCCGCCGGCAAGACCGCCCTCAAGGCCGCCCTCGCCAACACCCTGCGCCACGGCGACCGCTTCAACGTCTTCGCCTTCCGCGACAACACCCTCACCCCCTCGGACGCCTGGCTCACCTACGCCCCCGACACCCGCGCGCGGGCCGAGACCTTCATCGACTCCCTCCGCGCCGTGGGCAACACCGACCTCTTCCTCCTTCTCCAGGATCTCCTCAACCTCCCCGCCGACCCCGCGCGCCCCCTCCTCGCGGTCGTCGTCACCGACGGCGAACCCACCGTCGGCCTCACCGGCACCACCCGCATCATCGGCGAGTTCTCCCGCATGAACAAAGGCCGCATCGCCGTTTACGCCTTCGGCACCAAGCCCCGCGACCCTTACTTCCTCGACATGCTCTGCTACGCCAACCGCGGCGCCAACGCCACCGCCTCCGGCGACCCCGCCGCCCTCGCCCGCGAGCTCGCCCCCGTCTTCGACTCCATCCGCAACCCCGTCCTCAAAGACCTCTCCCTCACCTTCGACGCGCAGAGCGGCGGCGAGATCCATCCCCGCAACCTCACCCACCTCTTCGCCGACCGCCCCCTCGTCGTCTACGGGCGGGCGCCCAAAGGCGCCGGGCACGTCACCTGCCAGCTCCGCGGCCAGGGCGCCCAGGGCCCCTACGACGCCGTCTTCACCTTCGACCTCGCCCAGGCCGCCCCCGCCCGGGAAGACCTCCGCGCCGCCTGGGCCCGCCGCGCCCTCTTCGACCTCCTGCTCGACTACGCCGAGAACCCCTCCGAGGCCCTCCTCGGGCGCATCGATTCCTTCGCCCGCGCCCACGCCCTCCCCAACCCCTACCGGCGCCGCTGACATGGCCGCGCTTGCCTTCCAGAGCGCCGACGGCGCGTTGGCGGCCCGCGCCGAGGCCATCGTCCGCCGCCTCCGCGCCGCCGGCCACGTGGCCTACTTCGCCGGCGGGTGCGTCCGGGACGCCCTGCGCGGCGCGCCCGTCAAGGACATCGACATCGCCACCTCCGCCACGCCCGAGCGAATCTCCGCCCTCTTCCCCGCCCAATGCGTCGGGATCGGCAAAAGTTTCGGCGTCATGCTCGTCCTCCAGGACGGCGTCCCCTACGACGTCGCCACCTTCCGCACCGACGGCGGCTATCAGGACGGCCGCCACCCCGAGAGCGTCGCCTACGACACCGCCGAGCACGACGCCCAGCGCCGCGATTTCACCGTCAACGCCCTTTTCTACGACCCCCTCGAGGGCCGCGTCCTCGACTACGTCGGCGGCCTGGCCGACCTCCGCGCCGGGCTCCTCCGCACCGTGGGCGACCCCGTGCGCCGCTTCCGCGAGGATCGCCTGCGCCTCCTCCGCGCCGTCCGCTTCGCCGCCGTCTGCGGCTGGGCTGTCGAGCCGGCCACCTGGGCCGCGCTGAAGGCCGAGGCCCACGCCCTCCCCTGCGTCAGCGCCGAGCGCATCCGCGTCGAGTTCCTGCGCGCCCTCTGCGAGGCCCCGCGCGCCGACCGCGCCCTCGACCTGCTGGCCGAGGGCGGCCTGTTGGCCACCTTCCTCCCCGAGCTCCTGGCCCTGCGCGGGTGCCCGCAGGATCCCGTCTGGCACCCCGAGGGCGACGTCTGGGCGCACGTCCGCAAGATGCTCGCCCTCGCCCCGCCCCCGCCGCGCGACCCCGCGCTCGTCTGGGCCATCCTGCTGCACGACGTCGGCAAGCCCGCCGCCCTCCAGGTCGGCCGCAAGCCGGACGGCTCGCCCGCCTACCGCACGCCCAACCACGCCGCCATCGGCGCGGAGATGGCCGCCCCCATCCTCCGGCGCCTCAAGGAGAGCCGCGCCACCCTCGAGGCCGTCGTCGCCGCCATCCGCGGCCACATGCAGTTCACCGAGCTCCCCAAGATGCGCGAATCCAGCGTCCGCAGGATGCTCGGGCGCCCTACCATCGGCCTTGAGCTTGAACTCCACCGCCTTGACTGCCTGGGCTCCCACGCCAAGCTCGACCTCTACGACCTGGCCCGGCGTCGGCTGGCCGACTTCGCCGCCGAGCCCGTCCTCCCGCCCCGCGCCGTCACGGGCCGCGACCTGCTGGCCCTCGGGTTCCGCCCCGGCCCCGCCCTCGGCGCGCTCCTCGAGCGCCTCTACGCCCGCCAGCTCGAGGGCGCCTGCCGCGACGCCCTCCTCCGGGAAGCCGCCCGGGAAGCCCCCACCCCGCCCTCCCGCCGATCGGGCGCCCTGCCGTGATCATCCTGCCCACCGAGCGCAAGACCTTCCGCGCCAGGCTCATCCTGGCGATCCTTTACCTTGTCCTCGCCCTCGGCGCCGTCACGATGGTCTGGCCCTTCCTCATGATGGTCGCCGGTTCCCTGGCGGGCCGCTTCGATTACAACCTCCATTCCCCCCTCCTCACCTCCGTCTGGACGCCCGAGGGGCGCTTCCTGCGCGTCCTCTCCACCTTCCACCCCGCCTTCCCCCGCGACGTCTTCCCAGACGCCCCGCCCCTCTGGTCGAACTGGACGGCCCTCTCGCACGACGCCGCCGGCATCCGCGCCTTCGCCGCCCCCTGGCTCGACGGCATGGAAGACCCTGAGACCGCCGCCGCCTGGCGCGCCATGGCCCAGGACTACGCCGACTTCAACCGCGCCTACGACGTCCGCAACTCCCTTTGCGCCTACGACGAGCGCGACGTCGGCCCCTACGTCCGCGCCGTCTTCGAGGCCAAGACCGGCCACCGGGGCCCCGAGGCCGCCCTCGCCGAGCTCAACCGGACCTGGGACATCCGCTACAACGCCTTCCACGCCATCCGCTTCCGCGCGCAGGCCCGCGCCCCCCTCCATTACCCTGACTGGGACTGGCCCGACGACCCCAAGACCGCGCTCTGGCAGGACTTCAAGGCCCACTGCCGCGCCACGCCCCTCCCCTACAGCCGCACGCGCCCCTACCTCCTCGCCCCCCGCTGGGAGCGCTGGCGCGCCGCGCGCGGCCTGTCCCCCGCGCCCTTCCCCGGCGACGACGGCGACCCCGCCTGGCGCGCCTTCGTCACCTCGGCCTATCCCCGCCGCCTCCTCCGCGTCCGCCTCGCGCCCGAGACCCGCGCCGCCTGGGCCGCGTACGTGCGCGAACGTTGCCGCACGCCCGGGGACTATGCCCGCCTCACCGGCAGGCCCGCCCCCGAAAGCCTCGACGACGTCCCCCTCCTGCCCTACGAGAACGCCCCCCTCTGGCGCGGGTTCGTCGCCACCCTCCCCTACGAAAGCCTCGCGGCCACCTCCGCCGAGGCCGACTGGCAGGCCTTCCTCCGGGCCCGCTACGGCACCCTCGGCGCCCTCAACGCCGTCTATCGGGATCGCCTCGGCCGTCCCTACGCCGCCCGCGACTGGCGCGACGTCCCCCTCCCCCAGGCCCAGGCCTTCGCCGTCACCTTCGCCGACGCCGGCGCGCGCCTCCTCTGGCGCGACGTCACCGCCAGCTACCGCACCGTCTGCGACGTCCTCTTCCTCCGCGGCCGCGCTTGGTGGAACACCCTCGTCCTCATCGCCCTCACCATCCTGGCGACCCTCACCGTCAACCCCCTGGCCGCCTATGCGCTCTCGCGCTTCCGCCTGCCGCACACCGAGGCCATCCTCCTCTTCCTCCTGGCCACCATGGCCTTCCCGGCCGCGGTCACGGCCATCCCGGGCTTCCTCCTCATCCGCGAGCTCGGCCTCCTCAACACCTTCGCCGCGCTCGTCCTCCCCACCGTCGCCAACGGCCTCTCCATCTTCGTCCTCAAAGGCTTCTTCGACGCCCTCCCCCGCGAGCTCTACGAGGCCGCCACCATCGACGGCGCCACCGAATGGCAGATCTTCCGCCACATCACCCTGCCCATGACCACCCCCATCCTCGCGGTGAACGCCCTCAACGCCTTCATCGCCGCCTACAACTCCTGGGAGTGGGCCCTTCTCGTCTGCCAGCGCCAAAGCCACTGGACGCTTTCGGTGTGGCTCTACCAGATGAGCCAGACCTTCGCCGGCGCGCCCTGGGTGACCCTCGCGGGCTTCGTCCTGGTCTCCATCCCCACGGCGGCGGTCTTCCTGCTCTGCCAGCGCGTCATCCTGCGCGGCATCGTCCTGCCCTCCATGAAATGACCGCGCGGCGGGCTAATGCCTCCCAGGGCGGCCGGCCCGCCCGTCCCCCATGAACGCATCCGCGATGGCATTGAGCTGGCGGGAGATCTCCGAAAAATCACAGTTCAAATCCAACGTTTTCACGCTGATGCGGTTGCCGCTCATCAGGTATGTGTTGTTCGGCTGGATTTCCGCGTCGGTCCGGGCATAGAGCAACATGCCGGAGACCTCGCCGCCGGCGGCCGCCTTGTTCTTCACATAGGTGAAAATCTGATACAGATTATTGGAGTGGAGCGTGTTTGCCTCGTACTGCACCTGTGTCGTGTGGCCGTAGTACTTGGCATCGACAATCAAAGTCTTGTCGCCATAGGTGAGCATAATGTCGGATTGCATGATCGGCAGCATCGCGCCAAAGCCATCGTCCAGCGCCCATCTAATCTGCGATGCGCTGGTTTTGATCTGCGGATAATGCTTCCTGTAGTACTCAAGAATAAATCTCTCATACAGGCGGCACATCCGTCGCTCATCCAAAAACTTCATCAACTTCACGGAACCATCCGCGGATGTCTGCAGTAATCCTTTGATAACGAGATGGCATATGGACATCAACAGTTGATAGTTCTGGTTGTTGCGGTTGAAGCGAAATTGCCAATCGATTGAATGTACGTCCAGTGTCCCGACGTCTTGGAAATAGAGAAGCAGATTCCGCAATTCTTTTTTCCTTGCCTTAGGCACATCATGCCGCAGCAATACCTCCATAGTCGTTTTGAGGATCCGATTCAGGTAAGAATTCGCCGAGAACTTATCATAGGTGCAGACGAGCTGCTGCCTCATGATTGTCTGCCGCTTAATGGATTCCGCAACGTCTATTTTGCCGCGCAGACAGCTCAACGGCTCCGTTTCTTCGATATAGGTACGGCCCAGGCCGCGCTTTATCTGTATGGCCACGCCCCTGGCGAGAATGGCGGAAAGCAAATCCGCTGTATTCTCAAACCGTTCCGTCCCACAACGTTCATATCCTTGTTGCCTCAGAATATGAAACGCATAGGCAAGCATGTAGTATATATTTTGGATCCGAATCATCGGATAGCCTCTCTCAGGGCATATTCCCAATCTCGAACCTTGCCTGGCTCGTCGAACCAGTATTCATGCAGGAGAGGAACAATCTCGTAAGCAATGACGGCGTTCAGCCACCTTTCATCGATGTCTCGCCCCGTGCAGAAATAACTGTGGCCGATACGGAATCCCTTCCCCAGCGTGTCATCGTTTTCAATCGCGACGTTCAGCTTTTCAATGGCCGCGATCAGTTTGTCAAACTTCCTGTTGTTTTTAGCCTCACGATAGGCACGGAAACCCTCCGTCTGAAAAGCAGGGGACAATTCAAAGAATGCGAAGCGACGGCGCAAGGCGTAATCCAGCAACGCAAGGCTACGATCCGCCGTATTCATCATGCCAATGAGATGGACATTCGCAGGGACGGAGAACGTTTCATCCGAATAAAGAAGCTGCAGCGGCATGCCACGCTTGTCACTTTCGAGAAGCATGAACAACTCGCCGAAAATCTTGCTCAGGTTGCCCCTGTTGATTTCATCGATGATGAAGAAGTAGTCATTCTCAAAGTCTGTTTCGGCCTTTTTGCAGAAGTTGTAGAACGGCCCCTTTTTGAGCTCAAACCCGGTGGCGGTCGGCCTGAATCCCATAATGAAGTCTTCATAACTGTAGCTCTGATGGAACTGCACCATCATGACGCGGCTGGGATCCTTCACGCCCATCATCGAGTAAGCCAGCCGTTTCGCGGCAAAGGTCTTGCCGACGCCAGGAGCGCCTTGCAGGATAATGTTCTTCTTGTTTTTGAGCAGATTGGTTAGATCCAGATAATCTGCCTCGCCCATGTAGACCTCGTCCAGGAAATCTCTTTTGGTGTATGCCAGGCATTGGACATCCGCTTTCTTGTTGTCGATAGCCTCGCCAACGGTCGGAACCCGGCCACCTTTGTCCGCCGCGGCACGATTTGCCTCGTTCACCCTTTCAGAAACAATCCACGCATGGTAAGAAAGTTCCGGGAAGTTCCTGTAACGGTAATTGCCCTTCTCAAGGATGTCGCGGCAACGGTCACAGAGTCGCAAGTACGCTTCGCCGTTGAGAACCGTACGGAACTTATCCACACTGTCAATGAAGTCCGATGGAAGATCTTTTGACTTTTGGATAAACCAACGATTGCGTGAATCGAGATTGATATAGTCGTATGGGCAAATCCAATACAAGCCCATCGTCAAATTCCACTTGATGCCCTTCTGGGCCAAGGCGGCGTCATAAGCCTGAATCAAAGCGGCTTTGCTGTTTGCCGAATGGGTTCTCGCGTACGCCAATGCCGCCTCAAACACCCTCCAAAGAGTCTCGATGTCCCCGTTTTGGCGCTCGTCGATAAACAAATAATAAGTAGCCTTCTGATTGTTGAGGACAGGGATTCCGTCAAACGACTCCGGCACAGGGGCGTTTATGGAAAACGCCTTGGCGATTTCACGTAAGATGGCGATACGATTGGCGTCTGTGATTTTCTTGTTAAAGAGGGCGAAAACGGTAAATGGGTCAATATCGACAATGTTATTGTCCTTCTCCAACGTGGGCAACCGCCTGTCAATGGCCGCATAGACGGCCTTTAGTTTCGCGATCAGGGTTTGCCTGTCCTTCATATACGGCAACAGCTACTCGGCGAATTCCGTATAAAACCCAATCCAAGCGAAATCCTCTCTCTCCATAGGAATCACTCCTTGATCTGCGGCGACAACGGCAACCTGTTCCATCCCTGTTTTACTTCCTCCTTAGAAAGTATAACATGTATTCAAAGTGCTTCTAACCTTTTGGCTGATGAGCTGTACCCCTGATCAATACAAATATTTAGAATTTCTATTGAAAATTGAAGTTTTTGCTTCTACGTAGTATAATGACAATGTGATTAACCGCTGAGTACAAGGAGGAACACCATGCCTGTTTGTTACAATAAGCTATAGAAAAGTCTCATTGACAGAGGGATGACTAAGACAGACCTGATCAAGTCTGCACGAATCACCACCAACGCCATGGCGAAGCTGGGGAAAACGAAGATGTACGGGTAGAGGTTCTGGTGAAGATTTGCCGGACACGTCACTGCACGCTGGATGATATTGTAGAAATTTTGCCTGACGAACAAGCGGAGTAAAGGAAGGTGTTCGCGTGAGTATGATTTTGCCCAAACATCAAATGAGCGAGGAAGATATTAAACTCCAGTATATTACCCCTGCGATTCTCTCCAAGTGGGATCGGGATAAAATCACCATGGAAACCCGTATCACAGACGGCAAAATCAACCTGAAAGGCAACTTTGTGTTCCGCGAAAAGCCCAAGCGTGCGGATTATATCCTATACCTCAACGCGAACAACCCTATTGCCATTGTAGAGGCGAAAGACAATGCGCACGGCGTTTCCTATGGATTGCAGCAGGCAATGACCTATGCGCAAATGCTGGATGTTCCCTTTGCGTACAGCTCCAACGGGGATGGATTTGTAGAACACGATTTCTTGACCGGACAGGAGCGTGAGTTCAATCTGGACGAGTTCCCCACAGAACAGGAGCTGATTGCCCGATATAAGCAGAAATCCGGCTTGACACCCCAACAGGAAACGATATTGGAGCAGCCGTACTACACCAGCCAGAACACCTACCCGCCCCGTTATTACCAGCGTATCGCCATCAATCGCACGGTGGATGCCATTGCCCGGGGACAGCAGCGAATTCTTTTGGTGATGGCTACCGGCACCGGCAAAACCTACACTGCCTTCCAGATCGTGTACCGAATGCTGCAAAGCGGTATGAAACGCAAGATCCTCTACCTGGCTGACCGGAACATTCTGGTGGATCAGTCCATCCAACAGGATTTTGCTCCGCTGGAAAAGGTCACCCATAAAATCAATGTGGCCAAGGACGATAAAAGCACCATCACCTCCCACGAGATGTATTTCTCCCTGTACCAGCAGCTGGTGGGCGATGATGACCAGGAGCATTTCAGCGAGCTGTTTGCGCCGGACTTCTTCGACCTTATCATCGTAGACGAGTGCCACAGAGGCTCCGCCAAGGAGGAAAGCCGCTGGCGCAGGATTCTGGAATATTTCCAATCTGCCACCCAGATCGGCATGACGGCCACACCCAAGGAGACCAAATATATCTCCAACCTCAGCTACTTTGGGGAGCCGCTCTATACCTACAGCCTGAAAGAAGGCATTGAGGACGGCTTCCTTGCACCCTTCAAGGTCATCAATATCATGACGGACATCGGGGAAGGCTGGCGTCCGCATAAGGGACAGAAGGACATCAACGGTGTGGAGATTCCAGACCGCATCTATACCAACAGTGATTACGACTATAACATCATCATTGAGGACCGCATCCAGCAGGTGGCGCAGGAAATCACCAACTACCTGAAAAGCACCAACCGCATGGACAAGACCATTGTGTTCTGTGCCACTGAGGATGCCGCTTTGCGAATGCGGAACGCATTGGCAAAGCTCAACGTCGATATGATGAAAGAAAATCCCGACTATGTGGTGCGCATTACCGGCGGGGACGACTACGGTAAAAGCAAGCTGAAATACTTTATCTCGATCTCATCGCCGTATCCGGTCATCGCCACCACCTCCAAGCTGCTGTCCACCGGCGCGGACTGCAAGATGACCAAGCTGATCGTGTTGGATGAGATGATCGGCTCTATGACCGAGTTCAAGCAGATCATTGGCCGCGGCACCCGTCTACGGGAAAAAGAGGGTAAGACGCACTTTGTGGTCATGGATTTCCGCAACGTGACCCGCCTGTTTGCCGACCCGGAATGGGATGGCCCCATCGAGGAGAACGAAGGCTACACGCCAGGCGGGAAGCAGCCCAAAGAACCGGCGGAACCGCTGGAACAACCCCCACCGAATGTGCCGCCGCCGGAACCCAAACAGAAACCCATTGTGGACAAAAACGGTTGTACGGTGCAGATCATCCACAAAACCGTATCGGTCTATGACGTCAACGGCAAACTGCTGCGCCAGGAGAGTATCATCGACTACACCAAGGAAAACATTCGGGGCGAGTATGCTTCGCTAGACAACTTCATCCGCCAGTGGTCGGCGCAGGAGAAAAAGGAGCAGATTCGTGATCTGCTCCATGAACACGGTATTGATCTGGAACTGCTGAAAGCGAATCAGGGCATGACTGATGTGGACGACTTTGACTTCATCTGCCATGTGGCCTTTGACAAGAAGCCCTTGACCCGCCGGGAACGGGCCAACAATGTGAAAAAGCGTGACTTTTTCAGCCGGTACAGCGGCGTGGCCAGAGAGGTGCTGGAGGCTCTGCTGGATAAGTACATGAACGTCGGAATCTACGAGATTGAAAAAACGGAAATCTTGAAGCTCGCCCCCTTCCTGAAGCTGGGCAAGCCTACCAAAATCGCCGGGTATTTCGGCGGCAAACAGGGCTATCTGAAAGCAGTGCAGGAACTGGAGCAGGCCATCTATATGGACGAGGTAGTGTAACCCCATGAGCAATTTGACAGGATTTGTAAAACGGCTGCGGGACATCATGCGCAACGATGCGGGCATCAACGGCGATGCCCAGCGCATTGAGCAGATTGCTTGGATGCTGTTTTTGAAGGTGTACGACGCAAAGGAACAGGACTGGGCGTGGGACGATGACAATTATCAATCCATCATCCCAGAGCAATGCCGCTGGCAGAACTGGGCGCACGATGATAAATCCGGCGCCGCGCCCACCGGCGATAAACTGTTGGATTTCGTCAACAACACCCTGTTCCCAACCCTGAAAAACCTGCCGGTGAACGCCTCCACCCCCATCAAAAAGGCCATCATGCAGACCACTTTTGCCGATGCCAATAACTACATGAAGGATGGCGTGCTGATGCGCCAGGTCATCAATGTCATTGATGACCTGGATTTCAGCGACTATGAGGAAAGCCACGCCTTTGGCGAGATTTACGAGACCATCCTGAAAGAGCTGCAAAGCGCCGGTTCCGCCGGTGAGTTCTATACGCCCCGCGCGGTCACCGACTTTATGGCCCAGGTCATCAAGCCCCAAATTGGAGAGACGATGGCCGACTTTGCCTGCGGCACCGGCGGCTTTCTCGTCAGCTGGCTGAAAGAACTGCACAAGCAGGTCAAGACCACCGAGGATGAAGAAGCGTGTGGCAACTCCGTCTACGGCATCGAGAAAAAGCAGTTTCCCTATATGCTGTGCATTACCAACCTGCTGTTGCACGGGCTGGATGTGCCCCGGGTCTATCACGACAACTCCCTGACGAAGGACGTGCTGGACTATACCGAGGCGGACCGGTTCCATGTCATCATGATGAATCCCCCTTACGGCGGGGCGGAAAAGGCGGATGTCAAAAACCACTTCCCCGATGATCTGGCCAGTTCCGAGACGGCCGACCTGTTTCTGTCGGTCATCATGTACCGGCTGAAACGGGGCGGTCGGGCGGCGGTGATCCTGCCCGACGGCTTCCTGTTCGGCACCGACAACGCCAAGGTGAATATCAAGAAGAAGTTGTTGCGGGAGTTTGACCTCCACACCATCATCCGCCTGCCAGGTAGCGTGTTCTCCCCGTATACCTCCATCACCACCAACATCCTGTTTTTTGACAGCACCCATTCCACTGAAGAGACCTGGTTTTACCGCCTGGATATGCCGGCGGGGTACAAGCATTTCTCCAAAACTAAACCCATGAAGCTGGAGCATTTCCAGCCGGTGCTGGACTGGTGGAACGACCGCAGGGAGCTGGAGGAAGAAGGCTTCCCCAAAGCGAAAAAGTTCACCGTCCAGCAGCTGACCGAAGAGCTGGGCTACAATCTTGACCAGTGCGGCTATCCCCATGAGGAGGAAGAAATTCTGGCGCCCCTGGATTTGATCCACCGGTATGAGGAACAGCGGGCCTCCCTGAATGCCGAAATTGACCGGGTGCTGGCCGAGATCACCGCGATTCTGGAAGGAGCTGCCCAATGACCCCGCAGGAACTGAAAAACAGCATTTTGCAGCTTGCCATCCAGGGTAAGCTGGTGGAGCAACGCCCCGAAGAGGGCACCGCTGAGGAACTCTTTGCCCGGATTCAGGCGGAGAAGCAGCGGCTTATCAAAGAGGGAAAGATCAAGAAGGAAAAGGCCCTGCCGGAGATCACAGAGGACGAGAAGCCATTTGAGATTCCGGAGAGTTGGATATGGGTGCGTTTGAGCAATGTAAGTACATATAATCAGCGAAAAGAAAAAATATCAGCAAACGATATTACAGACGATATGTGGTCATTGGATCTTGAAGATATTGAAAAAGAGAGCGGGAAAATCATCAATATTTGTAAAGCATCCGAACGAAAAATTACCGGAGACAAGGTCCGATTTTACAAAGGGCAAGTCCTATACAGTAAGCTTCGTCCGTACCTAAAAAAGATACTCGTTGCTCCAAAGGACGGAATCTGTTCATCTGAAATGGTTCCCTTTAATTTGTTTGGGAGCATGGATTCGCAATATGCAGTGTACTTTTTAAAGTCTCCTTATGTGGATTTTATTATCAATTCTGTTACCTACGGAGTAAAAATGCCAAGGGTTGGAACGGACACAATGATTGAATTACCGTTCCCCCTCCCACCTCTTGCCGAGCAAAAGCGCATCGTTGCCAAAATCGAGGAACTGCTGCCCTATATCGACCGCTACGAGCAGGCGTGGACCAAGCTAGAGCAGTTTAACCGCCGCTTCCCGGAGGATATGAAAAAATCCCTCTTGCAGTATGCCCTCCAGGGCAAACTGGTGGAACAGCGCCCCGAAGAAGGCACCGCCGAAGAACTCTTTGCCCAGATTCAAGAGGAGAAACAGCGGCTCATCAAAGCAGGAAAAATCAAAAAAGAAAAGCCCCTACCCGAAATCACCGACGACGAAAAGCCTTTTGATATCCCGGAGAGTTGGAAGTGGGTAAGGCTTTCTCAAATTTGGACAGTACTAAATGGTGATCGTGGTAAAAACTACCCTTCAAAAGCGAAACTTTCAAAAAGCGGTATACCATTTATCAGCGCAGGAAACCTTGATGGAAAAACTGTAATCCAAGACGAAAATCTTCTCTGTATGACAGAGGAGCAGTATTCTAAACTTGGAAACGGGAAATTGCAAAAGGATGATGTTGTTGTATGCATAAGGGGATCACTGGGAAAGCATGGCATTTATCCTTTTGAAAAGGGGGCAATTGCATCTTCTTTGGTAATACTCCGCAATTCATTTGCAAAAGAAGTGATAGATAAATTTCTTATGTACTACTTAGATTCTCCACTACTGTTCTCCGAAATAAAACGGTACGATAATGGAACGGCACAACCAAATTTAGCGGCAAAGAGGTTAGAACAATTTCTTGTTCCCCTTCCGCCCCTTGCCGAGCAAAAACGCATCGTCGAAAAACTGGAACAGTCGCTGCCGCTGTGCGAAAAATTAAAGTGACTTAAAAAACTGAATCATCATTAAGGTGGAGTGGACTATGTACATTCAGGAAGTCAGAATTCAAAACTTTAGAGTGTTTGGAAATGAAGGGGTTACTTTTTTATTTAATAAGGGAATCAATGTTGTTATCGGTGAAAATAACAGCGGGAAATCAGCATTAATTGATGCGATTAGAATTGCTTTTTCTTGTGTGCTATACAAGAAAGACATCTTCTTCAGCAAGACCGACTTTCATGTAAATGTAGCTGGAGAAAAAGCGACATCGGCGCAAATCGACATATATCTCAAAGATGTTCCTAAAAACTTGATTGAAATCTGGGACCCCGTACAAACAGACTGCGGGGAATTCCATGTGATTTTCACGTTAGAAAAAACTCCGGCTGGTGCTGATAAAGTAAAGTACAGAGCATGGGGCGGCAAGTGTGAGGGAAATTCATTATCTGCAGATACACTTGAAGCCGTAAACCTTGCCTATTTAAGTGCTTTAAGAGATGCCACAAATGAAATGAGGCCTTCACGCAACAGCAAGCTTGCGGAATTGCTTGAAACCATTGCAAATAAGCCGGAAGAAAAAGAGAGCCTTGTTGAGAAATTGCGCACTGCTAACCAAGAAATACTGCAATCAGAGTCGCTAGGCAAAACAAAGCAAGTCATTAACGAAAATTTGCTTTCTATTGAGCAGAATCTATTACATCAGACGGTTGATTTAGGCTTTGTTGAACCCAAGTTCGAGTCCATCACGGCATCTCTAAGATCGTGGATTATCCCGCGGTGGCATTTTATGGAAGCTTGCCATCAATATTATTCCCTGATAAGTGATCTGGAGCATACAGAGGAATATAAGCCGTTTATTCACATTCAGGATGGGGGATTATACATTGATATTGATGCTTTAATTGAAAAGAAAAAAGATTTGGATATTGCCATCAAGGAAGCATTACTGGCATTAAAAACTCATTCCTTTGAAATTTTTCAAAATGGATTGGGTTATAACAATCTTCTGTTTATGTCGGCTGTATTGGGAGATATGTCTTTTGCCAAAAGTGGGATCTATGCAAATTTGTTCTTGGTAGAGGAACCAGAGGCACACCTACATCCGCAATTGCAAGAATTGATTTTAAATTTCTTTGCAAAAAAGGTGGCGCATTACGAGAATATACAGGTAATTATGACATCGCATTCTCCAACATTGGTTTCAAAAATTGGGATTAAACATATCAATTTGCTGTATGAAAACCAGCACAAATTATACAATTATCCGCTTGTTAAAGCTTCTCTAACGGATGAAGAACGTGACTATTTGGAAAAATATTTAGATGTAACGAAATCCCAACTTTTCTTTGCCAAAGGTGTTATTTTTGTCGAAGGAATTAGTGAGGCTATTTTGGTGCCTGAGTTTACTAAACTAATTGATCGGCCATTGGATATGTATGCTGTTGAACTTGTAAACATAAACGGTGTTGGTTTTTCTCCGTTTGCGAAAATGATGAAGGTACCCGGTCAAGACGCTGGGTTTGCAAAGGCTTCTATTATCACTGACGATGACCGATGTGCCAATAAGGAAGAACCTACATATATCCCCAAAGATTTAGATTTTAATGATGATTTAACTGGGATAACGGATAAGATAGAGCATGGAACACCATCGGACAGATATAATTCCATCTCTGACTTATGTAGTAACAACATTGTAAGATGTTTTGGCTCAGTTAAGACGTTTGAGTATGCCCTGGCATTAGAGCCAAACAATATCTCATATATGTTAGATGCAATTGCCTCAGCATATCCCATTGCCGGGCCTAAACTCAAGATAAAAGTGAATGAAACCTCCGATCAACAGCTTAAAGCACTTATGATCTGGCTATTTATCCGTTCAAGGAATTCAGCAAAGGCGCAAGTAGCACTGGCTTTAGGGCGAGCTTTGCAAAAGCAATCCCGAGCCATAGAAAATGGTGAGACGGTTGCATCACCTTTTATCGTTCCTCAATATATAAAAGATGCAATCTATAATGTAACAAGAGAGAAGCCAGCTTTGGAGGAGTAGTATGTTTAGCTTTACAGCAGAACAAATTAGATTTCTTGAATCTTCAGGAAAAGTTGTTCTACATGCCTGCCCGGGAAGTGGTAAAACGACAGTAGTTGCACAAAAAATGATCAACTACTTACAAAATTGGAATCGCTCGCACCAAGGAATAGCTGTTCTTTCGTTTACCAATGTTGCCAGTGACGAAATTAGCCGTCAAGCTTTAGAAATGCTCCCTAAAGGATTTAGTATTGAAGATCCACATTTCGTAGGGACATTGGATAGTTTTATTGACAACTATATCTTTTTGCGATTTGGATATTTGTTGCTAAAACCACCTAAAAGGCCGACAATTATTTCATCTGATATCGTAAATTCATATCGATATTGGAGAAAAGAATGCTATACAAGATGCTTGTCCAGTATTGGTGATTTCAAATGGGCTTCAAATGGGAAATTAACTAAAAATGGAAACGAAATTACCTGTTCCGGAAATGGACGATATGAACCTCCTTGCATTCAATTTAAAAAGGCATTGTTGAGCAAGGGGCAATTCTTTCAAGATGAAGTGGCAAGATTAACGTGTATACTTCTAGAAAAATACCCAGAAATTGCAAAATGCATTGCATCAAGATTTCCTGTCATTATTTTGGATGAGGCACAAGATACATCGCAAGAGCAAATGAAATTACTAGATTTTCTATGTGCTGCAGGTTTAGAGTCAATGTATATTGTAGGAGATCCGGATCAGTCAATTTATGAATGGCGAAACGCTAATCCAGAATCATTTTTGAAAAAAATGAGAGACACTGGATGGCAGCAATTAGTCTTAACAAAAAATTTTAGAAGTTCGCAATTGATATGCAACGCAACCTTTGTCTTTTCTGATATCTACAAAGATAAGAAAGCAAATGAAGCATCTGGTCTGTTTGCAGGCTACAACAAAAAGCCCATTCTTTTTCTGTATGAAAAAGATACAACTGAAAGTTCTATTGTCGAGAGGTTCAAAGAAGAGTGTGCTGCATGTGATATTTCTTTTTCTCCTGATAAAGTTGCAGTTGTAACAAGAGGTAGAATTCACTCCGGCAATATTGTAAAAAATCTCTGGAAAACGCCAGAAACTGAGTTGTTGGCAAAGTCATCCTTCGCGTGGATGAGCGGTGACAGAAGCAAAGCATACTCTTTCTGCGAAAAAGCATTATTTCAATTGACAATTAAGGATTTAAAAGACATCAATGTTTCTATCGAACAGGAAGTGTCAAAAATATTACCATATAGTCAATGGAAACAAATTGTCATTGAAGTTCTTACAAGCCTTCCTTTGGCAACAGAACAATGTGGTCAATGGATAACTAATGTCAAAGCCATCATACAGGAAACTCTTACAACCCATAATTTAACCTTGCTTAAAGGTACTACAGTAGCCGATTTAATAAAAATAAAGACACATGACACACAAAATCGAAATTTCAAGCAAATACCCATAAAAAACTATTTTGAGGTAAAGACCTGTAACGAATATACATATTCGTCAGTCCATGGTGTAAAGGGAGAAACGTATGATGCCCTTATGCTCTTGATAAAAGGAACACGAGGAAATACATTAACACCCTCATTTTTGGCAAGTGGAAGCACTGATACAGAATTGATGCGTATTGCATATGTTGCAATGACGCGGCCAAGAAAACTGTTGGCTATTGCGATGCCAAAAAGTACAGTTCAATTGGATATAAGATTTCCAAGAAAAAAGTGGGATTACATTGAAATATAATGATAATGAACATGAATTTGACGACCTATCAGCGGAGCACAACCAAACAGAACCGGAGGGCCAAGACGCGATAAGGCTTGCCCTTTTGGTTCTTTTTTGGCATCGCGGCCACGCCGTGGAGACAAAGGCGCCGTTGAAGACAGGCGGCCGTGCGTGGCCTGATTGGTGGAGGTGGGGGGAATCGAACCCCCGTCCAAGATAGCTTCACCACGATCTCTACGTGCGTATCCGGCCTTTTGTCTCGCGGCGGACAAGTCGGCCGACGGGCCACATCCGACGCATACCCTCATGATGGTACAAGCGCGCGTCCCCGAAGGTTCGGTTCACGGCAGGGCCTGCTAGTCGACGCTTCCACGCTCAGCAGACATCGGCGTTTCGGCGACGGGCCATTCAGTTAGGCCGCGTAAGCGAAGTTATCGTTCGCAGTTAGGTTTTGATCGATGTTTTACGGGGCCAACGATCATCCCCGGCACGCAACCGAGGATCCAACATACCCTGTCGAAACCTGGTCACCCCCTTGAAAAAAGGTGCCAATATTATAACAAAGATTTTCGCCCATGCAACACTTTTTTTGGTTTTCGATCACAGAGGGCACAGAGGACACACGAAGGGACACAGAGCATTGGAAATCACAACGGACACAAAGGCTTGCACGACGCAGGGGAGATCACAGAGGGCACAGAGGAAACGCAGAGGAAACACAGAGGGAAAAGAAAGGGCAAGGGGCGCCGCCCCTTGACCCCGGCAGGGGGAAGCTCCCCCTGCACCCGCGGCACGTCTGCGACGTGCCTGACCCGGCGACCCCAAGCTTTGCGTCCTTTGTGATTTCCGTTCTCCGTGTTCCGCTGTGTATCCTCTGTGGCCTCTGTGATCCCATCACGTCAGTACAGGGCCACGGAGCCGGCGGAGACGGCGCAAAGGGAGGCGGGGCCGGTTGGCGCGGTGAGGTAGAGGCGGTAAGGGTGGCGGCCTTTGGCGAGCTTCACCGCAATGGCGCGGCCCTGGGCGCAATCGCCGGCCTCGTATTCCAGGATGTGGGATTCATGGAGCCAGAGCTGGCACCCACCCGCGCCGGTGGCCGCAAAGGTCAATTCCTGTTCGGCCTCGGCTTCGAGCCAGCCCTCGACGGAGAGGCCGAAGGGGCCGCTTTCCCCGGCGAGGCGCCCGCGAAGGGCGGCGACGTCCGCGGCGAGGAATCCGGCGTCGGGCTCGAGCGTGCGGAAGTTCGGCACCCAGGGCCAAGCCTCCGCGCCCGTGCGGAAGACCCGCACCTGAAGTTGCGGCAAGGCCCCACGCAACGACGTCGCGGGCATCGCCATCCCATCGATGGTGCCGTGGTCATCGTTCCAATAACTGCCCTTGGCGCCACACGCGGCGGGCACCTTGCCGCAAGGCACGCGGCAGGCAATGAGCAGGTCGGTCATCCAGCGTACGCGATCAGGATCGGAGGCAGCGAGGTTCGTGGTCTGACCCTCGTCCTCGACCACGTTGTAGAGCTCGACCGTCCCGGAGGCTCCGCGGTTACGGATAAGCACGTAGTCGCCGTCGCGCACCATCTGCTCGAACTGGAAGTTCTGCTGGGAACCGCCGTCCTGGTACTCCGCGTAAATCCGCATGGGCAACTGGGTGCCTTGCTCGGTAAGCGTGGGCAGGAGCGACACGCCGTCGCAGTGGGCGGGCTGAGGCAGGCCGGCGACATCGGCCAGCGTGGCCATCCACGCGGGGAACTGGAAGGGGAAGTCGCTCACGCGCGGCATCTCCGTGCCGGAGGCGGGGACGGTGCCGGGCCAGAGGACGAAGGTCGGTTCGCGCAGACCGCCCTCATAGCACCACCGCTTCATGCCCTTGAAGGGCCCATTGGAGTCAAAGGCGCCGTTCACCCACGTGATGTTGCCGGGGGAAAGGTATTCACCCGCAGGGCCGTTGTCGGAAGTGAAGATAAAGAGCGTATCCTTGTCCAATCCGCGCAACTCAAGGAAGTGGAGCAGGTCGCCCAGCGCCTCATCGATTCGCCGCACGTTGGAGGCGTAACGCTGTTGCGAAGCGGTATAGCCCTTGTATTCGTCGTAGACGTAGGTGTTGGAGGTCGCCTTGCCCTGCTCGTCCACGGCCCGGAAGGGCAGGTGGCCCTCCGTATCCTGCTCCCAGGTCACGCCGCCACCCCACGTCTTGTCCTCGTTGAGGTCCGGATAGGCGTTGCCGGGGATATGGAACTGCGTGGTCGAACCAAGGTTGGGGTCGGCTTGGGTTCCCGACTGCCCCGCACCGTGACAGGTGGTGTAGCAGGCGTAGCAGAAGAAGGGCTCCTCTCGTCCAGAGTCTTGATGAGCCTTGATGAGCTGCTTGATTTTCGCCGTGAAGAGGTCGGTGTCGTAGCAATGGCGCACCTCGGCATCGGAGATCAACCGCCGCCAGTAGGTGCCTTCCTCATCGCGCTCCCAGTCGGTCGCGCCGTGAGAGAGTCCTGCGTAAAAGGTGTCGTCCTTGGCTTGGGCGGAGAGGTTTTCCACCACGGGCGACCCCTGCTTCTGGGTACGCCAGTCGTAACCCCTTTCATTCCCCTCCCAGTGGTAGAAGGAGTGGCCATGGGCATGGGCGGGATAGCCGTAGGAATAATCGAAACCCGCGTCGCAGGCCATGGAACGGCGCGGCTGACCGCCGCTTTCGTAGCCGCCGCCGATGCCCCACTTGCCGATGTGCCAGGTGGCGTAGCCGGCCTGCTTCATCACGGTGCCGAGGGTCATATGCGCGTCCACGGGGCGGTCGAACATGTTGTCGCGCAGGTTGCAGTTGCCCTGGTGCTTGCCCGAGACCATCGAGGCGCGGGCGGGCGCGCAGACCGGCGCGGTGGTGTAGGCGTTGGTGAGCATCACGCCCCGCCGCATCGCCGCGTCCAGGTTCGGCGTGTCGATGTGGGCCTTGCCGGCCTCGGCGCGCGCGTTCTGCCAGAAGGCGCCCAAGTCGCCCCACCCCAGGTCGTCGCAAAGCACGAGGATGACGTTGGGCTTCTTGCCGTGGGCGGGGTTCGGCGCCGCCCCGGGGCGCACCGTCGTCTCTTCCTCGGGCCCGATGGCCCACATCGCGCCGGGCGCCGCGCACACCGCGCACGCCCCGATCGCCTTCAAGAAATCCCTTCTGCGCATGGTGTCGCTCCTTACTTCAACCGCAAAGTATAACCGCTTCCGTCCCACCGGCGCAAGGCCGCGCCCTCCGCGAAGACGAAGTCCCACACGCGGTAGACCTCCAGACAACCCTGGACGACCATCGGCGCACCCTCCGTCGCCAGGGTGTCGAGCGTCAGCGTCCCGGCCTCCGTGGCCGCGCCCAGCCGCGCCCCGAGCGCCGCCGTCACGGGGCAGGAGAGGCGGCCATCCATCAAAAGCGCGCCCTTGGCCTCCACCCGCACCGCGACCTCCGGGGGAATGGCGAAGGCCGGCACCCACGGCTCGCCCGTGTCCGCGCCCCACAGCGTCGCGCCGGACGCAATCACGATCGTTCCCGTGCCCGACCCGCCCTCGGCCACGCGCAGGCGCCGCGCCGACACCCCCGCCGGAACGGTCAGCGTGCCGCCGTCGAAGGCGACCGTCAGCTCCTCCGTGCCCGCTGGCCACGTCAGCCCATCCGCGCCGACCGTCAGCGGCGCCTCTTCCCACGAGAGGGACTTGAGGCCGAAGTAACACCCCAGCGTCTCATTGGCCCGCCGACAGGAGACCGTGAGCTCATCCCCCACCCCAAGGGCAACCACCCGCCCAAAGTCCAATGTCACTATATTGTTTTGGTTGGAGAGGGGATCCGCACCCATACACGTGTGGGTCGCAGAGACCGTCTTACCGCCCACCGTCGCCTCGAAGGTCGCCGTGCGCTCGGTGTCGGCTCCCTGCGGTTTCCCTTCGGAGTTGAAGATGCCCACATCCAACGTCAGCGTCTGAAAGATCGCCACCTCCGTCGCGCAGAAGGTCACCGTCCAGTAGCCCTCCGCGCCGGTCTGGATGTTGATGTTGGGGCTAAAGAAGGTCGCGTCCTTCGCCGCGTCGCCGGTGGTCATGAAGCCCACGGCCGGCTCCAGCGAAACGAACTCAAGCGGCGCCGAGGCCGCGATGGAGGACGCCGTCTTGCCCGAAAAGGTTACCTGCACCGCGCCAACCAGCGTTGCCGCGCCCAAGGCCAACGCCAAAACCACACGTCTCATCCTCGCCTCCCTTCCCAAAAAAAGCGCGGCTTCGTGGACGGAAGCCGCGCACATCCCTGGCGCACCGCGCCCGGTCAGGCCACGCGGCGGCGGAGCGCCACGCCGGCCACGCCCAGCGCCAACAGCGCCAGCGCCGTCGGCTCGGGGATGGTCTTGTAGTCGTCCGCCGTCGCCGTGCCGGCCATCCAGTAGAGGTCGGCGCCCTCGACCTGCGTCGAGAGGTTGCCGTAGGAGTAGACGGCGGCGCCGATGTCCGTATGGACCAGGGAGCCCAGGAGCGACCCGTTCAGGTAGAAGTCGTAGGAGGCCTTGTTGGAATTGCCTTCCTGCGTCATCGTCACGGTGATGCCGATCACGTTGAGCCCCTTTTGGACATTCGCGAGGACGTTCACCTTGTCACCGGTCTGCGCGTCAAGCGCATACTGACCATTTCCCATGGTCCCCGGCGCCTTCCAGCCGTTGGTGCCGCCGGCCTCACCCGTGGTGCTGTTCTTCTTCCAGGCCGTGCCTTCGGTGTCCACGGCGGCCCAGGAGCCGGCCTCAGTCGGCTGATCGGTCGTCTTGTTGCCGATGTAGAGCAGGTCGCGCACGTTGCCGGTCAGGTCCGCGGAGGTGAAGGAGACCGCCACGGTGAAGGTGGAGGTTTGCGAGGTGAAGGTGTTCCCCGCCTGCCAGCCGGTCGTCACCGCGCCGACGGCGCCGGCGGCGCAGAGGGCGAGGGCGAGCAATCCAAGTTTCTTCATGTCTTTGTCCTAATTGCCACATCGGGAACCATTCCAGATGATGGGGATACAATAGCATGTCACCCCCCCCCCGTCAAGCATAAAGACTTATTTAATTTGGCGGGGCGTCAAAGGTGGCGGAGGAGGGCCTCGCGGTCGGGGGCGTGGCGGAGGGCCTCCTCGGGGGAGACGAGGCGGCGGTGGACGAGTTGGGCGAGGGAGGCGGTCATGGTGGTCATGCCGTGGGCGGAGCCGGTCTCGATGAGGGAGAGAAGTTGGCGCTCCTTGCCGTCTCGGATGAGCGCGCGGACGGCGGGGGTGGAGACCATGATCTCGGCGCAGAGGGAGCGTCCGGCACGGTTGGCCCAGGGGACGAGGCGCTGGGTGAGGACGACCTTGAGGTTGGCGGCGAGGCGTTCGCGGGTTTGGGCCTGCTCGACGGCGTCGAAGGCGGAGATGACGCGGGTGACGGTCTCGACGGCGCCGGAGGTGTGGAGGGTGGCGAAGGTGAGGTGGCCGGTCTCGGCGAGGGTGAGGGCGGCGTCCATGCTCTCGCGGTCGCGCATTTCGCCGAGGAGGACGATGTCGGGGTCTTCGCGGAGCGCGGCGCGCAGGGCGTGGTGGAAGCCGTGGGTGTCGTGGCCGACCTCGCGTTGGGAGACGAGGCAGGCGGCGGAGTCGTGGACGTATTCGACGGGGTCCTCGATGGTGAGGATGTGTTCGTGGCGGCGGAGGTTGATCTGGTGGAGGATGGCGGCGAGGGTGGTCGTCTTGCCGCTGCCTGTGGCGCCGGTGACGAGGACGAGGCCCTGGCGCATCTCGGCGACGTCGCGGAGGAAGGGGAGCGGGAGGCCCAGTTCCTCGAAGGAGAGGAAGCGTTCCGGCAGGAGGCGGATGGCCCAGGCCAGGCGGTCGCGTTTGAAGAAGCAGTTCATGCGGATGCGTTTGCCGCCAAGGACGGTGGCGGAGGCGTCGAACTCGCGCTCGCGCATGAGGGCGTCGAGGTTGCCGCGGCCGATGAGCCGGGCGGTGAGCTCGGCGAAGGGAAGCGCGCGGAGGGGGGCGGGCGCCTCGACGGGGCGGAGGAAGCCGTGGACGCGGAGGCGGGGGACGTCGCCCTCGCACCAGTGGAGGTCGGTGGCCCCGGCCTCGGACATGAGGCGGAAGAGCGGCTCAAGCGTGCTGTCTGGCATGGCGTGCGGGGCGCATGGGGTCAGCGCTTGGCGGGAGCCTCCCCCGTCAGGCCCCCGGCGATGCCTTTGAGCAGGGGGTCGGCGTCGATGCTCTCGTAGAAGCCGTGGGAGACGCGCCGGGCGTCGCCGGGGGTGAGGATGACGTGGGGACGGACAAGGACGATGAGCTCCTCAACGACCTTCTCCCTGTTCTTGCGCTCGAAGAGGAGGGGGCCGATCCACGGAATGTCCGCCAGATAGGGGACGCGGGCGGTGGTCTCCGAATCGATGGTCGAGACGAGCCCGCCGAGGGCGAGGGTCTCGCCGGATTTGGCGACGATGGTGGAGACGATGGACTGCTTGATGACGTCGGTGGTCTGATACTCGATGCGCTCGGCGTCCGGGCCGTAGCTCATGTTCTTGGCGTTGCCCTCCTCGGCGTTCTCCTGAAGGATGCGGATGGTGCAGGTGCCGTCGGCATGGATTTTGGGGGTGATGACAAGGGTGGTGCCGATGTCGGCGCGCTCGATGTCGGCGGTGGTGGAGGTGGTGGGGGTGGCGGTCTCGGTGCCGGTGAAGGTGGTGGAGGTCTCGACGCTGAGGATGATGGAGGTCTCCTTGCCGACGAAGATGCGGCTGGCCTCGTAGTCGGAGACCATGAGGTTGGGGGTGGCCAGGCGGCGCACCTTGCCGCGTTCGTCCAGCCACTTGAGGCGAAGGGAGAGCCGCTCGGAGAGATATTGCAGGGCCGCGGCGTTGGCGTTGAAGGTGCCAAGGCTGTCCATCGCGGTGGTGAGCCCGCCGACGGGGCCGTTGTCATAGCCGCCGACGAACCCGCCTTTGAGGGGCGCGCCGTCCCCGGAGCCGAAGAGGAGGTCAAGCTGACGGTCTTCCTCGTCGGTGACGTCCAGGGAGAGGATGCGGACTTCGAGGAGGACCTGGGGCTTGGGACGGTCAAGTTGGGCGATGACCTCGCGGACTTGCTGGAGGGTGGCGCGGTCGGAAGAACGCAGGAGGATGGCGTTGGCGTCTCGGGCGACGGCGACGAAGACGACGCTGGGGCTGGAGGCGCGGGGCGCGCCGTCGTCCCCCTCGGAGATGACGGCGGCGTTGTCTCGGTTCAGGCGATCCATGTCGCGGTAGTAATCGCGCACGTTGTCCAGGCCGACAAGGTTCCGGTTGCGGTTGGAGCGGCGGGAGGAAGCGCCGGATGAACTGGCGGCGTCGTCCTCGACCATCGTGGCGCGGTCAGAGAGCTGATCCATGCGGTCGAGGGCACGGTCGATGTCGCTGGCCGGGTCGCCGTCCTCGTCCTCGGGCGGATTGTAGACGACCATGTCGTTGAAGACCTGCTCAAGGCTGGCGGCGACGTCCTCGGCGCGGGGATAGACGATGGTGACGACCTCGACGAACTTGTGGCTGTCGCGCGAGGCGTTCCCGACGTATTCCTCGAGGGTCTCGACGTAAAGCACGCCGCTCTCCGGGTCCTCGCGGTACCACAGGCCATGGGCGCGGCAGATGGCCTTGAGGGCGCTCATGCAGTCGATGTCCTGCAAAAAGGCGCGGACGGCGATCGGCTTGGCGGCGTCGGTGACGACGATATGGCGGCCCCAGGCGCCGGAGAGGATCCACATGGCGTATTCCACGGGGGCCTCGCGCACCATCAGGGAACGGAGGCGCGGGACGGCGGGGGCGGGCGTCTGGGCAAGGAGAGGCGCGGCGAGCAGGAACAGGGGGAGCAGTCGTTTCATGGCGGGTCACCAGCGGAGGATTTGGGTGTCATCGGGACGGGTCTTGGTGTGGTAGACCTCGATGTAGGTGGGGGCGATGGTCTTGACGTAGAGGTAAAAGGTGGTGCGCGCGTTGGGGTCGGGCTCGGCGGCGCGGGCGCGGACCCGCGGGGCGGCGCGCGGCACGCGGATCTGGTCGCCCTGGCGCACGAGGGTGGGCTCCTCCTTCCCGCCCATGCGGATGAGCGCGGAAGGTTCGCCCCGCTCGGGGATGGAGATGGCCAGGATGCGGAAATCGGCGGGCAACTCGCCGGCGGCCGTGCGGGTGAGGCCGGAGCCGGGCATGTCGGGGTCCTCGGCGGCGGCGCGCGGCACGAAGGGGTCGACCAGCCCCACCTCGGGGTTGCCCTCCGCGTCCCGCAATTTCTGCGGCGGCTCGGCGAGCGGGAGTGCGGCGTGCGCCGTCACGCAAAGGAGCGCGGCGAGAAGCGCAAGGCGGGGTTTCGGCAATCGGTCCATGGCGGGGTTCCTTTCGTTTCGTTGTCATCCGGCGGCGGCGTTCATCGCTGCCATCCCCATGAAGAAGGCGACGTAGACATAGGCGACCATGCCGCCCACGACAATGACGAGCGCGGGCTCGACGAGCTTGCCCAGCAGGTCGAGCCGGCGGGCGAGCGCCTGGGCGTAGAAGTCGCCCACGTAACGCAGCCCCTCGGCAAGGTCGCCGGAGCTCTCGCCCACGCGGACGAGCGCTTTGGTGAGCGGGGAGAGCCGGTCGAGCGCGGAGGCGGCGATGCCCTCGGAGAGCGGCTTGCCGGCCAGGACGCCCTCCCGGACGGCGGCGACCTGGCGGCGGTAGAAGGCGTTCGCCAGCGTGCCGCGGATGAGGGCGAGGGACTCGACCACCGAGATGCCGCTCTCGAGGAGGATGGCGAGGGTCTGGTTGAAGAGCGCGTTGCCGGAGAAGCGGCCCACCTTGCCGAAGAGCGGCAGCGCCAGCCCCACGCGGTCGAGCGCCAGGCCCAGGCCCGGCACCCGCCGCAGGAGCGCCACCGACGCGACGGCGAGCACGGGGCCGAGGATGAGCCAATGGCCCCGCGCCTTGACCCAATCGCTCGTGTCAAGCAGGGAGCGGGTGATGGGCGGCAAGGCGCCCGGGTCGCCCATCACCGAAGCGATCTGCGGGATGGCCACCGTGCTCACGTAATAGCCCACGCCCATCCCCATGAGGACGACGATGGCGGGATAGGTCATCGCACGCACGATCTCGTTGCGCAGCTTGCGGCGTTCCGCCATCAGCCCCACGCAATAATCGAACATCCGCGGCAGGGCGCCGTTGGCCTCCCCCACCGCCACCAGCCCCAGGTGGAGCTCACCCACCCACGGCATCGCCGCGCGCATCGCCTTGGCCAACGAGCTGCCGCCGCGCACGGCCTGCGCCGTCTCGGCGAGCGCCTGGGCCAACAGCCCGTCGGCGAGCTCGGCGGCCGTCTCGAAGGCCTCCACCACCGCCACGTCGCCGCGCAGAAGCACCGCCAGCTGCATGAACGCCTGCTCGACGGATTGCCGGGAAACAAGCCACCGGCTCAGCGCGCGCTCGGCCGCGTTGCGGGGACGGATGACCCTGCCGCGCGGCGGCGCGGGCGCCACGGCAAGGGGCGTCACCCCGCGTTCGCGGAGCGCCGCGCGCGCGGCGGTCGGGTCCTCGGCCTCCACGAAGCCGGAGACCCGCGCGCCGCCCTGGATGCCTGTGTACCTGAAACGTGTCACGACAGCAGCTCGTTGTCGATGACGTCGGCGATCTCGTCGAGCGTCGTCTCGCCCTCCAAAATCTTGCGCAGGCCGTCCCCGCGGAGGGTGAGCGCGGGGTCGGCGATCGTCGGCGGGCGGCCGCCCAGGAGCGCGGCGCGGGCCGCGTCGTCCACCGGGAGCATTTCGTAGACGGCCGTGCGCCCGGCGTAACCCGTGCCGCCGCAATAGGCGCACCCCGTGGCGTGGGGGATGTTCGGCGGGCGCGTGGCGTCCCACCCGCAAGCGGCGCATTCCTCGGGGGTGGCGGCGCGCCAGGCGACGCACTCGGGGCAGGGTCGGCGCACCAGGCGCTGGGCCATCGCCAGACGGAGCGTGCCAGCCACGAGGTAAGGCGGCACGCCGAGGTCGGTCAGGCGGGTGAGGATAGCGGGGGCGCTGTTGGTGTGCAGGGTGGTGAGCACGAGGTGCCCGGTAAGCGCGGAGCGCAGGGCGGTCGCGGCCGTCTCGCCGTCGCGGATCTCGCCCACCATCACCACGTCCGGGTCATGGCGGAGGACGCTCCGCAGGGCCTTGGCGAAGGAGACGCGCTCCTGGCGGCCATCCACCTTGATTTGCGTCACCCCGGCGACGGGCCTCTCCACGGGATCCTCGATGCTCACCAGATGGCGGTCGTCCGGTGCGGCGAGGGCGCGGAGCGCGGCATAGAGGGTGGTCGTCTTGCCGCTGCCGGTGGGGCCCGAGATGATGATCACGCCGTTGGGCGCGCGCAACGCCTTGCGGAAAAGGGCGAAGGCCTCCGGGCGCATCCCCAGCTCCTCCAGCCGCTCCAGCCGCCGGGTGCGGGCGCTCTGGCTCAAGAGGCGAAGGGTGACGTGCTCGCCGTAAAGCGTGGGGACGGTGGCCACGCGCAGGGCGACGGTCGCGCCATCGAGCGCCGTCTCGATGTTGCCGTCCTGCGGGGCACGGCGTTCGGCGATGTCCAGGCCGGCGAGCACCTTGATGTAGGAGACGAACTCGGCGGCGGCCTCGGGCGGCTCGCGGCGATCCGTCACCAACCGCCCGTCCACGCGCAGGCGGATGCGGGCCCCGCGCTCGTCCGGGGAGACGTGGATGTCGCTGGCGCCCCGCGCGAGGGCGCGGCGGAGCATGTAGGCGAAGAGCTCCTCCGGGCGGTCAAGCGTGCCGTTGAGCGCGGCGTCGGGATAGTTCTCGCGGAGGGCGGCGGCAAAGGCCGCAGGGTCGCAAGGCTCCACGAAACGCACGGCCCGGCCGGACAAGGCCCGCTCCACGCGGTCGCGCAACGCGAAATCCGTGGCGTCGGCCACGCACACCGTGACCGCGCCGTCCGGGGACACAGCCACGGGAAGCGCGCCCAGCCCACGCGCCAGCCTCGGCGGCAACAGGGCCAGGACGGCCTGCGGGGGGCGAACCCGCGCAACGTCAAGCGTCTCCATGTTCATCGATAATTGGCCTGCAGGGTGAAGGTGAGGCGGAGCGCCCCCCCGGCGGGGCGCGTCACCGCGATGTCCTTGAAGTGATAAGACGGCTTGCGGAAGGTCTCGCCCACGAAGAAGAGGAACATGTCGCGGAACGCCCCCTCCGCCACGTAGGCCATCTCCTCCGTCCGGAAAGGAAGCTGCGCGGGCGCGGCCTTGGCGACGGCCGGCATGGCGGCGGCGCGTTTGTCCGTACGTTTGGCCGTGCGGGCCTCGGCGGCCCGGAGCTGGGCGAGCTTCCGCTGGGCGTCGCGCAGGAAATCGGCCCGCATCTTGTCCGGGATCTTGGCGGCGGCACGCCGGACCTCGCGGGCGTAGGCGTCGGCGGTGAGGGACTGGGCGGCAAGGGCAGGCTCGGCAGGCTTCCCGCGTGAGTCAGGTTCCTCCACCGCGGCAAAGGCGGAGGACAGCACGCGCAGATTCCGCGCGGCAAGGGCACGCTCGACGGCGTTCTTCGTGGCAAGCGTGCTCTCCGCGCCCTCCGGGATGGGGGCGAACCCGGCCTGCGCCACCTCCTGCCGGAGCGCCGCCAGGCGGGTCCCGAGGGCCGCGGCTTGGCGGTCAAGCGCCTCGGGGCCGCCGGGCGGCAGGGCGCGGAGCGTCTCCAAATGACGGGCCATGCGCGCCAAAGCGGGGTCACGCTCGGCACGGACGGCGGAGACCTGGCGGTGCCAAAGGAAGCCGGAGACGGCCACGCTCACGGTCACGGCCGCGGCAAGCCAATGCCAGCTGTTGGTCTTGGAAAGGATGTCCGCCCTCATTGCGCGCCTCCCATGCGGGTACAGTCGATGGTATAAACAAAACGCGTGAGGGGGAGCCCCTCGCCATCCACGCCGGCCTCGTCTCTGGCGTCGACGAGGCGCAGCCCCTCGGCCTCGGCAAAGGCGGTGAGCGCCTCGCGCAGACGCAGCCCCTCCTCGTCGTCCACGTAGGAACCGGCGACGGAGACGACCCCATCCCGCTCCGTGAGGCCATCGAGCACGACCGTCGCCCCGGCATGTTTGCAAAAGAAATAGGCCACCTGCACGAAGGCCGCCAGGGGTCTACGACGCTCCGCCAACGCCCGCTGTGCGGCGGATTCGGCGTCGAGGGCGCGTTGGGCGGCGTCCCTCCGCCTTCGCGCGGCCTCGGTGGCCCGTTCCAGCGGCAGATACCGCGCGGCCTCGGCCCGGTAACGCCGCTCGTCTGCGCGCAGCCCCAGGCGTGCGCCCCCCGAGTAGAGAAAGGGCAGGGCCAAAATCAGCAGACAGGGCGCGACGATCCAGGCATTCGAGAAACGTTTGCGCGGTTCCCACGGGTTGACCACCGGGACGGCCACGCCCAAGCGGTTCGGGCGCACCCCGGCCACAAGCGAGGCGGCCTCTGCCAAACACGCCTCCGCATCAAGGGCGCGCACGTCGGGAAAGCCGCCGGCCTCACGAAGCGTCTCGGCCAGACCGCCCCCCGCCTCGCCCAAGGCGACCACGCGCAAGGCCGCCTCGGCGCCAAGAATCCGCGCGCCCTGGGTGAAGCGTTCCAGCCAGACCGACGCGCCCATGGCCGCGTGGCGCAGACCGGCGGACACGGGAAAGGGCACGGACGGCGCGGGCGGCGCCACCACGGTCTGCCCCGCCCCCACCACAAGGAGCGCCTCCCGCCGATTCCCACCCTGCCCACGCCAAACCGCCGCGATGGCCAGGGAGAGGGAAGCCGCGCCGGCGAAACGCAAACCGGCGGCCTCGGCGGCGGCGCGCAGGGAGGCAAGCCTGTCGGAGGGGAACGGCACGGCAAGCAGGGCGACCTCGCGCCCCGCGCCATAGGGTTGGCCGGCAGGGATGAGCGAGGCGGGATCGGCGCCCGTTTGGTCGGCGATTTCCTGCGCGACGAGCGCCTGAGCCTCGGCCCACGCGGTACGCGGCGGCAAGGCCAGCTCCAGTCGGGCGACCTCGCCGTCCAGGAGAAAGCGCACGGCGGCATGGGTCTGCGCGAGTGCGTCGAGCCAGGTACGGGGCGGGGCGTCTGGCGCGCCGGCCTGCGGCGCTCGGCCGGCCAGGTGCCAACGCGCGCCGTCGTGGATCAGGATTGCCGGGAGGCTGGAGCGTTTGGGTTTCATGGGGAAAGGACAGGATAGGCGGTGGCGGGGTGGAGACTGAGATTGACACTGTTGGCGCCGGGGCGGAGAAGCACGCGCCGCGCGGGGGCCGACTGCGCGCCGGAGGCGGTCTCGGCCAGGACAAAGACGGCCCGCTCGCCCAGCGTGAGCCCCTCGGAGAGGAGCACGGAATCGGCGTTCTCGAAGCGGTAATAACGGCAGGCCAGCCCCACCGAGGCCGAAGTCGCGCCCACCGTCAGCGCCGGCTGATGGACGAAGGCGTGCAGCCGCTGGATGGCGGCGCCGCCCTCGGCCTCGACGGTGAGCGAAAGGGTGGGCGCGGGCGCGGGCACGGCGAACGTACGGTCGCGGTCGCGCCAGTCGATGGACGCGGCGTCGGGGCGGAACACGTCGTCCATGCGGTCGCGGCCGCGGGAGACGAGCGTCTCACCGTCGAACTCCCACGGCCCGCCGAAGCCGTCGACGACATACGGGATGGGGTTGTCCGGGTCGGAATCGTCGGCGGCCAGGGCGTCGCCGACGCAGTAGGGCCCGCGCCAGCCCGCGCCGAGGGTGACGGCGGCGAAACGGTTGGTGATGGCCGCGACGGCGGCGACCTCGGCAGCGTCGTACTGCGGCTCGGTCGCGGCGGGGATGAGCGGCGCGGAGCGGAGGGCCCACGCGGGGATATCGAGGACGGCGACGGAGGCGACGGTCTCGCCGGGGTTCCCCGGGTCCGGCGTCACGGTCTCGGCAGGCAGGCGCGCGCCGAAGAGCAGGCAGAGCGCCTCGGCGGAATCCAGCGCGAGGCCGAGATCGGAGACGAGCGAGAGGCCGTCGGCGCGGGTGAGCGCCTCGGCCATCGCCGCGGCGTCGCGCGCGGTGCGGTCGTAACGCGCCTTCTCCCGGGTCGCCGCCGCGCCGACCGTCACCGCCGCCGTCAGCCCCGCCAGGATGGCGAGGACGACGAGCAGCTCGACGAGCGTCATGCCACGGCGCGTCATGGCGTCCTCCAGATGTCGAGGTTGAGCAGCTCCACGAAGGTCAGGCCGCGGGCGTCGTCGCGCGGGCGGAGCGCGCCGGTGGCGAGGTCGAGGGGGCCGGAGTCGGCGCCGAGGCGGCGGTTGCCGGTGAGGGCGCCGAGCTCCTCGTCGTCGAAGTCGTCCCAATCCCCGGGGTTTTCGGCGCAGACGAGGAAGAGTCGGCGGTAGATGGGCTGGGCGGGGTCGGCCTCGTCCTCGCAGTGCTCGAGGTAGAGGACGCGATAGAGGCCGTCCCAACGGGTGGCAATCTGGGGGAAGACGGGGTCGCGCGGGTTTTCCCCGGCGGGAACGAGCGTGCCGTAGGCGCCGTCGACCACGCAGGCCACGCGGCTGGGGGCGTCGGCGTAGGGGCCCTGCCAGCCCTCGCCGGTGAGGGGGTCGGGGTCGCCGAAGACGACGAAGTCGGCGTCTTCCAGCCGCTCGCCGTCCTCGGCGACGGAGGGCTGGAGGAGCGGCCAGAGACCGTAGCGCTCGTAGAACTCGAGCATGCCGTAGGTGCGGTCGCCCGCGCCCGGGGCGTCGCCGCGGAAGGTGGCGACGAAGTCCGACGAAGGGAAGATCTCGCCGTCGTCGGGGGCGTGGAGCCCGGCCAGGAGGCGGGGGGCGTTGTCGGCGTGGAAGCGGGCGAAGGCGTCGCGGATGCGGCCCATCTCGGCCAAGGTCATCTGGCGTCTGGCCTGGACGACGACGCCGCGCCCATAGGTGACGGTCACGCCCGCCCCCACCACCGCCACGATGGCGATCACAACCAACAATTCCACCAAGGTAAAGCCGCGGCGATTGGACGTGGGCGTGGTCATCGGGTCTTGCTTTCTGTTCACTCGGGAGCGTGTTCGGAGGCCTGGCGGCCTGGGTTCCCCTCGCCTTCAGCCGTTTGGGGCCTGGGCCCCGGGCAGGGCCCAAACGGGGGGCCTGCCCGGGACGTGCGGCGCGGGTTCAATCCTTGACGCGCTCCTCGTCGGCAATATACTTGTCGCGAAGGGCGGAGACGGAGTAACCCTGCGGCGTGAGGACGTCGACGACGGAGGGGAGGACGGACGAGCCGGTCATGGAGTCGTATTCCTCCAACGGCACGCTGATGACGGCGAGGTAACGGTTGTAGTAGGCCTTGCTCTGGCCGTTGCGCTTGCCGTAGGCGGGGGCATCCACGCGGATGGACTTGGCGTCGTAGATGGAGGCGAAACGGCCCAGGCCCATCACCACAAGGTAGCACTTCTTGCCGGCGGCGATCTCGTCGGAAACCCTTTCCTCGGGGTTAGCCACGTCGGCGGCCGTATACCCGCAGTTGGTCATGATTTCCTCGGACATGTTCATGGGCATGGGCACGCCGTCCTGGTTGGCGCCGCTGCCCGACCAGACGAAGGCGAGGCGGTCGGTGACGGGGGCGTCGAGCACCTCTTGGGCCTCCTGCTTGGCTTGGACGAAGTCGCTCTGGTTGGCGTAGGTGACGCCGTCGGCGGCGAGGTAGCCATCGACGGGCCAGGCGGAGGGGTCGGCGGGGCCGGAGTCGTCCACGAGCGCCTGGGCGGTCTCCATCGTGCTGTCGCCGCCCCTGGTGAGGGTGTAGAGCGTGCGGGAGGTGTCGACCTGACCGGAGGTCATCGTAACGGAGCCGCCACCCATCATGGGAGGCAGGGTCATTGTGGTTTCGCCGGCCTCCCAAGTGGAATCATTGGCATTGCCGTTCACATTGTCCTCGCCAACCAAGTGGCGGTAGACGTGCGTAAGGCCGGCGGCGGCCAGATTGGTGAGGACGACATCCGGGGCCGTGCGGACGGCGAGGGTGTAGCCGAGCGGGCCATTCACGCCCATGCTGGTGTCGGAGGGGACGTCCTCGTTCATCCCGAGCTCGGGCATCGTGGAATAGAGTTCGCCTTCGGTGGAGACGAGGGAGTCGAGGCCGTCCGGGATCTTCCCGTCGTTGATGGCGCTCCACTGGGCGATGACCTTCTTGAGGATGGAACAGTCGCTGATTTCCATCGCGGTCTGCGCCTTGTCGTCGAGGTTGCGGTAGGTGACCGCGACGCCGGCGCCGATGACGGCGATGATGGCGACGACCACGAGGAGCTCGACGAGCGTGAAGCCCGCGTGGCGTTTGGTGTGTCTGAGGTGTGTGTCCATGGCGGATGTTTCCTTTTGTTGGTGTGTGTGTGTGAACTCAGGCCTGGGCCTTGGCGAGCGCCTCGGCGGCGGCCTGCGCGGCGTGCTGGAGATCGGTTTCGTCGGGATGCTTGGCGGCCTCGGCCCAGCGGGCCTCGGCCTCCGGGGTCGGGGCGTGGGGGTTGCCGGCGGGCATCTTGCGCATCCATTCGATGAGATTGGGGGCGATGGCGCCCTGGCACCAGAAGGCGGCGACCTGCTCGGTGCCCTCGCCGTAGGCCTTGGGGGCGGCCTCGGCGCAGGTGCGGGCGTGCATGGAGTCGGGGTTGGCGCCGAGGGTGAAGAAGGTGAAGACCTTCTTGCCGCGGATGGTCTTCATGTAGTCGGCGGCCTCTTTGTTGGGGCCGCCCTTGTCGACCCAGAAGCCCATGGCGACGAAGTCGTAGGCGTCGGGCGCGGGCGCGGTCTTGACGTCGTGGAGTTCGGCGCCGGGGAGGGCGGCGGCGATGGCCTCGGCGACCTTGCGGGTGTTGCCGGTGGCGGTGGAGTAGACGACGAGCGTTTTCATGGGGTTTCGTTCCTTTCGATGCGGAGTTGGCACTGGGCCACCAGTTCCAACAGTTCAAGGTCGTGGGTGATGAGCAGGGCCGCGCCGCCGTCGAGGGCGAACTGCGCCAGCTGCGCGGCGATGACGCGCATGTTGCGGCCGTCGAGCCCGCTGGTGGGTTCGTCCAGGATCAGTAGCGCGGGGCGCTTCATCAGCGCGCAGGCGACGACGAGGCGCTGCTTCTCGCCGCCGGAGAGGGATTGCGGGTGGCGCCCGGCCAAATGCGCCAGCCCGAAGACACCCAGCAGGCGGTCGGCCTCGGCCTCGCGGTCGGCGCGGGGCACCGTGCGCGGCGCGGAGAAGAGCAGTTCCTCGCGGACGGTGCGCATGAAGAGCTGGATGTCCATCTGCTGCATGACGAAGGCGGCGTGCGCGCGGACGTCGCGGCGGCGGAGGGCGCGCCCCTCGTGGAGGATCTCGCCGGCCTGGGGCTTGGCCAGGCCGCAAAGGAGGCGCGCAAGGGTCGTCTTGCCCGCGCCGTTGGCGCCGACGATGGCGGTGACGGCGCCGCGCGGGACGTTGGCGGAGAAGCCGTCGAAGATGAGGCGGGACTTCTTGGAGTGGCGGAAGGTGAGGCTGCGGATTTCGACGGCGGGCGCGCCGAAGGTGTCGGCGGGCGGCAGGTCGGGGCGGGAGACGTCCACGCGGCGGAGGCCCCATTCGGCGACGCGCGGCTGGGCGGCGAGGAGGTCGAGCGGGTCCTCGCCGCCGGGCATCCGCTCGGCGGCGAAGACGGCGCGGCCGCGCTCGAGCACGAGGAGGCGGTCGAGGACGCCGCGGAGCCAGTAGAGCCGGTGGTCGACGATGACGAGCGTCACGCCATGGCGCTTGAGGCGAAGGACGAGCCGGGCGAGCGCCTCGGTGGCCTCGGGGGAGAGGTTGGCCGTCGGCTCGTCCATCACCACCAGGTCGGCCTCGGCGGCGAGGATGGCCGCGAGGGTGGTCTTTTGCTTCTCGCCGGAGGAGAGGGTGAAGACGGAGCGGCGGGCCAGGTCGGTGAGGTCGAGGACGCGCAGGGCGCCATCCACCCGGCGGCGGATCTCCTCGCGCGGGCGGCATTGCCATTCGAGCGTGAGGGCGACCTCCTCCTCCACGGTGGTGGCGAAGAACTGTTCGTCGGGGTTCTGGAGGACGGTCCCGACGCGCTTGGCCAGCGCCTCCATCGGCACGGGGAGGCGCTCGCCGGCGACGGTGAGGCGGCCGGTGAGCGCGCCTTTGTAGTGGTTGGGGATGAGGCCGTTGAGCAGGCGCAGGAGGGTCGATTTGCCGCAGCCGCTCGCGCCGGTCACGAGCAGGGCCTCGCCCCGCCGCAGACGGAAGGAGACGCCCTCCAGCGCGGGGGCCTCGGCGAAGGGATAGCGGTAAGCCACGTCCTCGGCCCGGATCATCCACTCACTCATGGGCGGCCTCCTCCGTTTGGACGGCGCGGGGGCCGTAGGGCGTGGCGGGGATGAGGGCCTGCCAGGCGCAGAGCGCCGCGAGGATGTGCGCCGCGGCCACGAGCGCCGCGAAGTCGGCCTTCCCGAAGCGCAGGGCCAGCAGTTGCGTGGGACGCCGGGCGTAGCCCACGCGCTTCATCTCGGCGGCCACGGAGAGGTGGTCGGCCATGCGGAGCGTGCGGACGGTCAGCGGCACCACCGTCAGCCGCACCGCCTGGACGGGATGGAGGAGCGCCGCGCCGAAACTGAGGGAGAAGCCGCGCATCCGAACCGCGTCGCGCAGCTGGCGGATGACGTCGACGAACTCCGGCACGAAGCGACAGAAGACCATCAGCGGCACCAACGCCACGCGCGGCAGACGCAGGCTCTTCATCGCCCCCACGAAGCGTTGCACCGAGAAGTCCAGGCCGATGGCGAGCAGGACGTTGAGCGCCGGGATCATGCGCAGGAAGGGAGTGTGGAAGTTGCCCAGCATCGCGGGCTTGAGCATCGCCACCGAGCGTTCCCACGCCGTGCCGGCCACCAGCCACTCGCCGATCCTGAAAGAGACGACGATCACGCCCACCGTGAAGGCCATCATCGCGCAGACGGCCAGGTAGGAGACCGCAATGACCTTGTAACGCCCCGAGGTGAGCACGTAGAGCAGCGTCGCCGCGCCGAGCGCCAGCAGCGGCCCCGTGCCGCTCAGGTAGATCGACACCCCCGAGACGGCCAGCGAGATCAGCAGCCGCGTGCGGATGTCCAGCGCCTCAGAGCTCACGGATAATGCCCGCATGGCGGAGCTCCCTCACGAATTTGGCCCCGCAGGGCAGCCCCACCAGGAGGCACCCCAGGTAGCCGAAGGCCACGATCGCCGCGCCCACGCCGACCATGCCGACGTTCTCGCGCGCCATCAGAAACGACATCGCCAGCCCCAGCACCCGCCCAAAGGCGTCGTAGACCGCCACCCCCAGCAGCACCGCCCACACCTTGCGATACCCCCCGCACAGCGCAATCAGCGCGTCCGCAGCGAGCGCACCCAGCAGGTAGAGCGGCAGGGTGCCGACCATGATGCCCCCCGTCATGAGGAAGGAGACCACCTGCGCCACCAGCGTGTAGAGCATCAGCGTGCCGAACTTCCGCACCCGCGCCAGCATCACCACCAGCAACGCCGTGGCGATGCCGTTCTTCAGCAGCAGCGTCACCGGGTTCATCCCCCCGCCCAGCAGGGCCACGAGGAGCGAGGCCGCCTTGCCCAGCGCCGTGAAGAGCCCCACGACGATCAGGCTCTCGGTGTCCCAGTAAAACCCTTTGCGCAGGGGCGCCACCTTAAGCATCCCCCAGCTTCATCGCCCTGGCGGCGGCCCGCATCGCCTCGAAGGCGTCGGGCCGGCCCGCAAAAAGATACCCCGCAAGCAGGGACGACAGTTTCGTTTGGTAATACTCACCCAAGCGGGTCAGGCGGCGGCAGCCGTCGGGAAGGGAAACCCAGACGCCGGCTTGCTCCCAATTCTCCAGCAGCGGGGAGAAGTCGGCGTCCGGGAAATCGGTGGGATTGAAGAGGCCGCGCTCCATCTGGTCTGAGAGTTTGGCGCGCAGGCGGTGGTTCGCGGGTTTGGTCATCGCCGTGGCAAGGGGTTTCTCGCCGGCGTCGACCATTCGCCCCCACGCTTCCAGGTCGCCCGTCTGCATGAAGGAACGGTCGCCGACGAACCCGCCCGCGCCGCAGCCGAAGGGCACGATGTCCGCCCCCGTCTTGGCCCAATGGTTGTAGAGGTTGCGCTCCAGGGCGTTGCGCCCCCAATGCGTGCAGGAGAGCTGCCGCCAGCCCTGCCCGGCCAGCCAGTCGCAGGCCGCCGCGTGGCGCGCCGCGCGCTCCGCCTCGCCCCACCCCTCCTTCTCCATCCGCTTGGCCAGCGGCAGGCCGGGGAAGACCTTGAGCGAGTAGAGATCCACGCCGTCGAGCGCCGAGGCGTGGACGGTCTTGACGTTCTCCTCCATCCACTGTTCCTGCGTCTGCCCCGGCAGCCCGTAAATCAGATCGGCCACCAGCGCGATCTTGTCGCCGCAGATGCCCTTGATCTCGCCCAGGCGTGTGAGCAGTTCCTCGCGGCTGTTCCGGCGCCCGAGGCTCCGCCGCAATTCCGTCTGGAAACTCTGGATGCCGAAAGAGAAACGCGTCGCGCCGGACTCCAGACACGCCCGAACCCGCCCATCGTCGAACGCGAAGATGCGCCCTTCGACGGTGAACTCCACGTCCGGCGCGACGGTAAAGCGCTCATAAATCGCACCGATCACCCGGCGCAGCTGATCGGCGCTCAGCGCCGTCGGCGTCCCCCCGCCGAAATAGACCACGTCCACCGGCTTTTTCGTGAAGACGCCCCGCTCCGCCTCCCGGGCGATTTCCTTCAGCAGCCGCCCCGTGTACGCCTCCAGCGCCGCCTCGTCCGTCCGATGGGCATAGAACCCGCAGAAGGCGCAACGGCTCACACAGAACGGAACATGAACATACACGATCAGCGGCTGCCCCTCGGTCGGCACGGCCTCGCCCCAAATCCGCTGCAACGCCTCGGCCTTCGCCGGCTCCGCCAGCATCGCCGACATGTCGCCATGCGGCGCGGCGCTCTTCGCGGAAAGTCTTTCCAGCAACGCCGTGCGTTCGATCGGGAGGAAGAATGGGGGCTTCATTGTCAATCCTTAGATGTAACAAATAAAACGCCGTATAGTTTAGACCTTTCTAATCGTTTGGTCAAGACCTTTTTCACCTGCCCGCGCCCCGGCGCAATCATTTCATAACATCCGTAAATCCATGCAGTTGCTCGGCAATGACAGGGGAAGCGTTGTCCATCAAGGGCCGATTTTCCACCCCAAAACGATGGAAAAAATCTGGATTTGATTAGCTTTTCCTATTAAACCGGGGAACATTTTGCTATACTCGCCCCGCTATGAACGGGAAAGAAGGCACATCATCGGGCGAGATCAAACAATGGGTTCGCGAGGTCGCTGGGCATTACGGCGCGCACAAGGCGCTTCTGGCGCTTGACCTCACGGCGCTGGTGCTGAAGTCGGGGTTGCGCCTGGCGATCCCGGCGGTGGCCCTGCGCGTCTTCCAGATCTATCTCCCCGCGGGTGATCTGCGGGCGACGGGGTTCGCGGCGCTCGCCTTCGCCGCGCTGGCCATCCTGGCCGCCCTCGCGGAATGGTGCGGCACCATCTGCGGCCAATGGCTGGGCTTCCGCATCGAGGCCGCCCTGCGCGGGGATTTCTTCGACCACCTCCAGCGCCTCCCGTTCGCCTATTTCGACAACACCAAGACCGGCGAGGTGCTCAGCCGCCTGACCTCCGACCTGCGCATGGTCGGCTCGACCGCGCACCTCTTGCCAGAGGCCCTCCTGGAAATCACCCTCACGCTCGTGGGCGCCTTTGCCTTCATGTTCTGGATCAACCCGCCCCTCGCCGCCTGGTCCCTCCTGCCCGTTCCCTTCATCCTCTTCTTCGCCGGCTGCTTCCAGCGCCGGATCCACCAAATGTGGCGCGCGAACCGCCACGAGGCCGCCGCCTTCGCCGCGCACGTCGAAAACGCCGTCCAAGGCATCCGCGAGATCAAGAGTTTCACCGGCGAACGCCGCGCCAGGCAGGCCTTCCGCCGCGCCAACGCCCGCTTCCGCAAGTCCTTCGAGCGCGTCTCCGCCCTCTACGCCCCCCTCTTCTCCGGCACCCAACTCCTGCTCGAAGGCTACTCGCTCCTCTACATCGCCCTCGGCGCATGGATGGTCGCCCGCGACGCCGCCACCCTGCCCCAGGTCTTCGCCTTCTTCATGTACGCGCGCTACATCACCGCCCCCATGCTCCGCATCGTCGGCTTCCTGGACATGTTCCAGCAAGGCCTCGTCGGCTACCGGCGCTTCCGCGAGTTCATGGCCCAACCGCCCGAGGACGACCCCTCCGCCGACGCCGCGCCCCTTGGCGCCGTCCGCGGCGCCTTCCGGGTGGAAGGGCTCCGCTTCCGCTACCCCGGCACCGCCCGCGACGTCCTCGACATCCCCGCCCTCGACATCCCCGCCGGCGGCGTCTGCGCGCTCGTCGGCCCAAGCGGCGGCGGCAAATCCACCCTTGCCGCGCTCATCCCCCGCTTCTACGCCCCCACCGCCGGCCGCATCCTGCTCGATGGCCGCGACATCGCCACCATCCCGAAACGGGATCTCCGCGCCGCCATCGGCCTCGTCGCCCAACGCCCCTTCCTCTTCGACGGCACCATCCGCGACAACCTCCTTCTCGGCCGCCCCGGCGCCGACGACCAGGCCCTCCTTCACGCCCTCACGCAGGCCAACCTCGCCGACGCCCTCCACCTCTGGCCGGACGGCCTCGACACCCCCGTCGGCGAACACGGCGTCCGCCTTTCCGGCGGCCAGGCCCAGCGCCTCGCCATCGCCCGCGTCTTCCTCAAAGACCCCGCCATCCTCATCCTCGACGAAGCCACCAGCGCGCTCGACACCTTCGCCGAGGCCGCCGTCCAGGAAGCCCTCGCCCGCCTCGCCCAAGGCCGCACCACCCTCATCATCGCCCACCGCCTCACCACCATCCGCCACGCCACCGAAATCTGCTACCTCGAGGACGGCCGAATCGTCGAACACGGCTCACACGACGAGCTCCTCGCCGCCGACGGCCGCTATGCCGCGCTCCAGCGCTGTGCCGCCGGCGCCGGCCTGCGCCCCTGAATCCGCCGCCGCGCGGGTTGGGCGGGTTGGGCGCATCGTGATGCCCGAAGCGCCATGCGCGGCGGCCTTCCCGAACAGGAGGCGATAGGCATCAACCCCTTCCGGCACCTCCATGGGCCAAACTTGGGAAGGGGGAAAGCCCCCCTGCCCTTGCGGCAGGCGCGGCACGGCATCCCCACCCCAGGGGCGGCTCAGGCGTCGAGCCAGGAGGCAAGGGCGCGGGCAAGGGCGGGGGTGTCCTGGACGGGGGGCAGGTCAAGGTCTGTGGCGAGGGCGACGGGGGCGTCGGCGCGGCCGTGGGTGCCGCGGACACGGGAGACGTCGGCGGAACAGTGGAAGGGATTCGCGCCGAAGAAGAGTTCGCAGGGATCAAAGCCGGGCTTGTTGTGGATGTCGACGTGGGTGGCGTAGTCGGGCGCCTCGCGGGGGTCTTCCCACCACGGCCAGGCAAACCAGCACCCGGGCCTGGCGAGGAGCTCAAGGTCTGCGCCGGCGACGCCTTCGCGGACGGCTTCGACCTCGGGGAGCGCGGCAAGGACGCGGCGCGCCTCCTCCTTGGCCGCCGGGTCGGCGCAGTAGACGGGGGCCACCTGGTGGTCGCAAAGGGCGAGGGCGCGGGTTTGGTAGAGGTCCGGGTAGCGCATGGCGCGGACAGGACGGGTGGCGAAGAGCCCGGCGCGGCGGAGGGCGCGGTTGGGGAAGGCGACGGTACCGGAGACGTCGGTGATGGCGTAGTCGCCGAGGATGAGGAGGGCATAGCCCTGGGCGCGGGCGGCGCAGGCCACCAGGTCAATCTGGGCGATGAGCTCGCGGAGGGAGGCCTCGACCTTCGGGTGGGCGGCGCCGAAGCGCTGGAGCTGGTAGTCCAGGGTGGGAAGATAGGCGAGCAGGAGCTCGGGGGCGTCCCCGCGGGCAAGGCGCCCGGCAAGGGCGGCGGCGATGCCGCGGCCGACCTTGGGATGCGCGAGGGGGCCCCAGTAACGCCAGAGCTTGACGGGATTGTCGCAGCCAAGGACGCGCGGGGGCTTTTGGTAGGTGGCCATGATCATGCCGCCGCCATGGGTGTGGATGGGGGCGGGGGAGGCCAGCTCGTCCACGGCCTCGCCGAGGGATTGCTGGAAAAAGTAGAGGCCCACGCGGCCGCCTTTGGCGCGGAAGGCGTCCCAGATGCGGGGGCCGTGGACGAGCCGGGCGGATTGGCACCAGAACTGGGTCTGGAAAGTGTCGCGGAGGTAAAGGCCGTTGGCGGGGACGCCGTGGCCATCAGGCCCGAGGCCCGTGCGGAGCGTGGCCTGGGCAACGCAGGTGACGGCGGGGAAGACGGGGGCCAGGGGGCGGACGGGCAGGCCGGCGAGGCGCCCGACCCCGGCGCGGCGAAGCAGATCCGCGCCCAAGGCGGCCACGCTGAGGACAAGCAGCTTGCGCATGGTCAGTCGGCGGGGGGCAGGTCGTCCTCGGAGGGCTTGCCGTCTGGGCCGAGGGAGCGGACGGAATAGGCGCCGGTCTTGGGGTCGACGGTGTACCGGAAGGGGCGCTCCCAGCCGTCGCGCAGCAGCTCGCGCCCCAGCAGGTCGGCCTCGACGAGGGTCTCGAGGGTCGGCGGGGGCGCGCCCGCGTTGAGCAGGGAGTAGTGCTGGACGGCCTGGGTGAGCAGCCCCAGGCGACCGCCGGTGATCTTGGCGGCGACGGCGTCGGCCTCGGCGGGGGCCACGGGGACGTTGAAGGGGCCGGAGGCGTCGTCGGTGCGCAGGGCGTCGCCGGGCAGGCGGGCCTCACGGCCAAGGTTGCCCCACAGGAACCCGATGGCCACGCCGACGAGGGCGGCGGCGACCATGAGGGCGGAGACGCGGGAGGCCTTGGCGGAGGTGTCCATCGCGCGCCTCAGGGGACGGGGAAGCGGGCGGCGAGGGCCTTGACTTCCGCGCGGACGCGCCCGGCGAGGGCGGCGTCCTCGGGGGCGCGGAGGATCTGGGCGATCCAGTCGGCGATTTGACGCATCTCGTCCGGGCCCATGCCGCGGGTGGCGACGGCGGCGGTACCGACGCGGATGCCGGAGGTGACGAAGGGGGTCTCGGAATCGTAAGGGATGGTGTTCTTGTTGCAGACGATGCCGGCGGCGTCAAGGGCGGCGGCCGCGAGCTTGCCGGTGAGGCCGGCGGCCTTGACGTCGACGAGGAAGAGGTGGTTGTCAGTGCCGCCGGAGACAAGGCGGAAGCCGTGCCCGGCAAGGGCGGCGGCGAGTGCCTGGGCGTCGTCGACGACGCGCTGGGCGTAGGCGTGGGCGTCGCGGCGGAGCCATTCGCCGAAGCAGACGGCCTTGGCGGCGATGACGTTCTCGAGGGGGCCGCCCTGGAGGCCGGGGAAGACGCTGCGGTTGATGTCCTTGATGTATTTCTCTTTGCAGAGGATGAGGCCGCCGCGGGGGCCGCGCAGGGTCTTGTGGGTGGTGGAGGTGACGAAGTCGGCGTAGGGCACGGGGCTGGGGTGGACGCCGCCGGCGACGAGGCCGGCGATGTGGGCCATGTCGACCATCAGGTAGGCGCCGACCTTGTCGGCGATGGCGCGGAAGCGGGCGAAGTCGATGGCGCGCGGATAGGCGGAGGCGCCGGCGAGGACGAGGCGGGGCCTGTGCTCGAGGGCGAGGCGCTCGATGGCGTCGTAGTCCAGCCGCTCGGTCTCCTTGTCCACGGTGTAGGGGACGATTTTGTAGAGCCTGCCGGAGAAGTTGGCGGGGGAGCCGTGGCTGAGGTGCCCGCCCTGGTCAAGGCTCATGGAGAGGATGGTGTCGCCGGGCTGAAGGAAGGCGTTGTAGACGGCCATGTTGGCGGCGCTGCCGCAGTGGGGCTGGACGTTGGCCGCCTCCGCGCCGAAGAGCGCCTTGACGCGCTCGATGGCGAGGGTCTCGACGGCGTCGACGGGCAGGCAGCCGTTGTAGAAGCGCTTCCCGGGGTAGCCCTCGGCGTACTTGTTGGTGAGGACGGAGCCCTGTGCCTCGCGGACGGCGGGGGAGGTGTAGTTCTCGGAGGCGATGAGGTTGATCGTC
The DNA here is from genome assembly GCA_944391085.1 of uncultured Kiritimatiellota bacterium. GTDB lineage: Bacteria > Verrucomicrobiota > Kiritimatiellia > RFP12 > DVOR01 > Spyradenecus. The sequence continues at coordinate 35,801 of CALXSE010000005.1, read as the reverse complement.
TCGTCTTCCTGGCGGATCTGGGCGACGACGGCGGCGTGGACCTCGGGGTCGACCTGCGCGAGGAGCGAGGCCTCTGCCAGGCGCCCGGCGCGGTCGCACTTGGCCAGGCGGCGGACGTGGCGCTCGGCGCAGGAGAAGGGGGTGTCGAGCCAGAGGGCGAGGGCGCGCAGGGCGGCCTCGCCGTCGAGCGCGCGCGCCGAAAGGATGGCGACGTTGGCGTCGTTGTGCTCGCGGGAGAGCTTGGCGACGGCCTCATCGGTGATGATGGCGGCGCGCACGCCGGTGAAGCGGTTGGCGACGACGCTCATGCCGATGCCGGTGGTGCAGAGCAGGATGCCGCGCCCGGCCTGCCCTTCGATGACGGCCTCGCAGACGGGGACGGCGAAGTCCGGGTAATCGTCGGCGGCGGCCGCGTCAAAGGAGCCCATGTCCTCGACCGCGTGCCCGCGTGCCTTGAGGAAGTCGATGATCTTGGCCTTCAGGGCCACCCCGGCGTGGTCGCACCCAATCGCAATCGTGCTCATTCCAAACTCCTTGGTAAACGGATGTGCATAGCATAGCACATCCGCGCGTTTTTTGCCGCAGAGGCGCGAGCGTGCGCCCGGGGCGATGGCCGCCCGGGACGGGCCCTGCCGGCAGGGAGGGTCAGCGTTTGCCGAGGGAGAAGAGTTTGAGGGCGGCGCGGAAGTCGGCCGGGAGGGGGGCGTGGGCCCTGATGTGTTCGCCGGGGGTGAGGGGGTTGGGGAGCTCGAGCTCCTGGGCGTGGAGCATCTGCCGGGTGACGGAGAGCAGGCGCGGGTCGTCGGTCCGCTTGAGGCCGTACTGGCGGTCGCCGACGACGGGGTGGCGGATGCCGGCGAGGTGGCGGCGGATCTGGTGGGTGCGGCCGGTCTCGATGCGCACGGACAGGAAGGTGGCGTCCGGGGTGGCGCGGAGGCGCTTGAGGTGGGTGACGGCGCGCTCGCCGTCGAGCGTCTCGGTGAGGGTGCTCATCTCGCGCTCGACGCGCCCGGCGACGATGGCGGCATAGTGCTTGACCACGCGATGGGTGCGGAACATGGCGATGGCGGCCTCGAGGGCCTCGGCGTCCTTGGCGAAGAGAAGCACGCCGCTGGTTTCCTTGTCCAGGCGGTGGACGGCGGCGATGGCGGGGTTGCCTTCCTGCCTGCGGAGGAGCTCCTCGGCGGAGCCGCGGCCCTGGGTGAGCAGGCCGGCGGGCTTGTCGGCGGCGAGGTAGCGGCTGTCCTGCCAAAGGATGCGGACGTGCGGCGCGCGGTCGCCCTCTTTGCTCTGCTTAGCGCCGGTGCCGGGCTTGACGACGAAGGCGACCTTGTCGCCGGGCTTCAGCGCGTGGCGGGCGATCCAGACAAGCTTGCGGTTGACCCAGACGACGCGGGCGTCGAGCATCGCCTTGGCGGCGCGCTTGGTGGTGCGCAGGCGCGCGGCGAGGAAGTCCTGAAGGCTGATGCCCTCCTCGTCGCGCGTGACGACGGCGATTTTGGGCTTGGCGGGGGCGCGGTCGGGGGTCATGGCGGGCTCACAGGGTCTTGACGAAGCGGGCGATGCGGGCGGCGGCCTCCTTGAGCTGATCGATGCCGGTGGCATAGGAACAGCGGACGAAGCCCTCGCCGCAGGCGCCGAAGGCCGACCCGGGCACGACGGCCACGTTCTCGGCGTCGAGCAGGCGCACGGCGAAGTCGCGCGAGCTGAGGCCGAACCTGCCGACCTGCGGGAAGGCGTAGAAGGCGCCGGCCGGGTTGTGCATGGGGATGCCGGCCTCGGCGAAGGCGGCGCGCAGGTAGTTGCGGCGCATCTCGTAGGCGCGGAGCATGGGGGCCATGTCCTCGGCGGGCTGGCGCATGGCCTCGAGCGCGGCGTACTGCGAGGGCGTGGGCGCGCACATGATTTGGTACTGGTGGATTTTGAGGATGGTGTCCATCATCCACTCGGGGGCGCAGACCCAGGCCATGCGGAAGCCGGTCATCGCCCAGGCCTTCGAGTAGCCGTTGAGGAGGACGAGGCGCTCCTTGAGCCCGGGCACGGCGGCGAAGGAGGTGTGGCGCTTGCCGCCCCAGGTGAGCTCGGCGTAAATCTCGTCGGAAATCAGGATGAGGTCGTGCCGCACCGCGAAATCGGCGATGGCGCGGACGTCCTCGGGCTCGAGGATCGCGCCGGTGGGGTTGTTGGGGAAGTTGACGAGCAGGGCCCGGGTGCGGGGGGTGACCTTGGCCTCGAGGGCGTCGATGGAGAGGCGGAAGTTGTCCTCCACCCGCGTCTCGACGGGGACGGGGACGCCGTGGGCCATGGCGATCTCGGGGCCGTAGCTGACGAAACAGGGCTCGTGGAAGAGCACCTCGTCGCCGGGGTTCAGCAACGCGCGCAGCGCAAGATCCAGCCCCTCGGAGGCGCCGACGGTGACGAGCACCTCGCGCATCGGGTCATACGCCCCGCCGAAGCGGTCGCGCACATAATCGGCGATGGCGCGGCGCAGTTCCGCCAGCCCGGCGTTGCCGGTGTAGTGGCTCTTGCCCTGCTCAAGCGAGGCGATGGCGGCCTCGCGGATATGCCAGGGCGTGTCGAAATCCGGCTCGCCGATGGCCAGGGAGATGACGCCCCGGCGGGTGCTGACGATGTCGAAGAACTCGCGGATGCCGCTCTTGGGCAGGCCCACGATGTGCCGGGCCAGGCGTTCGGGGCCCAGGCTCACGGCGTCACCGCCAATCGCCCGTCTTCGCCGGGCTTGGCCATCAGCACGCCGCTCTGCTTGTAGGTCTTGAGCTTGAAGTGCGTGGCCGTGGAAAGCACGCCGTGGATGGTCGCCAGCTTCTCGCTCACGAAGCGCGCCACGGAAAGCAGGCTCGCCCCGCTGACGAAGAGCAGCAGATCATACCCCCCGCTCATCAGATACGCCGCGTCCACCTCCTCGAAGCGGCTCACCTGCTCGGCGATGCGGTCGAACCCGCCCTCGCGCTCGGGCGTCACGCGCACCTCGATGACGGCGGTCACGTGGCCCTTGGGCAGCAGGTCGTCGTTCACGATGGCCTGCCAGCCGCGGATGACCCCCTCGCGCTCCAGGCGCGCAATCTCCGCCGAGACAGCCTCCGGCGCCACGCCCAACATCTTGGCCATCGTCTCGGGCGACTCCTTCGCGTTGTTGCGCAGGATCTCAAGCAGACTCTCTACCACCGCGGCCTCCGTCAAAAAATGGATTGCGGGAGCCCCCACAATCCATCCAAGTTGGTTGCCTCACAAGGATTCGAACCTTGACAAACTGATCCAGAGTCAGTTGTGCTACCGTTACACCATGAGGCAAGGAACGTAAAACGCCGCATATGATAGCACACCTCCCCCACCCCGCGCAAGCTTTTTCTTTTCTCCCCGCCACAAACGCTTCCCTCACCAAAAACAGAATGGCTGCGAGGGTTTGTGCAACGCGGCGCCCCGAGGTGAACCCGTATGGTACAATTGGGTTGGCTCGACCCATAAAGGGCGACATCTTGCAACAGAGAAAGGGATTAAGATGGGCGAGAAAATGTTGAGCTTAAACGTCTCTTTGTCAGCAAAAAACGTAGCGTCGCTGACGAAGGTGGCACAGTCCGTGGGCAGCCGAGCGGGCAGAGGCGTAAACGCCGGGCTCCCCTCCCCGGCGCGCCTCATGCTTGAGATTGCACGGGGGAGCGTGGCGTGCGACCTCCCCGGCGAAAAAGCCGCCATGCGCGTCCCCTGATGCACGGAGAATGGATGCCGGCCATGCGCAACGAACAGACCTACCGCTACAAGACTGGCGACGGCGACGAGACCGTCGCCACCCTCTACCTCGACGAGGCGGACGGGAAATGGAAGATGAGCGGGATGACCAAGAACGTCGGCGCGAACCGCTGGCGCAGGAACCGCCCGCCCATCATCACCTTCAAGGACGGCGAGGACGCCTTCTTCGCCCTCTCCGTGTTCCGAGGCCTCGCAGATGACCTCGGATGGAAACTGATCGGAAAGGAAGAAGAATGCTACTTGAACTGACCCTAAGCCTGACGAGGGAAGACAGGAACAACCTTTTCAAGGTTGCAGAGAAGCTCGCCTGCATACCGAATTACGGCGCTTTTTCTTCCCCATCCATCATGACGCTGGCTCGCCGTATAGCCCGCGGCGAGATCCTCGTGCGTCGGGTCGGGAAGTTTCCCGCCCGCCCGAACGGCGTCGAGAAGCTCGGGAAGCTAAGGCACGAGCAATGCCTCCAACGCCGTCGGGAGGCGGCGGAGAAGGCCCGAGCCGAGGCCGAGGGGAAGCCTTCTGACCCTAAGGAAAAGTCTGTATTAGACCAAACCCTTGAATCGTAAGAAAAGAAAAACGACACTTCGACTCCGCGTACGCCACGCAGGCAACGCGGGAAGCGCAGGGGGCGGCGAGGCCGCCCGGGCGGGTCTGGAATGTGCTAAACTACGCCCATGAAACTTGCCGCACTTCTGGCGACGGCTTGGCCGCCGTCGGCGCGAAGGTCAGCCTGCAGGAAGGAAAGCACGTTTAGCCCAAGGGGAAAGAGATGATCACGTATTCCGTCGTCGAGACCGGCCCGCTGGCCGAGAATTGCTATCTGGTTTGGGGCGAGGGCAAACAGGCGTGGATCATCGACCCCGGCGCCGACTTCCCCCACATCGAGCAGGCGGTCGCCGCGCACGGGCTCACGCCCGCCTGCGTGGTGCTGACGCATGGGCACTTCGACCACCTGGGCGCATTGGACGACGTGCTCCGCCGCTGGCCCGGGCTCCCCGTCGTCCTGCGGGCCGAGGAGCGCAAGTGGGCCTTCACCCACCCGATGAACCAATATCCGCCCTTCTACGCCCACCAGCACGAACCAGAGCGCCTCGTCGAAGCCGGCGAGGCGTGGGCCTGCGGCGGCATCGAGGCGCGCCTCATCCCCACGCCCGGCCACACCCCCGGCGGGCAATGCGTCCTCATCGAGAAAGACGTCCCCGCCCCCCTCTGCTTCACCGGGGACACGCTCTTCCAGGAATCCGTGGGGCGCACGGATCTCCCCGGCGGCTCCTACGCCACGCTCAACGCCTCGCTCAAGCGCCTTGTCGCCGACCTCGCCCCGGAGACCACCCTGCTCCCCGGCCACGGCCCGGCCACCACCATGGCCCACGAACGCCGGGCCAACCCCTATTTGCAGGAGACCCCCGACTTTTAAGCCGTCCCCTCCCGCATGGCGGGTTGCCTTGAGGCCAACCGGATGCCCGCTTGTAAGGCCTGCGGCCATCCTCCCTTGGCAGGGCGGTCGGGCATCGACCCCTTGCAGGGGCATGTGGACGGGGAGATACGCTCGCGGGCAGGGCTGATATTCCGCTCCCGCGCCAATCGCCGCGCACGGCGAAAAAAGCAACGGCAAACGCAAAAGACGCTTGCTTTCCACCTTGCGTTTGCTAACATAAGGGGCGCTTTCAGCGGCGCAAGCCTTCGTGTACCGACACGCCCGGCCTTGCCGCCAAGCCTTCGCCGGTGTAGCTCAGTGGCAGAGCTACTGATTTGTAATCAGTGGGTCGTGGGTTCGAATCCCACCGCCGGCTCCACGTCAGGGTTTGCGCAGATGGGCGCGCTCCCAGGCGACGCACCGTTCCTCATAGTTGGCGATTTTGGCGTCGAGGCGCGCGAGGACCTCGCGCTGGGCCTCCATGCGCTTGGCGAGGAGGTCGCGTTGGCGGATGAGGATGTCCTTGCGTTCGGCGAGGGAGGCGTCCCCTTTGCGGAAGAGGCCGACGTAGCGGGCAAGGGCGCTGACCTGCAGGCCGGCGGCGCGCATGTGGCGGATAAAGGTGACCCAATTGACGTCGCCCTCGGTGTAGTCGCGAATGCCGCTGGGGGAACGGCGGACGGCGGGGATGAGGCCGACGCGCTCATAGTAACGCAGGGTGTCGGCGGTGACGTTGCAGCGTTTGCAGACTTGGGCGATGGTCATGGGGCTCCTTTCGATTGTCCGTTATACCACCTTGCGTACGCTCCAGGTCAAGCCTTATCTCGCAAGGCGGAGGCGGCGGGTGGCCAAAAGGACAAGGAGGCCGACGACGGCCATGAGGGCAAAGGAGAGCCGGAGCCCCGCGGCGTGGGCGACGTAGCCGATGAGGGGCGGCGCGGCAAGGAACCCGAAGAACCCGATGGTGGAGATTTGGGCGATGGCGATGCTGGGCGGCACGCCGTGGGCCTTGCCCGCAAGCCCGCAGCAGAGCGGCACGACGGCGCTGGTGCCGCACCCCACCAGCGCGAAGCCAGCCATCGTCCCAACCATCGCCGCCGGCCCGCCAAAGGACGGCGCGCAGACGGCCAGGGCCAGGCCGCCGGCGATGAAGGCCCCGGCGGCGTAGAGCACGCGGCGGACGCCCAGGCGGTTGACGATGCGGTCGGCCACGAAACGCCCCGCGACCATCGTGCAGAGGTAGGCGAAATAACCATAGCTCTGGTGGGCGGGTGCGGCGGAAAGGACGTCGCGGAAATAGACGCCGCCCCAGTCATAGACCGCGCCCTCGCAGGCCATGCAGCCAAGCGAGGCGACGCCAAGCCAAAGGAGGAAGGGCGTGGGCCGCCAGGCCATGCCGTCCCGCGCGGCGGCGGGGGCGGCGCGGTCGAAGGGAAGAAGCGCGCCGCCGGAGAACGAGAGGAGCGCCCAGGCGCCCAAAGCCACGCCGCCGAAATGCGCCCACGCAGGCACGCCAAAGGGCCCCAGGGCCATGGCAAGGGCGACGGCGGCAAGGCCGGCGCACGACCACATGCCATGGAAAAGGGCGATGATGGAGCGCCGATAGAAATGCTCGAGAAGAACGCCCTGGGTGTTCGCGGCGGTGTTGGAAAGGTTGGCGGCGAAACCGGCGGCGAGAAGCCCAAGCGCCAGGAGCGGGACGGTCGGCGCGAAACCGAGGAAGAGAAGGACGGCGGGATAAAGAAAGCCGGCGAGGATGAGCATCCGGCGGCTGCCGAAGCGGGCGACGAGGAAGCCGTTCGGCGCCATGGAAAGCAGTTGGCCGACGGGGATGGCCAGCAGCAGCGTGCCAAGGGCGGCCTCGTTGAGGCCCAGACGGTCGCGAACGTCCGGGATGCGGCTGCACCAGGTGGCGAAGGTGGCGCCCTGGATGAAGAAGGAGCAACAGATGGCCACCCGGGCGCGGATGGGGCCGGGCGTGCGCGGAAGGAAGGCGGCGGAAAGCAGGAGAGGCTTGCGGTTGCGCATGTCAACGGTAGAAGAACTTGACGTAGATGCCCAACAGGAAGACCAGCACGAGGATGACAGGCAGGACGTAGGCCATGTAAAAGCGCAGCGCGTCGCCAAAACGCAGGCCGCGCCCGGCGTTGGCCTCCTTGAGGAAGTTGCCCCACCCCCAGTAACGGCGGCTGACGCAAAAGACAAGGATGGAAAGGGAGCCAAGGGGAAGGGCGATATTGGAGACGAGGAAGTCCTCGAGATCCATGATGGTGGAGCCCTCGCCGAGGGGATGGAAGCCCGAAAGCAGGTTGAAGCCAAGCGCGCAGGGGATGGAGAGCAGGAACAGGAGCGGGGCATCGCGCTTGATGGCCTTGTGGCGGGTGCAGCCGCGCACCTCCATCGTCATGGCGATGATGTTCTCGAAGACGGCGATGACGGTGGTGAGCGCCGCCAATGCCAACAGGATAAAGAAGGCCGCGCCGATCCAGAGCCCGCCCGGCATCTGCGCAAAGACGGCGGGCAGGGTGTTGAAGATAAGGTTGGGGCCCTGATCCGGGCGCACGTCGTAGGCAAAGCACGCCGGGAAAATGACCAGGCCCGAAAGCAGCGCGACGGTGGTGTCGATGCCGATGATCTTGGCCGACTCGCCGGGAAGCGTGTACCGGCGCGAAGTGTAGCTACCGAAGATGGCCATGGAGCCGATGCCCAGCGAAAGCGTGAAGAAGCTCTGCCCCAGCGCGTCGAAAACGATGTCGAAGAGCGGCCGGTGCCTGAGCGGCTCCAGGGAAGGCATCAGGTAAAACCGCACGCCCTCGCCGGCGCCCTCAAGGGTCAGCGCATAGGCGGCCAGGCCGACGAGGAGGACAAAAAGCGCGGCCATCATCTTCTTGGTCACGCTCTCCACGCCCTTCTCCAGCCCCAGCGCGCAGATGCCGAAGCCGACAAGGCAGACAACGGCCATCCAGAAAAGCTGCGCCGTGGCGTTGCCCTGGAAATCCGCCAGGAAGCCCGCCGGGTCGGCGAAATCAAACCACCCGCAGAGGATGGCGACAGGATAGGCGATCATCCAGCCGGCGACGGTGGTGTAGTACATCATCAGCAGCCAGTTGCAGGCGACCTGTACCCTGGAGATGGCCCTGTAAGGCCCCGGACGCGGCGTGAGCTGCGGGTAGGCCGTGGCAAGCGAACGCTGCGCCGCGCGCCCCACCGAGAACTCGGCCACCATCATCGGCAGACCGAACAGAAGCAAAAAGACGATGTACAGCAACACGAAGAGCGCCCCGCCGCCCTCGCCGACGATGTACGGGAAACGCCAAACATTGCCCAGCCCCACGGCGCACCCCGCCGACACCAACAAAAAACCCAGGCTCGTGGCCAACGACTCACGCTTCTCGCTCATACCGTCTCCATCCGCTGCGCCCACGACAGGCGCCATTCCTCCCCGACGCGTTCCAGCGCCACGACCATGCAGGTGCCGAACACGTGCGGCGCGTCCGGGCACAGCGCCCGCGCCAGCTCGCCGATCGAACACATGTGCCCCACCGCCAACGCCTCCGGCACGCCCAGCGCCTCAATCGTCGCACGCATGGCCGCCGGGTCGCCGAAGGGCGTGAAATCCCGGCTCTCGATGGGGTCAAGCGCCGTGCCGAGCTCCTCCTGGATGGCTGCGGCGGTCTCACGGGCACGGCGGTAACCGCTCGTCACAAGGGCCCCGGGGCGCGCGCCCCGTTCCCTGAGCAACCGCCCCGCGGCCCGCGCCTGGGCCAGGCCAAAGGGGGAAAGCCCGGGGTCGTCCCCACCCGCGGCGTACGCGCCATGCCGTATCAAATAAAGCACCATGACTGACACATGATAGCAAAAACGCTACCGATGGTCGAAAGGCCGCGGCGCATTCGGGAGCGCCGCGGCGAACCACCCCTGGAGAAAACGCGCGCCATAGACCAGATGCGTCGCCACGATGCCCCACCACAGCGGCAGGAACAGACGCGGCGTCGGCGCCTCGACGGCCGCGTCCGCCACCGTCACGAGCAGGTAAAGCCCGACCACAGCGCAGTAAGGCACGGCCAGCCACGGCGACAGCCACGCCAACGGGAAGCCGCCCACGAGCCCCAGCAGGAAAAGCGAAGGCAGATGGTAGGACAGACGCCTCGAGTTCAGCCCGACGCGCCGCGCAAAGAACCCCCGATGAAGCGCATAACGCCCAACCTGCCGCAAATGCGGCCCGAAGACGGGCCGCCGATGGTGCCACACCACAAGCCGCGGGTCGTACCACAGCGTATGCCCCGCCCGCTGCAGGTCGGCGCAGAGCAGCGTGTCCTCCCCGGGCCAGAAATCCTCCCGAAAGCCGCCGACGTCCTCAAAGGCGGCGCGCCGCACGAACAGGTTGCAACTGGGGAAATCCTCCACACGGCGGAGCGGCCCCTGGACGAAATACCGGCAGCGGAAGTTCCCGGAGACCAGCGGCGAGGCCAGGACAAGCCCGGAAAGCTGGGCCGCCGGCGGGTCGTCCGGCGGCGTCAGCCCGGGCCCGCCAAGCGCGTCGACGCCCTCCGGCCCGGCGAAACGCGCGGCGGCCGTGGCCAGCCAGTCGGCACGGGGATAGGCGTCGTCGTCGATGAGCCCAAGGATCTCCCCCGTGGCCGCGCGGGCGCCCAGGTTGCGCTTGGCGGCCGGGCGCGCGGGCCCCGTGGGCAACACGCGGAGCCACGGGCGGGCGGGCAGGTCAAGCGGCCCATCCGGAAGCACAAGCGCCTCGAAATCCCGGTAGGTCTGCGCCTCGAGCGCGTCCAGCAGGCGCCGGAGGACGGCGCTGTCGCCGGGGCAGGCCACGAGCAGGGAGAACCGCGGCCCACGCCCGCCCGGGGCCGGCAGGGGCGTGAGGGCGGCGTAATAGTGCAAGAAGCGGTCGCGGTAGGCGATGGCGAGGGTGTCGAGCAGCGTGCGCCAGACCGTGCGCGGCGTGAGGCACCCCCAGCGTCGGCCGAAATCGACGCGCACGGGCGCCTCGGCGAACCGGAACCCGCCGCCGCGGATGACCGCCAGGAGCTCGAGGTCAAAGGCGAACCGTTTGACGAGGAGCCGCCCGGCGGCGTACCGCAGAGCCTCGGCGCGGATGAGCTTCATGCCGCCCTGCGTGTCGGAGACGTCAAGGCGCAGGAGCGCGCGCACAAGCGCGGCGTAAAGGGCGGAGGCCAGCCGGCGGCGGCGCGGATAACGGACGCTCGCCTCCGGGTGGCGCTTGCTGCCCAGGACGAGGTCGGCCCCGGTGGCGCGCGCGGCGTCGGCGAAGGCCGGGAGCGCGGCGGGGTCAAGGTCAAGGTCGCCGTCGAGGAGCAGCACCCAGCCGTGGCGGACGGCGGGCAGCCCGGCGAGGAGCGCCGCCCCCTTGCCCCGGTTCTCGGGGAGGAAGACAGGGATGACGGCGGGATCCGCCGCGGCGGCGCGCCGGATGGCCTCCGCCGTGGCGTCTGGGCTGCCATCGTCGACGGCGATGAGCCGGAAGGGGAACCCGTGCGGGCGCAGGAGCGCGGCGAGGCGGGCGAGGTTGGCCTCGACGTCCGCGGCAAGGCGGTGGAAGGGCAGGATAACGGAAAGCCCTTCGTGGAAAAGGGCTTTCGCGTTCGTCCAGTCCGTGGTGTTCACGGGCGGTCAGGGGTCGAGGTTGGTCAGCGTCACGCCGTCGTCAAGGTTGACGGCGCGGTAGTAGCAGTTTCGGGGCTGGCCGGCCTTGTTCTTGGTGTGGCAGATGGCGCCGCGGCGGGGGCGGACGAGGTAGACGAGGGAGTTCTGCTCGCAATTGACGCGGGCCTCGAGCACCTCGAAACTCTCGCCGGAGGTCTTGCCCTTCTCCCAGAGGACGTTGCGGGAGGTGGACCAGAGGGTGAGGGTGCGGGTCTTGAAGGTGAGCTCCATCGCCTGGCGGTTGGTGTAGGCGATGAGGATGACCTCCTTGGTGTCGGCGTTCTGGACGGCGACGGGGATGACGTTGTCCTTCTCCTCGCGGATGTTGGCGGCGACCTTGGCGATCTTGGAGAAATCGAGGTTGAGGGTGAGGCCCTCTTCCAGTTCGTGGCTCATGGCGTTCCTTATTTCGTGGGCTTGGCGGGCAGGCCGCTCTTGGCGGGCGGGGCGAGCGTGGCGCCGTCCTTGGCGGAGTCGGCCTTGGGCGGGGTGCCGCCGCAACGGGCGATGATGCGGTCGGTGATGTCGAGCCCGGGGTTGGCGTAGGGGACGACGTTCTTGTAAACGACGAGATCGATCTTGTTCTCCCCGGCATAGGCCGCGATGTGGGCCTGGATTTCGTCGGTGGTGCGCTTGATGAGGTTGCGCTCCATCTCCGAGAGGGTGTTGGAGCGATCGGCCATCTGGGCGTCGGCGCGGCGGATGGCCTCCTCGATGTCGCGGGCCTTGGCCTCGGCCAGCTTGCGGAGCTCCTCGGCCTTGGCGGGGGCGAGCATCGGGTTCTGGGCGTCCTTGACGGCCTGGTCGCGGTCGGCCATGCGGCGGTCGATGTCCGCGCGCAGGGCGTCGCGCTCCTTGGTGTATTCGGCGAGGGTGCTCTCGAGGAGCTTCTGGTCGTTGGGGGTGTTGGGATGGTTGGCGAGGGCCCGCTCCATGTCCACGACGGCGAAGGTCTGCGCGAAGAGCGCGGCCATGGGCAGGAGGCTGGCGGAGGCCAGGGCGAGGATGCGTTTCATGGGGTTCCTTTCGGGTTAATCGATGCCGATCCAGAAGGTGAAGGTCTCCTCCTCGGTGTCGTCGTCGTTGACGATGGGCTTGGCGAAGTCGAGGCGGATGGGGAAGCCGGGGAGGTTCAGGCGCAGGCCGCAGCCGGCGGACCAGAGGATGTCGCCGCCGACGTCGAAGAAATCGTCGCCCACGGCGCCGACGTCGGTGAAGACGGCGAAGGAGACGGACGAGACGATCGGGACGGCGTATTCGAGCGTGCCGCACCAGAGCGTCTGCCCGCCGACGGGCACGTGGCTGCCGCCGCGGGACCAGGCCTTGGGCCCGCCGTCGCGGAACTCGAAGCCGCGGACGGTGCGGCCGCCGCCGATGAAGTAGCGGTCGAACATGGGCACGTCGCCGCTGTAGGCGTCGATGGTGTCGAAGCGCAGGCGGGCCATCAGCGTATGGTCGAGCCAGGGGTTGAAGTACTGCGAGAAGTTGAAGCCCAGGCCGTAATCCTTGCCGTCGCCGCCAAGGCCCACCTCGGCATAGACGAGGCTGCTCCAGCCGGCGGTGGGGAAGAGGGGGCGGTCGCGATGGTCTTCCTGCCAGAAGACGCGCAGCTTGCTGTTGATGCCGTCCTCCTGGTCGGTGAAGCGGAAGGGCTTGCCGTCGTACCACCAGGTGCCGGCGTCCGGGTCATCGTACTCCACCTGCTCGATGGTGTAGCGGATGCCGACGCGGTCAAGCTGCAGGTCGCCCCACGGCGTGGGCAGCGGGATGGGCTTCCAGGCGAAGGTGAAGGCCGCGCCGGTGCGGATTTCGTCGTAGTAGTCGCGCCAGCGCATCCGGCGGTAGGCGTCGACGGTGAAGGAGAGCGGCATGTCCCACAGCCACGGTTGCGTCCAGCTCACCAGGACGGTCTGGCGGCGGCCGCCGATCTCGGCCTCGGCGCTGGCGCGCTGGCCGCCGCCGCGGAAGCCGTTGGAGGGGTTGAAGAGGTCGAAGTTGCGCTGGGTGGCCTTGGCGTAGACGAAGAAGTTGTCGATGGTGCTCACGCCCACGCCCAGGCCGTAGGTGCCCGTCTCCGTCTCGCGCACCTCAAAGACCAGGTCGCGCTCGCCCTCGTTGGGCGTCTTGACGGTGTAGGAGGAGACGCCGCTCTCGTCCTGGAAGTAGTTGAGGTTGCGGATGCGCGCCTCGGAGCGGCGCACCAGGCGGCTGTCGTAGTCCTCGCCGGGCTGGATGGCCAGCTCGCGGCGGATGACCTTGTCCTGCGTCACGGAGTTGCCGCGGATTTGGATGTCGCGGATACGGACGCGCTCGCCCTCGGCCAGGCGGAAGGTGACGTCCACCACCGGCGCGTCCGCGCGCGGCACGAGGGTCTGGCGCGCGTAGGTGTCCACGTAGCCGCGCGACCCGTAATAATCCTCCACCGCCATGCGCAGCGCGTCGAGCGTCGCGCGGGTGGCCGCGGCGTTGTCCGGCGCGGCGTCGCGGACGGCGCGGGCGGCGGCCTCAAGCGCCTCCTTCGGGTACAGGGTCGCGCCCTCGACGGTGATGTCGCCGACCGTGTAGCGCGGGCCCTCGGAGACCTTGAAGACGGCGTCCACGCGGCCTTCCTCCTTGCCCTCCACCTGGCGCAGCTCGGGGAAGGCGACCTCGGCGTCAAGGTAGCCGGCGTCGGTGTAGACGGCGTTGACGGCGGCGCGCGCGTCGTCCAGCTTCTCGTCCGTGGTGGGGAAGTCGGTGAACCAGCTGATGGGGTTCCAGAGGGGCTTCCATCCGAAGGCCCTGGCCAGGGTGCCGTGGTCGAAGACGGTGTTGCCCTCAAACAGGTAGTCGCGGATGTCGCGCTCCACGCCGGGCTGGACGAGGAAGGAGAGGTAGGCGTAGCCGGGGACCTCGGCGTGGCGGATTTCGAAGGAAACCTGCGCGTCGGTGTAGCCTTCCTGGGCCAGTTTGTCGCGCAGGCGCCCGGCGGCGGCGGCGGCGATGGCCTCGTCCACGCGGTCCTGGGCCTTGAGCTTGACGGCCTCCTCAGCGGTGCTCAGGCGGATGGCGCGCTCCAGGCCGTCGATGGCGGGCTCCTGGGCCAGCTGGGGGCGGCGGCTGACGGTGTAGACGATGACCCAGTCGCCGTTGGCGTCCTGCCCGATGGCGGCGTCGGCCTTGGCGTAGTCCGGCGTGGCCAGGAGGGCCTTGACGTCGTCGCTGATGGCGCTCTGGATGTCGGCCTGCTCGGCGGCCATCCCCTTCTGCACCGAGCACATGCCCAGGACGGCCTCGGTGGGGTCGACGCCGAAGGTGTCGTCGGCGCGGACGCGCACATCGCTGACGGTGATGCGCGCGGCGTGCGCCACCGGGGCCAGGCCAAGCATCAGGCAAAGGGCAAAGGGAAGGATTCGTTTCACGTTTCGGGTCCTTATTCCACCGGCTCCATGTCGCCGGTCATCCTGTCGGGGTTAGTCTCCACACGGTCTTTGAAGCGGGTCGTGGCGCCGTCGAAGTTCAGGCGCACCTCGCCGGTGGCGCCGTTGCGGTTCTTCGAGACGTCGACGATGGCCAGCAGGCGGTCGTCGTGCTCGGGCACGCGGCTGCTCATGAAGCTGGGGCGGCGCAGCAGCAGGATCACGTCCGCGTCCTGCTCGATGGCGCCGGAATCGCGCAGGTCGGAGTTCTTGGGCTTCTCGTCCCCGCCGCGCTGCTCGGGGTTTCGGGAAAGCTGGGAGAGGACGAGGACCGGCACGTTCAGTTCCTTGGCCATCGCCTTGATCTCGCCGGAGATCTTCGCCACCATCACCTGCTGGCCCTGCTGGGCGAACTCGCGGTAGCTGAGCAGCTGCAGGTAGTCGATGACGATGAGCTCCACCGGGTTGCGCTTGTGGGCGTGGCGGGCGCGGGCGCGCAGCTCCATCACGTCCAGCCCGCCCTGGTCGTCGCACAGGATAGGCGTCTCGGAGAGCTCCTTGGCGGCGGAGCGCAGCAACGGCAACACCACGTCCTTCTTCACGAACTGCCCCTTCTCCACCTCGCGCGCGGAGACCCCGGCGATGCCGCAAAGCATGCGAGTGGTCAGCTGCATCTGGGGCATTTCCAGCGAGAAGACAAGCACCGTGCGCTTCTTCACCCGCCCGTCCGGCGACGGGAAGGGGCGCCCCATGATGTCGCGCCCGCGCGCCACGCACTCGGCGATGTTCATCGCCAGCGAGGTCTTGCCCATCGAGGGCCGCGCCGCCAACACGATCATCTCGCCCTTGTGCAATCCGCGCAGCTGGTCATCCAACGCCTTGAAGCCCGTCGGGATGCCGGAAAGCTCGCCCGGGTGCTCCAGCTGGCGCGTGAGCATCGAGAGCGTCTCGCCCACGCTCGTGCGCCAGTCGACGCTCGTACCGGCCTTCGTCCGCCCCTCCCCGATCCCCAAAATCGTCTGCTCGGCCATCCCCAACACATAGTCGGCCGACTGCGTGGCGTCGTAGACGTTCGCCTCCACCTCGCGCACGGCCCCCAGGATGCACCGCCGCAGGTACTGCTCCATCACCAGCTCTGCGTAATAACCCGCGTGCGCGCTCGTCGGCGTCCGATCCATCAACTCCGTCAGCGCCCGCAGGCCGCCGATCGCCTCAAGGTCTCCCGTCCCCCCCAGGAAGTTCGCCACCGTGATGCCGTCGACCGGCTGCCCCTTCGAGGCCAGGCGCGCGATCGCCGCGTAAATGCTCCGATGCGACGGCTCCACGAAGGCCTCCGCCACCACGCCCTTGGACGCGCACACGTCCAACACCCGCACCGGATCCAGCAGCAACGAGCCCAAAAGCCCCCGCTCCGCCTCCACATCCTGCGGCAGCTCCCGGCGCAACGGCGCCTCCCCCGCCAGCTCGGACAGGGGCAACGGCTCGCTCACTCGCTTTTTTCTCGGCATTTCACGCATCCAAAAAATGTCTTTTCATTTTATCATAATCTCCTCCCCTGCCGCGTTAGTTTTTGGCAAACCCCGCGGTTTCCCCTTTGCCCAAGAGCCGCCCGCCGCATCCCCCAAAGGGAACCCGTGTGCCAAGCCTCGGAGAAACGGCGGCGTGCCCCCTCCTATGCCCACGCCGGGCAGGAAAACCTGGAAGGTGCGCACGGGCCCGCCAGCGTCGAGCCTATGCCCACACCGGGCAGAGAAAAAACGGGCGCGAAGGGGAAGATCCTTCGACGCCCGCCGCCCACGGCATGTTGGGTGTTGCCCTGGGCTTTCCTACACATTTAGAATACGGGGGTAGTTTACCATCTCCCATAGGGGTTTGGCAACGGGAAAAGCGCGCTTGTCCGCGCCTCGGCGTCATCTCCCGCCCCCACCCCCAGAAAGGGCGCCCCGTCCAGGGGACACTCCCACGCTTCCCTGCCCCCTTGCCCCGTTCGCCCGTGGGCGCCTGCGGAGTTTATTCGCCGCAAGATTGACATCGGCGCCTTGCCCCGTTCGCCCGTGGGCGCCTGCCCAAAACAAAAAAGGCGGGGCCTTGCGGACCCCGCCCTGCCAAGCCAGAGGCGGCTTCTCAATCCACGGCGGGAAGCTCGCGGATGGAAATGACGCGGGGGCCCTGGCCGCTTTGGGGAAGCGGGCGGTGAATGATGACGCTGTACCGGCGGCCATCCTCGCCAAGGCACCGGAAGTCATAGTTGAGACCGTTGACGACCTGGACGGCGACGGTGCGGGGGCGCAGGGTGTGGGCCTCGGAATCCCGGGTGGCGGCGGCGTAGACATCGCGCTGCTCGGGGTCAAGGGCGGCCTGCGCGGAGTAGGCGCCGGGGGCGGGCACGGGGACGTCCTGCGCCGCCGGGGCCTCCTGGACGGGGGCCTGAGGCTCGGCCTCGACGGGTCGCTCGACGGGCGCGGGGACTTCCGCGGGCGCGGGCGCCTCATCCGGGACGGGGCAGAGGGCGGCGCACCCGCAGAGGGTGAGGGCGATCGGGAGAAGGAAAAGCGGGCTTCGCATGGTCGGCTCCTCGTTTGGTGCGGGGTCAGGCCTGGGTGGCGCCGTCGGGGGCGGGAGAGACGCCGTCCGGGAGGCGTTCCTCGCTGGCCGGGCCCTCGGGGGCGGCCGGCGCGGGCGCCTGTGCGGGGGCGGCCGGCGCGGGCGCGGGCGCGGGCGCCTGGGCGGCAGGTGCCGGGGGCTCAGGGGCAAGGGTTTGGGCAAGGGGGGCAAGGAGCGGCTCGGCGCCCTGGTTGGGGCCGAAGAGCGCCTCGGCGGTCTGCTCATCCTCCGTGCCGCCCCAGCCGCCGCAGAGGGCGCGGTAGAGGGCGATTTGCTGTTTGGCGATCTCGCCCTCGCTGATGACGCGGGATTCGTCGAGGGAGAACAGCTGGCGCTGGGCGTCGAGGACGTCAAAGAAGTTGCCGAGGCCGGCATCGTACTTGTTGCCGGCGATCTCGTAGGCGGCCTGCGCGGCCTGGACGCCGAGGCGGAGCTGGCGGAGGCGCTCCTGCTCCTGCTCGCAGCCGGAGAGGGCATCGCGGATGTCTGCGAGGGCGGTGAGGACGGCCTGCTCGTAGTCGGCGAGGGCGGCCTTCTGCTGCTCGGTCTTGACGTCGATATTGGCGACGATCTGGCCGCCATGGAAGATAGGGAGGGTGACGCCGGGGCCGATGCCGTAGACGTGGCTGTCCCAGTCGAAGAGGTCGCCGGCATGGATGGCGTTGAGGCCGAAGTTGCCGGAGATGTAGACGGTGGGATAGCGCTCGGCCTTGGCGGAGCCGAGGGTGTCGGTGGCGGCCTTCAGGCGGCGCTCGACGGCGTAGACGTCGGGGCGGCGGCGGATGGCGTCGGCGGGGATGCCGTCTTCAAGGTCAAGGCCCTGGGCGGAGGGGATGGCGGTGGGGCGAAGGCCGGTGGCCTTGCGGCCCGTGCCGTCCCCGGCGCCCTGGTCGGCCTCCTCGGCGGGGCGCTCCATGAAGTCGGGGTTCTGGATGACCTCGGGGGGAAGGGAGCCGGGGGCGACGCCGCAGAGGAGGGCGATGGCGTCCTCGGCGGCGGTGATCTGGGCCTTGAGGGAGGGGATGGCGGCGGCGGTGGAACGGAGGTCGTATTCGGCCTGGTTCTTCTCGAGTTCGTTGGTGAGGCCGCCGGCATTGCGGTCGGATTGAAGGTCGTAGTTGTCCTGCTGAAGGCGGAGGTTGTCCTCGGCGACCATGAGGCGGCCCTGGAGGGTGCGCAGCTCGACGTAGTAGGTGGCGAGGTCGGCGGAGACGGAGACCCACATGGCCTTGAGGTCGGCCTCGGAGGCCTGCGCCTGGGCCTCGGCGGCGCCGACAAGGTAGGTGTTCTTGCCGAAGAGGTCAAGCTCCCAGCGGGCGGAGGCGTCGAGGGTATAGTCGGTGTACCGGTCGTAGCCGGAGCGGCCGTAGTGGGAGGTGCGGTTGCGCGTGGCGTCGCCGCCGAGGTCGACCTGGGGCCAGAGCGCGCCCTTCTGGTAACGCCAGGTGGCGCGGGCGGCGGCGAGGTTGGCGCGGGCGGCCTGGAGGGTGCGGTTGGCGGCGTAGGCCTTGGCGAGGAGCCGGTTGAGGGGCTCGTCGCCGAAGGCGCGCCACCAGGCGTCGAGCTCGGGGGCGGGGGCCTGGGCGAGGAGGCCGGGGAGGGCGTCCTCACGGGTGTCCTTGGCGACGGAGGCGGACTGGAGGACGTCGGCGACGGGGCGCTCCTGATAATCCTTGTGGTTGGGGATGGCGCAGCCGGCAAGGGTCAGAAGGAGGCAGAGGGTGAGGGTGGAACTTTTCATTTTTCCTCCCGGACGTGGGATTTGCCAAAGAGCGAGTAGGTGCCCTCGCGCATCTTCTCGAAGAGGGAGTAGAGCGCGGGGATCATGATCATGCCGGCGGTGGTGGCCGCGAGCATGCCGCTGTAGACGGTGGCGCCGAGGTGGACGCGGCTGACGGCGCCGGCGCCGGTGGCATAGACCATCGGCAGCACGCCGAGGATGAAGGTGAGGGCCGTCATGAGCACGGCGCGCAGACGCTCGGAGGCGCCTTCGCCGGCGGCGTCGACGATGCCGAGGCCCTGCTCGCGGCGCTGCGCGGCGAACTCGACCACGAGGATGGCGCTCTTCGCGGCGAGGGCGATGAGCAGGAGGAGGCCGACCTGGGCGTAGATGGAGAGGGAGATGCCCCAGTAGATGATGCCCAGGAAGGCGCCCACGACGCCGACGGTGATGGAGGTCATCACGGGGAGCGGGAGCGTCCAGCTCTCGTATTGGGCGACCAGGAAGAGGTAGCCGAAGACGAAGGCCGCGAGGACGAGCAGGCCGGTCTGCCCCTCGACGATGGATTCCTGGTAGGAAAGATCCGTCCACGCGAAGGAGAAGTCGCGCGAGAGCGACTCGCCGGCGACGCGCTTGACCGCAGCCATGGACTCGCCGGAGGAGAAGCCCTCGGAGGCGTTGGCGGTGATGCGCGCGGCCGGGAAGAGGTTGAAGCGGTTGTAGTTGCGCACGCCGCCGACGGTCTCGAGGTTCACGAGGGCGGAGACGGGGATGAGGTTGCCCTCGGTGGAGCGGACGTAGAGCCGGCCGATATCGTCGCGCGTGGCGCGGCCGTCCCAGTCGGACTGCACGATGACCTGGTTGACCTGCGTGCCGAGGTTGATGTCGTTCACGTAGTAGGAGCCAAGGTAGTTCTGGAGCGTCGTGAAGACGGACGAGACGGGCACCTTGTAGCTCTCGGCCTTGGTGCGGTCGACCTCCAGCTCGATGTGCGGCGTCCCGGAGGTGTAGGGCGAGAAGGCGTTGGAGACCTCGGGCGCCTGGTTGAGGGAGGCGAGGAAGGACTTGAGGTTCTGCTCGATGATCTCGGGGTCGGTGGAGGAGAGCGACTGGAAGTAGAGGCTCATGCCGCCGGAGACGCCGAGGCCCTGGATGGAGGGCGGCACCATGGCGAGGAACTTGCCTTCGTGGTAACGCGCGGCGATGTCCTGGATCTTCTTCTGGATGGACCAGACGGAGAGGTCGTCGGTCGTGCGCTGGGCCCAGGGCTCAAGGGCGACGATGAGCATGCCAGTGCTCTCGGCGTTGCCGGAGATCATGGCCCAGCCGATGACGGACATGGTGCTCTTGACGCCGGGGATTTGGCGCACCTCGCCCTCGAAGCGCTTGATGAAGTCGTCGGTGACGGCGCGGTTGGTGCCCTCGCGCAGGGCGATGTCGACGAAGACGACGCCCTGGTCTTCCTCGGGGAGGAAGGAGGTGGGGGTCCTGTTGTAGCTCACGGCCACGCCGACGAAGCAGAGAAGCAGGAGCATGAAGGTGAGCAGGCGACGGGCGGCGAAGAAGCGCGCGAGGGCGCCGTAGCGCAGACGCACCCAGTCGAGGGCCCTGTTGAACCAGGTGAAGGGATCCCACCACTTGACGTGGGGCTTGGGGACGCCGAGGATGGTGGCGCAGATGGCCGGGGAGAGGGTGAGGGCGTTGACGGCCGAGAAGAGGATGGCCATCGACATGGTGACGGCGAACTGCGAGTAGATGCGGCCGGTGATGCCGCCGACGAAACCGACGGGCACGAAGATGGCCAGGAGCACCAGGGTGGTGGCGACGACGGCGCCGGTCACCTCGTGCATGGCCAGGAGGGTGGCCGTCTTGCGGTCCAGCCTGTTCTTGTCCATGTGGTGCTGGACGCGTTCGACGACGACGATGGCGTCGTCCACCACCGAGCCGATGGCCAGCACGAGGGCGAAGAGGGAGATGGTGTTGATGGTGTAGCCGAAGAGCTTGAGCGCCAGGAAGGTGCACAGCAACGACACGGGGATGGCGCAGAGGGGCACGATGGTGGCGCGGATGTCCTGCAGGAAGACGTAGCAGACGATCAACACGAGGACGAAGGTCTCGATGAGCGTCTTGACGATCTCGTCGATGGAGACCTGCACGAACTCGGTGGAGTCGTAGGCGATGGTGTACTCGAGGTCGCCGGGGAAGGTGGGCTCAAGGTCCTTGAGGGTCTTGCGGACGGCCTTCATGGCCTCGATGGCGTTGGTGCCGGGCGTCTGCTCGATGCCCATGGAGACGGCGTCCTGGCCGTTGAAGTAGCCGGTGTTGGAGTAGCTCTGCTCGCCGAGCTCGACGCGCGCGATGTCGCGGACGCGGACGAGGCCGCCCTCGTCGGCGGAGCGCACGACGACGTCCTCGAACTCGCGGACGGTGCTCAGGCGGCCCTCGGCGATGATGGAGAAGGTGTCGCGGATGTTCACGTCGAGCACCGGCGAGGCGCCGACGGAGCCGAGCGCAGCCTGGAGGTTCTGCGCCTCGATGGCGGAGATGACGTCCGAGGCGTCAAGGCCCTGGGCGGCCAGGCGCTCGGGGTCCAGCCAGATGCGCATGGCCATGCGGGCGCCGTGCACGTCCGCGCCGCCCACGCCGTGCACGCGCAGGATGGCGTCGCGCACGTTGGAGTAGAGGAAGTCGGAGATTTCCAGCTTGCTGAGCTCGCCGCTGGGGGAGCGGAAGGAGATGAAGCCGAGGGTGGAGTCGGAGCGGGTCTCGACGTTGACGCCCTGCTGGGTGACTTCCTTGGGGAGCTTGGACTCCGCCTGGGCCACGCGGTTTTGCACGCGCACCTGGGCGATGTCGCGGTCCGTGCCCACGGCGAAGGTCACCGTCAGGCTGTAGCGGCCCGAGTCCGTGCAGGAGGAGCTCATGTAGAGCATGTCCTCGACGCCGTTGACCGCCGACTCGATCGGGATGGCCACGGAGTTCGCCAAATCCACGGCGTTCGCGCCGGGGTAGGTGCAGCTCACGCGCACGGCCGGCGGGGTGACCTCCGGGTATTGCGCGATGGGCAGGGACTGGATGGCGATGACGCCGACGATGGACATCACCAGGGCGATGACCACCGCGAAGCGCGGGCGGTTGATGAAGACGCGCGAGAAGATGCTCTTCTTCGGCAATTCCTCGACCATCTTCTGGACGGACGCGCGCTCATTCGCCTCGAGCTCCTCGAGGCTCATGATACGTTCTTGATCGGCCATGGTTGGGGCTCCTCCTGCGTGGGTTTACTTCGCGAGGGAGACGGCCGCCTGGGGCTTGGCGTTCGGCGAGGGGTTCACCACGTTCAGGTTCGCGCCCTCGATGACGTTCACCACGCCCTCGGTCACCACCTCGTCGCCGGGCTGGAGGCCGGACTTGACCTCCACCATGCCTTCCAGGCGGGCGCCGATGACGATGGCGCGGCGGGCGGCCTTGCCGTTCTCATTGATGTAGACATAGTCGCCGGTGGCGTTGGCCAGGACGGCGTTGGCGGGGATGGTCAGCGCCTCGGAAGGCTTGGCCTCGCTCAGCAACACCGTCACGTAGGCGTTGGAAAGGAGCAGCTGGTCGGGGTTCGCGAAGGCGTAGCGCACGGGCAGCGAGGCCGTCTCCATGCTCATCTCGTTGCCGATGAAGTCAGGCTTGCCGTCGTGGGCGTAGACGGTGCCGTCGGCCAGGCGGATCTGCGCGCGGATGGCGTCGGAGGCCAGGCCCTGCGAGCCGGCGACCGTCTTGCCCTGCAGGTAGGCGCGGTCGGGCACGGAGAAGACCACGCGCACCGGGTCCATCTGCACGATGCGCGCCAGCGTCCCCATCGAGGGCGACACGTAGTCGCCCTTCTTCAGCAGGCTCTGGCCGATGCGGCCGGAGATGGGCGCGGTGATCCGGCAGTAGCCCAGGTTGATCTCGGCGCTCTTCAGGTCGGCCTCGCACTGGGCGATGGCGGCCTTGGCCTCGAGCATGTTGGCATAGGCCTGGTCGACCTCCGCCTCGGTCACCGAGCGCTTGTCCACCTTGCTGATGCGCGCGTAGTAGCGGTCGGCGTTCTCGCTGGAGGCCTTGGCCTGCGCGAGCGCGGCCTTGGCCTGCGCCACGCGGGCCTCATAGACGCGCGGGTCGATCTGGTAAAGCAGGTCGCCCTCCTTGACGAAGGCGCCTTCCGTGAAGGCCACCTCCTGGATGGTGCCGTCGATCTGCGCGCGCAGGTCCACGTCCTGGATCGGCTCCACGTGCCCCATAAAGGTCTGGGGCGGGTTGATGGCCTTCAGCGTCGCCGACGCCGTCTCCACCGTCACGGGGCGCACGGCGGCGGCCGCGGCGGCCTCCTCCACGGCCTTGGCCTGAGCCTTCGCCGCCTGGCTGCTGGCGTAGATGGAATGGCCGAACCATCCCAGCCCCACCGCCACGGCCACGCTCAGCACCAAGCCGATCGTCGCGCTCAACGGACTCTTCTTCTCTTCCATGGTCACTTGCTCCTGATACCTTGAACAATGAAATCCAAACCTGCCGCCACCGTCTCCACGACGTTGATCGGCGTCTTGTAAAGCCATGCCTTCCGCAGCGTCCCGAAGAACACCCCCATCATCAGCGCCGCCAGCTGCTCCACGGAGAGCGGCGTGTCGATGACGCCGGAATCCTTCATCCATTGCAGCCGCCGGTGAAGCCGCTCGACGGGGTCCGTCACCACCAGCCCCTCCAGCCGCTTCGCCAGGCTCTGCTTCAGCGTCTCCCCCCATTCCACCCGGCTCATCAGGAAGGTCGTGAACCGCTTCAGCTCCCGATGCGACGACACCGCCTCCGCCCACGCCACGAAGGCGTCGCGGATGTCCTCCGGCGCCTGCGCCTGCTCCACCCCTTTCAGCGGCTCATAGATCGCGTGCTCGCGCTCGATCAGCTCGGCCAGCAGCTCTTCCTTGCTCTTGAAGTGCCAGAAGACCGCGCCCTTCGTCAGGTGGATGCGCCGCGCGATGTCGTTGAACGTCGTCAGCGCGTAGCCCCGCTTCGA
This sequence comes from uncultured Kiritimatiellota bacterium, assembly GCA_944391085.1. Classification (GTDB taxonomy): domain Bacteria; phylum Verrucomicrobiota; class Kiritimatiellia; order RFP12; family DVOR01; genus Spyradenecus. The sequence goes on along the minus strand of CALXSE010000005.1, from coordinate 12,174 downwards.
AAAGCAATCCAGTGCCACCTTCAAGATGGCCTTCCGGGTCTCCAATGCCTCTTCCTTTGTCCTGCGCATACGCGTTCCAATCAAAGAATGGGCGTATTATACAAACCTTCCAAAAGGTATGCAAGGCCTTTTCCGGCGCCCATCCCCCACCCTGCGCACCCCCGTGCGCACCCCGCGGCGCGGCCCTTTCGGCCCTCCCGCGAAACGAAGACGGGGCGGTCGCCCGCCCCGTCCGTTCGTCCGGTCAGCCGTGCCGCCGCTCACGGCCAGAGCTTGGCGGGATACTCGCCGGCGGCGACCATCTTCGCGATGGCCTCGACGACCACCGGCTTGTCCTCGCGGTAGGTGACGCCGAACCATGTGCTGTCGGTAGGCAACACCTCCACGGTGGCCTGGCCGGCCTTGACCAGCTCATCCACGTAAAAGGGGATGTACCACTCGGCCTTCAGCTGGCCCTCATGCGCGTGGAACCACTCCGTGAAGCGCTCCTCCATCCCCTCAAAGAGGGCTGGCGTGAACCCCCACAGGTTCAGCGAGACGCGGCACTCGCCCTTCAGCGGCACCGGGTTCGCCGGGTCTTCCTCGTTCTGGATGGCCCCGTCGGGCTTCTTGGCAATCTTCGTCATCTCCGTGACGCCCAGCAGCTTGCCCTCGGGCGAGACCTCGCAGATGCCGCGGGCCACCGAGCCATTCTCGGAAAGCGTCTGATCCAGGCGGTAGCCCACCATGGCGAACCGCTTGGGCCGGGCCGCCGCGTCCACCTGCGTCAGGAAGTCGGCCAGGCACCTGAAGGCGTCCGCCCCATAGAAATCGTCCGCGTTGATGGCCGCGAAGGGCGCGTCGATGACCGCGCGCGCCGAACGGATGGCGTGCGCCGTGCCCCACGGCTTCTCGCGCCCCTCGGGGAAAACGCACCCGGGCGGCAGATCCAGGGGATCCTGGAACGCCAGCTCAATCTTGACCTTGCCCTCGTACTTCGAGACGACCTTCTCGCGGAAGGCCTCCTCGAAATCGTGGCGGATGATGAAGACCACCTTGTCGAACCCCGCGCGGATGGCGTCATAAATGGAGTAATCCATGATCGTCTCCCCGGAGGGCCCCACGGAGTCGATCTGCTTGAGCCCGCCATAACGGCTGCCCATGCCAGCGGCCAAAATCAAAAGGGTCGGTTTCTTGCTCATGATGCCTTCCTTCGTTGATTCCATACAACAACCCTAGTATAGCGCACCCACCCGTCCCACGCAACCACCAAAACGAAACGCCAGGCGGACGGGAAAAAAGGCCCCGCCCCCGGACAGGCAACGGCGCGTCTGCGCCCATGCGCCCCGGCGGCCACCCCTCGTCCCGTCCCAGGGCAGGAAGGAGCGTGCCGCAGGCGCAGTCCCTGCCAGGAAGCGGCCCTTGCCCCGGCCCACCGCGCCCCGGTTTCCGTTCTTCGCCCCACTATGCTAAAATAAACAGGTTTTGTAAGGAACGTCAAGATGAAGAAGCGGATTGCGGTGGCGATGGGCGGCACAAGCCATGAGGCGGAGGTCTCGCTGCGCTCGGGCGCGGCGGTGGCCGAGGCCCTGCGCAAGGCCGGGTACGACGTCCTCGAGGCGCGCCTGACGAAGGACTCCATCGAGGAGCTCCCGCGCGGGGTGGACGCCGTCTTCAACGCCCTGCACGGCGGGTACGGCGAAAACGGCGGCTTCCAGGCCGACCTCGACGCCGCGGGCCTCCCCTACACCGGGCCTGGCGCGGCCGCCAGCCGCCTGTGCATGGACAAGCCGGCGGCGAAGGCCGCCCTGCGCAAGGCCCACGTGCCGACGCCCGAGGGCGCCATCCTCACCGCCGCCGCCGCGGACTTCCCCCCGCCGCTACCCCTGCCGCTCGTCGTCAAGCCGCCGCGCGACGGCTCGAGCGTGGGCCTCTCGAAGGTGACGGAGCCGGGGCAATGGGCCGGCGCCGTGCGCCTGGCCGCGGCGCAGGACGCCAGGGGGGAGGCGCTCGTGGAGCGTTTCATCCCGGGGCGCGAATGGGCCGTGGGCGTACTCTGCGGCCAGGCCCTGCCGGTGCTCGAGATCGTCGCGCCGGACGGATGGTACGACTACCGCGCCAAGTACGCGCCGGGCGTCTCGCGCCACCTCTTCCCGGCCGAGGACGCCCTGACGCGCGAGGCCCGGCGCCTGGCCGTGGCCGCCGCCGTGGCCACGGGGTGCCGCGGGGCGGTGCGCGTGGACTTCCGCCTCTCGCCGGAGGGCGGGCTCTTCGCGCTGGAGGTGAACACCTCGCCGGGGTGCACGGGCACCAGCCTGCTCCCGGACGCCGCGGCCCGCGCGGGCATCCCCTTCCCGGAGCTGTGCGCACGGCTCGTGGAGGCCGCCACGCATGACTGAGCGCGCCCCCAAACGCCGCAAAAAAGCCAAGCCGGGCCCCATGGCCGGGGCGGTCGCCGCCGTGGCCGGGAGCGTGGGCCCGCGCCTGTTGCGCCTGCTCTTCCCCCTGCTGGTGATCGGGGCGGCCGCGGCGCTCTTCTGCCTCTTCCGGGCCCGTTACTACTTCGGCAACGGGGCCTTCCTCGTGCGCCCGGAGGAAATCGTCGTGCGCGGCGGCACCACGCTGACGCGCGAGGAGGTGCTCCTGAACTTCGGCCTAGACGCCGAGCGGAACGGCTTCGAGGTGATGCGCTCGGACATCGTCGCGCGCCTCCACACCCAAGACCCGCGCATCCGCAACGCCGAGATGACCTTCCAGCCGGGCCGCTCGCTGGAACTGTGGGTGGAGGAGCGCACCCCCATCGCCAGGCTCCAATCCGCACCCCTCTTCGTGGTGGACGAGGAGGGCGTCTGCCTGCGCGGCGCACGGTCATATGGCGACCTGCCCACGATCGGCGGCTTCGACCTGCCCGCGAGCGACCTGGCGCCGGGGCACCGCCTGCCGCCGCAGACCCGCTGCATGCTCCACCTCATCGCCGCCGCGGCCTCGGAGGACTACCGCCTGCCCGGGGACGTGCGCGCCGTCTCCTTCCTTTACACCGACGCCGACGACGGCCTTGTCATGACACTGGGCGACGGGCGGCGCATCGTCATCGCCTGGCCCGGCATGGCCGGCGAGGAGGCGCCCCAGGAGGGGATGTACCGCCGCCTGACCAACGTGGCCATGGCCCTGCGCAACCCCCACCTGGCCGGCAAGCGGCACTTCAACGCGATGGCGGCCGACGCCGTCACCGTCTCGGACTGAAAGGAACGACATGGGCATCCTCCTGGGCGCATTGGACATCGGCACGCAGACGACCAGCCTGGTGGCCGGCGAGTGCGAAGGCGGCGCGCTGAGCGTCCTCGCGCGCACCGAGACCCCCACCGCCGGCGTCCGCAAAGGCCTCATCCACGACATCAACGCCGTCACCGCCGGCGTCCGCAAGGTGCGCGACGACATGGATCGCCTCCACCACATCGACCTGGCGGACGTCACGGCCTCGCTCTCCTGCTTCGGCCTCGCCTCCGCCGTCCACGCCGGCCACACCCTGCTCATGCCCGGCCATGCCATCGACCAGGACGACGTCGACGCCGCCGAGGAAAACGCCCAATCCGTCGAGTCGCCGGACGCCACCGAGATCGTCCTCCAGCGCTTCCGCCAGAAATACGAGGTCAACGGCCAGCCCGTCGGCACCCCCCTGGGCATGACCGGCTCCGAGCTCGTGGCCAACATCCTCGAGCTCTCCGTCCCGCGCACCGAGCTCGACGCCCTGACCTCCGCCGTCCACCGCGCCGGGCTGCGCCTCAACGAGACCGTCTTCTCCGGCTTCGCCGCCGCCGAGGCCGTCCTCGACGCCAAGGCCCGCAACGACGGCGCGCTGGTGCTCGACTTCGGCGCCGGCACGGTGGATTACCTGGCCGTCTGCAACGGCGTCGTCGCCGCCGCGGGCAATCTCGGCGTCGGCGGCGGCCACCTGACCAACGACCTGGCCCTCGCCTTCCAGATCCTCCAGACCCAGGCCGAAGAAGTCAAGCTCGCGCGCGGCGCCGCCCAGATCCAGCCCGACCTCGCCGGCGACCGCTACGCCCTGCGCACCCCCTTCTCCACCGGCGACCGCGCCCTCTCGGTGCACGCCATCCAGACCGTCACCACCGAGCGCGTCGACGAGACCTTCCGCATCCTGCGCGAGGCCCTGCGCGACGTCCTCCCCCACATCCGCGGCGCCATCCACCTCACCGGCGGCACCGCCGCCCTTCCCCTCATCGCCGAGCAGGCCGCCGCCATCTTCGGCCTCCCCTGCGTGCTGGGCGTGCCCTGCAACGTCGCCAGGCTTCCCCCGGAGATGACCGAGGAGCCCTACCGCCACGCCACCGCCGTGGGCCTGCTCAACTGGCGGCGCCGCGTCCTCGCGCAAGAGACCCGCCGCCCCACCCTCTTCGCCCGTTTCCGCGCCTTCCTCAAGGGCTGACCCATGGACACCGAAGACCTCCTGCTCATCTCCCTCGGCGGCGCGGCGGCGACCGTCGCCCGCCGCGTGGCCGAGCGCGCCACCGCCCCCCTGCGCGCCCTCATCCTCGACACCGACGACGCCACCCTCGCGGCCCTCACGCCCGCCGTCGGCCTCTCCACGTCCGTCTTCGGCGCCAAGCGCCTGGCCGGCCGCGGCACCGGCGGCGACCACACCCTCGGCGCGGGCGCCTTCCGCGACGACGCGGCGCAGATCCTCGCCCAAATCGGCTCCCCGCGCCTGGCCGTCCTCCTGATCTCCTGCGGCGGCGGCACCGCCGGGGCCGCGCGGGATCTCCTCGAGGCCCTCCGCGCCCGGGGCGTCGCCACCCTCGTCTTCGCCACGCTCCCCTTCGCCTTCGAGGGAACCGACCGGCGCCGCTGCGCCGCCGTCCTCCTCCCGGACGTCGAGGCCCGCGCCGACGCCCTGGCCAAGATCCCCCTCGACGCGCTCGTCGGCGCCGACGCGGCCGCCCTCCCCGCCGCCGAGGCCTTCGCCCGCGCCGCGGACCGCCTGGCCGCCGGCCTGGGCCTGCTCTGGACGCTCGTGGCCCACCCCGGCTTCATCGCCTTCGACGCCGAGCGCTTCCGCGCCCTGCTCGCCAACGCCGTCGCCGGCGGGCTGCCCTTCTGCTTCGCCGACGCCACCTGCTCCGGCGAGGGCCGCGCCGAGGCCGCCCTGGCCGCGCTCAAGGGCGACCCGCGCCTCCGCGTGGAGAACCTGGACCGCCTGGCCAGCGCCGCACAGCTCATCGTCGGCGTCCTGGCCGGGCCGGATCTGCGCCTCTGCGAGCTCTCCACCCTCATGGACGGGCTCCGCGCCCACTGCCAGGCGCTGAAGGAGACCTTCCTGGGGACGTCCGTCGAGGATTCCCGCGCGGGCGCCCTCTCCGTCGTCGTCCTGGCCTTTGGGCTCCCCGTCGCCGAGGCCGCCCAGATCGGCGCAGAGGCGCCGCGCCCCCTCTCCGCCAAGAAGGGCCGGGGCACGCGCAACACCGGCAGCGGCCTCCTCCGCGCCGCGAAAAGCCGTTTTTCCGACGTCAGCCCCACCATCGTCAACGGGCAGAACCTTGACGAGCCCACCTACCGCCGCCGCGGCATCCGCCTGGCGCGCTGAGGGAGCCGCCCATGAAGACGCCGTTCCCGCTCCTTGCCGCCCTGCTCTGCCTCATCTGCGGCTGCGCCCGCGAAGACTGGCGCACGGCGGCGTTGCCCCTGCCGCCCGGCGCCGACCCGGCCCGCGCCGCAGAGGCACTCCGCGCCCTCGACCGCGGCACGCCCCCGCAGGTCACGTGCCACGGCGGCACGCTCATCATCCGCTACAACGCCCTGCACCTGGCCCCAAAGAACCTCTCCTACGCCCTCGAGACCCTATGAGATTCCTCGTCCAACGTGTCCTTGGCGCCTCCGTCGACATCGGCGGCGCGCGCTTTTCCGGCTTCGACGGCCCCGGCCTCCTCGTCCTCTGCGGCGTCGCCCCCGGCGACACCCCCGCGCAGGCCGACAAACTTTGCGCCAAGCTCCTCAAGCTGCGCATCTTCGAGGACGAGCGCGGCGCGATGAACCGCTCCGTCCTCGACGTGGGCGGCGGCGTCCTCCTCGTCTCCCAGTTCACGCTCTACGCCGACACCTCGTCCGGCAACCGCCCGGGCTTCTCCACCGCCGCGCGCCCCGAAGTCGCCGAGCCGCTCTACGAGCGCTGCCTGGCCACCCTCCGCGCCACCCTCGGCGACCGCCTCCAACACGGCCGCTTCGGCGCGGAGATGGAGGTGCGCCTGCTCAACCACGGCCCCGCCACCTTCCTCCTGGAGGCCTGAGGTGGCCTGGGCCCCCGCGCCGAGCGCCGACCCCGCCCTCGCCGCCGCGTTGGCCGCGGAGGCTGGCCTTTCGCCGCTCGTGGCCGGAATCCTCGCCCGGAGGCTGGGCGGCGACGACCCGGCCCTCTGGCTCCGCCCCGAGTCCGCGCCGCTCTGCGACCCGCTCGCCTTCCCCGGCATGGGGGCCGCCGCCGAGCGCCTCCTCCGCGCCGTGGCGGGGCGCGAGCCCATCACCGTCTTCGGGGACTATGACGTGGACGGCGTCACCGCCACGGCCACGCTCGTGCAGGGGCTCTCCGCCCTCGGCGCCCGTGTCAAGCCCTTCTTCCCCGACCGCGAACGCGAGGGCTACGGCCTCACCCCGGCCTCCGTGGCCCGGTGCCTCACCTACGCCCCCACCCCGGCGCTCCTGGTGACGGTGGATTGCGGCATCACCTCCGTGGAAGAGGTGGCAGACCTCCGCGCGCGGGGCATCGACGTCGTCGTCACCGACCACCACACGCCTCCCGCCGCGCTCCCCCCCGCCAACGCCGTCGTCAACCCCCGCCTTGGCGCGCCCCCCGGCGCGGAGGCCCTCTGCGGCTGCGCCACGGCCCTCATGCTCCTGCGGGCGCTGGCGGCCAAGGGCGCGCCGCTCGACCCAGGCCGCTTCCTTGATTTGGCGGCGGTCGCGACCGTGGCCGACGTCATGCCCCTGACCGGGCAGAACCGCGCGCTCGTCGCCCAAGGCCTCCGCGCCCTGCGCACGCCCGCCGCCAACCCCGGCCTGAAGGCCCTGGCCGAGCGCCTGCGCCTCCTGCCCGGGACGCCGACCGCCGAGGACCTGGCCTTTTCGCTCGTGCCGTGCGTGAACGCCGCCGGGCGCCTGGGCGCGCTCAAGGCCGCCTATGCCCTCATCGGCCTGGGCCGCGCCGACCAGGCCCCCGCGCTCATCGACCTCAACGCCAAGCGCAAGGCCATCGAGCGCGACCTGCTGGCGCGCATCGTGGCCGCGGGCCCCAAGCCCTCGGGCAACCTGCTCCTCGTCGGCGGGGAGGATTTCCACGCCGGCGTGCTCGGCATCGTGGCGGCGCGCCTGATGGCCCGCGAGGGGCTCCCCGTGGCCCTCGTGCGTCGCACGCCGGACGGTGGCGGCCACGGCTCCATGCGCGCCTGCGGCAACTGGCACGCCGTGCGGGCGCTGGAGAGCGTGGCGGATCTGCTGGAGCACTTCGGCGGGCACGCCAAAGCCGCCGGCTTCACCCTCCGCCCCGGCGCCTACGAGGCTTTCCGCGCGCGACTGCCGTTGTCCTTCCCCGGCGCGACGGAGGAAGAACCGAGGGTCTACGACGCCGACCTCACCGGCCTGCCCGTCTCCCTGGCGCTCTGCCGCGAACTGGAACGCCTGGAGCCCTACGGCCACGGCAACCCCAAGCCGCTCTTCCTCAAGCCCTTCACGCTGGCCGCGGCCAGGCCCGTCGGCGCGGACAAGAGCCACCTGCAGCTTTTCCTCGCGCCGGACGAAGGCGGCGAACCGCTCAAGGCCATCTGGTTCGGCGGCGCGGCACGGGCGGCGGGCTGGCACGAGGGCCGACGCCTCCGCGCCCTCTTCACCCTTTCGGTGGACACCTTCCGCGAACCCGCGCCATCCCTCGCGATCGTCGACGCCGAGACGCTTTGACGTTCACCCGCGGCATCTTGTCGGCAGGCCTGACCGCAAGTGCCGCCTACCCCGAGAAACAAAAACGCACAGCCTGCCCGGGAACGCCCTTGACAAGGTCGAAGGCTAGGCCGCGCGCGTTCTCTGTCGGCGCTCCGTCGCCCAAGGAAATGCGACGGTAGCGGACCGAACAATCCCACCCCACCCGCGCGATGGCGGTTACTTGAGCGCAGCTGTGCGGAGCGTGGGACGGACGCGCTGACGGGCAACCTCCGCGGCCTCACCCTCCGCCGCGCCCAGATGATCTTCGACGCCGCCCGCCGCGGCAACGACGTCCGCCTCCAGTGGATCTACGAGAACATCGAGCAGGCCGACCCCACCCTCATGGTCTGCGCCGAGCGCCGCGCCGCCGCCCTGGCCGACCTCGACTGGACCATCCGCCCCAAGGCCGCCGGCCGCGCCCGCGGCTTCGCCGCCCTCGAGCCCGTCCCCCCCGGCGAGCTCGTTACCCTCGTGCGCACCCGCCACATCGACTATCCCGCCCTGGCCATCTACCTGCGCAACGGCCTGGGCGAGCGCGAGTGGGGCCGCTTCCTCGAGCGCTACGGCATCCCCCCCGTCCTCATCACCATGCCCCAGGACATCGACCCCGCCCAGGTCGACGCCTTCTGCGCCCGCGCCGTCGAGATGAGCGACGGCGGCTCCGGCGCCCTCCCCTTCGGCTCCGTCGTCACCTACGCCCAAGAGGCCCGCGGCGTCAACCCCTTCCGGGAGTTCCTCGACCACCAGCAGCAGCTCGTCGTCCTCATGGCCACCGGCGGCATGCTCACCTCCCTCACCGGCGCCACCGGCATCGGCCAGGGCGCCACCCAGGCCCACGAGGAGACCTGGCGCGCCATCGTCCGCCGCGACGCCGCCGCCATCGCCACCGCCCTCAACCGCACCGTCACCGACGCCCTTCTCGACCGCGCCTTCCCCGGCCGCCCCCACCTCGCCGCCTTCGACTTCCAGACCCGCCCCGAGCCCGGCCCCGCCGAGCTCTTCGACCTCGCCGCCAAGGCCGTCCAGGCCGGCTACCGCGTCGCCCAAGACGAGCTCGAGGAACGCACCGGCTTCCGCCTCGAACCCAACGGGCAGGGTTTGGGCGAAGGGCTTTCGGGGGCTTTTGGGGGAGGCTTTGGCGAGGGGCTTGCGCAGCCCCTCGACCCCGCGGGAGCGCAGGGCGCTCCACCCCGGCCCGCGCCCTTCGGCGCGGGCTCTCCGGGCGCCGCCGGCCATTCACCACTTACCAATTACCATTTACCATTTACCGATTACCATTTACCTATTACCAACCGCGCCCCCGCCGCGGACAGTGGGCTCGGCGCCCTTGCGGACGCCCTGCGGACCGACTGCGCCCCCCTTGCCGAGGCCCTGCGGGCGCTCCTGGCCGAGCCTTCGCCGACCGTCGCCCAGGCCCTCGCCGCCCGCCTCCCCGACCTCCTCCCCGACGACCCCGAGATGGCCGCAGCCATCGAGGAGGCCCTCACCCGGACCTTCGGCGACACCCTCGCCACGGCCCCCGAAAAACCCGCCGTCGCCAACAAAGCGCCCCGCCCCTACCGTCACCTCACCCAGGAAGAGGTCCAGTCCCTCTACGACGAGCTGGTCGAGGAAGGGAAAATCCGATGAGCGCGACGCATTGCCCCAAAGACGGCGCCTTCATCGGCGAGGATGGGCGCTGCACCCATCCCAACCACCAAACGCCGGGGAAGGTCACGGCCGAGGAAGGCCGCGAACTCCTCGCCAAACATCCCGAGGTCACCGACCCCAAAGGCCAGCGCGTCCGCTTCGGCGAACGCTTGGAACGGCACCTCGCGGAAAAATCACCCGAGGAACAGGCGCGAAGATTGGTGAAATTGGACTACGCGATGGATGCCGTCCGCACCACCGAGCCCATCCTGAATCCCCGCGGGCTGGCCGACCGCAACGTCTACGTCAAGCCCACCAGCGAACGGACCAGCGTCATGGTTTTCGTGGACAACAAGGGCGAAGTCCAAGAAGTCTTCGATGTCTTCTCGAAGAATACCAAGGACGTCCACAGGAGCATCGGGAAATGAAAAGGGTCGGCGCTGGCGGCAAGACCCACACGCCGCAGTGCATTGTTATGCGCATGCCCGCACAATGCGACTGTAATCCCCTAAGGTTCATAGGGCGGCGCAGCCCCGAGGGGGACTCACGGAGTCGTCATGTGCGCCCACTGCTCCGTTTCGTCATCTGCCACTAGTAAACCACAAACCCGAAAGGAACGCAAGCCATGGATTAAATGCCAAAGTCAAACTCTTGTTGCCATCGATGAGGGAATTGGGCAATACCAATGATTGACCAAGGATTAGGTGCACGTTTTTGGGCCCATTGATGAATGGTTCCCATGTAAAAATGAAGGTCTGTGTTTCTCGCGAAATTCCAATATAGTGCTTCGACTTTTTCTTTGATGGTCTCAAACGGCGCGTTTCTGTAATTGTTATACCATAGCGCGCCGACCTCCCAATCCAGTACTGACATACAGGACTTCTTGCGGTACGAATCAAGGAAGGTAATTTTTAGTTTGAATGGGACTTTCTGTGTGGGCACATATCGCATGGGATAATCTTCCCCATCGAACAAGTCCGACGAGAGCGCTTCCATTCCCTGGAGAAAGTTGTTTATTTCCTTTTTTGTGTAATTAGGATTTTCTTCTTTAAGAACTTGTACATTTACGACTTTGCTAGGCTTGAAGATTGCCAAAGAGACTTTGTTCGCACGACCCAATTCCCGCAATTCGTCCATCGAAGTGAAGATTTTCGCCTTTTCCAGGACACATTTTCGCCGAGCTCTCCAACAATCATTTGTCGAAAGCGTTTCCCCTAGAGAAAGCGTTTTGCGTTGAGGCGTAAAACTTTCTGGACGAGGGTCTTTCCAGAGATCACGAGCAACGACATCCACATCGATCCACGTGTATTTCTGAAACGCCCCTTTCTCGTAAGTCTCGAAAGGAAGTGGATAAAGTCTCACCCAATTGCCGTTTTCATCGATTCCTGCCGTGCAAACTAACTCCCCATACCTTTTTGAGATTGTCGGTTGAGTCTTTACCAAAATCAGGATTCTTTTCCGCTCAATTGTCTCTCCCATGATCGACACTCCTTGTCTCACAATGACAATGCCGCGATACCACACATCTGCGTAATTCGGCGTGCAACATATGTTCGATGACATTGTAGGGCATTGGCCTCAAAGCAAGTCAATGCCACACGCTCTCCAACATTCAATAAGTTCACGATGGTTTGGAGTTCTTCCGTGGCATTGGGTAAAACCGTACGCTCATAATCCTCGAACAACGCATCGTAATCTTCTTGCGTATAAAGCGACCGACGCTTCTCCGAGGCAATCCCCAGATTTGGCAGATGTCGATAAGCGATTCCGACTTTCTGACACGAACTTCCTAGTCGGGATTTTGAAAACCCGAAACAACGACTGATAGGATTTTTTCGAACATCGATCAACATGGTGACACCACGACTGAGCAATGCGCGAAGATAGCGATCCAATGAATAGCCCTCATAACCAATCGTAATAAGGGAGGGGGCATCCTTTAGTCGCGTTTGATTCCGTTTACGAATATCTGCGACTTGTTGGTTAAGCGTATTGTCATACTGACACAACTCATCCAAAATAACACTGTTGACGGCAAATTCAGGGGCAAGCCCATAGACGTACGCGACAAAAGGCCCATTATATGTTTGCCCTCCCATGTCACCGAACTTAGACAAACTCCTCAAAAAGTTCTGCAACTCAAGTGAAAGCCCCCCAAAATCGCCGTAAGACCGCCAGCCCGACAAAAACAACTCTTCACCACGTGTTTCAAGAAGCCCAGCCTCCACAAGTTTTTCACAGACACGCTTTAATCCGAAGGAATAACCTCCACGCTTTACAGGGACGAAATCACACCAACTCATCCCAAGTTGCTTTTGAGCAAAGAAGACAAGCTTCATCAAATTGACCTTGTTCAAACGCCCTTGATAGGCAGCAAACAAAATCAGTAAAAATTGATTTATGCTCACGCTCCGTCCTCCTTTCTCATCATCTTATTATCTCACATCCAATCCGCCAGGGCAACAGTTATCCTCCCCCGCCCCAGGGCAAACGCATCTAATTTTGTTGAAGATTCAAGAGGAATTCGAGGTAGTCGGGGTCCAAGGCGGCACGCATGATCATGCGGCGGAAACTGTCGGCGGG